>CACWXY010000025.1 GCA_902764915.1 uncultured Eubacteriales bacterium | reverse complement strand
TTATGCAACCAATAAAAAAATTCGATACCATATATGATGGTTTTTCAAGACCACTTAGATATCGAATCTTTGGCGCCCCTGGCGCCGAGTGGGTTCAAAGAATGAAGAGGTACGGCTCAATGACGGACACAGACGGCGGCATGCTCAGGTCGCAACATAAGCGAACGGGGGAAAGAGACATTCGGATCATTTCTGCTTTGGAAACACGGGAGACGATACGGGTTGCCGCATATTGCAGGGTATCCACCGATGAAGAATCCCAGGAATCATCCATGGAAGCACAGACATCCCATTGGGAGCAGGTCATCGGTTCTCACTCGGAATGGGTGCTGGTAGGAGTTTACGCAGAGACAGGTGTATCCGGCACGCATGCAGAAACACGCCCGGTACTGATGCGTCTGATTCAGGATTGTATGGAGGGACAGGTGCAGAAAATCCTGACCAAGTCCATATCCAGGTTTTCTCGGAACACGGTGGACTGTCTGAATCTGGTACGCACACTGAAGACGGTGGGAACGGGGGTCTATTTTGAGAAGGAGAATATTGACACGGGTTCCATGAGCTCCGAGTTTTTCCTCTCCATACTCTCTTCCTTTGCAGCAGAAGAGAGCCGATCACTCTCCCGAAATGTCAAGCTGGGCTATCGCCGTCGGTTTCAGGAAGGTATATTTCATTTTAAGCGCCCGCCTTATGGGTATGATGTGGACGAAAAGGGCCATCTGGTGATTCATCCGCAGGAACGCCTTATTGTGGAAGAAGTCTTTCAGAAGGCACTGGGCGGGATGGCACCGTCCGCCATTGCCCGGGAATTGCAGTCGCGCGGTGTTCCTACCAAGTACAGTGCGACATGGACAGCCAATACGGTATCCTCTATTCTGGTGAACATAACCTATACCGGTGACTGCCTGTTTCAGAAGACGTACTGTGATGAGCGTTTTGTCAGGCATATCAATCATGGAGAACAGGAACGGTATTACGTGCCTGCGCATCATGAAGGAATTGTGAACCGAGAAGTGCTGATTCTGGCAAACAGGACGCTCGGATACTCGGATCCGTATGCGCAGGTGCTGCCGGTGGCGGAAGAGGATATGCCTGATCCAACGGATGAATCCATACAGAAAACAAAAGTGCGTGTGATTCGGGCACAGGCGCAGGCCAGCAAGGAAACAGCCCGGAACAAACTGCGTGTGGCAGCGTATTGCCGTGTATCCACGGACTCGGAGGAGCAGGAATCGTCCTATGAAGTACAGTGCAGTCATTATCATGAACTGATCACCTCCAATGTGAACTGGACACTGGCTGGCATCTATGCAGATGAGGGAATCAGCGGGACATCGCTTCGTCACAGGGACAGTTTTAACCGGATGATTGCCGATGCAGAGGCTGAAAAGCTGGATCTGATTCTGACAAAATCGATTTCCCGGTTTGCGCGCAATACACTGGACTGTCTGTCCGTGGTTCGCAGGCTGAAAGCACGGCAGGTGGGAGTGATCTTTGAAAAGGAAGGGCTGGATACGCTGGACGGCACAGGAGAGGTGATTCTCACCATTCTGGCATCCATTGCGCAGCAGGAGAGTCAGAGTATTTCACAGAATGTACGGATGGGGATCCGATACCGTTTTCAGCAGGGCGTAGCTAAGATCAACTGTTCCCGGTTTATCGGGTATGAAAAGAATCACAAGGGGAAGCTTGTGATTGCGGAAGAACAGGCTGTGGTTGTACGGCGTATCTATCGTGACTATCTGGATGGCTTTTCCACAGACAGGATTGCATCGGATTTGCGCAGAGAAGGCGTACCCAGCGGGACTGGCCAGAAAACTTGGCCGAGCAGTACTGTGCGCTATATTCTGACAAATGAGAAGTATGCAGGCGACCTGCTGCTTCAGAAGACATTGGTAGAGGATTTTCTGACCCATAAACTGGTTCCGAACAGGGGACAGCTGCCCCAGTACTATGTAGAGGACAGTCATCCGTCGATAGTACCCAAGTCTCTGTTTTACCGTGTCAAAGATGAAATGTGGCTGCGCGGACAGACAGCGAAGAAAGGTGGGAATGACTACGGTTCACGAAAGGTCCTGATGGGAAGGACACGGTGCGTCTGCGGGGAAAGCATGCGGAGGATGCGCAGGAAAGAAGGCGCCGTCTTTCAGTGCCTGCGCTGCCGTAAGGAAGTGCAGGAAATGGCATTGAAAGAACAGGTCATGCAGGCAGCGCGGGAATTGAAAAGCAGGGAAGATGCCGTCAGGGAAAAGATTGAAGCACTGCACACGGAGCTGATCTGTGAAGACCGGCTGCGGAGATGTCTGGCACAGAAAAGAGAATGGCAGCTGAGAAATCTGCTTGCCATATCATTCGATGGTACACATACCGGTGCGTGTGTACAGGAAGACGATTTTCGGGTGCGCACGCAGAAGAATACGGAAGGATGGAATGAGGACTGGCTGGTAAGGATTGTCAGCTGTGTACAGGCAGGAACACGGGTTGTCTTCTGTAATGAGGTAGAGGTTCTTACGAAATAATGAAGAAAGGCAGGTACCGGTTCTCATGACCGGCATCTGCCTTTTTTTGGCTGAACGCACTGTACAGTCTGCATCCAGACAATGGTTTTTCCAAGGAAGCGCTGCAATGTCATGGAAGGGGAAAAGACAGCTTCACAGGCATTCCTGACCGACAGGGTCTGGTGCAGGCTGCGCCCAGCTTCGGATCAGTGCCTGCTGCTGCGGAGTCAACGAGACTCTCTCACCGTCCACCATAAGCAGAATGCCGCTTTCCTTTTTCTCACGCTTTTTATGACCATGGCATCCCGCGGCACAGAAAGCACGCGCTGAGGAAAGGTCTTCTCCTTTCAGGTCCTGATCCATGGAAGCCAGGTCTGTACAGTCAGGAACAGTCTGCAGAAGGAAATCGAGAAATGCCTCCCGATCCTTCTCCGGATGATACACGGGGAGTCCATGCAGGGCTTTCATACTGCCCGCGATACGCCCGGACAGGGCAACCGTCAGAGGATTGATGCGAGATACGGCATCGTTTTCCTCGTGTGCGGCGACAATGCGGGTGCATGGAATCGCATAATCGCCTTCCAGCAGGACCCAGTCGCAGTCCCCGTAATGCCGCAGGATTTCTGAAGTCTTCAGCGGTGTGCTGTAGAGAAGATCAGTTTCATGCGCGGCCCTGGCACATACTATCTGTGCACCGCTGAGCCGATGGCGCATGGTATTGCTGCCTGCTTGATCCATATGAAAGGTGGGACAGAAAACGGATTTGACAGTACCGACACGGCAGCCGCGCGCGGTCAGCGCACGGGTCAGATTCTCCACAATAGTTGTTTTCCCACTGCCTCGGATACCGACAATCGTGACAAGTTTCATATCTGCATATCCTCACTTTTCCAGGCGCCATGCGGCACCGAATACTTCAGGGCTTTCCCGCATGCATACCAGTGCTACGGAAAAGGTCTGCGCCAAACGAACCGCCTCGGTCGAGACGGCTTTTTCGGTGACGACCACCGGAATCCTGGCACGGATTGCCATCTCCATAAGTGAGCCGGTAACCCGACTGCTGACGGACAGGGTGACAGGCGTATGTCCTACGCTGCTCCCGACGACTCTTGACAGGGCGTTATGACGAGATATGTCAGTGCCAGGAAAAACTTCGTCTTCACAGCGAAGAATACATACATGATAGCCAGGCGCATGGGAATAACGATGCAGGGTGAATATATCCTCGCGCAGGGCGGACAGTGTCACATGCGTATCTGCCTTGCATGGGGTGAGCGGGCAGGGCAGGAGAGAAAGGCCCTCTCCGGAAACCGTGATCCCGTCCGCATTCTCAAGAATCACGGGAAGCGATGCACCGTTCTGCCAGTACCCCTGTGTCAGCAGATGGCCGCGTATAAGTGTCTGCCGATCTGCAGGCGCTGCGTACAGGCTGGGCATGGACTGCCCCAGAAGCGACCAGGAAATCAACGATTCCGGCATCATGTCTATGGAAGGGAAGGACATGGAAAGCGCGAGAAGAACCTGTGAGGGAAGATGCTCACGGTTTTCAGGCGTTACCGTGATGACCTTCGTAAAAGGGTGCCTCCGTATGGCCTCATGCCATGCAACGCCATTTCGAAGCACTCCGAGCACCGGGAGGTCATTGGACAGTGTTTTCAGGACTGCTGACTGGAAGACCGCGGCATCCTGTTCCAGAAACCCGAGTTCATCCATAATGATGACACCGGAGGAACCGTGCGGACGGGAAAGGAGGGCGGTTCCGATGCGGGAAAAAGCATCTGGAAGCGGGTGCCAGCGTCCCTCTTCCTTTCGGGCTACAATATCAGCATCACGCAGAGGACCGTCAAATCCGGAGGGAACCATGGCAAGCACGGCGCGCTGACCGGGGAAAAAGCGGGTCTCAAATCCATAGATGGGGCAGGAAAGGGAGGCTATCACTTTCTTCACGATTGTACTTTTGCCGACCTGTCTGTCGCCGGTAAGGAAAACATGCATGGGGGTACCTCCGTGTGACGGATAAATGTCAGGAAAAAGATACCATGAACAGAATACGGATACAATGCCGAAAAATAGGTTCTTTTCAGATGAAAAGGATTGTGCTATCTTTACCATCAGAACAAAATGTTGCTCCGAGTCTTCGATGACCCACGTGGCCGCCTGGACCGATGAGTGTATCCGGCAACGGGTGCGCTTGCCTTTTGCGAAGGAGCCTGATAACCAGGTCTTTTGTTCTGTACCCGCGTTGTCAGGTTTTGTTTGTGCCCAAAAAACTCTGTTTTCATTTCCATTTCTGAAGGAGGAGTTCCATTATGGCTGAAACAAATGATCGCAAGAGCTTCCTCGACAAAGACTATACCCGGCGTCAGTTTCTGAAACTGTCCGGCAAGAGTCTGGCTGGTCTCGCCATCTCCACGTCCATGCTCAATGTTATGGGCGTCACGGCACAGGCGGTTGCCGAGGATAAGGTCCGTGTATGGGCATTCCCGCAGGGACTTCTGGTCGTGGATGCTGACCGCTGCGTGGGCTGCCAGAGGTGTGAGATCAACTGCACACTGACCAATGACGGCTGCTGCTCCAGCTATATTTCCCGTGTCAAGGTCACGAGAAACCTGTATTCCAGCCGCAACGGCCAGGGTCTTTACACAGAGGACAACTGGACTTATTTCCCGGACACCTGCCGCCAGTGCGAAAAGCCGGCTTGCGGTGAGGCATGCCCTCAGCAGGCTATCTACGCTGACGAACTGGGCATCCGCAGGGTGGATACGGAGAAGTGCGTTGGCTGCGGAGCCTGTGTACAGGCCTGCCCGTGGCATATGCCTACCGTGAATCCGGTGACCCACAAGTCGTCCAAGTGCATCATGTGCGGTGCCTGTGCGGAAGGCTGTCCTTCCGGCGCGCTGTCTCTGGTGCCCTGGGATCGGATCGTATCCGTTTCTCAGGCAATGTAATGGATTCTGTGCTGAAGTGACAAAAGAAGCAGGAGGAACATCGATATGTCAGTAAAGAATGGCATCAACGGCTGGGCAGGTACGATCCTGCGTGTGAATCTGTCCACCGGTGCGATTACCAAGGAAGATACATTGCCCAAGTATAAGCCCTATATTGGCGGCATGGGCATCGGCTATAAAGTGATCTGGGACGAAGTTCCCTTGGATACGGATCCCCTGGGACCGGACGCCAAGTGTGTGTTCGGCGTAGGACCGCTGACTGCATCCGGCGTACCCTGCTCGGGCCGTATGAATATTACCCTTCTGTCCTGTTGGTCTCTGGGCTATTCCATTGTTGATGCGCACATGGGCGGACATATTGCCCATGCATTCAAGTATGCAGGCTATGACGCCATGATCGTGGAAGGCCAGAGCGAAAAGCCTGTCTACATTAAGATCGAAGACGAAAACGTTACCATTGAAGATGCGTCCCATGTATGGGGCAAAGGCACTTTTGAGACCAACGCGACGCTGGCCAAGGAAAATGGGCCGGAGTTTGACGTAGCTTCCATCGGTCCGGCCGGTGAAAACCTGGTGCCTATGTCCAACATCATTACCTCCTTTGGCAACTCCGGTGGTGCCGGTATCGGTGCCCTGCTGGGCTCCAAGAAGTGCAAGGCACTGGTTGTACGCGGCACCGGCGCTGTAAAGATTGCCAAGCCCATGGAAGTCCGGCTTCTGTCCAACTATATGATCAAGGATCTGGTAGGCGGCAATAACAACCATACCGTTCCGTGCCATGCGCAGAGCTGGTCCGAGTATGTGGCGACGAATAACCGCTGGCAGGGTGCGCCTGGTATCACCTGGGACAAGGCATCCAAAGGTCCGATTGACATGGGCGAGCAGCCTAGCGGCCAGATCAATGTGGCGGCGCTGCGCTGCAATAAGGGCGTATTTGACTTTGGCGAAGTAGCTGAGAAATATACCGTCAAGCAGGGCGGCTGCTCTTCCTGCCCGGTACGCTGCTATACCGAGTATGACATGGATCCTCTGGCCGATTATGATCTGCCGACCCATGTATCCAATACCTGTATGCCCATCATTAAGATGCTGGAATGGTATCCGAACCATAAGGATGAAGCGGGCAACTCCGTTGCTTCCACCCATGACTTTGTGGATAAGGGCGATGCCAAGATGGTTCTGGGTGGCGCCGGGTCACGTGCGGCCGATGATTATGGCGTATGGTGCAACTATGGCAATCTCTATGAAGACTTTAACATGGCCTACAGCACCGGTGTGCTCAAGGATGTACTGGATCGCGAGAATCCGGGCGAGTGGGAGAGCATCCCGTGGAAGCTGATGGAGACCGGTGATCCCCGCTGGGTCGTCGACTGCTATCGCCGTATTGCCATGCGCGAAGGCGTATTCTCCGACATTGGTCTGGGCACCTATCGGCTCTATCAGAAGTGGGGCATGGATGATGCTTCCAAGAATGTGGCCGGTAAGAATTTCTATGACTTTGTCAACGGCAAGAACTTCAATATCGGACACAATGGTTTCCCGCGTCATCATGGCCCGGAAAACTGCTGGCAGGCGGGTACCCTGTATTCCATGATGTACAACCGTGACTGTATGATCCATCATCTGATCAATTTCTGCTCTTCCGGCGCGCCGTATAACGAGATTATCAAGCCGGTTCTGGAGCACTTCTTCGGAGAAGGCTGCACGGATGCACAGAAGAAGTATACGCCCATCAATGAAAACAAGATCAAGCTGGCCAAGTGGGCCTTCATCGGCAAGCAGTGGCATGACTCTGCTACGCTGTGCAACTGGATGTACCCGATGACCATTGCCACCAGCAAGAAACGCAACTATATCGGCGACCTGGATCTGGACGCGAAGTATATGACAGCCGTGACAGGCGAAGAGTATACCCGTGAGGATCAGGAGCGTGATTCCGAGCGTATTTCGCAGCTCCTGCGCGTTATGACGGCGGTAAGCTTTAAGCTGAACCTGAATAGCACAAACCTGCGCAAGGATCATGACCGTGTTTCTGACTGGGTGTTTGATAAGGAACCGGATTTCAAAGCCTTTGAGGAAGGCACTGTCAAGCTGGACCGTGAAGACTGGGAGAAGAGCCTGGATATGTGGTACGATGCCATGGGATGGAATCGTGAAACCGGTATCCCGACCCGTGAGACCCTGGAGAAGTTTGATCTGCAGGACTGCGCAGACAAGCTGGAAGAACTCGGACTGATCTGACGCCAAGCCTGAGTGACATTGCGTACCTGTGCCGGGTGGTGCAGGTACGCTTTTTTTTCAGAAAGGATGATGTGAGATGGCACTGTTCGGACGCCGTAAACCAGGTTTTGCCAAAGAGGTTGAATTGAAACCGAGCGAGATTCCGGGCGAGTTCAGTGATGCACTGGATCCGGCAATTCATCCGGAACTGGATAACCCTAAGCTGGAAAAGAAGGAAATGCAGGAACTGGCTGAAAACGTGATGTCTGGCGAGACAAAGACAGAGGAGAAACCGGAACTCCTTGCCTATCTGCAGTCTCTGCCGGACGTGGAAGACCCTTTCCCGCCGTCAGCGCCGGAAGAGGAGAAGGAACCGGAACCGGAAAAAACACAGGCACAGCTTCTGGCTGATTTTATCCGGGAACGCTGCCAATCAGCTCTGATTACCCCGAGATCCCTGATTGACGGCGAAGAGGAGGATATTGTCGCACTTCTGGAAGAACTTGCGGCGGATGAGACGTGCAAAGACATCCTCACGGTCAAAGGCCAGAAGGATGTGTATTACTATTCGGAGGAATACATGGCGCATAACTATGCCAAGATTGCCATGCTGACCCTGGAAAAGGATGATGCACGCACGGTAGCGGAAATGGTGCGCTTCAACTGTAAGGCCTTCCCCACACCCACGCCTGTCTATTACTTTGCCCGGCAGCCCTTCTTCCTTGACAGGGAACGCATGGCGGCAGTCATAGCGCAAATGAAAGTGGACCCGCAGTATCAGGATATCCGGGAATGTACAGCATCCATTAACGGCGAGCCTTACCTGTACTCCATTGATCTGATGAGTGAGAAGTACGCAAAAGCGCTGGCTAACGGAAACGAAGCGCAGGAAGCGGATGAGTAAGCGACGGGACCGTCATTTTAGTCAGACAGCGTAGCTTTCGCCACGCTGTCTGCTTTTCAATTCCTTTATTGAGGCGAGGCAAGGGAAACCGAGTTCCCGTCTGGTGATGTTGCCTTTCTGCGAAGAAAAGAAGGCAGGTATGCTACGAATCATTTTCTCTGCTGAAATTCTCCTGCATGGTCTGCTGGCACAGCGGATCACACTGGGAAAGGGCGTGTAATGTCAGACACTGGACCATACGGCTCAAAAATAGAAAGCGCTGGCACAATCAATCCGATTATGCCAGCGCTTTTCCATGTCGATAAGCATAGGATGGGCTTGCGTTATGACCAATTGCTGCATGGAACAGATGCAGCTGGCTTTCCGGGATGAATAAGGTCCGAAACCTTTATGCAAATGGTCTTGCGACATGTTTTCAGCGGCTGTAATGGGCTTTCAGACGGAAAGGGATTCCCCACATGGTGAAGGTGACCTGGATCTCGTGCGGCAGAATCTCCGATTTTCTGGAAAGAACTGTTGCGGTGAAGGTGCCGCTGCTGCGCCGGGAGAGCATATGATCGGAAAAGTCTGCGAGCTGAAGGATGTCCCCGCTCTGGGGAAGAACCTGCAGTTCAACCATATCTGCAGGAAGAAAACAGGTGTTCCGGAGCGTGACTTCAAAC
This sequence comes from uncultured Eubacteriales bacterium, assembly GCA_902764915.1. Lineage (GTDB taxonomy): Bacteria > Bacillota > Clostridia > Christensenellales > Aristaeellaceae > UBA2943. The sequence continues at coordinate 37,513 of CACWXY010000025.1, read as the reverse complement.
TGCAGAAACTGATACTCATCCGCAGCGCCATCGAGAGAGTCTGTATAGACAAGCCCGGAAAGCGCTCCGTTTCGCATCTGTTCCTGCAGGGAAAGAAATGCTTTTTCCTGCGCTGCAGCATCACTGACCGTGAGCGCTGTATCCGCCACGGTTACGCTGCAGGTAGCATAGAGATATCCTGTGCCGAGAAGGGCACAGATCAGAAGAATCAGAAGGGTTATCGCAAGCGGTTTCAATAGCTTATTCCCCCACACTCGCATTATCGTTCATGGTCAGAATTCGATTCATTTCCGCAATCATTTCTGCATCCTTGAGCGTAAACTTGAATTCTACACGGCGGGATGCTTCCATATCCTCGCTCCCGTCGTCCAGGTAGACCAGATCATTGTAGGATCGCCCTTTGGCCGTGAGAATAGTGCGAAGAAGTGCCTGCTGGTTTTCCGAAAGCCCTGGCATGGTGAGTATATAGGTGGCCACAGCCAGCGCACGATCCTGGGAAAGCTGAAGATTGCGGATAAAGCTTCCCGAGGAATCGGTGTGACCTTCAATCACGATTTCGCCCACATAATCCCTGTACTGCGGCTGAAGCAGTACATCCAGATATACAGGCACAAAAGCATCCAGCAGCGCTTTTCCATCCTCGCGGATCTCGGAAGAATTGGTCTGGAAAAAGACCTTGCTGTCCAGCATGATATCACCGGTATTGGGGTCTACCTGGGCTGCCAGGTGCGAGCGCGAGAGTACGGAGGACAATTCACGTACAATCTCGGAACGCACACCGACCATTTCCTCCAGCCGCTGGGTCTGGGCATCAAAAAGCTCTTTCTGCGCGCCAAGCGCCAGCTGCAGCTGATTCAGCTCTGTTTCCCGGGCCGCCAGGGTTGCGTTAGCCTGATCCAGTTCGTCCATTTTTCCGATTAATATGATATTCTGCTGTTCCAGCTCGCTTTCCTTTTCACTCAGCTCCAGCCGTATCTGGCCCAGTTCAGCGGAGGCTGCATCCAGATTGGATTGCTGAATTATCAGGATTCCCGCCTGTTCTTCCAGCTGCGCCTGCTGGGACGAGACCAGCGCCTTCTGTGTATCAAGCTCCTGTGTCTTAATCAGCAGCGTCTGGTTGTACTGGTACAGGTTGTAGACAAGAAAAAGCACAAAAACCAGCAACAGCGCTGCCATAATATCGGAATAGCTGATCCAGCTGCTTCCGGTATTGCCGCGCCCTGCGCGTCGGTTATGCGTTCGCTGCCTGGCCATTACCGAACCTCCCCATCCTTGGAAAGCAGGGATGCAATCGAATTGACGGAGGACTGCATCTGGGACAGTGTCTTTTGCATGGCAGAAATGGATTCCACGTCCCGGTTCTCAGACATGTGCGGCAGTGCATCACTGAGAGTCTGCAGAATTGCATGCATATCCTTTTCCAGCTGACTGAGGCTGTGGGAAAGAGAATCCACTGCTTCCTGCGTCAGAGACGTATAGCTGCCTGAAAGCCGGGAGACAGCTTCCTGAAGACGTAACTGCTGGGATTCCATGGAGGAAAGGGAAGAACGCGAGATCTTTTCAAAGGCTTCCGTTTCGCGCATGATTTCCTTCTGCATCTGCGTGATGGCATCCAGTGTATGCGCCTGTTCACGGGTGTTCTTTTGCATGCTGTCAAGCAGTGCGGATGCATTCTTTTCAAAGCCTTCATCCCGCATGCGCGCGAGGCTCAGTTCGGAGATATAGCGCTCGAACTGCTGAAGGAGACTGTCCGAGATCTGATGCATCCGCGAGACGTCATCCAGCAATCCGTCAACGGCACTAAGAGAATTCTGAACCTGGCCGATGCTGGCAGCCTGGTTCTGATTGATCTCCGTCAGCGTCTTGCCCAACAGGAGGAACTGTCCGTTCAGGGAAAGATTCATCTGGTCCACAAAGTGATCCACGACACGCCCCACTCCGTCGATCTGGGACTTTGTAGCCCCGAGAAGGAACTGATCCATGGAGTGTGCAATGGGAAGGAGCGCGCCGGATACGGCCTGTTCCATTCTCCCGGGAACTGTCTGTACCGCGTCAGACACGGTCGAGAGAAGATGATTCCGATCCTGATTCTGGCAGATCAGCTGTACATCATTGTCCAGAGGCCGCTGCATGGCCAGGCTGGTGAATGCCTCCGTAAAGTCGTCAATGGCGCGATAACTGGACCCCTGGGATATGCGGTTCAGCATGTTAAATGCCAGGGAGCAGGCTACACCCGCCACCGATGTGCCGAACGCAAACTGCATACCAGAGAGCAGGTTCTGTATCCCCTTCATCATCTGATCCGTGGTTGTGACATCCAGTCCGGACAGGCCCTGCGTCATGCCAAGGAATGTCCCCAGAATACCCAGGGAGGTGAGCAGGGACGGAATCAGCTCTGCCAGCTGCGCATTGCCGGGCCCATGAGTGACAGTGTCGTCATTGACATAGTCTTCCACGTTGCAGGGGAGGCCTCTGCGGTCGAGCTGTTCCGCGTTCTGCAGAAATCGCAGCCAGCAGCCCCGCAGACGGCGGCCGAGAAAGCGCGGTTCCTGCCATACAGGGCGCTCGCGCATGGTACTGTCCTCATCGTGCAGGCGCCGGATTGCGCGGCGCATGGCGATCGTGGTTGTCCATAGCGGAATCAGGCACTTGATACAGCCGATGACGGTCACAAGAGCAATGGCGATATATACCAGATGATCTATCAGGTGAGACGGCTGAAAAGAGAGCATATCAAGCAAATGACGCACATGGGCACCTCCTTTGTTGGTTTACCGATACAGAGAGAAATCTTACAGGATTCGAGGGCAAAGGGCAACAAAAAGACAAAGCTTTTGCAAGAAGACGGGAAAATGCAAAAAGCTTCCTGCGACAAACGGTCAGGAAGCTTTGCGGGTAATAAAAGGCGGACTGTCAGAAGCGGAATGATTCCGGGGCTGCAGTAAAAGATGAAAATGTGGCGGTTGCATTGCGAAAATACAGCATCTGCATGTTTCCGTCATCAGGATTATACATGGCCTTCAGGCTGGGCATTTTTTCCAGCATGGCGACTTTGACATCCCGATCGTCATCATTGACCAGTTCGCCGGCTACGCGAAGCCACTGTCCATTCTTGAAGGCACAGATTTCCGCTTTCGGGTTGGCAGCAAGCTGCCTGGAGACATTCTTTACCTTTCCTGTTTCAATATACAGTTTTCCGTTATACAGAAGCGCTGTGCCAAAAGGTCTTACACGCGGCTGATCGCCTTCCACTGTCGCCAGGTAATAGGTCTGGGCCTCGTCGAGAAACTGACAGACTCTTTCAATTCCTTCCATAATAGCATCCTCCTTGTCCATGATCGATGGAATTCGTTTTCTTCCCTCGGATTTCCTGGTCCTGCAAGGGAAAAACCGACGCTTTGTATTGTACAGAAGATATGCTGGTTCTTCAATGCATTCAGAAGCAGCTTTTCGTTTTTCCTGTGTATGCAGAGGAATCTGCGGGCTGGAAAAAGAAAGCCGATGGGCGTATAGTAACCTGTGGAGGGCTGGAAGCCCTTTGCATATGCGAAACAGGGAGGTATTCCATGAATCGTGCATTTCTGCAGACACTGCTGGAAACCGCTTCGGTCAGCGGTATGGAAGAAGCCAATCAACGGCATGTCATCGATTATGCAAAGACGTTTGCCGATGAAATCCGTACAGATACGGTGGGTAATGTGATTTCTATTTTGAATCCGCAGAGCGAAACCCGCATTCTTCTGTGCGGACATATCGACGAGATCGGTTTTCGGGTTACGGAAATCGATGAAAAGGGAATGATTCATGTACAGAGCGCAGGTGGCGTCAATCCAAAGCTCTATGTGGGAAGCCCCATGCAGATTCTGCACGAGAGCGTGGAAAACGGACAGGAAACCGTGAGGAAAATCTGTGCTGTATGCAGCGTTGACAGGGAGCTTCTGAAGAAAGAGTCGGTGAAGGACTGTGAACTGACATTGGACATGGGAGCACGGGACCGGAAAGACGCGGAACAGTATGTATCCGTTGGGGATGCAGTCTGTGCGGATGCGGGCATGCGCCTGCTTCTTTCCGAACGCTTTACCGGCAGAGCACTGGATGATAAGACCGGTGCCGCAGTTGTTCTGGAAGCGACCCGGCTTGCCAAGGAAGACCGCGTGACACAGGGGGTCTATGCCGCCACGACCGTGGGCGAGGAAACCACAGGACGGGGGGCATACTTTGCGGCCTGTGACGTGCATCCCGACTGTGCTGTGATTGTGGATGTCACCTGGGCCAGTGACTGTCCCGGTGCAGACGGAGCCAAGACCGGAGAAATCCGGGTGGGTGGAGGACCGGTTCTTTGCAGAAGCGGTATGGTCAACAAGCACCTCAACCGTATGCTGGAAGAGATCGCCAGGGAAAAGCAGATTCCTCTGCAATATGAGGTGGCCGGAGCAGAGACATGCACGGACGGGGATACAGTGGCGCTTGCCGCCATGGGTATTCCGATCGTACTGATCTCCATTCCTCTGCGCTACATGCACTCCAGTGTGGAGGTGGCCAGCTTTACGGATCTGGATTACTGCGTGGAACTGCTGCGCACATTCCTGGGACGCTACCACCGTGACATGGATCTGAGGCCTGTGCATGCGTGAATCCTTTGCTTTTTCTTTTGCGGATGATCTGGACCTTATGCGGATTGCACAGAGTGGGCAGTGCTTTCGCATGACGCAGCACGCAGACGGCGCTTTTCGGGTGCTGGCCGGAGAAGATGTTCTTCGGATACGGAAGACGGGCGAGAACCGCTTTTCCGTGGACTGTGCACAGGCCCAGTGGGAGAAACGCTGGAAGTCATACTTTGACATGGGAGAGAACTATGCCCGGATTCGGGAACGGATTGATCCGAAAACGGATCCGGACCTGTTCGCTGCATGTGAGGCGCAGAAGGGAATCCGCATTCTGCATCAGGACGTCTGGGAAACGCTGGTCTCCTTCCTGATCTCCCAGAACCGGAGTATTCCGCTGATACGTAAATCTATTGAGACACTCTGCCATCGGTATGGGACCGCATGCGAAGACAGGTACGGTGAGGTCTACCATGCGTTTCCTACGCCTGCACAGATTGCGGCCCTGTCTGAGGATGCGCTTCTCTCATGCAAGATGGGGTACCGTTCGGCTTATATTCTCAGGACAGCCCGTGATGTGGCGGAAGGCCGGGTCGATCTTCTGCAGATGCAGGCACTGCCGGATGCAGCACTTCTGGAAAGACTGAAAACGCTGTATGGGGTTGGACCCAAGGTCGCTCTGTGTGTGATGCTTTTCGGCTTACACCGGCTGAACGCGCTGCCTGTGGACACCTGGATCCGAAAAGCAATGGCTGTCTACTATCCCAAGGGATATCCGGCGGAACGGCTGGCTCCCTTCAACGGAGTATATCAGCAGTATCTCTTTGCCTATGCCCGCGATCATCTCTAACGCTCTTTCTACATGGAAGAGCGCTTTTCACGTCTGTGTATTCCGGTTGACCCTGTCATGCCCAGATGATAAAATGCCTTGGTTGTACCAAGGCACCAGGAAGGGAGAAGGCAGTACCATGATCGACCCCAATCGGATCGAAGCGATCCTGGAAAAAGTGCAGAAAGCACCGCGATATACAGGTGGAGAAATGAACACGACGGTAAAGGCGTGGGACAGCGTACCGCTGCATTACGGTTTCTGTTTCCCGGACACCTACGAAGTCGGCATGTCTCATCTGGGCATGAAAATACTCTATGGGCTGGTCAATCAGGAAGACTGGGCGGTATGCGAGCGGTTTTTCATGCCGTGGACGGATATGATGGAACTGATGCGGGAAAACGAGATTCCGCTGTTTTCCATGGAAAGCCGGCGGGCACTGTGCGAGTTCGACATGATCGGCTTTACCCTGCAGTATGAGATGAGCTATACCAATATACTCGCCATGATGGATCTGGGCGGTGTGCATCTCATGGCCCGTGAACGCACGCGGGAGGAGCCGATTGTGGTTGCGGGAGGCCCCTGCGCTTTTAACCCGGAGCCGCTTGCGGACTTTATTGACGCTTATATGATCGGAGACGGGGAAGAGTCTACCTTGGAGGTCTGCCGGACCATTCTTCAGTGGAAACAGTCCGGAGCGGACCGCATGGCCTGTCTGAAGGCACTGGCCGGTATCGAAGGCGTGTATGTCCCAGCACTCTATGATGTTACGTATCACGAAGACGGAACGATCGCTTCATTTTCCCCCAACTGTCCGGAAGCGCCTGCGACCATCCGCAAGCGAGTGGTCGTAAATCTCAATGATACGTACTATCCCAGGGAAATCCCTGTGCCCTACACAGAGATCGTGCATGACCGTATTATGCTGGAAATCATGCGTGGGTGCACCCGAGGGTGCCGCTTCTGCCAGGCCGGCATGCTGTATCGTCCGATCCGGGAGCGCTCGATTGCGCGCCTTCTGGAACTGGCAGGCAGCCTGGAGAAGGCAACCGGGTATGAGGACATTTCCCTGTCCAGTCTTTCCAGCGGGGATTATACATGCCTGGCTGAACTGATTCGGGAATTGTTCAAGCGCTTTAAGGAAGAGCATGTCTCCATTTCACTGCCTTCTCTGCGCATTGACTCTGTACTTAAGGAATCACTGGAGGAAACCCAGCAGGAGCGCAAGACCAGCCTTACCTTTGCGCCGGAAGCCGGTACGCAGCGCCTGCGCGATGTCATTAACAAGGGTGTTACCGAGGAAGACCTGATTGAGAAGGTTACCGATGCCTTTGAGGGCGGCTGGAGCAGTGTCAAGCTCTATTTCATGATTGGCCTGCCTACGGAAACAGAAGCGGACCTGGACGGAATGGTGGATCTGGCGTCCAAAGTCATCCGCTGCTATTTCGAGGTCCCCAGGGACAAACGCGCCAAAGGCCTGCGCGTGACGGTATCTGCGTCCAGTTTTGTGCCCAAGCCCTTTACGCCTTTCCAGTGGGAGCCGCAGGACACACAGGAAATGCTGCGGGAGAAACAGGCCTACCTGAAGGAACGCCTGCGCAAGGTCAAGGGTGTGAACTTTAATTATCACGAGTCCGGCACAAGTCTGATGGAAGCATGCTTTGCACGCGGGGACAGAAGGCTTGGCGCGGTACTTCTGCGGGCCTATGCACGGGGATGCATGCTGGACGGGTGGACGGAACAGTTCCGGTTCGATGAGTGGGTGCAGGCGTTTGCGGACTGTGGACTGGACATCGGTTTTTACGCTTTCCGGCGCAGAGACAGGAATGAGATTCTGCCCTGGGATATGATTGATGCCGGGGTCACGAAAGCATTCCTGTGGCGCGAGTATGAAAAATCGCAGTGCGCGGAGGTGACGCCGGACTGTCGCAAGGGCTGTCATGGATGCGGGATCCAGCGGTGGAAGGGAGTGTGCCACTATGCGGGTGTGGGCCGAGTTTGAAAAAGGAGCCAGACTCCGGCATATCGGGCATCTGGATCTGATGCGTGCCATGCAGCGCGCTCTTCGGCGAAGCGGAACGCCGGTTTCGTACTCCAAAGGTTATAACCCGCATATTCTCCTGTCGTTTGCTTCTGCCCTGAGCGTGGGAGCCAGTGGGGCGCATGAACTGATGGAGGTGGAACTGCGGGAAGAGTGGACACTGGATCAGTTCTTTACACAGATGAATGCAGCGTTGCCGGAAGATCTGCGCATCCTTCGATGCGGACGGCTGCCGGATGGCGCATCCCCGCTCATGTCCCGCGTTGCTGCTGCCGGATGGCGCATGAAAATGATCCGGGCGGAGGACGAGACGGCACTTCTGCCGGCTGTATCGGATTTTTTTGCCAGGGATATCATTCCCGGACAGCGCAAGACGAAGTCCGGCATGAAGGATGTCAATCTCCGGGAACTGATTGAGAAAGCGGATATCCTGCCGGACGGCACCATAGAGATGATTCTCTCCCAGGAGGAGGGGAAAACCTGCAAGCCGAGCATGATAACGGACGCTATGAAAGAGGTACTGGGTCTGGCTGCCCTTCCGCGCATGGAACTGATCCGTACCCACCTGTACACAAGAGACGCACGGGGACAACTGGTACCGTTGGAGGAGACACTGTGAGAGAAATTTGCCTGTCCGCATCCGGACATGAGATCGCCTTGGTGGAAGACGGGCGACTGGCAGAGTTTTATTTTTCCGAGGAGGACAGTCAGGAAAGCGTGATCCTCGGCAGGGTCGTGCGTGTGCTCAGCGGAATGCAGGCAGCCTTTGTGGATATCGGCCAGGAGCGGAACGGCTTTCTTCCGCTCAGAGAAGGAAACCTGCCCCCGGCACAGCTGCAGCCGGGCCAGAGTGTTCTGGTACAGGTCAGAAAGGAAGCACATGGAGAGAAAGGCGCCTTCCTTACAAGGGATCTGGCAATTTCCGGTTCCTATCTGATTCTGATGCCCATGAGCCGTATGATCGGTGTTTCCCAGAAGATTGTCTCAGATTCACACAGGACCCGTCTGCAGCATCTGGGGGAAACGCTCGCACAGGGCCGGTTCGGGCTTGTCATGCGGACCGCTGCGCAGACAGCGCCGGCGGAAACGCTTGCTGCGGAAGCAGAGTCGCTCTGTGCTGTGTGGCAGAGCATGGAAAAAGCTGCGCACACAGCGACGGCGCCATGCAGTCTCAGCAGCGGGCACAGTGTACTGGAAACCCTGATCCGTGATTACAGTCCGAGAGGGATTGATCGGCTTATCGGCACGGATGCCGCGGTACTGGATGCGTATCCCGGCCCCTGGGAGCGTGTAGTGGTGGAAAATGATCCCATCAGAGTCGGCGGCTATGACACTGCCATGAGAAAAGCGCTGCAGCGCCGGGTATGGCTCAAAAGCGGGGGAAACCTCGTTTTTGACGCCTGCGAGGCAATGACGGTCATTGACGTCAATACCGCCAAGTTCACCGGAAAACGGCATCATGCGGAAGCGGCGCTTCTGCATACGGATCTGGAAGCGTGCGAGGAGATTGCCCGACAGATCCGGCTGCGTGCACTTGGCGGGATTATCGTGATTGACATGATTGATCTGCAGACGGATGCGGAGCGGGAGACAATTCTGGAAACGCTTCGCGCCGCGACGGCAAAGGATTCTGCCAAGTGTGTGATTCACGGTTTTACCCGTCTGGGACTGATTGAAATGACGCGAAAGCGCACGCGGCGCTCTCTTATGGAAAGCGTAAAGGCGCATGATACTATGGAACAGGAGGCTGAGACAGCGCATGAGCGGTACAGCTGAGATCCTTTCAGAAGAGCAGATGGCGGTGCAGAAACAGCTGATGCAGGAGATTGCCTCCCGGGAGGACCGCCCAAGAACATATCATATTGTGACATACGGCTGTCAGATGAATGCGCACGACAGTGAACTGATTGCCGGCATGCTGGAAGAAATGGGCCTGACACCCGCTGAAAAGCGGGAAGAGGCGGATTTTGTGCTCTTCAATACATGCTGTGTCCGTGAAAATGCGGAGCGCAGGGCACTGGGCAATGTTACATGGCTGAATGAAGTGAAGAAAAAGCGACCGGATATGATGATCGCGGTGTGCGGCTGTATGGTTCAGGAGAAGGGTATGGCGGAGCGGATCATCCGCCAGTACGGCTTTGTGGATCTGGCGTTTGGCACATCCAACCTGTATCGGTTCCCAGAGCTGTTCCTCAAAGCGCTGCACGCGGAACATGTGGTGGTAGAGGTTTCTGACAGGAACACCGTGGCAGAGGGTCTTCCGGCGCGGCGGGCGAGACGGGATGCAGCGTATATCTCCATTATGCAGGGCTGCAACAACTTCTGCACCTACTGTATTGTACCGTATGTCCGCGGACGCGAGCGTTCACGGAAGATGGAGGATATCCTCAGAGAAGCGGAGGAACTGCAGGCTGCAGGTGTTCAGGAAGTAATGCTTCTGGGCCAGAATGTGAACAGTTATGGCGCGGGAACGCAGGCGTCATTTCCGGAGCTTCTGCAGCGCGTGGATGCCCTGGGCATTCCGCGGATACGCTTCATGACCAGTCATCCCAAGGATCTGTCAGACCGTCTGATTGAGGTCATGGCGCAGGCGCGGCATGTGCTGCCGCAGTTTCATCTGCCGGTACAGTCGGGGAGTGACCGGATCCTTATGCGTATGAACCGGCATTATACCCGTGCACAGTACCTGGAGCGTGTGCAGAGGCTGCGGGAAGCGGTACCCGGGATCGGTCTGACGACGGACCTGATTGTCGCCTTCCCCGGAGAGACCGAGGAAGACTTTGCCGATACCATGTCTCTGGTAGACAGGGTGGGATATGATTCCGCCTTTACGTTTATTTATTCCCCCAGGGTAGGAACACAGGCGGCTTCATTCCCGGACCAGATCGCGCCGGAGACGGCCAAAGTGCGGATCCAGGCATTGATTGCGCTGCAGGAAATGCGTCAGCGGGAAGCCATGCGGAGGTTCCTCGGCACTGAGGAGGAAGTCCTGGTGGAGGGACTTTCCAAGCGCAGTGAACGCTTTGTGAGCGGGCATGGAACGCATGGTGTATCCGTGACGCTGCCGGGGAGCAGCCGGGATATTGGAACGATTGTCAAGGTACGGATCGAGGAGATCAAAAACAATACACTTCTGGGGTCAAGACAGGAGGAGACATGAGCGTATATGAACAGGCACGGTCTCTGGCGCTGCAGATTCGTTCGTCTGCGGTGTACCAGGAAATGCGTGATGCGGAGCAGGCGGTCATGAATGACGCAAAACTCCGGACCATGTATGACTGCCTGAAGGACGAGGCGCAGAAAGCGCCAGGCTCTGCACGGTACCAGGCGCTTCGGGCTGAGTGGTACCGGGAGAATAAGGTGGCCGTGATGGAAGAAAAGCGGCACGCCATGAATCAGATGATGGAAAACATTCAGCAGATGATGAATATGATCCTGGCGCTCGATGATGGGACAGCCTGCAGCCATGACTGTGCCCACTGTGGCGGATGCAGGCTGTAGGAGAAGGAGAGAACAACCATGGCGCTGTCACCGATGATGCAGCAGTACAAGGCACTCAAGGACAAGTACAGCGATTGTCTTCTGTTCTTCCGTGTAGGGGATTTCTATGAAATGTTCTTTGAGGATGCGCTGACAGCATCCCGGGAACTGGAACTGACGCTGACTGGCAAGGACTGCGGTCTGCCCGAGCGTGCGCCCATGTGCGGCGTTCCGCACCATGCGGTGACGACGTATGTGGAAAAGCTCGTCGCCAAGGGCTATAAGGTTGCCATTGGGGAGCAGATGGAGGATCCGGCACTGGCCAAAGGACTGGTAGAGCGGGATGTAATCCGCATATACACAGCCGGAACGCTGTCGGATCCGAGCATGCTGGACGAGAAAAAACAGAGCTATCTTCTCTGCGCTGCTTTCTATCGCAGTCACTGCGGGGTTTCCTACTGTGACGTGTCAACCGGTGAGTTCTATTGTCTGGAAGTGGACATTGAGAGCAACCGTCTTCGGGAGACCGTGGCAAGAATCAGCCCCAGTGAAGTGATTACCAATGATCTCGCGCTTCTTCGCAGCCACTGTCCGGGACTGGATGTACCGGTATCAGCACAGCCGGAGCGCTGGTTTTCCTTCCCCAATGCGAGGGATGTGCTGCTTTCACACTTTGGCATCCGGGATCTGAGCCCGCTCGGACTGGATATGGAGGGGGAAAGCGCTGTATGCGCCTCCGGTGCACTGATGCGCTATCTTACAGAGACGCAGAAGAATGCGCTTTCCCATATTACGCATCTGCAGCTGGATGCCGGGGAAGGCGTGATGGTGCTGGACCCGCATACGCGGCAGAACCTGGAACTGACCGAGAGCATGCGCACACATGCCCGCCGGGGGTCGTTGCTGGGACTTCTGGATGCGACCAGTACGGCGATGGGAGCACGGATGCTGCGCTCCTGGGTGGAGCAGCCGCTTACGGACCTGCAGCGCATTGAAAAACGTCTGGACTGTGTGGAGGAGCTGTATTCCCAACATGTGCTGGGGGAGCGGATTGCGCATGAGCTTCTGTCGGTGTACGACATGGAGCGGCTTCTGTCGAAGGTGTCCTACCAGTCGCTGAACGCGCGGGACTGTCTGAGCCTCAAGCAGTCGCTGTCCCATGTACCGGCGATTCGTGACATGCTGCAGGGCGCCCGGGCGGAAGGGCTGACGGAAATCCTGGATAAACTGGACCCGCTGGATGAACTCTGCGATCTTCTGGAGCGGGCGATTCATCCGGATCCGCCGGCGGTCATTTCCGAAGGCGGGATTATCCGGGAAGGCTATGATCCCACACTGGATGAATACCGCAACGCCGCACTGCATGGCCGGGAGTGGATTTTTGCACTGGAAGCCAAAGAACGCGAGCGCACCGGCATCCGCAATCTGAAAGTGCAGTACAATAAAGTATTTGGGTATTATATCGAGGTAACCAAGTCCTTCCTGGGGCAGGTGCCGGAGAATTATATCCGCAAACAGACACTGACCAATGCTGAGCGCTTTATGACACCTGAGCTCAAGGAAATGGAGCAGAAGATTATGGGCGCCCAGGAGCAGTCCGTACGTCTGGAACTGCAGCTGTTTTCCGGGATTCGGGAGGAAATTCTGCGGCAGATGGAGCGCATCCAGCGCACCGCACTGGGACTGAAACAGCTGGACGCAACGCTGTCACTGGCACGCGTAGCGGCGAGAAATCATTATGTACGCCCGAAGATGACCGATGACGGGGTTCTTTCCATAACCGAAGGACGCCATCCGGTGGTCGAACAGAACCTGGCGGGTGACGGCTTTGTACCCAATGATACGCATATGGATATGGATGCGCAGCGCATGCTGATCATTACCGGTCCGAATATGGCGGGAAAGTCCACCTATATGCGGCAGGTGGCGCTGATTACCCTGATGGCACATATCGGTTCCTTTGTTCCAGCTGCGGAAGCGAGCATTCCCGTGGTAGACCGCATCTTTACCCGTGTAGGCGCATCGGATGATCTGGCCGCTGGTCAGTCCACCTTTATGGTAGAGATGAGCGAGACAGCGTATATCCTGCGCAATGCCACGCCCCGGTCACTGATTATTCTCGATGAGATCGGGCGCGGAACTTCCACGTTTGACGGTCTTGCCATTGCCTGGGCTGTTGTGGAATACCTGGTGGACAAGCAGAAGTGCGGCGCCAAAACGCTCTTTGCCACACACTATCATGAGCTGTCCGAGCTGGAAGGGCATCTGGAAGGCGTGGAGAACTACTGCATCTCAGTGCGCGAGCATGGGGAGGATGTGATTTTCCTGCGCAAGATTGTGCGCGGAGGCGCAGACAAGTCATTCGGTATTCATGTAGCCGGGCTGGCGGGCGTACCGCATGAGGTGCTGGTGCGGGCTCATGAGATTCAGGCTCGGCTGGAAGTCAGCGACATCAACCAGAATACCATTGGACAGAACATTCTGGGCGAGGGCGAAAAACGCCCGGCAGCGCAGGTGGATATGTTCGAATATCAGAAAGAAGAGATTATCGCAGCGCTCAAGGCCATGGACGTCATGGCCATGACGCCTATGGATGCTATGAATCAGCTGTTCCTGCTGCGCGAGAAGGCGCGGAATCTCTGAGGGAGGCATGGATGAATAAGGAAAACCCAAGGATTCGACTGCTCTCCGATGAAGTCATCGGAAAGATTGCCGCGGGGGAAGTGGTTGAACGGCCGGCAGCCGCGATTAAGGAACTGGTGGAAAACAGTCTGGATGCCGGGGCAGATCATATTACCGTGGAGATCCGAGACGGCGGGATCTCCTATTTCCGGGTCACGGATAACGGCAGCGGGATTGAAAGCCGGGATATCCGTATGGCCTTTGAACGGCATGCGACCAGCAAGATCACGTGTTCCGAGGACCTGTCCTCCATCGGAACGCTGGGCTTTCGCGGGGAGGCACTGGCCAGTATTGCAGCTGTGGGCAGGATTGTGTGTCGCACGAAAACACGGCATGATGACGTGGGGCTGCGCGCGGTCTGTGAAGGCGGGGTGATACAGAGCCTGGAGGAAACCGCCTGCCCTGACGGTACCAGCATGGAAGTCCGTGATCTGTTCTTTAACGCTCCGGTACGTCTGAAGTTCCTGAAAAAGCCGTCGACTGAAGCCGGGCTTGTTTCAGAAATGATGGTGCAGGCCATTCTATCCAGGCCAGACGTGGCATTTCGCTATGTCAATCAGGGAAAAACGGTATATCAGTCCCCCGGTGACGGAAAACTGGAGTCTGCGGCCTTCTGTATTCTGGGGGATGAAATGCTGCGCCCCACGACCCGGAAAGTCTCCGGGAACCGGTGCGGTATGGTGGTAGAAGGCTATGTGGGCGTCGGTGAGAGCGGACGCGGCAACCGCGGAGGCGAACACTTCTTTATTAACGGGCGCTATCTGCAGTCTGGTGTACTGTCCTCGGGTGTTGAGGAAGGCGTGAAGGAACGTGTCATGATTGGCCGCTTTCCCATGTGTATTCTGCATATTACCATGCCCTATGAAGCCGTGGATGTAAATGTACATCCCAATAAACTGCAGGTGCGTTTCCAGGACGAGTTTCAGGTGCAGCAGACGATCGCCTCTTTGGTGAAGGAAAGCCTGACGGATCCGGATCCTTTTGAGCGGCCGGAAGTCATGAAGCTGACAGAGGACACGCCTGTTTCTTCAGCCCAGGTCCAGGTCATACCGGTTGTGTCCGAAGCAAAGAATGCAGAAACGGCATCGGGGCATCCTGCTTCGCAGAGCACTGTACAGACACTCTCCGGAAGCGCAGCGACCATGGCTGGAGCTCCTGCATCGGACATCGCGCCTGCGCCGGCAAAGGAATCCCCGTCATACCCGAAGGCTGTCGGACAGACGTCTACACCGATCATGCCAAAATCACTGCCCAAGGAGGACAGAAGCACGGTCAGCGCGCCGGGCATGTCTCTGGCGGATGCAGAGGAGAAAGCGGAAGCCAAAACCGGCAGCGCTTCCTTCCCGGATATCACATCACAGACGGCCCATGAAGGAGGGGAGACTTTCTCTGGCACACCGGACGAGTCTCTGCCCCATACGGGTAAGAACGCGGACACAACGAAAGTCGGTGAAAACTATTCTTTCCTGGATCAGACACCCAAGCCTATGCGGATCCTGGGAGCCGTCTTCCACACTTATATCCTTCTGGAGTATGAGGATCAGCTGCTCATGATTGACCAGCATGCGGCACATGAGCGTCTGAATTATGAATCCATGATGAAAGCCTATGATACGGAACGGGCCGGACAGACACTTCTTGTTCCTGAGATCATGCGTGTGACGCCGCGGGACATGGAGGTCGCCATGGAAAACCGGGACCTGCTCCGCAGCCTGGGACTGGAAATGGATGCCATGGGAGAAACGGAACTGGCGATCCGCTCCATCCCTATGATTCTCGGACAGGTGCAGACCGTGCAGTTTGTGCGGGAACTTCTGGATGAACTGGAGAGTGAACCGCATACGTTTACACTGCAAAAGCGCAGGGATGCCATACTGCAGACAGCCTGCAAGCATTCGGTCAAAGGCGGGGAATCGCTGGGAGAGGCCGATCTGCGCTATCTGGCGGAACAACTGGTGGACCAGCATGTCACGCCCACATGCCCGCATGGACGGCCGCTGGTGGTAGCGCTTTCCCATGCAGAACTGGACCGTAAATTCCGGCGGATCCAGCCGTCGTAGACAGGAGGGATTCCATGCGGGACACATGTTATGTCATCACCGGTCCGACAGCCAGCGGAAAATCGTCCCTTGCGCTACAGATAGCGGAACGGTTGGGGTGCGAAATCGTCTGCATGGATTCCATGCAGATCTATACCGGTATGGATATAGGTACGGCAAAACCTACACGCGAAGAAAGAACCCGCATTCCGCATCATATGCTGGATGTGGTTTCCCCTATGGAAAACTATTCCGTGAGCATGTATCAGAGCGCAGCGGAAGCATGCTGTGCACAGATCCTTTCCCGGGGAAAGACGCCGCTGTTCGTGGGCGGCACCGGCTTTTATCTGCGTGCATTGCGGCATCCCATGGCGATGGGGGATACGGCCGCGGATCCGGAAATCAGGGCAGCAATGGAACGCCGGGCCGAGAAAGAGGGCGGACGGGAAGCCTTGTACCAGGAACTGTCACGGGTGGACCCCCCGACGGCAGCCCGGCTGCATGTGAATGATGTGCGGCGGGTGATCCGGGCACTGGAAATCTATGCAGTAACGGGCATACCCATGTCAGCCCAGCGGCAGATCGAAGGGGAGGCACGCTATGCCTATAGGGTAATGACGCTGGACATGGACCGGCATACACTCTATACGCGTATCGACGCACGGGTGGATCAGATGATGCAGGATGGTCTTGCACAGGAAGTGCAGGGACTGCTGGCTGCCGGTGTGGATCCTGCCTGTCAGGCTATGCAGGGAATCGGGTACAAGGAAATGGTGCCATGTGTCCGGGGCGAGAGCACGCCTGCGGAAGCGAGGGACCTTATCTGTCTGCATACACGGCACTATGCCAAACGGCAGCTGACATGGATGCGGCGGGAGGAAAATGTTCTGTGGACAGATGCCCTGTCGGAAGGACTGCTTACAGCAGCGCTTCAGTATTTTGCCGGGGCATCATCTGAAAGGGGATAGTGCGATGCACTATCCCCTTTGGTAATCGATGCGCTCCAGATAGGAAGGAATCAGGCACTTTGTCTGCCCTGGATACTTGGCATCCAGATAGTCCCGGAATTTTTCCGGATTCTCACTGTTTTCCCGGAACATATCCCAGTGCCCCGGGATGACAAGGCGAGGATGCAGCGCGCCGGTAAGGTCGACAGCCTCCTGAAAGGTCATATTGCCAATGCAATTCCGCCGATAGCGTACGGCATCCCGTCCATTGATCGGCAGCATGGCAATATCGATATCGCCCATGGCCTGAAGCTTGGGAAGCATTCCCTCATAGCGCACGGTATCCCCTGCGTGATAGATCCGTATCCCGTTCCCCTCCAGTATATACTGAAGTGCCGGGAAACAGCCGGTCAGGGGATCCGGGTCCAGAAACTCATGCGCCGCGGCAATGGCGCGAATGGTGATATCGCCGATCTGCAGTGCTTCGCCTTCATTGATGGGGAGAATACGTTCCGGTGCAATCCCATCCATGAGAACACGCTTTACGCAGGTTGCAGGACAGACAAACCTGGCTTCAGGCAGAACACGGTGAAAGATGGCCCAGGCTTCATGATCAATGTGATCCAGATGGTCATGGGTCCCCAGAAAAGCGGCGACACCGCGCACTTCCTGCGCCGGAATCGGCGGAGGTACGGTCCGATCATCCCTTGGCGAGGCAAAATAATCAAGGGATACAAGTGTACTTCCAAGCTTCACGAATAGGCCCATCTGCCCCAGCCACCACATCTGGGCCTGGCCATAGGGCAGCGGGGCGTCTGTCCAACCGTTCAGATACATAATGCTCAACCTTTCTGTCTATACAAGGCGCGTATCGCTTTCGGAAAAGGCTTTCCGTCTGCTGCCCGTTTGCTGGCAGTATATAAGGATTCCCGGATATGTGCAAGCCCAGAAAATGCTGGTTGACAGACCCTGTGGGAAGTGCTAGGATGTGCCTGTTCTCATCGGATGATAAGGAACATGCCTTCTGTGCGCACGTGAAGAGAGAATCCGTCACAGGCTGTAAGCGGATTCCGAAAGCGGCAGTTTGGATACCATCTTTTGACGTGAGCGTTTCATGCACGATACCGCATGATCAAAGAGGCACTTTGCAAGCAGGGTGGAACCGCGGATGTTCAGGCATTCGTCCCTACACGGGGATGAATGCCTTTTTCTATGGTCCTTGCGTGCGACAATACTAAGGAGGGATACCCATGGAGAGAGAAGCATTTCTGGAAGTCTATCGCCACTCATTGGCTCATATTCTGGCCAAGGCTGTGATTGAGATTTTCGGCAAGGATCAGGTGCAGTATGCGATCGGACCGCAGATCGCGGACGGACTGTATTATGACTTTGTTCTGCCGCGTGCCGTGACAACGGAAGATTTTCCGGTCATCGAAGCCAAGATGAAGGAAATCCTCAAGCGCAAGGAAGCGTGGCGCAGGGAGGAAATATCCCGTGCCGACGCACTGGCCATGTTCAAGGGACAGAAATTCAAGACAGAAGTCATTGAAGATCTGCCAGAAGATGAAAAGCTGACGATCTATTATACCGGCGATGATTATGTCGATCTCTGCCGCGGACCGCACGTGGATAATTCCTCGGAGCTTCTGTCGACTGCCTTTAAGGTAAAGTCTGTGTCCAGTGCTTACTGGCGCGGCGATGAAAAGCGCGACAGTCTCCAGCGCATTTATGTCTATGCATTCCCGGATCAACAGCAGCTGAAGGCGCATCTTGCCTGGGTCAAGGAAGCACAGGAACGCGACCACAAGAAGATTGGAACACAGCTGGACCTGTTCATGTTCTCCGAGACAGCCCCCGGCATGCCCTACTGGCTGCCCCGCGGCGCTAAGATGTATCAGGCACTGCTTGCTTTCTCTCGCGAACTGCAGGCCAGAGAAGGCTATCAGGAGATTTCGGCACCGGTTATCAACAGTAAAAAGCTCTGGCTGATCTCCGGACACTGGGCGCATTATCAGCACAATATGTTTGTTGTTCCGGGCACGGACTGGACGCCGAACGCGGAAGACATGATGGGTGCGAAGCCCATGAACTGCCCTAATGCCATGATGACATATAAGCGCACATCTCACTCTTATAAGGAACTGCCTATTCGCTACAGCGAATATGATGTGCTGCATCGCAAGGAAAAGTCCGGGCAGATGAATGGTCTGTTCCGCGTGCAGGAGTTCCGTCAGGATGATGACCATACCTTTGTCATGGAGAACCAGATTGAGGAAGAGATTGAGCGGATCCTGGCGATTGCCGATAAGATCTATTCAACGTTCGGTCTGACCTATCGTGCGGAATTCTCCACAAGGCCGGAAGATTTCATGGGGGATATCGAGGTCTGGAACCGTGCGGAAGCTGCCCTGAAGCGTATACTGGACAAGCGTTACGGTGAAGGCAACTATGAGATCAATGAGGGCGATGGCGCCTTCTATGGTCCCAAGATTGACCTGCAGATCAAGGATGCACTGGGACGTGAATGGCAGTGCGGTACAGTGCAGCTTGACTTCCAGCTCCCGCATAATTTCGGTCTGACCTATCAGGACTCCAATGGTCAGCTGCAGGAGCCGGTGGTACTGCACCGCGCAATCTATGGATCTTTCGAGCGCTTTATCGGCATTATTATTGAACATTTCAAAGGCGCTTTCCCGTTCTGGCTGAATCCCTACCAGGTGGCGATTGTTCCGATCCGCACAGAGCATAATGAATACGCAAAGCGTATCTATGAGAAGCTGCAGGATCTGGGTATCCGCACAGAAGTCGACTATGCGGATAAGAACATGAACGAGAAAATCAAGTTCTACAAGACCATGAAAGATCCTTATATTGTTGTAGTGGGCGATAAGGAAATGGCGGAGAATACCGTTTCGATTACGGTCCGCGGCCAGAAACAGCAGCTGCATGATGTGCCGCTGGATACATTCCTGGCCATGTGCGATACGATGAACCGCACGCGCTGCATGGAACTGATGACAAGCCCTGAGGCCTGAGCGCGCAGGCGGTACTGTACTTCGGTGCTTCTATAACAGGAAGGCCCTGTATCCAGCGGATACAGGGCCTTCCTGTTTATGCGTTCTTTTTCAGTTTTTCGATATTTCCCAGAATCATCTTTTCATTATACAGAAGGAAGAGGAATGCGCCGATCAGACAGGTTACGGTGGCGATAATGGCTGTATTTCGATAGCTGGCGGCGGTTTCGGCAACAGTCACGGAAGTAAAGACAACCATGGCAAGCGCCTGACCCATCTTAAACGCGAAGGTGCGGGCAGCAAAGAACATGCCGCTGCGGTCTTCTCCGCTTTCCAGCCGGCTGAGCTCGGCGACGTCCGCAACGCATGCCTGCGGCAGAATTCCCAGAATGGCCATGGGAATGGAAGCACATACAGCAATGATAAAGCCCCAGTGAAGTCCTTTCCCGCAAAGGGAGGTGATCAGGAAGACAAAGGCATATGCGAAGAATCCTGACACAATCAGCTTTTTCTTACCCAGTTTCGGAGCCAGTCTGTTGACAATCGGATACAGACACACGCTGATAAAGGTCATGGTGGCAGTCAGCACAAACGTCCAGGTGTCTTCAATTTCCATCAGCTTGGTTTCATAGAAGGCCAGACCGGTCTGGAAAAGCGTCAGTGCGAAGAAATAGATGACATCACTGTATACAAAACGGCGGAACTGTCTGTTTCGGAAAGTCTTGAGCAGTGAGGAAAAGGCGTTTGTTTCACTGGGCTTGGAATCAATATAATCGCGTTCCTTGATATACAGAGACGGAATCAGCATGGCGATACAGGCAATAGTGGCCATGAGCGCAACCGCCATACGGATGGAGCCTGCCTGCCCGAAAGCGCCTTCCAGCATGCCTGCCACATTGGGCAGCATAAAGGAAAGGCTCTGACCGACGATAAAGGTGAAGGATATGTAGGTGGACACATTGATGCGGTGCTGCTGCGTATCGCCAAGCTCTGCAATCAGTGCATTGTACGGTGTACAGAAGATGGTCATGAAGAGATAGAACATCATCAGCAGCACAAACAGCAGCACATCATTGACGGCGATATTCGATGTCTGCGGAAGCACAAACAGTACCACCGTAACCAGTGAAAAAGGAATGGCGATGGCGCGCATGAAGGGAATCCGGCGGCCGCCTTTATAATTGCTTCGGTCTGACCAGCCGGCAATCAGCGGGTCTGTGACGGCGTCAAAAATCCGACCGACGGCGAGCACCAGACCAAACAGTGTCAGCCGGAAGAGAATGGGATTCTGTGTGATACCGGAGGCAAATATGCCTGTGTTCGGATTCTGCGCATCCGGCGAACCGGTATAGTAGTAGACCATCCAGTTGGAGACAATGCCTGACAATAGGCTCCAGCCAAACTGGCCGACAGCAAAAATCCAAAGGAGTTTGTTGGTAATGGTTTTTTTCATAGTATGCTCCTGCTATAAGATGATTTGTGAACAGCCGAAGACAGTGTACGCTCTTTTCTGCAAAAGCTCAACCCGTTTTGTTCTATTTGTCAGGAAAAAGACATGTTTGTGGGGATGAAAGAAAAAGTCGAAACAGGCTTGCACTTGTCTTTTCCTTTTCTTATGATGTACAAAAGAGGTGAAGAAAAATGGAAAACCGGGTTGCTGTACTGAGCATTATTGTCGAAGATCTGAGCATGGTTGAGAAAATCAACAACCTTCTTCATGAATACAATGAATATATCATTGGGCGTATGGGTATACCCTACAAACAGAGAAATGTGAGCATTATCTGTATCGCCATGGATGGGCCGCTGGACCGGATCAACGGACTGACCGGCGCACTGGGAAGAATTCCGGGGGTCAGTGCCAAGGCGGCATTTTCACGCGCATGAAAGGAACAGACCGTGATTATCAATACAGGCCAGCGGACCGATATTCCCGCATTCTATACGCCATGGTTTCTGAATCGTCTGCGGGAAGGATATGTTCTGGTGCGAAGTCCGTATGATCCAACGCTCCTGACGCGTTATGTGCTCTCCCCGGAGGTTGTGGACCTGATAGGGTTCTGTACCAAAAACCCGGCGCCAATGCTGCCGCATCTGTCGTGCCTTTCAGAATATGGACAGTTCTGGTATGTTACCATTACACCCTATGGAACGGATATCGAACTGCATGTGCCGGACTATGAAAAAGTCACGTCTGATTTTCAGCGACTGTCCGATGCATTGGGACCGCATAGGGTTGGGTGGCGGTATGATCCGATCCTTGTGTCCCGGAAATATACTCTGGAGCGGCATCTGGAGACGTTTGAACAGCTTTCTCGGAAGCTGGAAGGCTATACCCATACTGTAGTGATCAGCTTTATCGACCTGTATGTCAAGACACAGCGCAATTTTCCGCAGGTCAGGGAAGTTACCGCGGAAGAACAGCACATATTGGGAAAGGCCATGGCTGAAATGGCGATGAGTCACGGAATGACCCTCCGTCCCTGCATGGAAGGTACCTGGCTTTCTGCGTACGGTGCGGACTGCAGCGGGTGCATGACGGTAGCCATGTATGAGAGTGCACTGCGGGAGCATCTTCTTGTACCAAGGTTTACACCTGCTCGAAAGGGATGTGCCTGCTATCTTGGCGCAGATATAGGTGCCTACAATACCTGCCTGCATATGTGCCGTTACTGCTATGCCAATGAGGACTGGGCACAGGTTCAGAAAAACCATGCCATGCATGACCCGCACTCTCCTTTGCTTATCGGGCATGTACACAGTGGGGATACGATACGAGATGCACATCAGACCAGCTGGAGAGATGGACAGATAATGATGGAAGCCATGTGGCTCTCCTGACAGAGGTCCATAGCTTTTTCATGATGCCCCATGGCATGTAGGGTTTACTTTCAGAAGTGTGTATAGTGCAGGAGCTATGCGCATGAAGCAGGAAGAAAAAAGTATCAGATGCGTGTGCTTTAGACGTTTGTTAAGCGTGCCTGTCTGGATGGCCAGGGATACAGCGCCTGACATGGGAATGCGCATTGCTTGGCCGGACTGTGAAAAGAGAGATGCAGCCAAGCATGCAAAGGCAGCAACTCCGCGGCTTCCTACTGAATGTGAGAGCGCAATTGCTGCCTTACACCGCTGGACAGACGCCAGAGCAAGCATGCGCCTGTCAGCCATCGGAGAACAGGCGGGCTGTTCCTGTTGTCTGTGATAAGTGAGAAGCATGTCCAACATCCGAAAGGATGAAAGGTTATGCATTTTTACTTATTGGGTACGCAGCCTCATGCAATGTACGGAAAACAAAAAGAGCATGCTGCAGTGAGTACGTCTGTTCGATAGGCAGAGATGCTGGTATCCTGTCCTGATCTTTTCGGAAAGAGGTGAGAGAAAAACAGCGCTGTATGTGAATAAAGGAAGTCGCAGGCGTGCTGGTGGCCGGGCATGTTACATGGGAAAATCGATGTTTTGACCACATTGACACATCTGTGACAGTCGTGATATTATCGACATGAAGAATGTTCACCTGCTGGTTTTGTGCCATGCGTAAGAAAAATAGAACGGGAAAAGCGGAGGAGATCGCAGATATGAGAAAGTATATGACGGCACTGTGCCTTTGCCTTCTGTGTCTGAGTCTGTGTGCGGTGAGCCAGGCGGGAGGTGCGGATCTTGTGAAAACCAAGACGGGTATCACGATAGTCCCATCTTCTGAGTGGGAAAACACCTATCCGGATGTGTATGAAAGTTACATGGCTAACAGTGAAAACAGTGAGGTTCATGAGTATACAGAGGAACACCCGATTCTGAAAACGATTTATGAGGGATACGGGTTTGCTATGTATTATGGCAGTGCTCGCGGACACTACTATTGTGTGGAGGATGTTCAGGCGACGGGCAGACCGCATGCCTTGGCCAATTGCTTTACCTGCAAAACGGCGGATTTTACGCATATGGCGAATGAGATGGGTGTGGATGCCTACAGCATGCCTTTTGCTGATGCATTGGTGAATATTAATGAGTCGGTAGGCTGTTATACATGTCATGCCAATGATCCTTCTCACGGCATCACGGTTACGCATACCTATCTGGCAGATGCCATGGGCGATGATTTCAGCACTGTTGCGGCAGCCAACCTGTCCTGCGGCCAATGCCATGTGGAATACTATTTTGATCCGGATACAAAGGCAACGACGCTTCCGTATCAGAATCTGGCAGCGACAAGTCCAGACGCCATTTATGACTACTATGAATCAATCGGTTTTTCGGATTATACGAATCCGAGAACGGGCGTCATGATGCTCAAGGCACAGCATCCGGAATTTGAGACATTCCTGGGTGAAGGCAGTGTTCATGCTGGTATGTTCACCTGTGCGGACTGTCATATGGCTCGAGTGAACAAGGAAGACGGTACAACCTATCTCAGCCATAAGTGGGTCAGCCCGCTGGAAAGCCAGGAAATCATGGAAAAATGCGTAGCTTGTCATCAGGATCTGCCGGGCTTCGTTCATGGAATCCAGGAGAAGATGACAGCACGCGAGGAAGAGATCGGTTCAAAGCTGGAGCTTCTGACCAATAAACTGGCGGATGCGGTTGCATCGGGTACCTATTCAGAGGAAGAGCTTGCCATTATCCGTGCACTTAACCGCAAGGGACAGTGGTATTGGGATTTTGTGTTTGTTGAGAATGCGGAAGGTGCGCACAATTCCAAACTTGATAACAAATGTCTGGACAAGGCCAATGCCTTTATTGAAGCAGCGCTGATGCGCTTTCCGGACTGACAAATGACAAGAAAGCCGGAGGCTAAACAGACCTCCGGCTTTCTTTTATCGGTAAGAAAAGAGGTGGCATATGCGGCGCAGCCTTCGTTTTTTTCGCAGTATGCGTTTTGGTATGATTCTGCTTGTGCTTGTCATGGCTCTTTCTGTAGTGGGATCCCTGATTCCGCAGAAGGAACAGGCAATGACCTATGTGCGTGCCTATGGTGCAGAGAAGGCCACACTTCTGATGGCATTAGGATGGAATGACCTGTTCCATACCTGGTACTTTCTTGCCTTGGAAGGTCTTCTGTGCATAAATCTTCTTCTATGCTCCATACTCCGCTTTCCCAGAACCGTGCATGCGGGGGAGCAGCTGATGAAGACTGCAGAAGACAGCAGCACGGAAACACCCTGCGATTCGGCACAACTGCAGCGAATGAAGGAGTTCCTCATTTCCCATGGATTCCGAAAAAGAAATGCTGCGACAGGCGAGGTATACACTCGTCATTTTCTGGGATTTTATGGATCGTTCCTGACACATCTGTCCATTCTGTGGGTATTACTTTTCGGCTCTCTTGTACTTATGACTCCGCAGACAGAAGACCTGACGGTCATGCCAGGAGAAAGCCTTGTGCTTTCAGATGGCACACGGATACTCTGTGAAAGCTTTCATATTGAAGATGGACAGGGGAAACTGGACTATGCAAGTACGCTGCATGCAATCAGTGCAGATGGCAAGCAGGAAAAGATACAGGAAATCCGTGTCAATGAGCCAATGCGCTTTGGAAACTACAAGGTATATCAGCAGACCTATGGTACGGCGGGACGCGTTCGCATTGTCAATCATGCGACAGAAACGGAAGATACATTGTTTCTGACTGAATCCTGTTTTCTGTCGATTGACGGACAGAATGGCGTGTATTTTGAGGCGCTATATCCTGGATTTGTGCAGGATGATGACGGCAACTATACGCTGGTAACAAACACGTCCGGAAGCTATCCGGATCCTGTCTACCGGATTCAGACGATTGCAGAGGGCATGTCTACTTCGGTGCTGGCATTTCCGGAAGAAACTTTGTCTCTGGGGGAAATAGATTTTACATTCCTGCTCCCGGCGGAATATCCTGGACTGCGGATTAAGCACGTTTCCTCTGTACTCTATGGCGCGCTGTATTTTGGCTTTGGACTGATGATTGCGGCGCTGTATCTGTGTTTCTTTATGGTACCTGCTGCCGTTTCTGTGAGAGAGGACGGTTACAGTGTAGTATCACCCAAGGAAGTGCAGGAAATCCGTGAAGCGCTGACCATAGCCGGTAAGGAGGAAGAACCATGAGTATTCTGTTTTTTGCATCACTGATCGTCTATTTTGCCGCAGCTATGGTACAGTTTAGCGGGGTATCCATGAAAAAAGCAGGATTGACCCGTGCAGCCCGTTTGCTGTTCATGGTGGGGTTTGCACTGCACAGCGGATACAGTATCTGGCGCGGCATTGTGGCAGGGCGAGTACCGCTGGCCAACCAGTTTGAGTTTGCTTCCGGGTTTGCCTGGGCCATTGTTGTATTGGGATTCGGCCTGTACCGGAAAGGAAAAGCAGAATGGACCATGACCGCTGCCATGCCGGCATCTTTTCTGGTGCTTAGCTATGCTGCCTTTCAGCCTATGGCAATCAAGGATCTTATGCCTGCATTGCGATCCACATGGTTTGTGCTTCATATCGGGTCTGCCGCATTTTCCTATGCCGCATTTGCGATTTCTGCCGGATTGGGCGTGGGCTATCTGCTTATGCTGAGGAAAGGGAAAGATGATTCAGACAGCCGTCTGAAACAGTTGGATTACCTGGGATATCGCATGGTCTGTCTTGGTTTTCTGCTTCTGACGGTTGTTATATTCTCTGGAGCAATCTGGGCGGAACAGGCATGGAGCAGCTGGTGGAGCTGGGATCCCAAGGAAACATGGGCTCTGATTACATGGATCTTCTATGCGATCTATCTGCATCAGCGTATGCGCCGGAAATGGCAGGGAAAGCGTATGGCGTGGCTGTCCATCGTGGCATTTATTCTGGTGATATTTACCTTTGCAGGGGTGAATCTGCTTTTACCCGGGCTGCATTCTTATGCGACCCAGGGATGATGGACCAAACCAGACAGAAGAATTTGGGTGAGACTGCACATATGCAGAACGCACACAAAAAAGGAGAAGCAAAGGGCTTCTCCTTTTATTTACCATCAAAAACTGTGCGTAATGCGAAGCTTTCGATTCAGACCCTCGATGAAAACGAAGGTATAGGGCATGGCAGGCATGCATCCGGAGCAGGAAGAAATCGTGCATCCAAGACGTAAGAAACTATATACAAAGCACGGAAGATATGCAAGGGGTAGCGTCAAAATAATAACCCGCGCATGAAAGGGCGAATGCGCGGGGGCATGGGAAGCATCAGGCAGCCTTCTGCACATAGTAGCGGCTGTTATCGGGAAAACGATAATGTGCCATTTCACGGCAGGTATCAATGCCGAACCAGTGCAGGAGTCCCTGCAGAATGGCTTTTGGAAGTACGGAACTGACATTGACAAAGACGAACTGGCCATCGGAAGCCGCGTCAATGCGCACGCCGTCATAGAAGAATGTGGAGGTGTAGCCATTTCTTCCGGCAAGATACAGATGCTGGGGATCAAAATACATGTGTAGTTCCTCCTTCCAAATCTTACGCATTGCTTTGCGCAAGCGCTTCTTTCAGTTCTTCGCCTTCCAGCAGATCGAAGTCACCGACGCGTCCAATAACTTTCCCGACTGTACGGAATGCTGTGTTATCGGTGATACGGATTATTGGATAGTCGGGATTGAGAGAGACGAGACCTTCGACTCCCAGTTCTTTAAAAAAGGATGTACCTTCATATACAAAGATGCCCAGATCGCCGGTATGCATTTCAGCGTGCGGATCCACGTAGACCATGGAACCATCGGCAAATTCCGGCTCCATGCTGTGACCGTTGATCTTAATGATTAGAGCGCCGCGGCGAGAGGCAGGGTTATCTCTGACGAAGACTTCTTTTCCGGGCGAGCTTCCATCCATGGGGGCACCAAAGCCCGCGGCAGCGGCTTCTTCCATAAAGAGGGTGCGGCGGAAAGAAGTTTTTTTCTTTTCCTGCTGATAGAGCTGTGCCAGGAAAGCGTCTACGCTCTTCTGTGCTGTATGCGAAAGTGCATGGTATACCTTCAGGACACGTCGGTCATGCTCGTCCACATTGACTTCGGGCTTCATCTGCATGAGAACATGCAATGGAATGCGCAGGGTGGCACAGACTCGTGGCACCGTTTCCAGGTCGGGTCTGGCCAGGCCCAGTTCCCAGTTGCTGTAGGAAGACTTGGAAACTCCGATCTGCCGGGCTGCTTCCGCCTGGTCCAATCCGCGCTTTTTTCGGTATTCCCGAATGATCTGGCCGAGCTGGATACGGCTTTCTTTGTTGATGACAGGACGGGGCATGGCAGGCATCCTTTCGCAGGTTCTTTCCTCCTCTATGGGAGTACGTGTACATAATAGCACGTTAAAATTGGATTGTAAACCGCTGAAATACAATTTTAACGTACATAGAATGCGATTACGGGAAGATACATGGGAAGGAACACATATTCATGCAGAAATGGAAAAGTGCAGGCACAGACCATCCCTATCCGTAGCAGTGCAAGAAATAGCAGTAAGATGAGAATACGGAAACGGGGCAGGAATGCCGCGATCTTGCACAGCGGGAAAAACTGCGATACCATCCTACCCAGTGTGGATACAGGAAGGATGAGAGTATGGAATATGTGAATCTTCAGGGAGCATGGGAGGTTCGGCTGTTCGGAACTGACGGAAGGGAGGAAGGTCCCTTTTCCATTGACCTGCCCAGCACAACAAGCTTTTCAGGAATAGGCTCGGAAAACAGAGAATGCAGTCCGGAGCATCTGACGGACCGATTTGCTTTTGAAGGAACTGCCATTTATAGCCGGCGTGTCCACATTCCGCAGGGGAAGGCAGTCTGTCTGCTGCTGGAACGTACGCGGATGACAGAAGTATGGGTAGATAGGGTCTGTGCTGGACACGCAGATAGCCTTTGCACACCGCACAGGTACTTGCTGCCGGAAACATGTCGTGGGGATCATGTACTGGAAATCAAGGTGACGAATACGGGATATCCGACGCGTGGCGGACATATGACAAGTGCGGACACACAGACAAACTGGAACGGAATTACAGGCAACATAACACTGCTTGCAGGGAAAGCAGTTCCTCAGTACCTGCACGCGTGGGCATGGCCAGGGAAGCTTCATGTGGAGGCTTCTTTCTGGGGGACCGAAGAGGGATGCGCTGAACTGAAAGTCGATGGGCGTTCTGTGAGCACTGTGCAGGTACAGCACGGGCAGCTGCAGGCAGATGTAAGGATTCCTGAAACGCTTGCTCTCTGGGATGACCAGACGCCGAATCTTCATCGGCTGAGTGTACTGTTTGCAGGAGAATGCTTTGACGTGAATATCGGGATCCGTCGTCTTGCTGCAGATGGAAGACGGCTTCTTCTCAATGGCCGGGAAATATTTCTTCGGGGAAAACATGATGGGATGGTTTTTCCGCTGCGCGGGGCTGCGCCTACAGATTATGCCGCGTGGTATCAGGTGCTCTCTACAGCCAAGGCATATGGGATCAATCATTATCGCTTCCATACATGCTGTCCTCCGGAAAATGCCTTTGCTGCAGCCGATGTGCTGGGTATACTGATGGAACCGGAACTGCCATTCTGGGGAACGGTTCCGGGAACGGATGCTGCAGAAGAAGAGAAAAGGGAGAATGCGTATCTGACAGAGGAAGGCAGAAACATTCTTCGTGCTTTTGGGAGTCATCCGTCGTTTGTGATGTTTTCCATGGGAAATGAACTGTGGGGAGACCGGGAGACCATCGGCAGTATGATAAAGGCACTGCGTCAGGTAGATCCGGATAAATGCTATATCTCCGGATCCAATAATTTCCAGTTCACGCCCTTTGTCCATCCGGAGGAGGATATCTGTGTGGGTGTGCGCTTCGGACGGGACAGACTGTACCGGGGATCCTACGCCATGTGCGATGCGCCGCTGGGCAGGGTTCAGACCACAGCGCCGGAATCATTCTCTGCCTATGATGGTGCGATTCTGTCGTCGGAGGAGGAAAGCACGAAGGAAGAAACCATCCAGGTGCAGCGAGGAACGGAGAGTGTGGAGGTTGCAGGAAACGGAGGCGAGCTTCGGGCAGTTCCTGTCATATCCCATGAGGTCGGGCAGTATGCCATGTATCCGGATTATGCAGAGATTGAAAAATATACAGGGCCTCTGGCGGCCACGAATCTCGTAAGGATGCGGGAAATAGCACGGAGTCATGGACTTCTGGAAAATGCAGCAGCGTATTTTCAAGCCAGCGGAAAGCTGGCTGTGGATTGTTATCGCAGAGAAATAGAAACAGCCTTGCGTACACGCAGTCTCTCTGGCTTTCAGCTTCTGGATCTGCAGGACTTTCCGGGCCAGGGGACGGCGCTGGTAGGCATTCTGAATGCCTTCATGGAGAATAAGGGACTGATTGCCCCCCAAAGGTGGAGGCAGTTTTGTGCTGATCGTGTCATTCTGGGGCGGTTTTCCAGCTTTGTGGCAGAAAGCGGAAAGGCATTCTCGTTTGGGGTTCAGATTTTCAGTGATATACCGATGATGGAAAAGGCGGAAGTGACTGTCAGAGGGACCATTGGCCAGAGTGAAGCTTTTCAGCAGAAGGTTACGTTTTCCCACTGGGACGGAAGACTGACGGAAGAAAGAACCGTCACATGGATGCTTCCCGGGAATGACCAGCCTTATGTCCTTCACATTGGTTTCTCGTGGCAAAACATAAGCAATGAATATGATGTGGATGTTTTTCCCTGGACGGAGGTATGCATTTCCTCTGACCGGATCGAAGGCGCGGGCCAGGTCTGTCTACTGTGCGAAACAGAGACACAGGCGGTGCAGGTGCGCGAGCAGGGGAAGGCTGCATTGATCGTACCGTCCCGGGAGGGAAAGCTTCCCGCCGAATACTGCACGGATTTCTGGAATTACCGGATGTTTTCGTCCATCTCCCGGTCCATGGGAAAACCGGAGCCTGTCGGTACGCTGGGAATGCTGATCCGAACCGAGGATCCGCTTCTGCGGGGATTCCCTTCCAGGAGCTATACTACGCCTGTGTGGTATTCCATATTGCAGTGCTGTCATCTGGAAAGAACGGAAGACTGTACGCCCGCGCTGGAAATGATCGATAATCCGGAACGAGCCCAGCGGTTTGGCATTCTCTATCGCGAAAACGGACAGGTGTACTGTACAGCCCGGCTGTGGGAAAATGCGAATGATATTGCTGTTCGCTGGTTCGCTTACTGTCTTGTGCAGAATCTGCAGACATGAAAAACGGGGTGGATTTCACCCCGTTTTTCATGCTTTCCAGTCCGGAGAACAGCCATGCAGCATTCGGAAAGGCGCTGTGTCATATGGGAAAAATCGTGATCCCCTTTACGTTGGCATAAAGGTGCATAGCAGATAAAAGTCAGATGACTGGGAAAAAAACGGCATCGCCTATTCTGCAAGCATTGCCTGGAAGAACAGGCAGAGTAGCCGGAACATCCCGTAGGCAAGGAAAACTAAAGGAAATGAAGAAAGCGCACGGCGGTTTTCTTCAGATATTGGCAAGTATCCAGACAAAGAAGACTGTATAGTACGGAGAACATACCTGCTTCTGCGAAGCAGTCGAGGAGATAGCAACGCATGCCGTTATGCAATGAACAGACGAGGGTCGGTTGTAGGTGTTCACGCGACGAAAGCCCGGTGAGGGACCATTGCGAATTCGTGACTGCAGGCCGCGACATGCCGGGACAAGCCGTGCTGAACGGGAAACTGCGGCAACTGCGCAAAACCGAAGTCTGTGCATTGCTGGGCATGCAATACGGATGCCTGGCAGAAGGAACTCCCGATTCAGCCAATCATATGCACAAGACAGCGGAAATGCATCATAGTCAGTTTATCCGCAGAGACCGGACAGAATATGGTATGAATGAACATGAATAAGCCGGCATGCATCAGGAACAAGCATGCCGGCAGATAGAAATGTGCCATACTCACGGAATCGTGTCATTTTTCAGCTGGATCAGGCGTGCACCGCGCTTGGCAACATAGGTCAGCGGAAGGGCATAGGTAAGACCGCCGTACATATCCGTTTCCGGATACCACAGCGCGCCAGGAATTGCGTCCAGCGTACGTGCAATGCGGTAGACTCCGGTCTGCTTTTCGTAATACAGGCTGGAACCGGTTATCCGCTCATAGGTAGCACTGGGGGCTGAGTCGACGATACGGACCAGCGTCGGATCTTCCGTGAGACCTTCCACCAGTGCAATATGTCCCCTGGCAATAGAAAAGGAAAACATCGCTCCCTGCAGCAGTAAGGAGCGGATCTCGTCGGGGTCGGTGTAGAGTGTTTTGCGTGTCGTAAACCCGTAATCGCTGGCAGCCTCTGTAATCAGGCGCGCATTATTGGTGCCATCCACGGTCAGACAGAGAGCGTAGGTGCGGGCGAGGTTTTCTGGCAGGATATCATCAGAATCCCAGCCCATACGGTAGAGCGCGTGGGAAAGCGTGAAGATGGCGCAGCCGCTCTGCTCCAGATCACTTTTACGGTAAGTCTTATCTTCCCACCATCCGTCTTTCTGACTGTAGACGGGGACCGGAGGCTGGGACAGCGCTGCTTCAGAAACGGTAAAATTCTGTGCCTGTGAGACCGCATATCCCTGCTCGTCTGTGACAGTAATGGATACAGTGTATTCACCACCTTGTCGGGGCCGGAAAGCTGCGGAAAAACGGGAACTGTCACGCGGTGGAAATACATCTTTTCCGTTCCATACTACAGACCAGCGGCAGTTTGCGTCAGTCCAGGCCTGCACATCCATGGTCAGCACATCACCTGCCTGCATTTCCTTCGCAGAGAGGGTAAGGCGGACTTCTCCATAGGGGAGAAAGTCCTTTTCCTCAACTGGCAGGGCAAAGGATGAATAAGACTGGGCCAGCAGAACTTTTCCTGTGTCTGCCTGCACCATTGTACCGTAAAGTACCTGATCGTCCTCGTTCAGGTAGAGAACCATGCCGCTGTTGTCACCATAGGGCAGATACAGAGGGAAGAGGGTTGTTTTGGCAAAAGCCTTATACTGCTTTTTCAGTGCCTGCGTGGCTTTGGCAGTAACGTTTTCAGGGGCTATTCCGATGGCGTCATCAGGAATGGTTATGGTAATGCACGTGCAGGGGAGCTCTCCGAGAAGACTGTTGATGCTGGCCAGACAGGTATCCCCTGAAATGGAATACAGTCTCAGCCTGGTACCGGGAGCCATTTCCAGTGTATTCCCGCTGGGAAGGCGCAGAACCGCTTGCTGCTGAAGTATGCCGTCAAGAGGAATAAAAGAGGGTTTGTCTCTCGCAACGGCGGACTGCCATGAAAAGCCTTTGACGGAGACATATCCAGTGAGTGATGCGCTTCTGATGAGCAGCCATTCTTCTCCGGCTTCATCGACCAGAACCGGGTCAAGACACGAGAGCATGCCGCAGACTGAACTGTCCGTGTCCGGCGTGGTATATACGTATACGCCATCCGTATCCGGATACACAGTCTGTCCCGGAAGCGCAGACGGCAGCAGAAGATACTCGGTTTTCAGATACCCGGTTTGTCCCTTATATGTTACACGCGACCAGGTAACACCGGACTCTTCCACATCAAGAAGCTCGTGATTGGGAATGCGGGCCACGATCTTGGCCTTTTCATCTTCCGTCTTTCGCATGTTTACCTTTCCGCCAGGGGTGGAGACCCGTGCGGGAAAAGCCAGTGCAGAGGGTAACACGGAAAGAACGCACAGGCACAGCAAAAGGAAACAATAACGGCGAATAGAACACACCTTCTTCCGGAATTTCATATGTATGCGGATGGAATGCGTCACTGCATCCATCAGGGAGCCTGCAGGCAAATGCCGGTGCTGCAGTCAAAGAATGAGTATAAGGAAACAGAAAGGAAATGCAAGGCTTCTTGCGGCAAGTGGGAGCAGAGGAACGAATGCGAGAAGGGAAAAAAAGGTGACAGTTCGGAGCGTTTCCTCCGTGACTGACATAATAAAAGGAAGAAACGACAGAGAAGGATGCATACATGAATGCGAGGACTGGAGGCGTTCATGCAGAGAGGAGAAAAAGGAAAGAAAATGTGCTGCCGAAAAGCGTGAAGGATACGGGGCAGCATTGACGTACGGATGCATATGGCAGAATCTGCCGGAAAGAAGATCGGTTTTGCGCTTGACGGGAAGAGAGGGAGAGGGTATCCTTGCTTTCAGATATATGGTTCGCAGGGATGTGTACTTATCCGGTCTATGGACAGGCACTGGCTGCGAATTGACAGGAACTGGAGGCGGTCGAATGGAAGACTATCGCACAGGCGGCTTTACCCTTCCAGGGGAAGCGGGCTATGAAAAGCTGACACTGGAACTGGCCAGGAAATGGGGTGCTGATGTCATACGTGACAGTGACGGCACCAAACTTTCTCCGGAAATTGTGGAAGCTGGGTATCGGATCTATTCCACAATCTGCATTATACGGGAGCATAATGCTTTTGCCCTTGCACACCCAGAAACGCAGCAGCAGACATTTCTCTGTTCTGATGCCGTGATCGCGGAAGGCGATACGCTGACGATAGATCTTCTGAAAGGCTATTTTGCGGAACAGTTCATGCTCAATGAGAGCGAAGCCTCGATAGCTTACTGGGAGGTCTGGGACCGGACAGCCAACGCACTTGTGCCAAGAGAAAACTGGTCGTATGCCCATGGAACGATTACGGTAAAGGAAGCCAGGGCATATCACCGCTACACAGCATCTTTCCTGTGCTACCGGATCTGGGAAGAAATCAACATGTACAACCATACCACAAACCACTGGACCACGGAGCACCTGCGGCAGCTTGATCCGAGGAATCCGCTGGCATGGGCGTACCTGAAGGATTATCTGAAGAAATGGTGCGAGGATAATCCGCAGACCAATGTCATCCGCCTGACTTCCCTGTTTTATAACTTTGTCTGGATTTTCGGAAGTGATATGCGGCGGCGCAGCCGGTTTGTAGACTGGGCCAGCTATGATTTTACAGTCAGTCCGGATGCACTGGATGCTTTCCATGCCCGCTATGGTTATCGCCTGACGGCGGAAGATTTTATACAGGGCGGAAAACTGCAGGCTACGCATCGTCCGGCAACGAGGCCGAAGCTTGACTATATGGATATGATTCAGCAGTTTGTGGCGGAAAAAGCCAGGGAACTGGTGGATATCATCCACAGCTATCATAAGGAAGCCTATGTGTTTTATGATGACAGCTGGGTGGGAATGGAACCATATGGTCCCTACTTTGCTTCGGTGGGCTTTGACGGGCTGATCAAGTGCGTGTTTTCCGGGTTTGAGTGCCGTCTGTGCGCGGGCGTGGATGTGCCGGTTCATGAACTGCGTTTCCATCCTTATCTGTTCCCGGTGGGTTTGGGCGGACTTCCTACCTTTTCTGAAGGCGGGAGACCGGAACGGGATGCCATGGATTACTGGCTGCATGTGCGTCGGGCCCTGGCAAGACAAAGTGTGGATCGGATTGGTCTGGGAGGGTATCTGCATCTGACACAGGGTTATCCCGCCTTTGTGGATGCGATTGCGGATATGGGTGTTGTTTTCCGCCGCCTGAAAGCACTGCATGCACAAGGCGCACCGGAAGTGCTGCCGATACGCGTGGGTGTTCTGCATTTCTGGGGCAGGCTTCGCTCCTGGACCCTGTCGGGACACTTCCATGAGACGGATATGCATACGCTGATTCACATCAATGAAGCACTGGCCGGACTGCCTGTAGAGGTCAGCTTCCTGAACTTTGATGATGTGAGAAAAGGCGCTTTGGACGGGGTGGATGTTGTCATTACAGCCGGCCGGGAAGGCGACGCCTGGTGCGGCGGTGATGCTTGGAAGGATCCGGAGATCGTAGAAAAACTGACGGCTTATGTCTATGAAGGCGGTTCCATTATCGGTGCAGGGGAGCCTTCTGCATGCGCTGGCGGGGACACCCGTCTGAAACTGGCACATGTATTTGGCGTGGATGTGGACAAAGGCGAATACGCATGCCACGCTCCATGGGCATATACTGTCTCTCCTTGCGACTTTGCGATTGCGGAGAAAGATATCCCCGTGACAGCGGGGGTACGTCTTACAGATCCGCAGACGCAGGTTCTTCTGGAAAAAGAAGGGGTGCCCGTGCTGACCATGCATTCCTTTGGACAGGGAAAAGCAGTTTATATGGGCGGCATGCACTATAGTGCAGCCAGTGCACGGATGCTTCTGGAAATGCTGATGATGCTGACGAATACGCAGGGGCTCAGTGTGGCATGGCCGTCTGATCCGAGACTCGAAAGTGCGTACTTTGCGAAGAGCCATACACTCGTGGTTATGAACAACAGTCGGGAAAGTGTCGAGACGGTTATCGAGGGACCTTTTGGAGAAACAAAGATTTCCCTGCCTGGCGAAAGAACTGTATTTGTGGAGGTGGAACATGTACCAGCCGAATGAATCACGATATGAGAACATGGAATACAGACGCTGCGGAAACAGCGGAGTTAAGCTGCCGATTCTGTCACTGGGACTGTGGCATAATTTCGGGGACATTACACCCTATGGGACACAGCAGCAGATTCTGCGCACCGCTTTTGATCATGGCATTGTTCACTTTGATCTGGCCAACAATTACGGTCCGCCTTACGGCGAAGCAGAGCGCAATTTTGGGCGGCATATGGATCAGGACTGGCATACCCATCGAGATGAGCTTTTCATTTCCACCAAGGCTGGCTATGACATGTGGGAAGGTCCTTATGGGAACTTCGGCAGTAGGAAGTATCTGATTTCCAGTCTGGATCAGAGCCTGAAACGCATGCATCTTGACTATGTGGATGTGTTCTATCATCACCGTCCAGATCCGGAGACACCGCTTGAGGAGACCATGAGTGCTCTGGATCATATCGTTCGCAGCGGCAAAGCGTTGTATGTCGGTATTTCCAACTACAAGCCAGCGGAGGCTCGACACGCCGCAGAAATTCTGTCTGAGCTTGGGACGCCCTGCCTGATTCATCAGCCGAAATATAATATGCTGGATCGCTGGATTGAGGACGGGCTTACGGATGTACTGCGGGAAAAGAAGATTGGATGTATTGTGTTTGCACCCCTTGCTGGTGGTCTTCTGACCGGAAAATATCTGAATGGAATTCCTGAGGATTCCCGTATTTCTAAGGATCCGCGCTTCCTGCGAAAGGAAAGTCTGACCGAGGAAACCCTGCGCAGAATCCGGACGTTGAAAGAGATTGCGGATGCACGGGGGCAGAAACTTCATCAGATGGCACTTCAGTGGGTGCTGCGGGATTCTGTGGTAACTTCTGCGTTGATTGGTGCCAGCCGTCCGGAACAGGTTGCAGACAACTGTGAGGTTGTACATGCTGCTCCATTTACGCAGGAAGAGCTGCAGGCAATCGAAAAGGCATTGCAATAAAGAAATAGGGAAATCAGGAAAGCTGTGTTGCCTTTGTTAAGAAAACACAAGAATAATCTCAGGCGGCTTATAACACGCTGTCATAGGTACTTCATATGGTTCTGGACAGTTAAAAGCTTGACATTGTTTGCACCTTGAAAACCTGTTCTTTCTAGCGGAAGTTTCGAAGATGAGTCATAATCCGAGGAGAAAAGAGCTCAGGAGCGTTTGAATCAAAACACACCTGAGCTCTTTATCGTCGTCAATTTGTGTTGTGCCCGTTGCTGCTCACGTTTATGCCAAATTCAGTATTGAGCAAACTGATCCATAACATTCGAACAGAGTATATCTCAAATCTAAGAAAAGCGCGCCTTGGTAGCAGGTATGATTTTCTCTCTTTGCGCCTTTTATTGGCAGAGGCGTGAACAGCAGCTATTTGGTTATCAAACGCCTCGATAAATCACAGGGCGATTTCACGAAACAAAATAAGAAGAGACCAAAGCAAATATAACTCAAGGAATGAAAGCTCTTATACATGAGCATATACATCCCTTGAGTTTC
>CACWXY010000024.1 GCA_902764915.1 uncultured Eubacteriales bacterium | reverse complement strand
CATTTGATGACAAGGGAATCCGCCTCGTGCATCTTCACTTCCCTGAGAGATCAAGTTTTGGAGTGAGAATTCAATACCCACAAAGTTTCGCATTGAGCCTGTTTTTTCACCATGAAATTATGAGATGGTCTTTGCAAATCAGGAAAGTCAATCTCCAATCGGCTTTTCTAACTTTTGCAGTAGGACATTTTCCTGTCTGCTGGTTATTACCCCTGAATCACGTACGCCGGCCTGTTCCAGATTCCGGTTCATTTCCGAATGCAGTGCCTGTTTCCATTTTCCGAAATAGCGCAGCCAGCCTTTTCTTAGGAGGCAGTCCTCTGCCCTGTTGCAATACATGCAAATGCACCTTGCAACTTTAACAAAAGAAAGTATAGCATTGCCACTGACTTTACGCAAGAAACTCTTGGAAGTGTTCATCACTTAAATGTTTTACTTTTTCCGCAGTTCTTCAATCAGTGAAAGAATGCGCTTTGTACCATCCGCTGGTGGAGCCTGACGAACAGCATCCCTCAGTTGATCCCGCTCTTCCCATGTCTGATACAGCTCCTGAACTATTGTTTTCCGATTCATGTTTTCCTGTAGCAGCACCCGGCACAGACCGCGTCTTTCCATGCTCTGTGCATTCAGAATCTGATCCCCCCGACTGGCTCCTTTGGGATAGGGAACCAGGAGCATCGGCTTATCCAGCGCTTGAAATTCCATCAGCGCATTGCTGCCAGCCCGGCTGAGAACCAGATCTGCACAGGCAAAAATGTCCGGTGCTTCCTTGTCTATAAATTCAATCTGTCGATAACCCTTGATCCCTTCCAGTTCCGGTGCAAGATTTCCCTTCCCGCAGATGTGTGCAATATCGAATGTTTTCGTCAGATCAGGAATAGCTTCCCGCAGTACCTTGTTGACAGATTGTGCACCGCTGGAGCCGCCCACCATAAGAAGAATCGGTTTGTCTCCGGAGAATCCCAGCGTTGCTAAACCCCTTTCCCGTGTGCCGGAAAATAGGTCTGGACGCAATGGCGTCCCCACAGTCTCCGCTTTTTCGCCCAATGCCTGCGCGCACTCTGGGAAGGTTGTAACGATTTTTTTCGCAAACGGTTTGCAGAGTTTATTGGCCAGACCGGGCGTCAGGTCGCTCTCATGACAAAGTACAGGTACTCTGTGAAGCCAAGCTCCAAATACTACAGGAACGGCGACAAATCCACCTTTGCTGAATACGATATCCGGCTTGATTTTTCCCATCAGATGCGCAGACTGAAACGCCCCTGCTGCTACACGAAACGGATCTGTCAGATTCTGCCAGGAAAAGTATCGGCGCAGCTTGCCTGTCTTCACAGCATGATACGTAATCCCCGGTATGGCGCGGATTTTGTCCGCTTCCATTCCATTGGCTGTGCCGATATAGTGGATTGTATATCCTGATGCCTGCAGCTTAGGAATCAATGCCATATGCGGCGTCACATGTCCTAACGTTCCACCGCCTGTCAGTACAATCGTTTTTCCCATGGATTATTCCATCTCCTTATAGATAACACCATCGCAGGTTACCACTGCATACCAGAGCGGTGGCTTCTTCACAGGTGTATCACCAATCGTTATCGCCCTTCGGATAGATGCCTCTGCACGCAGCGCATCCTCTTCTGTCCTTGCATGGATTTCGCACAG
The DNA here is from genome assembly GCA_902764915.1 of uncultured Eubacteriales bacterium. GTDB lineage: Bacteria > Bacillota > Clostridia > Christensenellales > Aristaeellaceae > UBA2943. Next base: position 45,767 of record CACWXY010000024.1, on the reverse strand, counting down.
CATGGTATCCGCTTCGACCGTATCCCCGATACGGACAGAAAGTATATATCCGACACTCGGATCAATCACATCCGTCTTCTGCACGCGCCCAGCTCCCATAGCCTGTGCGGCCATGCCCAGTGCCATGGTATCCATGTCCTGTATCACTCCGCTGCACCCCACAGTTATACGCCGTACAATCGGTGCCTGAGGCAGCAGTGAAAGATCATCGCAGACCTGTGCATTTCCGCCCTGCGCGCGAATCATATCCCGCAGTTTCTGAAGCCCTGCACCGCTGTAAAGCGCTGCTGAAAGCTGTGCTTTTCCATCCTCTTCATCCCGCGCTTTACCGGCAAGCATCAGCATATGACTGCCCAGAAGCAGAGACACTTCCAGAAGGTCGCCTTTTGTCCTTCCGGCCAGCACATCGATCGCTTCCTTGACCTCCAGACTGTTGCCCACATGGGTTCCCAGCGGCTGTTCCATTCCAGTGATCAAGGCATGTACCGGTTTGCCCGCCAGTGTTCCGATTTCAACCATCGCCTTTGCCAGCTCCAGAGATCCTTCCAGGGTCTGCATGATGGCTCCGCTTCCTGTCTTTACATCCAGTACGATTGCGTCCGCTCCGGATGCCAGTTTCTTGGACATAATGGAAGAGGCAATCAGCGGAAGGGAATCCACGGTGGATGTCACATCCCGCAGTGCATACAGAGTTTTGTCTGCGGGCGCCAGGGTTCCCGTCTGTCCGATCACAGCGATCCCTTCTGTGTTTACCTGCTGTATGAACTGCTCTTCTGTCTCTGAAACCGACATGCCCGGGATCGACTCCAGCTTGTCCAATGTTCCGCCGGTATGTCCCAGCCCCCGTCCGCTCATCTTTGCCACAGGTACGCCGCACGCACTTACAAGCGGTGCCAGAATCAGGGTTGTGGTATCGCCAACGCCACCTGTGGAATGCTTATCCACCTTAATTCCCGGAATCGCTCGCAGATCAGCCATGTCTCCGGAATGTGCCATGGCCATTGCCAGATTTTTCGTTTCCTCTGCCGTCATTCCGTTGAGACGGATTGCCATCAGAAGCGCAGCAAGCTGATAATCCGGCGCCGTTCCATGCGCCGCAGCCTCCACAAACGCTTCGATTTCATCAGAACGCAGCTCCATACCCAGTTTCTTGTGCGTAATAATTTCCACCATATTCATGCCGTGGCACCTTCCTTTCCTTTTTGCATTTTCTTTATGAAATCAAGGTCCTTTACGGTCATCTCCACCCATGCCGGACGGAAACCGCTGGCAATGGCATTGCGTACAGAGCGGATATTGGACCAGGCCGCGCAGTAAAAGGGCACTTTATCCCGGGCAAGGATTTCCCGGGCAAGTCCTGCCGTGAGCGCCTGTGCAACGCCCTGTCTGCGATAGGCAGGAAGAACATCTATTCCAATCTGCCACATATCCTCCGCATCCATGGAACAGGCAGCCATTCCCACCAGATGGTCACCATCATAGGCTCCCAGCCCCAGAATATCCAGCTGCTTTCTGTCCGCGCACAGCGCATTGCTCCACTGTGGAATATACAGCGCTTCAAACTGTGCCGGCCCCAGGAGCCGGGCAGGGTAGGGGCAGCTGACATCCAGCCCTTTCAGTGCCTGCAGGGACGGCAGAAAATACTCCGCCATAAAGCAGACGCCTGCGTGATGCGCTTCCATGGCACGGTCCAGCTTCCGGATACCCGGAGTCTCAAAGCAGTGAACAAAGTCCCCGACATCTGAAATATAGTTGCGAGCAGTGCCCAGCAGATCCCTGCGTCCGCTCACCACAATATTGCTTCCATAGCTTACCATATTCAGAAGAAAGGGGAGTTCCAGATAGCGCCGTGCCTTATTGTTTGCAGCAGACTCGACAAAACGGTGCTGTTCTGACAGAAAATCCTCTGCGTCGCATCCCAGATCCACGGCGGACTGACGCATGGCAATGCTCTCAATATCCTTCTGTTCCATATCCTACACCAGGCGAAGGCTGGGAATCGCGTTAAGTGTCATTTTCGCCACTTCGCCCTTCTTCAGTCTGTAGTATGCAGCCGACCCGATCATGGCGCCATTATCCGTGCACAGATTCAGCTGCGGCATATACAGTGCAATTCCTCTTGCATCGCACGTTTCCTGCATGCGACGCCGAAGCAGCCGATTCGCGGACACGCCGCCTGCCAGCGCCATCTTTTTCATTCCGCTGTCCTCTGCAGCCAGCATCGCCTTTTCCACGAGCGAGGATACCACCGCTTCCCTGAAGGAAGCAGCCAGATCCGCTTTCGGAAGCGGTTCACCCATCTGTTCCATATGGTGCACACTGTTGAGAAACGCTGTTTTCATGCCGGAAAAGCTGTAGTCATACCGCCCGTCCGTATGCGGATGCGGTAATGTCAGATAGTGTGGATTTCCTTCTTCTGCCAGCGCATCCACCCGTGGACCGCCAGGGTAGGGGAGTCCCAGCACACGCGCTGCCTTGTCAAAGGCCTCGCCAGCAGCATCGTCCATGGTCTGCCCCCACAGTTCATAGGTCCCATAATCGGGTACATTCACCAGGTGACTGTGCCCGCCTGATACCACAAGACAGAGAAAAGGCGGCTCCAGGTCCGGACTGGTCAGAAAATTGGCTGATATATGGCCTTCAATATGATGAACCGGGATCAGGGGCTTTTGCAGTGCATAACTGAGACCCTTCATGCAGCTGACCCCGGTCAGCAGTGCGCCTACCAGTCCAGGGCCGTAGGTCACAGCCAGCGCATCCACGTCCTCCAGCGTCATACCTGCCGCCTTGACAGCCTCGTCAATCACCCGGTCGCAGGCATCCACATGCGCACGACTGGCAATTTCCGGAACAACGCCTCCGTAGAGCGCATGCAGATCAATCTGGCTGAAGACGATATTGGATAGAATGCTTCGTCCATCCTCGATCACTGCTGCCGCCGTTTCATCGCAGGACGTCTCCAGGGAAAGAATCCGAACATGTTCCTTTTCCCGCAGTGCAAGCACATCTGCCTGCATCGCCTCATCTCTTGTCATGATGTATGCTCCTTCTGCTGCTTTTTCGACCATATTCCAAAAAGAATCCCCATGTAAAGCCCGAAAAGACTTCCTACAAAAAGGACAATGCCGGTCACCAGATGCACAAAGAACGGAAACGGCATCAGACGGATCAGAAGGTCCGTCTCCGGGTTTAGAATCCAGAGCATATTCTGAAAGGCAACACGATGAAATGTCACAAACAGACCGTCAAAGTCCGTAAGCCCCCACAGAAGAAGGATTCCCAGCACGCATGCACAGAAAAGCACGCCATGGCGCATACCGCTGAGAAAGGCCTTCGCCCGTGTTTTGGCTGCATAGATCAGCCCGCAGATGCTGATCAGCGCTGTCATTTCCAGCAGTGTCCTGTCCCATTGAAACAGTCTTTGACAGTCCGCCATATGCTGGGATTCATAATCGTGAAACAGCTTATACCGCGTGCCATTCCCGTCTTCATAAATCACCTGAAAGGTCTCACCGCAGCCCCGCAGACAGCCGGTAATTGCCTCAGCCACCTGCGGATAGGCATCTTCGGGAAGCCCTGTGCTTTCCGGCGGCGCATCGCGCTGCATACAGAAAAGCATCAGGCGCGGCCATGTGCCGGCAATGTAAATTGCAAGGCTTGTCAGACACAGGAGAATGCATATGGAAAGAATCCATCCTCCTGCCGCTTGTCGCCCTTTCCTCATCGCGTTTTCCTCGCAAAACAGCAGGCTGCCCGCTACGCGGGCAGCCATAGGATTACTGCATTTTCAGATAAGCCGTTATAAAGCCTTCCAGGTTTCCGTTCATTACGTCATCGATATTTCCTACTTCATAACCGGTCCGGTGATCCTTGACCATGGTGTAGGGCTGGAAGACATAGGAGCGGATCTGGCTGCCCCACTCGATCTTCTTCATCTCTCCCTTGATGTCCGCCATCTGCTGTTCCTTTTCACGTTCACGCAGTTCCAGCAGTTTCGCCTTGAGCATCTTAATACAGGTCGCCCGGTTCTGTACCTGATCACGTTCCGTCTGGCAGGAAACCACAATCCCTGTCGGATAGTGTGTCATACGCACGGCGGAGGATGTTTTATTGACGTTCTGTCCACCAGCACCGGAAGAATGATACGTATCCACACGCACATCCTTCATGTCGATTTCGATATCATCATTGTCATCCTCCAGGATCGGTGCCACATCCAGAGATGAGAAGGATGTGTGCCGACGGGCATTGGAGTCAAAAGGTGAAATGCGTACCAGACGATGCACACCTTTTTCTCCGCGAAGATATCCATAGGCATGATCCCCGTCCACTTCAAAGCTGACAGACTTGATCCCTGCCTCATCACCTTCCAGGAAGTCAAGAAGCTTCACCGTAAAACCCATGCGTTCACAGTAACGCGTATACATGCGGTACAGCATCTGTGTCCAGTCCTGGGCTTCCGTTCCGCCCGCACCTGCATGCAGGGACAGTATCGCATTGGAATCGTCATAGTCGCCGCGCATCAGTGTCTCCAGTTCCAGCGCATCCGCCTGTTCCTTCAGTGCGGCAATTGACTCTCCGGCTTCCCTGACCATATCCTCATCATTCTCCTCCCGGGCCAGATCCATCATCACCTCGATGTCATCCGCGGTAGAGAGAAGCTTTTCATAATGTCCCAGGCGGTTCTTCAGCCCACCTACTTTCTGGTTTACCTTTGTAGAGCGCTCCAGATCATTCCAGAAGTCCGGCTGGTTCATTTCCTGTTCCAGTTCATCGATCTGTTCCCGCATATGGTCCACATGCAGGGCTTCGCCTGCAGAAAGAATGCTCTTGCGGATCTGCGCAAGGTCCTGTGTATACTGTTCCAGTTCAATCATCGTATGTCTCCTCCGTCTGTGTCATTGTGTATGGGTCCACAGCGCTCCCCTGTTTACAAAAAACCACTTTTCCTCACTGTGACCCGTCCTTCCTTTCACGTTTCGGGGGATATCTTTCCATGGCAGTTCTTATACTTCAGACCAGAACCGCAGGGGCAGGGATCATTGCGTCCCACCGCTTTTTTTGCCACATACGGTGTCTTGCGCGGGGGAAGATTGGCCTGTGGACGTCCTTCGCTCTGCGGAGCGGAAGCTGCCTGCCCAGGGCGGATCACCACAGGCGGCGGTGTCTGCGTATCGGGCTTTGGGGCCATGTTCAGACGCATCTGCTGCGAGCGGGCCGCCATTTCCGCCGGGGTCAGAATCCGCAGCTGACAGACCCTGCGCACCGTATCCTCACGGATCAGATAGTTCAGTTCTTCAAACATATGTCCGGCTTCGATCTGATACTCCGTCACCGGATTCTTGCCGGAATACGCACGATAGCCGATGCCGTCCCGCAGCTGATCCATGGCATCAATGTGATCCATCCAGCGGCGGTCCACGGCACGAAGCAGCGCAGCCCTCTCAAACTCGCGCATGTCAATGCCGTGATCGGAGACCTCTTTTTCCTTTTCCGCATACAGCGCATGCGCGTCTTCTTTCAATGCCGCTGCCAGGCCTTCCCGGTCCTCATTATCGATCAGATACCGGTTCTTCTCTATCTCGCCGTGATGCAGGCACAGGTTTTCCAGGAAATGCGTCATCTCCGTGATATCCCAGTCCGCACTGTCATCGCCCACACAATAGCGGCCGACAGCAAAGTCCACCAGACGGTCCTGCATGCCCAGAATTGCATCCCGGACATTCTCACCCATCAGCACACGCCGTCTCTGGCCATAGATAACCTCTCTCTGCCGGTTCATGACATTGTCATATTCCAGAACATTCTTGCGAATCTCAAAGTTGCGGCCTTCCAGACGTTTCTGCGCGCCTTCGATCTGCTTGGTCAGAATACCGGCCGTAATAGGTTCATCCTCTGAGAGTCCCAGTCTGTCGACCATGGCGCCTACACGCTCAGAGCCGAACAGACGCATAAGGTCGTCCTCCAGAGAGATAAAGAACTGTGTCGATCCGGGATCGCCCTGTCGTCCGGCACGTCCGCGCAGCTGATTATCGATACGTCTGGATTCATGCCGCTCCGTACCGATAATATGCAGTCCGCCTGTCTTCAGTACCTGCTCATGCTCCCGGTCAGTTTCCTTCTTGAACTGTGCATAAAGTGTCTGATAGGTTTCCCGCGCTGCCAGAATCGCCTCATCGTCGGTATCCGCATGCCCTGTTGCCTGCTCAATCAGTTCCGGATCCATCTCCTGCCGCCGCATCTCCTGCCGGGCCATATAGTCCGGGTTGCCGCCCAGGAGAATATCCGTGCCGCGGCCAGCCATGTTGGTGGCAATAGTCACCCGTCCATAGCGACCGGCCTGCGCGACAATCTCCGCTTCGCGCGCATGGTTCTTGGCATTGAGCACCTCATGCTCAATCCCGCGCCGCGCCAGCATGGAAGAGAGCTTTTCACTGTTTTCCACGGATACTGTACCCACCAGTACTGGCTGACCGTTCGCGTGATGCTTTTCAATCGAATCCAGCACAGCGTTAAACTTGGCCCGCGTGTTCTTATAGACCATATCATCCAGATCCTTGCGGATATTGGGCCGATTGGTCGGCACCTCCACCACGTCCAGGTTATAGATGGCCTCGAACTCGTCTTCCTCCGTCTTGGCTGTGCCTGTCATGCCGGCAAGCTTTTCATACATGCGGAAATAGTTCTGGAAGGTAATCGTGGCCAGCGTCTGGCTTTCCCGCTCCACCTTCACATGCTCCTTGGCTTCAATCGCCTGGTGCAGTCCTTCCGAGTAGCGCCGACCGATCATCAGTCGTCCCGTGAACTCGTCCACGATCACGACCTGCCCGTTCTGCACCACATAGTCCACATCCCGCTTCATCAGCGCGTGTGCCCGCAGCGCGCAGTGCACATGGTGATTCAGTTCCGCATTTTCCGCATCATTGATATTCGCCACTCCAAAGGCGTGCTCCACCCGCTGGGCACCCTCATCGGTAAGCGCCACGGTCTTTTTCTTTTCATCTACGGTATAGTGCTCATCGCGCCTCAGCGCACTGACTACCATATCCACCTTCTGATAAAGCTCCGTCGATTTGGCACCCTGGCCGGAAATGATCAGCGGGGTGCGCGCCTCGTCAATCAGAATCGAGTCCACCTCGTCCACGATAGCGTAATGGAAGCCGCGCTGCATCAGATCCTTGCGGGTCACCGCCATGTTATCCCGCAGATAATCAAACCCGAACTCATTGTTGGTGCCGTAGGTAATATCGCAGGCATAGGCGGCCCTGCGTTCATCATTGTTCAGATCATGAACAATCAATCCCACGCTCAGGCCCAGGAAACGGAAGGCTTTGCCCATCCATTCCGAGTCACGGCGGGCCAGATAATCATTGACAGTGACGATATGCACACCCTTACCGGACAGCGCATTGAGATAAGCCGGAAGCGTGGCCACGAGCGTCTTGCCTTCACCGGTCTTCATCTCTGAAATCTTTCCCATATGCAGAACCAGTCCGCCCAGGACCTGCACATGATAGGGGCGCATGCCCAGAACACGCGCGTCCGCCTCACGGATAGTCGCAAAGGCATCCGGAAGGATGTCATCCTCCGTTTCCCCGTTCTTCAGACGCTGCCGGAATTCCTCGGTCTTCGCCTTCAGCGCCTCATCAGACAGGCGCTTATACGTATCTTCCAGTGCATCGACGTTCTTTACGGTCTTTTCCAGCTTGCGCAGGACAGATTCGTTACTGCCGCCGAGCAGATTTTTTACAAAATTCAGCATACAAACTCCTTTATTTCCCGTGCAGACTGCACAACATAGCAGTATAAAGGGACACGGTCCCTCTTGCAAGCCTTAATCCGTGGCTCACCGCCAAAGTGCCATGGAAAACGCTCTTGTTCTCTTCTGTTTTTCGTCTATTCATATTGATCTATAAGTTATGCCGGAAAAAGTCCGCCCTATTTTTCAATTTCCCCTTGACAGAAAACCGGTTTCCCTGTATCATTCCGCCGTCAAGTAAAAATACTCGACAGGCAGGTGATCCATATGGAACACGAAAGCATGGAAAAGAAAGTCGAGCTGGCATGGCTCATGGCTTTCTACGGCGGTCTTCTGACCGACAAGCAGCGTCAGGTGCTTTCCATGCACTGCGAGGAAGATCTGAGTCTGGGTGAGATCGCCCAGGAACTGGGCACCAGCCGTCAGGGCGTACACGACCTGATCCGCCGGACCTCCGACAAGCTCTTTGAGCTGGAGGAAAAGCTGTCCCTTGCTTCCCGGTTCCGCATCATGCAGAACGGTCTTCTTGCCTGCCGCAAAGCGCTGGTAGAGAAGAATTCCTCTCTCGCGCTTGATACACTGGATCAACTCATCCGACTGAACCAGGAGGACGAACATGGCCTTTGAGGGCTTAACGGGAAAGATTCAACAGGCATTCAAGAATCTGTCCGGCAAGGGCAAGCTTTCCGAGTCCGATGTCAAGGAGAGCATGCGGGAAGTCCGCATGGCACTGCTTGAAGCAGATGTCAACTATGCCGTTGCCAAGGATTTCATCAAGCGGGTCACCGAGAAATGCGTCGGGCAGGAAGTACTTGCTTCCCTTACTCCCGCCCAGCAGGTCATCAAGGTTGTGCAGGAAGAGATGACCGAGCTTATGGGCGGCACCATTTCCAAGCTGACCTGGTCTTCTTCGGTGCCCACCATCTACATGCTCTGCGGTCTTCAGGGTGCCGGCAAGACCACCATGGCCGCCAAGCTGGCAGGCTATCTGATCAAGCAGGGGAAAAAGCCCATGCTGGCCGCCTGCGACATTTATCGGCCCGCCGCCATCAAACAGCTGCAGGTCGTCGGTCAGCAGGTCGGTGCCATGGTCTATGAAAAGGGCACGCAGGATCCTGTAAAGACAGCACAGGAGGCTGTTGAGCAGGCACGCTATTACGGTCGCGACGTTCTGATCATTGATACCGCCGGCCGTCTGCACATTGATGTAGAGCTCATGGACGAGCTGGCACGCATCCGGGACACAGTTCACCCCCAGGAGATTCTTCTGGTCGTCGACGCCATGACCGGTCAGGATGCCGTCAATGTGGCCAACACATTCAATGAAAAACTCGCTCTGGACGGCGTTATTCTCACCAAGCTTGACGGTGATACCCGCGGCGGTGCCGCGCTCTCCGTACGCGCTGTCACAGGCAAGCCTATCAAGTTCTCCGGTATCGGCGAGAAGCTGACTGAGATCGAGCCTTTCTATCCGGATCGCATGGCCAGCCGAATTCTCGGCATGGGTGACATGCTGACCCTGATCGAACAGAGCGCCGATATCTTCAGCGAGGAAGAAGCCGAGACCATGACGCAGCGGATCGCCAAAGGTCAGCTGAACCTGGAGGACTTCCTCTCACAGATGCAGAACATGAAGAAGATGGGCGGGATCCGCTCCATGCTCGACAAGCTCCCCGGTGTCAACCTGGGCGATGTGGACGTGGACGAGGATGCCATGAAAAAGCCTGAAGCCATTATTCGGGCCATGACGCCTCAGGAGCGGCGCAATCCACATATCTTAAACGGTTCCCGCCGCAAGCGCATTGCCCGGGGCTCCGGTACGACCGTCCAGGAAGTCAATCAGCTTCTGTCGCGCTTTGAACAGGCACGGGAGATGACACGTCAGATGACTTCCCCCGGTTCCCGCCGGCAGATGATGCGTATGATGCGCAAGCGCAAAGGATAAGCTGGTTTCCGCACATGTGCGGTTCCCATATAGACAAGGTCTTTCACACTTTGCTGTAAAGAATTGAAGGAGGAAATTTCCATGGCAGTCAAAATTCGTCTGAAGAGAATGGGTATGAAGAAAAAGCCCTTCTATCGTGTGGTCGTCGCTGATGAGCGGTTCCCCCGTGATGGCCGTTTCATTGAGGAACTCGGCTACTACAATCCCATGACCAATCCTGCTGAGATCAATATCAAGGCCGATCGTGCCCAGCACTGGCTGAGCGTCGGCGCACAGCCCACCGAGACCGTCCGTGTTCTGCTCAAGAAGACCGGTGCCATCGAAAAGTAAGGTCTTCATATAAGCCTGTTTTTCAGGTGGAAAGGAACGTTCCATGCAAGAACTACTCACCTTTCTGGCGAAGTCCTTGGTGGAGCATCCGGAGCAGGTCACGGTCCGTACAACGGAAGGATCGGAAGCCGTCCTCTATGAGCTGGAAGTCGCACAGGAGGATATGGGCAGGGTAATCGGCAAACAGGGCCGTATTGCCAAATCGATCCGGACATTGATGAAGGCCGCAGCTCCCAGAGACGGTCGTTATGTGGACGTGGATATTCATGAATCCTATGATTCCTATGTAACGCCGACAGACGCGGATGCCGCCGAATGAACCAGTGCCAGTATGCTCTCGCAGCATTGTAACCAGCAGACAGCCAGGATAGCCTGGCTGCCTGTTTTTTTGTTTTTCCCCTGTCACAGCCTGCTTTTTTTCGCTATAATGCCAGCAATCCCCATTGGAAGGATGATAGTCTTGTCACACTTTACCTTTCCCTACGGCTCCTCCTCCGTTTCCTTTTCGCTGCCGGATGAACAGGTGCTCGATGTTCTGACCGGGCACGATACACCCGCCATGGAAGATATCCGGTCGGGGCTCCTGCAGGCGCTCCGGCATCCCATCGGCACGCGTCCCCTCACCGAAACAATACATTCCGGGGAGACCGTGGCGCTGATTATCTCCGACATGACGCGCTACTGGATGCGGCAGGACCTGGTAGTCCCGCATCTCACGGATTATCTGTGCGATGAATGCGGTATCCGCGAAAGCGATCTCACGCTTGTCATCGCCAACGGCACACACCTTCCGGGAAGTGAGGAGGATCTGCGGACGCTGGTCACGGACCGGGTATATGACCGCTTCCGTGTCGTCAATCATGACTGTCTCTCTGATGACCTGGTGGATATCGGCACGACACCCCATGGCACACGGGTCTGCATTCATCCGGATGTAGCGCATGCAGATCATGTTATTGCGCTGGGTGCCGCCACACAGCACGTCATGGCGGGATACGGCGGCGGACGCAAGAGTATTCTTCCTGGTGTCAGCAGTATGCAGACCATCTGTCATAATCACGCTTTTGCCCTGGATCCGCATGTTTTCCGTTCCAATCCGCTGATCGGAAACGCCGTTACAAAGAACAATCCGCTTCATGAAGACATGTGTGAAGCAGCTGCCCTGGTCCCGGATCTGTTTGTCATCAGCCTTGTCATGAACCCGCAGATGCGTCTGGCTGAAATCTACGCCGGCCACCGGTTTCTCAGCTGGGAGAAAGCCTGCCGTCGCGCAGACGAGATCTATCAGGTGCCCATTCGCGAAAAAGCAGACGTGATCATTGCCTCCTGCGGAGGGTATCCCAAGGATATGTCCCTGTATCAGGGCACAAAAACCATTGACAATGTGGAAAGCGGACTGAAACAGGGCGGAACGCTGATCCTCCTTATTGAAGCCCGGGACGGCGGCGGACCGGCCGAGTACTTTGACTGGATCGGACCTTTGCAGGACGGAACCTTTGAAGATAAGCTCCGAAACGGATTTACAATTCCCGGCTATATCTTTCTTCTCAACTGTGAGCAGGCCCAGCGCTATCGGATCATGATGCTCACATCCATTCCTCCCGAGGTAGTAGCACCTATGGGAATCGAAGCCTATGCCGATATGGAAACCCTGCTGCAGGCAGCGGACATAACTGGGAAAAAAGCGTATATCATCCCCAACGGCTCCACTGTTATTCCCACTCTCACAGGAGGTCTTTCATGAACTATATTGCCAGACGCTTTCAGAATCTTTCCGCAGGACTGTCTCTGAACGCGGATGCCGTCAAAAGCATTCCGGACCTGATTGATCTGTCCATCGGGGACACGGATTTCATCACCGACGGGCGCATTATTGATGCCGCCATGCGGGATGCGCATGCAGGCTATACACGCTACGGCTTTCCCCAGGGCGATCCGCAGCTGATTGATGCCGTCATACAGGCATGGCAGGAGGATTTTCATCAGACGCTTTCCCCTGATGAAATCCTGATCACTGCCTCATCCTGTCTGGGAATGGCACTGGTATGCATGGCGATACTGAATCCAGGGGACGAGGTCATTGTACCCTCTCCCTATTTTTCAGTATACAGACAGCAGATCGAACTGGCAGGAGGCGTATGCGTGGAACTGCCCACATGCCAGGAAAACGGCTGGCAGATTCCGGAGTCCGATCTTCGCGCCGCTGTCTCCAGAAAAACCAAGGCGATTATTCTCAACACGCCAAATAACCCCACAGGCTGCGCTTACTCTCTGGATACGCTGAAAAAAGTAGCGGATATCGCCATCGCCCATGATCTGCTCCTTATTGCGGACGAAATCTATACCCGTTATCTCTTTGACGGCGTTTTTACACCGCTCCGCACCCTGCCGGACATAAAGGAGAGAGTAATTACACTCAACAGTTTTTCCAAGAACTTCATGATGACCGGCTGGCGCGTAGGCGTTCTCATCGCCCCGCCCGCAATCCGTCAGGTAGTGCAGACCATCAATGGCGCCATGATCTATACCGCGCCTTCTGTTTCGCAGCGCGCTGCCATTGAAGCGCTCCGGCACAGAGACGAGCTCGCACAGACTGTAATCGGGGAATACCGCCGTCGCATGTTTGAAACAGAAGCGCTCTGCCACGACATTCCCTATATGACGCTCTGCCGTCCCCAGGGCACTTTCTATCTGTTCCCGGATATCTCATCTTCCGGTCTTTCCAGCGCCGCTTTCTGCGAAAAAGCCCTGAAAGAAGCACATGTACTGGTTTCCCCTGGTCACCTTTTCGGATCAGGCGGGGAGGGTCATATTCGTCTGGCACTCACGCGCCCCATGGAAGAAATCAAGGAAGCCCTCCGCCGGCTTTCGCAACTGTCTTTATCATGAAACAAAGGCGCAGACACCGATTCCTCGATGTCTGCGCCTTTGCTTTTCACTGAATCAATGTAAAGTTTCCAATCACTGGCAGGGGCTTCTCACTGCCTTTCGCCGCCCGAACGATCCCCAGGATCATCAGAAAAAAACTGACCGCATTCAGAAGCTCTCCAAACACGCTGAGAATTCCAATACGGCGCGTGATATAAGCCCCTACCGATGCCATGCAGTTTATCGCCAGTGCCTGATTGAGATGTCGACGAACCAGAGTATCCTCCTCATCCCGCAGAATCAGTGCTGCCACCCAGCCTACCCAGGTAATATAACTGATAATACTGTACAGTTTGGAATGCCGATACATCTTTCTTTCCCCCTTTTCTGCATCCTAGCACCTTTACAGCTGTCGTGCCAGCACACGGCGCAGGAATTCCTGCGTGCGCGGCTGTGAGGGATGGGAAAAGAGCGTGGAGGGACTGGCGTCTTCCAGGATCACGCCACCATCCATGAAAAGAACACGGCTGGCCACATCCCTGGCAAAGCTCATTTCATGGGTGACAATCAGCATGGTCATACCGCCTCTTGCCAGGTCCTGCATAACCCCCAGCACTTCTCCTACCATTTCCGGATCCAGGGCACTGGTCGGCTCATCAAAAAGCAGCACTTCCGGCTCCATGCAAAGTGCCCTTGCAATCGCCACGCGCTGTTTCTGTCCGCCGGAGAGCTGACTGGGCCGTGCAAGACGGTAGGCACCCATGCCCACTTTCTCCAGGTACGCAACAGCCCGTGCCTCCGCTTCCCTGCGTTCGATCTTCAGCACCTGCATCTGCCCCAGTACACAGTTTTCCAGTACGTTTTTGTTTCCAAACAGATTAAAGGACTGAAATACCATGCCCACCTTGCTGTGATAGAGTGTCCGCTTCCACTCTGTCTCCGCATTCTTTCCGTGATAGAGGATCTCACCCCCAGTGGGCTGTTCCAGAAAATTCATGCACCGCAGCAGTGTACTCTTTCCCGAACCGGAGGACCCAATAATGCAGATGACTTCGCCCTTCTGTACTGCAAAGCTTATATCCCGCAGCACCTCATGATCCCCGAAGTGCTTCACCAGATGACGGATTTCCAGAATGTTTTCCATGCTTACTCCGCCTCCTCTGTCTCTTGTACGCGGATACTGCTCTGACTGTCCGACTGCGAGCCGTAAATGGTATAATTGCGGCTGCCGTCCATCTTCTTTTCAAGAAGCCGCAGAAGGCGTGTCACGCTGAACGTCAGGATCAGATAAATGCAGGCGGTAATAAAGAATACCTCAAAGTAGCGCAGATACGCGCCAGCCGCTGACTTGCTCATGAAGAAGAGTTCACCCACGGAAATCACGTTCAGCACGGACGAGTCCTTGATATTGACCACGAACTCATTGCCGATGGACGGCATGATATTGCGCACTGCCTGGGGAAGAATCACATGTGTCATGGCCTGCCAGTGCGTCATGCCGATCGCCGTACAGGCTTCCTTCTGTCCCACATCCACGCTGATAATGCCGCCGCGGATAATCTCCGCCATATAAGCACCCGTATTGATGGAAACGATGAAAATCGCCGCACCGAGCACTGGCATGCGAAACCCGATCTGCATGGCACCATAGTAGATGACCATGCTCTGCACAATCATGGGGGTTCCCCGGAATACCTCAATATAGACATTGAGAAGGAAAAAAACGATCCGCATGGGCAGCTTCCGGTACCACACTCCCCTGGGAAGCGGTATCGTACGTACGATGGCCACCAGAAGGCCAATGAGAAAGCCCAGTACCGTGCCCGTCAGCGCAACCAGCATGGTTACACCCGTGCCGCGCAGGAACAGTTCTCCGTACTTGTCCAGAAGAAACGAGACCCATGCAAAAAAGGTGGTTGGAATATTCGCCGGCATATCGACGTGTTCCCCTCACTTTCCCAACGAAAAGACGGGCAAGCCACCGGAGGGAGACCTGCCCGCACAGTTCCTTATCTTACTCGGTCACCAGGGGCTGACGTTCGGTCGCGTCCATCATGATCTGCACACGTTCGTCCTCACTGATCCCCGCAAGCACCTCATTGATCTTATCCTTGTAAGGACTTCCATACACCAGACCCACGGCAATGGCGGTGTCATCCTCAGAAGCCTCAAACCCTTTGCCTTCCTCGAACTGGATATAAGTCAGTTCCGGATTGGCCATGACATCCGCCTCTGCTCCGGGACGCTCGGCAATATAGCCGTCAATCGCGCCGCTGCGAAGGGCAACAATCATGGCAGGGAAGGTTTCCATGGGCATGCCGTGCCGGACACCCGGGATCTGCTCGACAACCGTATCGTGGAAGGTGTTGAGCTGTGCGACAATGGTCGCCCCGTTCAGGTCAGCCAGTTCCTTCGCTTCCGCATACGCTCCATCCTTGCGTACCACAACCACCAGTTCACTCTGATAATAGTTGTCGGTAAAATCGATGGTCATCCTGCGTTCCTGGGTCGGGCTCATGCCGGCAATAATCAGGTCAATGTTTCCGCTCATCAGACTCATGGGCAGACCGTCCCACTCAGTCTTTACAATGGACAGCTCCATGTCCAGCGCATCGGCAATGCGCCGCGCGATCTGCACATCGTAGCCGTCTGCAAATCCACTGCCATCAGAGATCGGAGCGGTAAACTCCGTCTCCGCAAGCTGGTGCCAGTTATACGGCGCATAACCGCATTCCATGCCCACGCGCAGAACACCTTCCGCACAGACAGAAACGGCTGTCAAAGCCACGGCAAGACAGAGAAAAAGAGAAATCAGTTGCTTCATGTTGTGTGCCTCCTCATACAGATAGAATAACAAAAAAACGGAGTTCAGCCCGGGGCTACTCCGTCAGCACAAGCGTCTTTTCGGAAATAGCACTCCATGGCTTTGCCATGACAGTCATGGAGATATTCTCCCCATGCCCAACGCGGTCCATCGGCCCTGCCCGCATTTCGGCAGCCTTCCCTTTTTCGCCCACTCATAGCCCTGGCCGGGGCTCCCAGGCGGTACTCCTGTCGGCTGCGCCTCTATTCCTGTCCGGTCTTATCCAGACGCGGAAAATCATACGGAGTTTGTGACAGGCTGTCAACGCACTGGAAAGAAAATACAAACGAAAAACATACATTCGCCGCAGCGCATGCCCGGAGCGGAATCCATGGAAAGTCCGCCATCCCCGACTCTGCACGGAATCATGGAACAATTATATGCATATATATGCATCATATGCATTTCAGTATGCGTCGGCATGCGTTTTCTTCCTTATAAATGCCATTTCTTCTTTGGATCTTTACTTGACGCAAGATGACGGCAGTGTATAATAATGCACGTGCCTGTATAGATATGCAGGAAACATGGAACAGAGGAGGAAACCATATGAAATTCCCGTCTCGTGTACTGGCCCTGCTCGTGGCCATCATGATGCTTTGTGTTGCTTCTGCCTGCGCAGAAACCGCTTTGGAAAAGGTGCAGGCCGCCGGAAAAATCGTTGTCGGCACGGAAGCCACCTATCCGCCCTATGAATACCTGGATGATGACGCCAACTTTGCCGGATGCGATATCTGGCTGGCGCAGCAGATCGCTGACGCCCTGGGCGTTACCCTTGAAATGAACGATATGGCTTTTGACGGCATTATCCCCGCCGTAGCCGCCGGTCAGATCGATATGGGCCTTGCCGCCTTTACCGTAACCCCCGAACGTGCGGAAGTCATTGACTTCTCCAATCAGTACGAGCTGAGCAATCAGCTGCTCATTGTCAAGTCCGGCAACGCCAAGACATATGCTGACAAGGCTTCTCTGGCCGGCAAGCGTGTCGGTGCTCAGCTTGGCACCATCCAGTCTCAGCTGGTGGAAAAAGCCCTGCCCGACAGCGAACTGTTTGAACTGCCCACCTATCCCGAGCTCGGTCTGGAAACCATCAACGGCAACATTGCCGGTTTCGTAGTTGACCAGGCAGTGGGCGAGGCCATGATCGCCTCCAGCGAAGGCGCTCTGGAAGCCGCCGAGTTTACCTTCACCGCTGAGGAAGCAAGCTTTGGCAAGGCAGCTGTTCTGAAAAAGGGCTCTGACGATCTTCTCGCTGCGATTAACGAAGTCATTGACCGCGTGGTTGAGGATGGCTCCTATCAGGAAGCCTATGACGCGGCCGTTGCTGCCAGCGGAGAAACCGGCGAGTAACATCTGTCCTTGCGCTTTCATCCTCACATGCCGATGCATGTGAGGATTTTCGGTTGCGTCCTGATTCTCTGTCCGGAGGTTTCGTATGCCTTTCTTCAAAACCGTTGAAAAGTTGATCGTCAATTACGGTAATTTCTTTACCGAAGGTGTCCGCAATACCCTGATCATTTCCGCTTCCGCGGTACTGATCGGCACGGTTCTCGGCGCTCTGATGGCACTGGCCCGCATGAGTCAGATCCATCCCCTGCGCTGGCTGGCAACCGCTTATATTGAGTTCTTCCGCGGCACCCCGCTGATGGTACAGCTCATGTTTATTTTCTATGGTCTTCCCATGATTGGAGTTACCTTTCCCGAGGTTTCCTTTATCCCGGACTTTTCACGGTTCATGGCAGGCATTGTCGCCATGAGCCTGAACAGCTGTGCCTATGTGGCTGAAGTCATTCGCTCCGGCATTCAGGCCGTAGACAGCGGGCAGATGGAAGCTGCGCGATGCCTGGGACTGAGCAAAAAACAAGGAATGACCATGGTTGTTCTGCCCCAGGCCATACGCAATATCCTGCCGGCACTGGGCAATGAGTTCGTCACCGTCATCAAGGAATCCTCTGTTGTATCCGTCATCGGCATCGCAGACCTTATGTACCGCACCAATGGCGTAAAGGCCAAGACATACAATACCCTGGAATGTCTGTTCGTCGCTGCCATCATTTACTTTATCATGACCTTTATCTTCAGCAAGCTTGTAGCCTATACAGAGAGGAGGATGGCGCATGGACGCAGGGCATAATGAAGAAAGACGCACCATCATCCAGGTAAAGCACCTCACCAAGCGTTTTGAGAAACTCACCGTTCTGGACGATATTTCCATTGACTTCCGCGAGCATGAGGTGGTATCGGTCATCGGGCCTTCCGGCGGCGGAAAGTCCACGTTTCTGCGCTGTCTGAATCTGATGGAACAGCCCACCAGCGGACAGATTCTCGTAGACGGTGTGAATATCTGCGACAAGCATATCGATATCAACCGCCACCGAGAAAAAATGGGGATGGTCTTCCAGCAGTTCAACCTGTTCAATAACATGAATGTGATCAAAAACCTGACAGCCGCACCGGTGAAGCTAAAGAAAATGTCAAAGGAAGAGGCCGAAGACAAGGCCATAACGCTTCTCCGGCGTGTCGGGCTTGAGGAGAAAGTCCACAGCTATCCCTCCGAGCTTTCTGGCGGACAGAAGCAGCGCATCGCCATTGTACGCGCCCTTATGATGAACCCCGAGGTAATGCTCTTTGATGAGCCCACCAGCGCCTTGGACCCTGAAATGATCGGAGAAGTGCTGGATGTCATGAAAGAACTGGCTCATGAGGGCATGACCATGATTGTGGTCACCCATGAAATGCGTTTTGCCAGAGAGGTCTCCAGCCGGACGCTGTTTCTCTCGGACGGACATGTGGAAGAAGACAAACCCAGTCATGAACTGTTTGATCACCCGGAAAGTCCTCGGCTGGTCTCCTTCCTGCAGAAAGTGCTCTGACCCTATCCCCTGCGCGGCAGGGGATATTTTTGTATTTCACTGCCGAACCCACCTATTGTGTGGTATCCTTATCTCTGAAACTGCATGACCGGAGGTACACTCATGTCCGCCCCTTTTTCACCGCCTGACCATATTCAGGTCCGAGGTGCTCGTGTTCATAACCTGAAAAATATCTCCGTGGATATTCCCCTTGGGAAAATTACGGCCTTTGCCGGCGTCTCCGGCTCCGGCAAGTCCTCCCTGGCACTGGGGGTTGTCTACGCGGAAGGCTCCCGCCGATACCTGGAGTCACTGTCCACCTATACAAGACGGCGCATGACGCAGGCCGCAAAAGCGGATGTGGATGATATCCGGTATGTGCCGGCCGCGCTGGCCCTTCACCAGCGTCCCAGTGTTCCGGGCATCCGCTCCACATTCGGCACAGGAAGCGAACTGCTCAATTCTCTGCGTCTGATGTTCTCGCGCCTTGCCTCTCATGTCTGCCCCAATGGCCATGCCATGGAGCCTTCCCTTGCCGTGGCTGCCGGTCAGCCGCTGGTCTGTCCCGTATGCGGCGCAACCTTTTTTGCACCCGGCGCCGAGGAGCTCGCTTTTAACAGCACTGGTGCCTGTCCGACATGTGAGGGGACCGGGGTGGTGCGGACAGTGGATGAGAACACACTGGTGCCCGACGAGTCCCTCTCCATTGATGAGGGAGCTGTCGCACCGTGGCAGACCCTCATGTGGTCGCTGATGAAGGATATCGCACGGGACATGGGTGTGCGCACGGATGTCCCCTTCCGGGAGCTTACGGAAAAGGAACGAGAGATCGTTTTTCACGGGCCCAGCGAAAAGCGCAATATTGTCTATCAGAATAAGACCACCGGCGAAGCCGGGGATATGAACTTTACCTACTTTAATGCGATCTATACCGTTCAGAACGCGCTTTCGCACGTTAAGGACGAAAAAGGCATGAAGCGAGTGGAGAAATTCCTGCGCCAGGATGTATGCCCGGACTGTCACGGCACGCGGCTGAGTGCCCGTGCACGCGCGCCAAAGCTCTGCGGGATCGGGCTGGATGAAGCCACCGCCATGACGCTGTCCCAGCTCATGACATGGACCCATAACGTTCCGGCTTCCCTTCCTGCTGCACTTCAGCCTATGGCTGAAAGTATTGTGGAATCCTTTCAGTCCGCCGCAAGGCGACTCATGGACCTGGGGCTGGGATATCTGTCCCTGGATCGTGCTTCCTCCACACTCTCCACGGGGGAGCGGCAGCGTATGCAGCTGGCACGTGCTGTACGCAACCGAACCACCGGCGTTCTTTATGTCCTGGATGAGCCTTCCATCGGCCTCCATCCCTCCAATCTGGAGGGGCTCATCGGCGTAATGAATGACCTGATGCAGGACGGAAACTCCATTCTTCTTGTGGATCATGACACGCAGGTGCTGCGGGAAGCAGACTGGATGATTGAGCTCGGACCGGACGCAGGTCGAAACGGCGGGGAAATCCTTTGCGAGGGCACAATCGCTCAAGTCCAGCAAAACCCGTCTTCCCGGATCGGTCCCTTTCTCGCCGGCACGCACAGCGCTGCGGCAAAGAGCCTGGTAGCGCCAGAAAGTCTCTTTTCCTTGGGGCGTATTCATCTTGCAACAGGCGCTGTTCACACCGTCAGGCCGCTTTCCGTTGATTTTCCCAAGGGACGCATGATTGGCGTTACCGGCGTGTCCGGATCCGGGAAAACTACGCTGATTCTGGAAAGCCTGATACCGGCGCTGGAAGCGCTTGTGAACGGAAAGAAATATCCCGCACATGTGCGCGAGATCACCGCTGAGGGCATCCGGCAGGTCAAGCTCATTGACGCAACGCCCATCGGTATTAACGTACGTTCCACCGTTGCCACCTATGCGGATGTGCATGATGAACTGCGCAAGGTGTTTGCCCGTACCAGGGATGCCAGGGAAAGAGGCCGCAAGGCCGGGGATTTTTCCTATAATACCGGTGCACTGCGCTGTCCCGCATGCGACGGTACGGGCATAATCAGCCTGGATGTACAGTTCCTGCCGGATGTAGACATTCCCTGTCCTGATTGCCGCGGCACGCGCTATGGCAGAGAAGCCAGTCTCATCTACCGCCCTGGCAAAGGACAGACAAAGGGGTATACCATGCCTGACATCATGAGCATGAGCGTGGACGAAGCGCTGGAAGCACTGTCAGACCTTCCCCTTGTCTGTAAACGCCTGCAGGTACTCCATGACCTGGGGCTTGGATATTTGACACTGGGAGAAGAGACACCACGCCTGTCCGGCGGCGAAGCACAGCGTCTGAAGCTGGCCAGTGAAATGGGACGTGCCCAGGAAGACACTGTGTATGTGTTTGATGAGCCCAGTATTGGGCTGCATCCTCTGGATGTGAAGACGCTGCTGCAGGTGTTCCGCCATCTCATTGCCCTTGGTGCCACCGTTATCATCATTGAGCATGACCTGGACATCATCCGCTCCTGTGATTATCTTATAGACATGGGTCCCGGGGGCGGCGAGGAAGGCGGCCGGGTTGTCGCCTGCGGTACGGTCGAGGACCTGCGGTCCTGTCCGGAAAGTCTGACAGGACGCTATCTGTAGCCTTGGAAAGGAGATGAGCCCTTGGCTGTCACCTATTACTGCAAGCACTGCAAAAAGGATGTGCCTGCGGGCGAAAGCTGCCCCCACTGCGGCGAAAAGCTCAGCGCTTCCTCCGCACATCTGCGCTGGTCCATTCTCCGCCACCCGCTGGGTGACTGGTTCTCCTGGAACCGTTTTCTTCGTCTTCTGATCCCGGTTTTTCTGCTGGTCCTGCTCCTCGCCCTGATTACGGAAGGAATCGGCGGAGGACTGTACGGCATTGAAGCGCTGCTTCGCAGCGGGTTCATGCAGACCCTGGGGCTTCTGTTTCTGCTGCTGTGCCTTCTCATAGGACTGTTCCTTCTGCTTCGGGGAAATGAACTCCTTGACTGTACGGTCGACAGCCGGGGCATTCATATTGCCACCTTTGTGCCATCGCCCACTGCACTTTCCCTCCTGCTTCGGGGGAAAAGCCCGAAAATGCTGCAGAATGTAAAAAAGGAAGGCGAGGAGGCCATTCCCTGTGTGGAGGAGAGAAAAATCAGCTGGAACGAAATCAGACGTGTTCAGGTATGGAGTGAAAAATCCACAATTCTCTTTTACGCGCCTTCCTATCTTCTGCGTCTTCCACTCCCCTGCACACCGTACAGTTTTCCGGACACGCTTGACATGATCCGTGACAGGCTCGGAAAGAAAAAGCAGGTGATCCTGCCGCGATCCCTGCGTCCTGTCCTGCCCAAGACAGACAAGCAAAAAAGGAAGGCGACACCTTCCTCATCCAAAAAAAGCACGGAAAAACGCGAGCTGACACCGGAGTTTCTCGAGGAGATTCAGAAAATGAATGCCTATGATGAGGCCGCTGCCCGGAAAAATGGCTGAGACTCATCGCGCAATCACTTCATGCCCGTCTTCCGTTACCAGCACCTGAACCTCCCACTGGGCAGACAGGGACCCGTCCCTGGTATAGACTTCCCATTCTGTTTCCCTCAGGTCTGACGCGCCTTGATTGATCATCGGCTCAATGGTAAAGGTCATGCCGGGAACCATAAGCATGCCTTCCTCTGCCCGCCATCCGTAGTCAATGAACGGTTCCTCGTGAAATCTGACGCCGCATCCATGCCCGCCATAGCGGGTAACCACACTGTAGCCGCAGGCAAGCGCATGCCGGTGAATCGCCGCGCTCATCTCACCCATGGGCTTCCACGGTCTGACTTCATCCAGTGCCCTGAGAAGACAGGCCTTCGTCTGCACAACCAGCCGGTGCGCATCCTGGGAAACTGCCCCGATTTCAAACATACGGGAGGCATCCGAGAAAAAGCCCTTATATTCGGTAGAACAGTCCACATTCACAATATCGCCTTCCCGAAGAAACCGGCCTTTGGCCGGGTACCCGTGGCACACCTGATCATTGACGGACACGCACACACTGTATGGATAGCCTTCATAGTGCAGCGGTGCCGGGCGCGCCCCGCATGCCACCGTAGTATTGTATACGATTGCATCGATCTCGCTCAGTTCCATGCCCGGGCGAATCGCATCAGCAACCGCATCCAGTACCCTGGTATTGATGGCAGCACTCTCCCGAATTCCTCTGAGCTGCGCGCCAGTGCGGATCTGTTTCCTGGACGGCACCCATGCGCCGCTCCGACGCATCTGCCGCCGCCTCCTGTCGCATTCTCTGTGACACTGGGCATAGCTTATCCCGCTTCCGCACCAGCAGGGACGGGACGGTATCCATTTTTCCCACATACCCATCACCCTTTCAGGAGGTTTCCATGTTCACCTGTTCTCTCTGCCCCCGTGCCTGTCATGCGCTTCGGGATGACATATCCGGTCAGGGCTTCTGCCGGCTTCCCGATGTCATGCGTATCGGGCGTATTGCGCCGCACCTGTGGGAAGAGCCGCCCATTTCCGGCACACGCGGCACCGGTGCGGTCTTTTTCAGCGGCTGTACACTGCAGTGCCTCTATTGCCAGAACGGAGCCATCTCCCACCGCGGCGAAGGCCGCATCTTTACGCCGGAAGCACTGGCGGATGCCATGCACCGCCTCGTGGACATGGGCATGCAGACCATTTCTTTCATCACGGCTACGCCCTACACCTATGCCATTCTGGAAGCGCTGGAACTATACCGACCCCCGGTTCCGCTTGTATGGAATACCTCCGGCTATGAATCCGTGGAAACCCTGCGTCTTCTCGATGGCGTCATCGATGTCTATCTTCCGGATCTCAAGCATTACTCTTCCCGTATGAGCAGTCTGTGTGCCGGAGCACCCGATTACTTTCCTGTCGCCACACAGGCTATTCTGGAGATGGTGCGCCAGCATCCGTCTCCGGTCTATGATGCCGATTCCATCATGCAGAAAGGCGTTCTCATCCGCCACCTGATCCTTCCCGGATGCACCACGGAAAGCCTGCGCCTTCTGGACTGGATACACGAGCATCTGCCGTCTGAAACACCTGTCAGTCTGATGCAGCAATATGTACCCTTCGGCGATCTGCCCCAGGGTCTGAACCGCCGCATCACCCGAAGGGAATACCATCGGGTCCGTGACTATATGCTCACCCTGGGCATCCCCGGTTTTTATCAGGGACCAACCGCTGCCGATGCCGCCTTTGTCCCTTCATTTAATCAACCGGACAGCTTTGTCTGAGCATCAGGCACCGATACAACGCAGGCACGTCGCAGCCATGAATCCGATAAACGCGCTTTCAATGAGAACCACCTGACTGTCCTCGGTTGCAAAAAGCGCCAGCACAGGAAGCGTTATACCGGAAAGCGCCATGTACTGATAGACCACCACCAGGATCATGACCAGCAGCGGAACCCACAGAAGCACGCCGAACGGTTCCCTTTGCCGCGTCGCCCCCGAGAGCGGCAGAAGCAGCGCCAGTGCCACGCCCAGACACAGTCCCTTGAGCACAAAGGAAAAAAATCCAAAGGCCGAAATCGCGGGAATCAGGATGCATAAAGCCGCCAGCATCACCAGCGGCAATATCATAACGGTAAATTTTCTCAGGAACATGCCTCTGCCTCCCGTAAAAACATGCGGTCCTTCTCACTCAGAGGAGCTGTTTCCAGAAGTTCCGGACGCATCCTCTGCGTGACCAGAAGGCTCTGTTCCCTTCTCCACTTCTGAATATTTGCATGATGTCCGCTCAGCAGTACATCCGGTACGCTCATACCCTCCCAGACCGCTGGGCGCGTATACTGCGGATACTCCAGAAGACCTTCTGAGAAGGACTCATCTTCCGGGCTTTCAGCGCTTCCCAGCACTCCGGGGATAAACCGGGATACACAGTCCACCAGTACCATTGCCGCCAGTTCTCCGCCGGTGAGAATATAATCCCCGATGCTGATTTCCTCATCAATGCACATGTCCAGCACACGCTGGTCCACGCCCTCGTAATGCCCGCACAGAAGCACCAGATGGTCTTCACGGGACAGGGCGCGCGCTTTCTCCGTTGTCAGCGTCCGTCCCCGGGGCCCAAGATAGATCCGTTTTCCCTGAAAGCCTTCTCCCGTAACCGACTGCATGGCATCATGGATAGGCTGAGCCATCATTACCATCCCGGCACCGCCGCCAAAAGGATAGTCGTCGGTATTCTTGTGCTTCATGGCCGAAAAGGGTCGGATATCCGTGCATCTGACCTCCAGAAGACCGTTCTCCTGGGCCCGGCCAAGAATCGAGGCATGCAGAACACTTTCAAACATTTCCGGAAAAATCGTGAGTATATCAATCTTCAAAGACGGCAACCTCCATAAGGCGTTCACGGTCCACATGAAGCACCTGGTTTTCCACATCCGTTACGGGAAACACCTTCTGAAGCGCCGGCGCCATCCATTCACCCCGGGGTGATGAGAATACATAGATATCCACAGGCCCGTTCTGCAGAACATCCTTCAGTTTTCCCAGCGTTTCCCCGTTTTCATCCATGGCCACACAGCCGATCAGGTCCTGAATGTATACCTCGCCTTCCGCAAGCTTGGCTGCATGCGCCCTGTCAATATAGACCTTCTCTCCGCGATGCTTTTCCACATCCTCCGGCGACCTGCAGTCCTCCAGAGTAATATACGCAAAACCGTCATGCACCCGGGAGCACCGTGCACCGACCGCATGATATGTCCCTTTTTCTTCCCGGTACAGCGTATCCCAATGCAGAAAATCCTCCGGGTTTGCCGCGAACGGGCGTACTTTCGCCTCGCCCCGCACACCCTGGGGACGCAGGATCTCCCCTACACAGAAGTACGGTTTTTCCATGTTCTCTCCTTTAAAAAACCCGTACCCGCGAAGGGTACGGGAATCACTGAAGCGTTACAGACTATTGACCAGGTCATACAGATCGTGGTTAAACTCGCGCTCCGCGCGCAGCGCTTCATCGATGGACTGATAGAAGACCTTGCCATTGCGCACGCCGATCACCTGGTTGCTGATGCCGTCGCGCAGCAGGCGTACCGCCAGATTGCCCGCCTCAAAGGCAAAGGCACTGTCACGGGCAGTAGGCTCGGCACCGCGCTGTGTATAGCCGATCACCGTAGCGCGCGCTTCCACCATGTTGCACATGCGCTTCATAATCGATGCAAAACGCACGGCGCTGATGGGCTCACCCTCATAGCACTTCTTCCCATGACTGTTGAGGAAGGTATACATGTCAAAGGGTTCCATGGATTCCCAGCAACCTTCCGCCACAATAATTGTGGCACGGGTGTTTCCCTTGGCCAGCTGCTGGTTCAGCCGTTTGGCAACCTCTTCCACGCTCCACGGCACTTCCGGTACCAGTACAATCTCAGCACCGGTGGAAACAGCTGTTGTCAGCGCGATATCGCCACAGTGACGGCCCATGACTTCTACCACAGCCGGACGGTCATGGGAGCGGCTGGTGGCACGAATGGCGCGTACGGCATTTACACAGACATTCACTGCCGTATCATAGCCCAGTGTCATCTCCGTATAGGGGAGGTCATTGTCAATGGTACCGGGGATGCCAATGCAGTGAATGCCCAGCTTGCACAGATATTCCGCACCATGGAAGGAGCCGTCACCGCCGATAACCACAAGGCCATCAATGTCCATGGCCCGCAGGGTATTGGCGGCCACCTCACGCCAGGCGGGATCCATGAATTCCATGCACCGCGCTGTACGCAGATAGGTCCCGGGACGGTCCGCAATGTCCAGCACCGTGTCCAGGTGCATCTCTTCCATATCGTCATAGATGCTGGTGGACTTGCGCAGAAGTCCGTTATACCCGCGCTTTATGCCTACCAGCGGCATACCATACATGGCCGCACTCTTGGCGATAGCCATAACTGCCGCATTCATGCCCGGGCTGTCGCCGCCGCTGGTCAGTACACCGATTTTTTTCATGGATTTCTTCCTCCTATTACAACGCGAAAACCGCGTACATGTTCCTGTAGCAGTCTGTCAGGACTGCCGGATGAGTTTACCACAATAAGCCAGGCAAGAAAAGAGTTCCCTGCCCCGGGATCTTTCATTTTTCCTGCCACACTCCCTTATCGGTAAAAAACGCTTTCACTTTTTGTGGGACAGCACATGGAACAGAGGGGAGACATGCCGAATTTCCCTTCCATCAGAACGGCAGACCATGCTGCTTATGACAGGCATAGGCCTGACAGCGGGGCAAAAGCTTTCTCCGCAAGCAGATTTTCCCGATGGGGATTTCTTTTTCCCGCGGCATAAACATGTAACACACGCGCTGCCAGAAGAAGCGTCTCTGCCATGTCTCCGTGCTGATGGAATGAATTCAAAAAAGCACGGGACGGCGCGTCCCGTGCTTTTGTTTCTGCATCAAAGCTTACACAGCACCCTGTGCCATCATGGCATCGGCCACCTTCAGGAAGCCCGCAATATTGGCGCCTGCCACATAATCGCCCTCTGTGGCATATTCCTTTGCCGCAGCATCCACCTTGGCAAAGATACCGTTCATGATTCCCTTGAGGCGCTCGTCCACCTCTTCAAATGTCCATGACAGACGCAGACTGTTCTGGCTCATTTCCAGTGCGGACACGGCAACACCGCCGGCATTGGCCGCCTTGGCCGGTCCAAACAGCACGCCCGCCTTCTGGAATGCAGCTGTTGCTTCCAGCGTAGAAGGCATGTTCGCACCTTCCGCCACGGCCTTGACACCGTTGGCAATCAGCTTCTTGGCGGATTCTTCATTAATCTCATTCTGCGTAGCGCAGGGAAGCGCGATATCGCAGGGAATGCTCCAGATGCCGCTGCAGCCTTCGGTATAGGTAGCCGTAGGCACGGCATCCACATACTCGCGGATCCTGCCGCGACGGACTTCCTTGATCTCCTTGATCACATCCAGCTTTATGCCGTCGGGATCATAGACATAGCCGTTGGAATCGCTCATGGCCACGACCTTGCCGCCCATTTCCGTAATCTTCTGATTGGCATATATCGCCACATTGCCGCTGCCGGAAATCACAACCGTCTTGCCGGTCACATCCATGCCATTGGCCTTGAGCATCGCCGCAGCGAAATAGCACAGACCGAAACCGGTTGCTTCCTTGCGTGCCAGCGAACCACCGTAGGTCAGACCTTTGCCGGTCAGAACGCCTTCATACAGTCCGGTAATCCGCTTATACTGACCATACAGATAGCCGATCTCACGGGCACCTACGCCAATGTCTCCGGCCGGCACGTCCACATCCTTGCCGATATGACGATAGAGCTCTGTCATAAAGCTCTGGCAGAAATGCATGACTTCGTTGTCGCTCTTGCCCTTGGGGTCAAAGTCAGAGCCGCCCTTGCCGCCGCCAATAGGGAGACCCGTCAGGGAATTCTTCAGGATCTGCTCCAGACCCAGGAACTTGATAATGGACAGATTCACGGAGGGATGCAGACGCAGTCCGCCCTTGTACGGTCCGATGGCACTGCTGAACTGAACTCGGTACCCGCGGTTGACCTGTACCTTTCCGCTGTCATCCACCCACGGTACGCGGAAGATCACAATGCGTTCCGGCTCGACATAGCGTTCCAGAAGACCCGCCTTCTCATACTCGGGATGCTTTTCAATCACCGGCTGCAGCGTGTTCAGAATCTCCGTAGCCGCCTGTACAAACTCAGGCTGATCAGCATAACGGACTTTCAGGTCTTCCAATACTTTCTGCGCATATACACTCATGTTCTGTATCCCCTTTCCATGGATATGTTTCGCATTTTCCCCAAACATTGGATCGAAATGCATTGTAATGCGACGCCTGCATGTCCGCAACGCATATTCTGCATTTTTCGTGTTCTTCCAGGGCTTTTCTCCCGTTTTATGAAAAGTTTATGCTCCTGTTTTCCATTTTCTTCCATATAAAAACAGGAATCCGATCATCGGATCCCTGTATAGTGAAAGTCTGTAAACACGGCTTCGCATTCCCTGTCTTCACCATTGCCGGAGGCAAACAGTCCGATATAGGCGCCTACAAAACCGCCGCAGCTTTCACTGCCCATGAAACCGCCTTCGGCGGTAGCCACTGTCCAGTCCCCCAGCATCAGCGCAAAGGACTGCCCGCTGGCCCGAATCACAAGTTCTTCCGTTTCCATGGCAGCTGACAAGCCCAGTACCGCTTCCTCCAACGGACCATTCCTTCCGTCCTTCCAGACCTGCACGGCCCGTGCCTCCACACCGCTTTCCCTTCTCGTCAGTTCAATGCGCAATGAGGCAAAATCATTCTGCAGGACCACAAGGCCACAGGAAACACCCTCCTCGGGCGGCACGCTGACCTTCACCCGTGCCTCAAAGGACATATGCTGCTGCCGCCGTCCCAGGAATCCGAGCGCATGGGCCTTTACGATTTCGCTTTCCTCGCCCTCTGGCACAAGCGGCGGCGCGATGCAGCGGATACGCAGCGTATTCTCCCCGATGGTCACCGGATCAAGGCCCTGCGGACACCCCAGGTGATTCCATACGGGAGAGGTAAAGGCATCTTCGTCCTGCTGCGGAGGGATCCAGTCCTCCAGGTCCGGTACAGGACACAGCCAGTCCACGTGCCCGACGCCGGGGTTCACGACAGGCCACCCATCCTCCCAGACAACCGGCACCATAAAGGTCTCCCGTCCCATGTTCAGATGATATCCGCCGTAAGGCCGGGATGCCAGAAGCACCATATGCCAGGATCCATCCCTGTTTTCCACCAGGTCCGCATGCCCTGTATTGGAGATCGGATAGCCTTTTCCCAGATGCCGGTGCGTCAGTATCGGATTGCCGCGGAATCCCTCATACGGACCGAAGATACTCTTTGACCGCGCTATCGTCACCGCGTGGAAAAACTCCGTTCCGCCCTCGGCAATCATGAGATAGTAATAACCGTCGCGGAAATACAGGTGCGGCGCTTCCGGAGCCCACGCGTTCCGGAGTGCGCCCTGCCAGAGCCTTTTCCGCTCACCTTTGAGGGAAAACGTCTTCGTATCAAACTCGGCAGCCCAGATCCACGGTTCGCCCTTTCCCCACTCATTGCCACACATATAGCATATGCCGTCCTCGTCAAAAAACAGGGACGGATCAATGCCTGGCGCATTCTCAATCACGTGCATCTCCGACCAGGGCCCGCGGGGATCCGTTGCCGTGCACACAAAATCGCCGATGCCATCCACATTTGTGGTAATCATGTAGAAAACCCCATCGTGGTAGCGCAGCGTCGGCGCATAGATTCCTCCGGAAATTCTCCGACAGTTCAGCGGCAGCTGGGAGGAACGGGTAAGCACATGTCCGATCTGTTCCCAGTGTCTCAGGTCCCGGCTGTGAAAGATCGGCACGCCCGGGAAAAAGGCAAAGGAGGAAGTGACCAGATAGTAATCATCCTCCACTCTGCAGATGGAAGGATCCGGATAAAAGCCCGGAAGAATCGGATTGGTCGCATACCTGGAATACTGCATACGCTTCACGCCTTTCCCGTAGAGCCGAAACCGCCCCGCGTCTCATGTCCCAGACTGTCCACCGTCTCAAAGACAACCTTGGGCTGATGTGCCATCAGCCGGCACTGGCAGATCCTGTCATTGACATGAATCACAGTATCCCGCATCGCCAGCGCAGGCATTTTCAGAATATCCTCATCCGACGAATAGGACTCATCCACAATGCCGGGAGAATTCGGCATCAGAATCCCGAAGTTTTTAAACGTTGAGGACCGCGGCGCTACCCACAGTTCATATCCTCTGGGCAGCTTTACGGAGATTCCCAGGGAAATATAGGTCATCTCTCCCATCGCCAGATGCACTTCTTCCGCCGCGCGAAGATCGATCCAGTCGGATTTGCCGTCAATATAGTCCAGACGCTCTATCTGATCGGTATGATACTTGATCAGCACGCTTGCTTCATCCATTGTTCACACCTCCGTCTTCTGCGCCGTCCAGGCGTCGGAAAGGCGCCTGAGCTCATCCATCTGAAGGGTTTCTCCCCGCACCTTTATATCCAGTCCCGCCTGTTCCATCAGCACAGCAGCCGCCTCTCGCTCCAGATGCAGCGCAGCACACAGTCCGTTGGTCATGGTCTTTCTCCGAAGCGCAAAAGCTGCCTGCGCCACGCGGAAAAAATCAGCCTCCGAACGCGGTGAAACCGCAGGCGTATCCTTTTTTTCGAGAATGATAAAGGCCGAATCCACCTTGGGTACCGGTGTAAAGCAGCGGGCCGGCACTTCCATCGCCATGCGACCATCATAAGCATACTGACAGGTGAGCGCCAGCATGCCCCATCCGTCCTCTCCGGGGTGGGAGAGGATCTTCTCCGCCACTTCCTTCTGCACCATCAGGGCAATCCTCTGGATCGGCCATTCTCCAGACACAAGGCGCATTATCAGAGGGGAAGTGATGTAATAGGGGATATTCGCTACTACACTGAAGGGCCTGTGCATGTCGGATGTCAGTGCGGAAAGGTCCGCCGTCAGTGCATCCCCCTGCACAATGTCCACATTCGCATAGGGTTCCATATAAGCCTTCAGAAGCGGGATCAGCCGTTCATCCAGTTCCAGCGCACGTACAAAGTGTGCATGCTGCGCCAGATGCTTTGTCAGTGTACCTGCCCCGGGACCGATCTCCAGCACATCATCCTGGTCCGTTATGCCGCTGGCTGTCGCCAGTGCTTCCAGAAGGTCGTCATCATAGAGAAAATTCTGACCCAGCCCATGCTTATAAGCCAGCTGACTGTCACGAATCCGTTCCTTACGCTTGCTCATTTTCTCTCCCGTTTCTGCGCACATCCATGGCAAAGGCGCTCATGGGAATACCCTTCTGACACAGAGGACAGCGGGTTGGCGCATACACATTGGCTTCCACCTGTATCAGGCTTTTCATCGGCACACGCAGATGCAATCTTCCCCGGGTTCTGTCCACAACCGTCACCACTTCCACAACCTCCGCTCCGAAAAGCTCGGCTATATGCATCATCTGCTGTACCGTGGCGCCTGTGGAAACAATATCCTCCACCAGCAGCACCCGCGCGCCTTCCGGAATACGGAAGCCTCTCCGCAGCTGCATGCCCTCGTTCCTGCGCTCTCCATACTGAAAGGGAAGCCCCAGGCGTTTGGCTACGCCATAGCCGAATATCAGCCCGCCGCTGGCTGTTCCCAGCACCAGATTGGCATGACAGTCCCTGCACAGCTCCGTCAGCGCGTCACAGAGCTTTTCTGCCGTTTCCACATTTTCCGTCAGATGCGAGCACTCCAGAAGCGCATCGGTATGCTTTCCGTTGCGCATCAGGTAATGCCCTCTGGCATAGGCGCCGGTTTTTTCAATGATCGGGAGTATTTCCTGTTTTCCGGTCTCCACACCCTTCTCCCCTTCCTGTTGTATCTGTCTGTATTGTACCATCTGTCTTTCCGGGCCGCAATCAGTCAAAAGGGTTAAATCCTGTCATATCTGGTAATAAATGATGAATCATTATAAAAGCATATCTATACATTACACCGTAACTATGCTACACTCTTTCATGGGGATTTTTATAAAAAGTAGTGTTTTTGCACGGCAGGAGAACCTGCCGACAACAACCCGGTAAAGGGGAGGTTTGCATGGAACTCCGGACCCTATGTAATGCACTGGGGATTCATTCGTATTCAACCACTGCCGAAGCCATTGACCAGACAGCCTTTGATGAAAAACTGGCCGTTGATCTTCGCACAGGGGCATGTGAGACGCTTTTTCACATAGAAGGGAAATACTTTTCCCCTCTGACAGGCTCGCTGGACAATATTGTGGACTACGCCGCTCACCTCATTCACCCAGAAGACCGAAAGAAATATCATCATTTCATGAACCGCACTACCCTCCCTGACCGACTGCATCACGCGCCGGAGCCGGGCATTCTTGAATCGTTTTTTCGCCATAGAACCATATCAGGGGAATGGATCTGGACACGCTATGTCTTTCTCTGCGGTGCCGCCCACGGCGTTCCCGTGAACATGCTGTATCTGTATATCTTTGATATTGACAGCCAGATGCAGCGCCATCATGGACAGCAGATCATTCCCACCCGGACTCACACAGGCATTCCAAAAGATCCGCTTACCGGACTGTATGTAGAAAAGGATTTCTTTGAACTGGCGGAAAGCCAGCTTTCCCATCTGCGGGGACAATGGTGCATTGTCGATATGGATATTGAGCATTACAAGCTTTTCGCAGACTGGCACGGCGTGGCTACAGCGCATCAGCTGATTGCCGATATTGGTACCATTCTGAAAAACTATGTTTCCTCTGTCCAGGGCATCGCCGGCTACTTTGGTGCCGACGACTTTGCACTCCTGATCCCCTATGACAGAGAAGGAATCGAATCCCTCTGGCAACAGATCCACGAGAAAATCGTTTCCATAAGTCATACAGTCGGTTTTCTTCCCATACTGGGTGTCTGTCAGCTGGATGCCTCCACCGTCAATATTCTGGAAGCCTACAATCATGCTGCGCTGACTTCCGAAGAACTGAAGGGAAATCTGCACACGCGCATCGGCCTGTACAACATGTCTCAGCAGAAAGCACACAATGAGGAGTACCATCTTCTGTTGGCTTTCCAGGATGCCATACGCGGCGGTGAAATTACCTTTGATCTGCAGCCGCAGTGTCTGGTAGGAAGCGGAAAAATCGTCGGTGCAGAATCTCTAGCGCGCTGGCGCCGGCCGGACGGCACCACTGTTTCTCCGGCCGTGTTCGTGCCGATCCTGGAAAAATTCGGGATCGTAACCAATCTGGACCAGTTTATATGGGAAGCGGTCTGCCGCTGGATCCGCAATCAGCTGGACAATGGACTCCAGCCGGTTCCCGTCTCTGTCAATGTATCCCAGATCGATATCCATTCCATTGATGTTCCTGCCTTCTTTGCCTCGCTCCTGCAGCGCTTTGCGATCCCTGCCTCCCTTCTCAAGATTGAGATCACGGAGTCCGCTTATGTGGATGATACAGACATAATCCAGGAGGCGATACAGCGCTTTCACGAGATGGGTCTGCTGGTGCTTATGGACGACTTCGGCAGCGGCTACTCGTCATTGAACATGCTTCGCACTCTGCACATGGACGTTATCAAGCTGGATGCGCAGTTCCTTCATATGGGAGAAAGAGAAGAACGCAAGGGGATTTCCATCCTGGAATCCATCATACACATGACCCAGACGCTTGCCACGCCCATTATTGTCGAAGGTGTGGAAACACAGGAGCAGGTCGATTATCTGATGGATCTGGGATGTCTGTACATGCAGGGCTTCCATTTCTACCGCCCGATGAGCAAGGAAAACTTTGCACACATTCTCGAAGATACAGACCTTCTGGATCACAACGGCTTCCGGTTCCGTTCCAATCAGGAACTACATACCCGGGAGTTTCTGGACAGAAATGTATACTCCGACGCCATGCTCAACAATATCCTCGGCCCGGTAGCCTTCTACTGCTGGAAAGGGGAGAATGTGGATATCATCCGGTATAACAAGCAGTTCTTCTCCCTTGTCGGTATTGAGATCCCACAGATGAATGAGCGTATCAACCACATCCAACGCTTCTTCTATCCATCGGACACCCCGAAATTCTACCAGATTCTGGAGACAGCCTATGAGGATCATCTCAATGGTGCGGAGGGCATTGTACGCGTCTATCGTCCAAACGGTGTGCTTCTCTGGCTTTCCATCCATGTCTACCTGATTGGTGAGGATGATACCGGCCGTATCTTCTATGCCTCTGCAAAAGATGTATCCGAGCTGCAGTACATCAGTGCCGATCTGCCCGGCGGATATTACCGCACAACCCTTGAGGACGGATTTATCTTCCTGTACATCTCCCAGAACTTCCAGAAGATGACCGGCTACAGCAGCGAAGAAATCCAGAAAACATTTGATAACCGCCTTCTTCCGATGATCCATCCCAAAGACCGCAATACCGTGATTGCACAGACGCAGAAAATCGCCAATGGAGAATTAGAGCAGCTGGACCCGTACCGTCTGCGCCGCAGCAGCGGAGACTATATCTGGGTTGCCGACCGCAGCCGGCTGACAGATTCCTTTGGCAATACATGCTGGCAGTCTGTACTCATTGACGTCAGTGAAATGATGGAGACACGCAACCATATGCGGCTCCTGATCCGTTATTCTTCCCTGAGCATTGTCTTCCTCATGCAGAACGAGAAGGGACCGCACTTCCGGGTGATTGTGCATGGCATGGAAAACCACTTTCAGCTCGGCGCGGAAGCGTTTGAGCAGGCGATGAACTCCGGCGCCTTCTATCGCTGGATCGCCGGCAGCGGAGACGGAAAGAAATGCAACCGGGTCGATGCACGCATGGCGCAGAATGATCAGCCGTCTTTTGCCATGGCGCTTCTGCAGGTATTGGATGGGTATTTTGCCGAGGGAAATGACACCTATGAGAACAACCGTACCGTGCGTTTCCCAGACGAACGCCGGGAAGATATCCGCATCCGCATTGACAAGATACGCGATGCGCAGCGCAGCGCGCAGTATATTCTGGTCTTCTCCTCCCGATGAAAGCAAACAGGGTCAGACTGCAAAAGCCTGGCCCTGTTTCTTTCTCTGCTGTCTTTGCGCTTGCTGTCCCTGTCAGTCCGCCAGTGTACCCATGGGATCCCAGGGATCCAGTTCCACAGGCTTTCTGTCATATAGTGCGGCCTTCTCGCCCAGATATTTCTTCTGCACCGCAGCCTGATACACATACTGATCAAACCAGGTATCGGAGCAGATATAATATCCCTTGTTTCCGCGGTCATCGCCCCAGGAGTTTTCGATCCGCCAGCGGTCAGGCTTACCGTTCTCAAGGTTTACGCCTGTAATGACCATGGCATGGTTCATTGCGGAGAATCCATAGTCCAGTGCATCTTCCTTGGAGATCGCAAGGTCCAGTCCCGTCACAAGCTCGGCATCAAAGGCAGCATCGTCCCAGAAACCTTCCTGCCGGTCACCGTACTTGCCCACATCACTGCCGAACCATACCACCTCGCCTGCCTCCAGCTGGCGGATAATCGCGGCCTTAAAAGCAGCCAGGTCAAGGTTTAAGTGCTTTACATCATGGCCGCCTACAACATTGCCCAGAAAACGGATCGTATAGGTCGCATCAAACGGCTTATCCTTGGTCGGCGCATGAATGACACTGACAGTATCCTTCAGAAAATCCCCTATATAGGTTTCACAGAAGCTCCTGGGCGTCAGATCCTTCACCCGATGATAAGCCCTGTTTCCATCCTTGTCCGCCTTTTCCGTATATTCCCAGTCAAACTTCTTCGGCGGCTCGCCATAGCAGGAACAGAGATAACCGTAGATCTTTTCCAGCATGCCTTCCTTTTCCGCACGCAGCGCCTTTTCGTCCTTGCCGGCAGCAACCAGTTTCCGCATTCTGACCGCGCATACCTTGAGATACCGGTTCAGATAATGATTCATATCGCCCGTGTTGGAGGACTGGTATGTCTCGTCATAGACATCCTTGGGAACCAGACCGTACTTTTCCACTACATTGGTAAACATGTCCCACTGCCCGCCGTCATGTACGCCTGTCTGCAGAATAAAAGAGACCGTGCGGTCATCGCAGGAAAGGTCGGCCGTTTCCAGAATGCTCTCCAGGAAATAGTTGGCCCGCTCAAACTTATCCCAGAAAGCCAGATAGCTCTGGGAAAGCTCGAAAGCATCCAGATTCAGGTCTCTGGCAATCTTCTCCCGCACCACATTGGTCGCGGCAAACAGCCAGCAGCGTCCCGAATGCTTCTGATTGGTGACCTCCAGCGTCTGAATGTCCACAGAGAACGTATGACGCAGACGGTTCGCCACAGGGGCCTTTACATCCACCTGATTGATGGCGCTGCGGTACAGTGCCATAGTGGCGAGCCTGCGCTCCGGACTTGCCTGATATGCCTTGGCCCAGTTCTTCAGGGCTGTCTGTGTCACGGGATAATGTTTCATGCTTTAATGCTCCTTTCACTTTCTCCGGTCATGCCGCAAGGCTTGTGTCTGTATACATCCGGCATTGTAGCGCGCACTTTTCCGGTTGGCAATGCATACCCATCTTCGCGGCGATTTTTCCGATGACAATTCCGGGAAATCATGTATAATTGAGATGCCAGAACCAATAAGCTTCGGGGAACATGCGCGCTGCACGCGGCAGCGTCTGTACACCCGGCCGTATCTCCTTTCTATGCATCCTGATCAACGGAGGTTTGCTATGACTTTTTCCAATGATTTCCTGTCCGATCTGAGCATATGCTCTGTCGGACGACTGGATCCCTGCTCGGATCATGAAATCTTTGCTTCCGCTCTTGAAATGTTCTCCCGCGCCTCGTCCATGGTACGCTCTCTGGACGGCACCTGGAAAGCCAGTCTTGACAGCACGCCCGGAAATGCAGATGACACCATTCTCCGCGACAGCACCATGGATGCCTATCTGGTGCCTGTCACCATTCCCGGAGAATTCCAGCTGCAGTATCCGGAATGGGATAAGCCGCAGTATGTAAACGTCCAGTATCCCTGGGACGGGCACGAGGAACTCTCTCCGCCTCAATGCGCCAAGGACAATCCCACCGTCACCTGTGTGCGCAACGTACATTTTTCCGCACAGGAGATGGCCTCCCCGCGGATTATTCTCACCATTGGCGCTGCAGAGGCCGCAGTGGCTGTCTTTCTCAACGGGTCCTTTGTCGGTTACGCCGAAGACGCCTTTACTCCCCATCGCTTTGACCTGAAGCCCTATGCCCAGGAAGGGGAGAACCGTCTGTGCCTGCGCGTATTTAAGCGTACTGCTGCCGCTTGGATCTGCGATCAGGATTTCTGGCGCTTTTCAGGCATTCACCGCTCCGTAACACTGACCTTTGAGAGGGAAAGCCATCTGGAAGACATGTTCGTGCGCACCCCGCTTACGGACCTGTATACCCGCGCCAGGCTGGAGCTGGACCTGACCGTGCTTCGCCCCACCGGGCATGTACGCGTCTGCCTCCTGGATGCACAGGAACATGCAGTCATTGACGTGACCGCACCAGCCGAGGAAACCATGCATCTGTCCCAGCCCATTCCGCGCCCGCATCTGTGGTCTCACGAAGATCCTTACCTGTATACATTGGTCGTGCTTCTGACCGGTGAGGACGGGCATGAAATCGAGGCAAGCCGTACCATGGTCGGCGTGCGCGCTTTTGAAATGATCGACAGGGTCATGTGCCTCAACGGCCGCCGTATTGTCTTCCACGGAGCCAACCGTCATGAGTTTGACACCCATCTGGGCCGTGTGCAGACAGAGGATGTCATCCGTCAGGATATCCTGCAGATGAAAAAGCTCAACATCAACGCCGTACGCACCTGCCATTATCCCAATCATTCCCTGCTCTACCGTCTGTGTGACGAGTACGGTCTTTATGTCATCGACGAGACCAATCTGGAAAGCCATGGGAGCTGGTCCTTCGGACATCCCGAAGACATTGTCCCCGGCGACCGTCCGGAATGGCTCAAGCTGCTTCTCTACCGCGGCAGGAACATGCAGGAGCGGGATAAGAATCACGCCTGCATTCTCCTATGGAGCTGCGGCAATGAGTCCTATGGCGGCAAGGATATCTATGAACTGTCTGAAATGTTCCGCCATCGGGATCCCACCCGTCTTGTACACTATGAAGGCGTGACACAGGATCCCCGTTATCCCGATACAACCGATGTCTTCAGCCGTATGTACTGCAAGGCCGCGGATATCGAAGCCTATCTCCAGAACGATCCGAAAAAGCCCTTCATCAACTGCGAATATACCCATGCCATGGGCAATTCCTGCGGCGGCATCGGTGAATATACCGATCTGGAAGATCGCTATCCCATGTATCAGGGCGGGTTTATCTGGGACTACATTGACCAGGGGCTGACAATGACGCTTCCGGACGGCCGTACCCGTCTCGCCTACGGCGGCGACTTTACCGACCGTCCCACAGACTGGAACTTTATCGCCAACGGTATTATTTTCTCTGACCGCACCCCGTCCCCCAAAGCCCAGGAAGTCGCCTGCGTCTTCCGCGATGTCGACCTGATTCCTGACCGCACAGGAATCCAGATCCGCTCCCGCCGGCTGTTTGCGCCGCTTTGCGATGTGCGTGTGGCGTTCACCGTACTTGTGGACCGCAAGCCCTGCCTGAACGGTGCCTGTCCGGTGCCGCCGGTGGTCCCGGGATCCCGCGCGCATGTGGATCTGGCGCTGGATGCCATACCTTTCCTGGACCATGAGGTTATTATCACCGCCCGGCTTCTTACGGAAAAGACACACCCTCTCGGTGAAGGCGCCTGCCTGTCCGTGGGCCAGACAGTATTTGGCACACTGCCCGAAACCACACAGAAACCGCAGCCTGTCACCTTTATCCAGGGCAGGTCCAACCTCGGCGTGAAAGCCGAAACCTATGGCGCCATGCTGGAGAAAGGCAAGGGACTGATCTCCCTGACCAACCGCTTCTCGCAGGAAATGCTGGAGTGTGCCCCCATGCTCTCCCTCTTCCGCGCACCTACCGACAATGATGTCGGCAACGGCGACGCGCTGCGCCAGGGCATCTGGCATGCCGTCAGCCGCTATTCCAAGGGTGCGCTCATGCATGCGACGGATCACAGTGCTCAGTGGAACTATACCAACCAGCTTATCCCGGACATGGATCTGCAGCTGACCTATACCGCCATGACTGACGGTATGCATGTGGAGCTTTCCTGGCGCGGTGTACAGAATCTTCCGGATATGCCCTGCCTGGGACTGAGTTTTCTGCTGGATCCTGCCCTGCACCGCATCAGCTACTTCGGCATGGGACCAGAGGAAAACTATGTGGATCGTGCCCGGGGCGCCGTGCTCGGCTGGTACACCATGGATGCCCGGGAAGGCCTTACACCCTATATCCGCCCACAGGAGAGCGGCAACCGCATGGGTGTGGACATGCTGCGCATTACGGACGATGAAGGCTGCGGCCTGGAAATCCGGGGTGAAAACCTGGAAATCACCGCACATCCCTATCTGCCTGAACAGCTGGCAGCCGCGCGACATCCGGATGAACTGCCGCATGTATGCCGCACAGTTCTGGACATCGCGCTCTTCCGCAAGGGAGTCGGCGGCGATGATTCCTGGGGAGCACCGGTACTACCCAAGTTTACCTATCCTTCCAGCCGCAGCTATACCCTGTCCTTTGTAATCAAGCCCATTGACGCGTAAAGGAGTGTTTCCTCATGGCAGCAAAGAAACCCGAAAAGGATATGTCTTCCGTCAGCCCCACCGCCGCAAAGGAAGAAAAGCTCAAAGCCCTCGAACGTGCCATTTCTTCTCTGGAAAAGCAGTTCGGACAGGGTACCGTCATGAAACTGGGGGATTCGGCCCACCAGCAGATCGATGCCATTCCCACTGGCATTCTGACCCTGGATGCCGCACTTGGCATCGGCGGTGTCCCCCGCGGACGAATTGTGGAGATCTATGGACCGGAGTCCTCCGGTAAGACCACAGTGGCACTGCACATTGTCGCCCAGGCGCAGAAAGCCGGCGGCTTCTGTGCCTTTGTCGACGCCGAGCATGCGCTGGATCCCTCCTACGCGCAGAAACTGGGCGTGAATATTTCAGACCTGTATATTTCACAGCCGGATACCGGCGAGCAGGCCCTGGAAGTCACCGAAGCGCTCGTACGTTCCGGCGCCATTGATGTCGTAGTCATTGATTCCGTCGCAGCACTGGTCCCCAAGACCGAGCTGGAAGGCACCATGGGCGATTCCGTTGTCGGACTGCATGCGCGCCTTATGTCACAGGCCATGCGCAAGCTTACCGGCATCATTAACAAGACCGGATGCGTGGCGATCTTCATCAACCAGCTGCGTGAAAAGGTCGGTGTCATGTACGGAAATCCGGAAGTCACCACGGGTGGACGCGCCTTGAAGTTCTACTCCAGTGTCCGCATTGATGTACGCCGCGGAGAATCCATTAAGAACGGTTCCGAGGTCATCGGTGCCCATACCAAGGCCAAGATCGTCAAGAACAAGGTTGCTCCGCCTTTCCGTGTTGCCGAGTTTGATATCATCTACGGCGAAGGCGTCAGCCGTGAGGGCACGCTTCTTGATCTGGCAGTCGAGTATGACATTATCCATAAGGCCGGTGCCTGGTTCTCCTACAACGATGAGCGCATCGGACAGGGACGCGACAATACTCGCAAGTATCTGATCGAACATCCCGATATGTGCCAGGAAGTGGAGAGCAAGGTTCGTGATCGTCTTCTCCATTCCACCCAGCAGGAAACCGCACAGATGGCACCCCCGGACGGCGATATGCCGGTAGAGGATGAAGAAGATGATCTTCTGGGACTCCTTGATACGGATGAATCCATGGATGACGCCCTGTAAATCTTGTATCCCCGCTGTTTTCCCCGTGCTTTTGCACGGGGTTTTTGTTTTCATGCAAAAACGTCCGTGATATAATCCGGGACAGATCAAAAGAGAAGGGATGATGCTCTTGCATTGCTATGAAATCCTGCAGACGGTTTCCATGCCGCTCCCCGAACAGATCCGAAAGCTGAAGGATGCCGGACACTATGCCGACGCTCTGCGCGCCATAGACGCAAGACTCCAGATGGATATTCTTCCGGAAAAACTGCGCCAGCGTCTGATCCTGGAAAAGGAACGCCTGCGCCGAATGCAGGACGATTATCCCTTTGACGAGGAAAGCGCTTTTCTGGCCCTTTCCAAGGACTATCCGACACTTACACGAGACATGTTCCGCACACTTGACGATGAAGGGCTGATGGACTTTCTCTTCTTTGAAGGCGTCAAGCGCTACCATGTGCGCTTTGCGGCCACGCTCCGCAAGGACAGTCTAATGAAGCGTCGCTTTTCCATTCCCGTTTCCCCGGACAGTCCTTTTCTGGATCCGATCATTCGGACCATTCGGGACAAGGGCGTGCTGGCCCGACGAATCACGCTGGAGAGCGAAATTGCGCCTGTTGAGGATGTATTTGTTCCCGGTACCTGGCGCGCCTGGCTGCCCTATCCGCTGGAATCAGATCAGCAGAGCCATGTCACGCTTCTCAGCGGCGATCCTGACACCCTCGGGGATGCGCACGCCAGTGCCCGGGACGCATTCTGGGAACGCACCTGCGAAACACGTCCTGTGTTTTCCATGAAGTACAGCTATGTCAACACCATACTCTATGCGGATCCCCTGCATGCACCCGCGCCTGCACAGCCGCTGTACCCCAACGCAGCTCCGCCATGTGCGGAAGATCTTTCCGAAGACGGCGTCTTTATCCGTTTCACACCCTATCTGATCAGTCTTGCACAGACACTCGGTGAAAACGCAAAAACCCCGGCTGAAAAGGCATGGGCCTTCTACTGCTTTGTCACAAAGACGGTTCGCTATTCCTTTGTCCGCCAGTACTTTCTCATCGATGATATCGGTGAATACTGTGCGCTCAACCTTCGCGGCGACTGCGGACTGCAGGCGCTCCTGTTCATTCTTCTCTGCCGCATCAGCGGCATCCCTGCCCGCTGGCAGAGCGGTTTGAGCATTGATGATGATTACACCGGATCCCATGACTGGGCACAGTTCTATCTGGATGGCTGGGGATGGCTGTTCGCGGACCCGTCCTTCGGCGGCAGCGCCTGGCGCGCAGGCTCCGCAGAGCGTCATGCCTTCTATTTCGGGAATCTGGACCCCATGCGCATGGCTGCCAACCGCATTTTCATGGCCGACCTGACGCCGTCCATGAGCCATTTCCGATATGACCCCTATGACAACCAGTCCGGAGAAATCGAGCGCATCGGGGACTGTCCCGCGCTTCTGGGAAAGCAGATCCAAGACGATGTGCGTCTGGTCGGGTATGAAGACGTGGATGAGGCTGCCTTATGAAACGTTTTGCGCTGATCGGGGAAACCCTCGCCCACAGTTATTCCGTGCCGATTCATGAAACCCTGTTCTCACTCATGGGGCTTAAGGATACCTATTTTCTCAAGGAAATCGACAGAGAAACCTTCCACACCGATGTCATGGAACTTCTCACCCGCATTGATGGCATGAATGTCACAATTCCCTATAAGCAGCGGATTATACCGCTGCTCTCTGCGATGGATCCCCTGGCAGAGCGGGTAGGCGCCGTCAATACAGTGGTAAAGAAAGACGGCGCATGGATCGGATGCAATACCGATGTATACGGATTCATGAAAATGCTCCGCATGCACAGCATTGACCCGAAGGGAATGCCCTGCTTTATCCTGGGAACCGGCGGCGCATCCCGGGCCGTTTACGTGGCACTGGAAGAGATGCAGGCCGCCTGTATCACCTATGTATCCCGTACGCCCGGTGATCATGCGCTGTCCTATGACGCGCTTCCGGATGTATTTGACGGTCTTCTTGTCAACTGTACACCGGTCGGCATGTATCCGCACGGAGACGGCTGTCCGCTTGCACCAGGCGCACTGAAAGCCATGCTGCCGCGTATGCAGGGCTGTGCCGATCTGATCTACAACCCCTCGGATACACGCCTTACCGCTTTCTGCAGGGCACACGGTGTACCGGCCTGCACAGGACTGGGCATGCTTGTCGCCCAGGCCGTACAGGCCGAGCGCTTCTGGCAGGATATCCCGATTCCCCCGGATATGACACAGCAGATCCTCAAGGAGTGGAAGCCATGAAACAGTATCTGATTCTCAATGGTCCAAACATCAATCTGACCGGCCTTCGCGAAAAAGGCGTCTATGGCGCAAGAACCTATGACGATCTTCTCGAGGATATCCGGCAGACAGCGGTGCAGCTGGGAGTCACCGTACGCTGCATACAGTCCAATACCGAAGGCGTGCTCATCGACGCCATACAGCAGGCCTATCATGACGGTCTGTGCGGCATTGTCTTCAACCCCGGCGGCTATACGCATACCTCTGTGGCCCTGCACGACGCTATCGCCTCTGTGCCGATTCCCACCATTGAGGTGCATATGTCCAATATCCACGCCCGTGAAAGCTTCCGGCATGTTTCCATGACGGCCAGTGCCTGTCGAGGACAGATCGTCGGTCTTGGATTTCTCGGCTATTCCCTGGCACTGACAGCGCTTGTAAAGGAGGATCCCGCATGATCTTTATGTTTCCAGAACACCGCATGAAGGCACTCACTCTCTCCTATGACGATGGTGTAGAACAGGACATCCGACTTATGGACATACTGGACCGGAGCGGTATTCTTGCCACATTCAACCTCAACAGCGGCTGTTTTTCCCCGGAGGGCACCGTATTCCCTGAGGGCCAGGTCCATCGGAGGCTCTCCGAAAAAGGCGCGCTTTCCCTCTATGGCACCCATGCTCATCACGAAGTAGCCGTGCACGGACTCTGTCATGCCCATCCCACTGACCTTTCCCCGGCCGACAGGCTTTATGAGTTTTCCGAGGACAGACGGCGCTTGGAAGCACTCTTTGGCCGCATCATCCGTGGCGCAGCCTAT
The DNA here is from genome assembly GCA_902764915.1 of uncultured Eubacteriales bacterium. Classification (GTDB taxonomy): domain Bacteria; phylum Bacillota; class Clostridia; order Christensenellales; family Aristaeellaceae; genus UBA2943. The sequence continues at coordinate 1,663 of CACWXY010000024.1, read as the reverse complement.
GCCTACGGGCAGTTTGACGATGAAACAGTAGAAACCCTGCGCGCATGCGGACTTGTTTATGCAAGAGGTGTTCATTCCACGCACAGCTTTGACATTCCCAGAGATTTTCTGCGTCTGCAGCCTACCTGCCATCATGATGACCCGGAACTGTTTGCGCTCTGGAATACATTTGTAACCACCCGTTCTGACAGGCCGCAGCTGTTCTATCTCTGGGGACACAGTTATGAGTTCGAAGCACATGACAACTGGCAGCGCATGGAAGACTTCTGTCTGACAGCCGGCGGACACCCGGATGTATGGTACTGCACCAATCTTCAGCTTTACGACTATGTGGATGCCTGCCGCCGTGTACAGAAAAGCTTTTCCCATTCCCTCATCCACAATCCATCCGCCCTTAGCGTCTGTTTTAAGGATGATCAGGGAAAGCAGCATACGGTTGCTCCCGGCGAAACCATCTCATTATAACAGCACACATGCAAGGAAGGCGGGGATGCCCCCGCCTTCTCACTTATTCATGCAGCAGTTCTTATATTTCTTCCCGGATCCGCAGGGACAGGGATCATTGCAACTTACTTTCTGAGTCTGGCGCCGATAGGGCTTCTCTACTTCCTTCTCATTCTCATCCAGCCCATATTCCATATCCTTCCCATCATTTTTCAGAAAATCCACGTATTTTTTTTTCTTGCGGATAGACCGAGAAATACAGGCTTTGACTCAGATCATCGCTTATCTGCAGCATACCCTTGCACAAGCTCATACGCACGTGCATCAGTTTCTCTTCCGTTGGTCTGGGACCCAGTAATTCGATGACAGGCTCTATATTCATCTGCAGTATGTCCCTTACATTTGGTGAAATGGTGATTTTCTGCAAATCTTTTCTCACGCGGTTGTAATCATGCACAAAAAACAGAGACATATCAAACATGTGCATGCTCTACCTTGCAGCGGACAGAAGACTTGCGGTGTTCGATCCAACGATCCCAGCAGAATCCATCAAAATTCTTGCCGGTGGTTTTCAGCTGCGAAGGCCGTAGACACATCCTGTAGTCTATATCCTTCAGGTGTTTGTCGTTCTGAATCTCTTCCCGTTTCTGGGCACCCAGGTATCCTGAATTGCCATAAACCACCTCATCATCTTTCCGCACCAGCTTGGAAGTCATGCTGACATCACTTACATTGGCCGCCGTTCCTTCTATGGTACGGTACCTGCATCTACACCTATATGCACCTTCATCCCATGGTACCATTGATTTCCCTTCTTGGTCTAGTGCATCTCCGGATCCCGCTCGCCCGTCCTGTTCTTCGTAGAAGGCGTTGAGTGAATGATAGTAGCATCCACGATCGTTCCGCCATGCATCATCAGCCCGGCTCTGTCCAGTTGTGCGTTAATATCATCAAACCATGCCTTTCCCAGATTATGCTTTTCCAGCAGATGTCTGAACTTCAGAAGGGTAGTGGCATCAGACACCTGTTCCTCCAGAAAGTTGATGCCAATGAAGCGTTGGAAAGCATAGCTATCATAGATGGCATCTTCCAGACCTGCGTCAGAGAGATTGAACCAGAGCTGCAGCAGGTACATGCGGAGCATAACCTCTATCCCACGTGGCGGGCGGCCGCGTTTCCCGGCAGGATAATGCGGCTGAATCTTCTTGACCCACTCATC
>CACWXY010000023.1 GCA_902764915.1 uncultured Eubacteriales bacterium | reverse complement strand
CCGAAGTCCTGAGAAACCATCAGCGTCTCGCCGTCCGAATCGAAATACCGGACCGGATAGTAGCGAAGGACGGAGGTATAGCGTACCGCAATCGTCCTGTCCGCAGTGATTTCTTTCAGGGATTGCTGCCAGCCGTTGTAAACGTAATCGTACTGTGCAGTGGAGAGACGGACCGGCGTCAGGATGCGGTTTGCCGCCACCGGATCGACCGCGTCATTGTACTGGCTGACATACTGGGTATCCAGCACGGTGTTGTCATAGTCGATGAAGGTGACAATGAACGTCTGGTCGGTCTTGAACACGTACAGGGCAGATTGCGGTCCCATTTGCGGAAGAAATAGTTGTATTCCGCAGCGGGTTTCTCCGGTACTGCCATGCGGCCACCAGCCACAGGATCGGTTGCGGTTCCATTCTTGGCAATGCCTGCCTAAATGGAACAAATGCAATTATTGTTACTAACATACCAAAACGATTTCCATCATACTTCAAGGAACAATATGCATTGGCTGCTAAAGATATGATCGATCTATATGTGCGGCAGCTGAATCCACAAGGGTATGGTATGAGACTCAATCCGTATTTTGCATTTCATAACCATGCCAAAATTGTCATGACAGAAAACATAGTTTATTGGGGGTCAAGCAATTATTCGGATGAGAGCAGCCGAAATTTCGAGTGTGGCACAGTTTCTACGGACAGAGAGCTGATTGCATATTTGAAAGATGTCTTGTTTCCTGAAATTCAGAGTGGCTCGGTTCCTTTTTACAAATACAATTTTGCTGTTGCGCTTGCCAATTTGGAGAGTCTAATTCCAGCTTGCCAAGCAGCAAGACAAAAACTGTTTGATGCAGCATTCGAGCCCTGGTCGGAGTATGAAACCAATTTTCAAGACGTGTGGATATACCGTACAAATGATAGCGGGGTGACCATTGGTTTTTTACGAGGCTTTTTGGATTACTTTTCTCGCTTCGAGGATGCCTTGGATGTGATCGACAGCATTATCGATGAGTATTGCGAATACGATGAACTGCCTGATCAGGTCGAAGAATTAAGAACTCTGTATGAGGAATATAAAGCTCTATACGAAGGCTTTCTCGACACAATTTCAACATTATTTGAAGAGCTTGAGCAAATGGCCAGATATGATGTTTCTGACGAGGCCTGCAGAAAGATTAACGCCGACTATGGCATGGAAGCCTATGACGAGAATTTAGATTATTACGCTGAAAAAGCAATGAATGAAGCATCTGGAGAATATGAGAGCTTAATCGAAGATGCGGAACCGACTGTGCGTGAAGCATTGGACAGTCTTGATTCTATGATTGAATCTTTCCAAAGGCTATATGACAGTTTGCATCAACTGCTTGAAGTAAACTCGAAAATCGACAATACAGGGATGAATTGAAGAATTGCTTTCAGGAGTTATAAAAGATGGTTGGAAAGTATAAAGTCATCACACTCTGCGGTAGCAGTCGATTTAAGGATGCTTTCATGGAGGAACAGAAACGCCTGACGCTGGAGGGCAACATTGTCATCAGTGTTGGCCTCTTCGGCCACTCTGGCGATGATGAGGTCTGGACAGAGGGTACCAAGGAAATGCTGGATGACATGCACAAACGGAAAATTGATATGGCGGATGAGATTTTCGTGATCAACGTTGGTGGCTATATCGGGTCCAGCACCCGGTCCGAGATCGAGTATGCGACCGCAACTGGGAAGACTGTGAACTATTTGGAGCCTATGTCATGAATCAGAACAATACGGAGAACACCGAATGGTCCTTCCTAAGCTACGAGGAGAAGAACCGACAACTTTTCCTCCGGCAGAAGAAAACGCTCGATATGTTTTTGGAACGCGGTACCATATCGCAGGCCCAGCCCGATAAAAGCCTCCATGACCTGATCGAAAAGATGGGAATAAAGGATAGCTGAGGCATGAAAAATCAATACTTTGGGGATGTTGGCGATTATGGAAAATACGGACTACTGCGCTTTATTGCAAAGCGTGGTGTGACAATTGCGGTCAATTGGTATTTGACGCCTGACGATCAATCAAATGATGGGCACATACGAGGCTATCTTACTAATGACAGGGATCGTAAATATGATCCGGAACTGTTTGATGTACTTCGGGAAATGAGCATTCATAATGAGAAAAATGTCGGTCGCTTTGCAGAGCGAGAAATGATCCCCGGCGCGATTTACTTTGATAGTATCGTTCAGCCACAGCTTTCTGACTCGACATTTTCGGTGACTGACAAGCGACTGGCACGGGAACGATGGCATCAGCAGGCACTTGCGGGATGCTACGGACCAGAACTCGTATTCATGGACCCGGACAATGGATTGAGAGAAGGCAGTCCCACGGCACGGAAAGATGCGCAGAAGTTCGTCTATGCATCGGAGGTATATAGCTACTATAACCGGGGACAGGACGTATTTTACTATTGCCACAAGGGACGACGGACAGAGACCCAGTGGGAAAAGGCAAAGCGCATTATGCAGGAGTCTTGTCCTGATGCGGTAATGCTGGGTATCACATATCATCGTGGAACGCAGCGAAGCTACATTTTTGTGTTGCATCCAGAGAAGGAAAAGTTATATCGCGTCCTACTGAAGGATTTTCTGGAAACTGCATGGAAAGACTGCTTTACATCAGAGCCCATCTCACAGGCATAACACGATAAATACTATTATGTTTTATTCGAGAAAATGGGAGTACAGAAGAATTGAGGTGCAGCATGGCAGACATTTTCAGGATCGTGATTAAAGGCGGTTCCGGGTACGGTCCGGTGGACGAGGCCTTTAGCGACAAAGTGACTATCGACTGTGATTCCATCAGATATGAATATACGCCAGTGGTGGAAAGTGAAATCAATATGCCGAGGAAATGGACATATAAAACCTCCAGCCCGATCTTCCAAAAGCTGTTTAGAGAGGCTGCGGCTGCGGTTGAGGTTATCCTTAACTGGGAGGAGGAACCGTTTGTAACAGATCTCGGTGTTACCTCATTCACAGTCACATACGCGGATAAAACCAAGGCCACAAGGGATTTCATCCTTCCGGGAGATGATTTCAAAGAGTGCTTTACCATTATCAAACAGATGGTGCCGGGATGTGAATACACTCCAGCGGTACTTCTTACATCGGACGACTACGATGAAGAGGGGTGAGAAGCAGGCTCCACATGACACCTTTTAACGATTCCCCGCACAATTTAATTATTCCAGCACCTTTTAATTATTCGACCACATTTTAATTATTTGCCGGTCGGCGATGTGCAGGAGGGTAAGTTTCTCCGGTACCGCACATGCACAATGACAATTGCATAAAGCATCAAGGGCCTTCACAGCTCTGCCGGAATGACCGGTGGGACCGCGAAAGCCCTTGATTTCTTTATATTTCCGGCCTCTGCGCGACGGTGGCCGGGATATTCATTTGTATCAAAGACAGCGTCTTTATAGACCCAGCTGGTGGAACGGGGCGTGCGCACTTCCACATAGAAGGGCGATACATCCTTTTCACTGTTGATCTCATTGCGCAGCTTAGCTTCCTCCGCAGAATTCTCGTCCTCCGGATTGGTGGTGGCGCTGGGGGAAGGTGCCCGGGTTACCGTGGATACAGGACCAGGTCTGGTATTGGACAGGTAGCGGGACTGGACATAGCCGAATTCTCCGCCCCAGTGACCGTACACCCAGCCATTGCCCAGGTTGTCAAATACATAGAATTCATCACCGTAAGGGATTACCAGCAATACTCTGGAACTGCTGTCAGGGGCTTCCCGCAGGTTCAGCCCGCCACCGTTGGGCGTGGAAACATAGACGCTGGCCAGTGCAGACAGAGGGGCCATAAGGCCTGCCACCATGAGCACAGCCACCATCAGGGCCAGGAGTTTCTTTGTCATTGATTTTTCCTCCTTCCGCATTGCGGATGTATTGGCATCGCCGAGCAGGCGATTGCAGACACTGTAAGTGTGGCTGGTTTTCAGTCCGTGAAATAGCTGTATTCGAGAGTTGTGCTTTCCCCGTTTTCTGTCCATGTCAGATTGTTCTCTTCATCATACGCGAAGAGCAGGGTCATCGGTGTTTCGCCTTCCCATGCACCGGTGGCGGTCACTGTGTCAGATGCAGGGTCATAGACACCTTTGAGAATAGTGGACTGCAGGATTTCGCCATCCTGTCCCCTTTGGCGCAGGGGCATGTCATACTGCCCGTCCTGCCAGTCCTGGAAAATGACTTCGCGGTCTCCGTTCATCCACCGTCCGCCGAAGAAACGGCCGATTTTGGTAAAAGCCAGTCCTTTTCCGGCGTCTTCCTTCTGATCATTCCACAGGAGCAGGCCCTCGTCATTGAAGGAGAAGGTCGCCTCGCCATCTTCATAGTAGGTGTCGGTCCAGTCGTATGTGACGGTGTCCTGGCGATAATGAAGGCCGAAGGGCGCAGAGACGAGTGCGTCTTCTTCGGCATTGAGGAGTGCGCCGTACTCCCAGATGTCTTCCTGACTCCCGTCCAGCTTGTGAACAATCATCAGCTTGAGACCTCCGTCTTCCGCGTAAACCTCTATACGCCACAGGCCGTTTTCTGCCACCCATGTGCTTTCATAGACGGCTGCCTGCGGGCAGTCGTCCAGATAATAACCGATGTCGTCTTCCGCATAGGCAGGAAGGAAGCAGAGCGATAAGCAGAGCAGACATACCAGGACCCATATTTTTCTCATGGCAAAGCCTCCTTTTTGAACAGGGATGTATCAAAATCCGGGAATGAAACATCGGATACAGGCGCTGGCAGACGCATGAAAAGCGGTCAAGCCAGTGTATCCTGAAAAGCATACAACATTTTACTTCGAGTCAATTGTTTCAACAATACAGAAAACACTCACAGAATGTAAAGACTTCGTCACATTTTGTCATAAATTCGTCATATTTCTTAGCCGCGCAGAGGATTTTCATACAGTATAGCGACTGGTGCAATGGACCAGCAGATGGAGCATCTGGAAAACAGTAAATACAGCCAGGGACGGATGGATGCAGCAGCGCAGCACTTTTGCGGAAGATCCGGCATATGCAGTACAAGCCCTGCTGTTTCTGACAGCGCTTTATAACCATCCGGCGGAACTGGCGGTAAGGCGTGGCAAGGAAACGACCGGGCAGCCCCAGGGGGGCAGCGATGCGGGCTGTGAATGCGGCAATGCCAGGGAAGCTGCACAGCCGACTGGACTGTCCGGAATCATCATGCGATGATCGAATGGTACCGGAAAGACCAGAGGATGCAGCGGAATGTGCCGTGCAAGGGCTTCAGGATAAGATACGGAACAGGGGATGCAGGCAGGAAATCCAGTTAAAAAGGAAAGTCATGCGCACTTTACACCGCCTGCCGGAGCGTACATATGTGCGCGTTTCCGGAGATGGGTATACATGCCGTCGGGGAAACGCTTTCTCAGGGGCAGGGGGAGAGAAACCAAGGTTTTCCAATTTGTCGCATGCCAGACGACCATTTCCCGCTGAAATCGCTTATAATGGACATGACAGAAGGAAAAAGGAGGAAATGGATATGTACGGAGCGATTCTTGGTGATATGATTGGTGCTCCCTATGAGTTTGATCGGGGTGGAAAGACAAAGGTATTCCCGCTGTTTGTGAACAGGAGTCAGTTCACGGATGATACCGTGATGACGATTGCCGTGGCAGAAGCCCTGATGGGTGTAGTTCCGCAGGACACAGATGAGAAAATCTGCACTGCCGTGGGTGATGCCATGCGGCGCTGGGGAAGGGCGTACCCGCATGCCGGATATGGCGGGCGGTTCCGCGTCTGGCTTCAGTCGGAAGATCCAAAGCCCTATGGCAGCTACGGAAACGGATCAGCCATGCGGGTGGCCGCTGCCGGATGGCTGTATGACACTCTGGAAGAAACGCGACGGATGGCGAGGCTGACTGCCGTGGTGACCCATAACCATCCGGAGGGTATCAAAGGTGCGGAGGCGACAGCCAGTGCGATCTTTCTGGCCAGGACTGGACACAGCAAGGACGAGATTCGAACATATACAGTGAATGCATTCGGATATGATCTTTCCCGTACCTGTGATGAGATCCGTCCTTCGTATCATCATGTGGAGAGCTGTCAGCAGACAGTACCGGAAGCAATGACCGCTTTCCTGGAAGGAACGGATTTTGAGGATGTGATCCGGACCGCCGTGTCGCTGGGGGGTGACTGTGATACCCTGACCTGTATTGCAGGCAGTATCGCAGAAGCGTTCTTCGGTGTGCCGGAAACGATGCAGTCGGAATGCAGAAAACGCCTGCCCGGGGACATACGGGCAGTGCTGGATCGCTTTATGGATGTAAGACGGCAGGGAATCACAGCCGCAGACGCGGCATCCGGTGCCGGCATGTGAGAAGCGCGGGGGAGAGCCTTTGCACTGTGTCACAGAGTACCATAGGCGGCAGGACAGAAACAGGAACCTCCTTTGCGTAACAGGCAGCGGCAGGACAAAGGTCAGGACGGGTATGACGGGAATGGCCGTGTTTCTGCCCGGAGTGGAATGAAACGCTTCGACGGTCTTTTGTGGATGCGGAGCAGTTAATGTCGTTTCAGGCTGCGCTTGGCTTTGTACGTTCTGATCTGAAAACACTGCAATGCTCTCCTGCCTCCCATGAATATGGCTTTCCCGGCAGAAAAGGGGCGTGCGTTCTACGACATGCATAGGAGACCCGATGATGGGGAAATCACAGAGACTGTGACGATGAAGCGGTAAATCGGATGCGCGCGGAGGGGTATAAGGCCAGGCCCGACGGACGTTTCAGAGCCGTATAGGAAAAGACATCCTGTAACCTGTGAATAGACAGGAAACAGAATGTCTTTTTTCATACGCAGAAAGGCAGCACTGTCTCCGCGAAGCCTTCGCCGTGCATTTCTGAAAGGGGAAAACACCGCAAGGCCCGACGCGGTGCATCAATGAGCCGCTGTCTTCATCTTTGACAGAACCTGGCTTTTGGCGTCTTCCAGCACCGCAATCACATGATCGCACCATGCGTCGAACACGGGGTCTGCCTGCTGGCACTCTTCCGGGTGGGCAAGAATGAAATCCAGGGCCAGACGTACGCCCTGGTCAAAGCGGACCGTGGTACGCATATCCGGAACGGCGCGCTTGAGTTTGGTATTGTCAAACACGGAAGAGACAGACTTGTCTCCTGTCAGACTGCCTTCCAGATCGAATCCGAAGGGGTTACCGACTGATGACAGGAAATCACTGGAAACATGGTATGCCTTCAGTTCGACCCCCAGCGCATCGGCAATGGTGGCATAGATCTGGTTCCAGGTAAGGACCTCGTCACCCGTGATGTGAAATGCTTCGCCGATGGCGTGTCTGTTGCCCATCAGCCCGGTATAGCCGATGGCAAAATCCCGATTGAAGGTCAGCGTCCACAGAGACGTGCCGTCTCCCTGGATGATGACCGGCTTTCCATCCAGCATCCGCTGAATCACCTGCCAGAAGCCCTTGGTTCCCTGCACTCCCAGCGGAATATACCGCTCGTCGTAGGTGTGGCTGGGACGGACAATCGTGACAGGAAAGCCTTCTATCATCCTTTTCCCGGGCGCCTGTCCTTCAGAAAACGAATTATCCTGGAAGAGAGCCCAGGCATGCTGCGGGCTGAAAGTTTGCGGCTGCAGGCAAAAATGATATAATAACAGAAATACTTTGTAAGGGAAATGCCATATATGTCTTTGCTGTGATGAGCGGATATCACCGCATGCACATGCCCCATTGTTATTCCATGCCGGACATCTGCTTCGGCATGCTGAACGCCTGCCTGCATACAGCCTGCATCTGCGTGGTGTTTTGTATGGCAGTTCCGCAGGAGTAATGCAGTCGGGGAGCAGGGCATGACTTTGCCCAGGGATTTTCCATGCTCCATATCAGTGAAAGCCGGAGGGATAGCAGGATGCGGATGAGCCGAAAAGCCGAAAACACGGAAATATTCCAGCAGAAAGAGCGCTCAGCGGGAATGCAGATGGTCAGAAAACAGTACTTCCAGCTGCTGCCGTATCAGGTGCTGCTGATTGTCGTCAACGCGGTGAACGGAATTGTAGATGGCGTTTTTGCGAGCAACGGCATTGGACAGACGGCCATGACTGCCATCGGGATGTTTGGTCCTGTCAACCATCTTTTGTACGCGTTCAGTATGATGCTGGTCAGTGGATCTCAGATTCTGTGCGGCAGATATATGGGAAAGAACCGCGGGCAGGATCTTCGGAATGTATTCTCTGTGAATCTGGCAGTGTCTGCGCTGTGTGGGCAGTGTTGGATTATCTTCCTTTGCGGCATCCAATTCGGTGATGGCTATATTCTGGTCGCTTCCCTTTGGCATGATGGCGGTAGACCGTATGCTGCTGAGCATCAGCATTGGAGAGGAGGACCGGAAAGGCACTCTGGACATCATGCACGTGATAACTCGGTGGGGTGTATTGTTTATACTGGCAACAGCTGCGCTGCTATGTCTGGCAGCGGAGCCGCTGACTCGCCTTTCCTTCCGGAATCCTCAGGATCCTGTGTATGGGATGACAGTGACGGCGCTGAGAATTCTTCCATTCTGCATGCCGTTCTCGGTAATCAACCAGGCCTTCTCCGTCTATGCGCAGATTATGGAGAAAAAGCTGTTTTCAACAGTGCTTCCCGTGCTGAATGGCGCCTTGCATGTGGTGCTGTTTTCCTTCCTGCTGATTCCGGCGATGGGGATGACAGGACTGTACATTGCGAACATCCTCAACGGCATCTGCTGCATGCTGGTGACGGCGGGCTTTGCTGGCGCTGAACTCCGGCGTGTGCCGCGGAATCTGCCGGATTTACTGGCCTTTCCAGAGCACTTCGGTGCTGCAGAACAGGACTATCATGATTTCTCTGTGACAGAGGAAAGGGATGTTTCCTCCATTGCGCTGCGTGTGGAGCATTTCTGCCTGGACAGGGGAGTAGATCGCCGCAGGTCCGTTTTTTCAGGGCTTGCCATGGAGGAAATGGCAGGAAATATCTTTGCTCGCAATATTTCCGTCAGTCACCGGCGCAGGCTGGAGATTCGCGTGACCCTTCAGGGAGAGGATGTTATTTTACGGCTCCGGGACAATGGCACTCCCTTCAATCCTATGGAGCAGGCTGAAATAGCCGATCCGGAGGACGGCATCAGGAATGTAGGTGTCCGGATTCTGATGGAATCCGCCAAGGATATGCAGTATCAGACGGGGGTTGTGCTGACACGGGGCATTTCCAGGGAGGTCAGGTACAGAAATGTGCTTGGACTGAATGTGCTTCTGATCCGTATATGAGATGGAAAACCTGGATTCAGCTGAACTTCCTGGCAGGGAAATGCAATCAACGGGTGGCAAAACCGAGACAGAAAAGCTCCGAAAGGATGGAAATTGCTTGCCCGTATGCCACGAGAGGCGCATTGGCACATTGGTTTGATGCAATCCCTTTCCGGGCTTCTTTTCCGGCGTTTAGGCCATTCTTTTTGCTCTCCACGAAAAGAATGGCTAGATTTATAGCTATCCGGTACAGTGCTCTGCCGCTCGCTGGATGCTTCCGCGTCACAGGCGTTTCGTGCCTCTTTCGGCTTTATGCCATGTCCTTTGCGATGCGCCAGGGAAAGCATCACAGATAGGATTCCGGCAGCTTTTGGCTGCACGTTCTTTTGAAAGCGCTATCGATTCTCTTTGCGGCGGAAAATGGAAGAAAAGAGCAAGCAAGGGATTGAAAATGAAGCGCTTTAAGGCATATCATGGAAACAGATGCGGGAATCAGACTGCGGATAGAATTCGTTCTGACATAGGGGGAGACGACATTCATGGGCCTTACGAAAACAGATTTCATGCGTGGAATGCAGTGCCGTAAAATGCTATGGCTGGATAAGCATAAACCGCGGCTGCGTGTGATTCCGCCGGAGATACAGGCGCGGCTGGATGCGGGAAATGACTTTGGTGACTGTGCCATGGGTATGTTCGGGCCTTATGAAGAAATGACGGTTTATCGTCCCGGTACGCATATTCCGGATAAAAAGAAGATGGCGGAAAAAACAGCCCAGCACCTGGCCAGCGGTACGCCTGTGATCTGTGAGGCGGCATTCCTGTACTACAACCATTACTGTGCGGTGGATATTCTTCGAAAAACGGAAAACGGATATGACTTTTATGAAGTGAAGAACAGCCCGGAAGTTCACGAGACGTTTGTCAGGGACGCAGGATTTCAGAATTATATACTGTCCCGCAGCGGGGTAAAAGTCGGACGGATCTATATTGTCACGCATGGAGAAGATGAGAACCATCCCTTTGTACCGGTAGATATTACTCCGCAGGCGAAGGCATACTATACATGGGTCAACAGCCATATCTGGGACCTGAACCGGATGCAGAAAGAGCGGGAAGAGGTCATGGTGGAACCGGGGCCTCAGTGCCGGGAACCCTACGAATGCTGGTACTATGATTACTGCCACAGTCAGCTTTTGCAGAAACGAGGGGAAGGGGAGGATGAGGACTTATGAGAAAACGCATTTCATGGTTGCTTGTGATGCTTCTGTGTCTTTCCGTTATTGGTGTCCGCGCGGAGGGCACGGGCGTGTCTGCGTCAGAGGGCGGGCATTCCCTGATACGGTTTTTCTTCACCCGCAGTGGAGATATGATGCCCCAATCCTGGGAGATCGTGCGGGAAGATGGAGGCTATATTCTTCGGGAAAACGAGGAAGCAGAACGGAGCTTTCCGCAGGAACTGGTGACGGAACTGGAACAGGTGCTGTCGGATTATCATGTAACATCCTGGAGCGGTGTCTATGAAACAGAGTATGAGGTGCTGGACGGGGAGGGCTTTGCGCTTGAACTGGCGTATGCCGATGGCACTTCTGTGCAGGCCAGCGGGGAGAATGCCTTTCCGGATGGATATTTCTCCGCAGTGGATGCAATCATGGATATTCTGCATAAAGAAAAAATGTCATGCCTTGCAGGCGCCTATTGCTACGAAGGAGAAGGCTTTGGCGGAAATTTTACCATCACGCTGCATGCGGATGGTACGTACATATTTCACGAAGGCCCGCTCAGCAGTTATATAGGCATGGGCACCTGGGATATCTTCTATGACGAAGTGTATATGACAGAAGACGGGGAAGGACAGGGACGCTCCTTTGTGTTTGGGGTGAAGGGAGACGCGCTGATATATCTGGAAAACGGATCGGATGCCTTCCCTTCGGTGCAGCTGGAGGATGAAGCACAATTTATGAAACAGCGTGAAGGAATCATTCGGGTTTCAGACGGAACCCATACGGTTCTCTATCAGTTGAATGACAGCCCTTCAGCCAGAAGCCTGTATGAAATGCTGCCTCTGGATACGGAAGTGGAAAACTACGGACACAATGAGAAGATCTTCTATCCTCCGCAGACGATTGCCACGGAAGACGGCATAGAAGGCGGCGGTCAGGCGGGTGCGCTGGCATTGTTTTCACCCTGGGGCAACGTGGTCATGTATTATGCACCTTTTGGCTCCTATCCGGGACTGTATCTGCTGGGAGAAGCCATTGATGGTGCCGAATGGGTGGAGTCTCTTTCCGGCCGTGTGCATATAGAGGCAGTACAGTGAAAGAAAAAGCCGCATGGAGAGGACAGGGAACTGCCCGGAACGGGGATGCGGAAGAAACACCGCTGAGTGAAAACAAGGCCCGGACGAAAGGGATTCACTCCAGTCTGGGACTTTGGGTATTTTTCCCCGCAGAGAAGGAATGCTCTCTTCTGACAGAGAATGTATCCGACAGAAAAAGTGAAAACCGGCCCGGGGTTCCGGGCTGTGCAAGGAGGACGAATCTATGAATGGGCCGCTGGATGTATCGGTATCCTTTGATCCCTATTATGGCGAACCAAATCGGGACGGCATACAGGGTGCGACTGTCATGCCGGACGGAAAAGTACATTTCCGGGTGATGGCGAAGGATGCACACTCTGTAGCTATTGATCAGTTTGGTACAGTCTATTCGCTGGAGAAGGCTGACGGCGGCGCCTGGGAAGGCACTTTCGATATGGGACGGGGCTTTCTGTATTTCTTCCTGAAGGTGGATGGGGCGGATGTCCTTTGTCCTTATCTGCCCATAGGATACGGATGCTGCCGGCCGATGAACTTTGTGGACGTACCGGTGGAGGACATGCAGGGCTGGGATGATCTTGCAGGCATTCCGCACGGCGCTGTGACACGGCATTATTATCCCTCCTCGGTCACGGGCAAGCATGAAGTCTGCCTTGTCTATACGCCGCCGGCTTTTGATCCGGCCAAGTGTTATCCTGTGCTCTATCTTCAGCATGGATATGGAGAAAACGAAACGGGATGGGTATACCAGGGACATGTGGGCCGTATTGCCGATCAGCTGCTTGCCGCTGGCAGCATGCAGGAAATGCTCATTGTCATGGGAAACGGCATGGTGAAAATCGGGGAGGAAGGCGGCAGAATGCTCTTCCCTCAGGTGCTGATCTCGGACCTGATCCCCTTTGTGGAATCGCATTATCCTGTGCTCACCGATCGCTGCCACCGGGCTATGGCCGGATTAAGCATGGGAAGCTACCAGACCAGCCTGACCACACTCTCGCATCCGGATATGTTTGCCTATGCCGGACTGTTCAGCGGTTTTCTCCGTGCGCCATGGCCCACGGAGGAGCCGGAAAAGCATCTGGAACTGCTGGACCAGCCTGAAAGATTCCGTGCAGCCTTCCGGCTTTTCTATCGGGCTATGGGAACGGAAGATCCCTTCTGGGAAAGCTTTGCCAAGGATGATGCTTTCCTGGCTCCCAAAGGGCTTCCGGTGGAAAGGGAAACCTTCCCTGGCGGGCATGACTGGACGGTATGGAAACGGTGCATTCGGTCCTTCCTGCCCAGACTGTTCCGGGAAGACGCATAAGCTTATATCGCATGTAAGGCATTTCTCTTCTGCGGAGGGGAAACGCCTTTTTCCGTGCGGGAAAGAAACGGGTCCTGACAAATCCGGGGGCTTCGTAAAACAGTATTAGGTTCAGGCAATTATGAGTCTGTAATTCGAAACGCCACGATTGCCAAAATCCTTTATCTCAACAAGTCGATTGAGCAGTTTGGAAGCGGATTTAAGCGGATTAACAGCCTGTGCAAAGATGCCGGAATACGCTTCTCATATGAGAGTGATGAGCTTGGATTCAAGTTCATCCTGTATCGCCCTGAGCTTCAAAGTGACATCCCAAGTATCACTTTGGATGTCACTTTGAACGGGACAGAAATGGCTGTTCTTTCCATTCTAAAGCAGAAGCCGGATTCCTCACGCAGCGAAATTGCTGACAAGATATCCAAAACGGTCAGAACGGTACAGCGGGCGTTGGATTCCTTAAGAGACAAGGGATATATCCAGCGTGTCGGCTCCAAACAAGAGCCGTATTGGGAAGTGCTGAAATAATCAGCTTGTCAAAATGAGGCGAAAGAATACATGAACTATCAAGGCTACATCATTTATCGTGAGCGGCTTCGGCGAAACTGGAGTCAGGCGGGGCTGTGCAAAGGGATTTGCACAGTGTCATATCTGTCCAAAATTGAATCCGGTAAGTCTGAGCCGTCAGAGGAGATTGTGCGACTCCTCCTGGACCGGTTGGATTTGGAAATTGATCAAGAAATAGAGCGAGAAGCAGCTAAACTTGCAGATCAGGGATGGGAGCTGCTGTTTGCTGGTAGGTTTGCAAAACTGAGCAATCTGCTACAGGAAAAGGATATAGAACGTTATCAGGCTGTCCCTGCGTGGCTGGATCTGGCGTTGCTTTCTTCCGAAAAGCCGTTGGATACTGCACTGGAACCATGCATGGATACACGGCAATTGACTCTGCAACGGATATTACAAGGGCGGGAAATTGAGGCGGTGCGGCTCATGCCTAACGCATATACCTACTTGACGCTGGGCATGGCCGACTATAAAGCCGGAAACTATTCAGCCGCAGTTGATGCGCTTCAGACTGCTTATGACTTGGCAAGCAGGGAAGGTGCAGTGCGGATCATGCTGGATGCGAAGCTCTTCCTCGGCAACGCCTATTGTAATCGGCAGGATCTTCCCAATATGGAGCGTCACTATCGGGTGGCGCGGCGGCTGGCTGAGGATTTGCAAGATCAGAGAGCTCTTGGGGCCATTGGTTATAACACAGCATCGGCGTGGATCGAGACAGGCCGCTATGAGGATGCCTACATATGGTTCTCTAAGCAGGAAGAGCCAACGCTGATGTCACTACACAAACTGGCAATCTGCTGTGAAAAAACCGGGCGGAGAGAGCAGGCCCTCAGCGTTTTGAAACAGGCAGAAGACATGGATACAGACGAGTTGGATCAATCTCTTGCGCTGCAGCTTCTTTGCCTTGTTCGGTATCGTGTGGAGCACCCGGACTATCTTACACGAGAGGATTATGGCTCGCTGCTTTTGGAAAGCTTTACCCGCCTTCGAAGAGAACTGCCCTCCGGCTTTGCAATCTTCCATCTGCCGTGGGTGCTAGAATGGTATAAGGCAACCAGACAATATAAGAAAGCTTGCGAGTTGCTGGAGGACTTTCCTGTAAAATCAGTGTAAAGTATATTTTAGCCCGCATATTTGGAGAAAATTTCCCAAATATGCGGGCTATTATTTGTCTCACCGAACTGCTACACTATTTGCAGAGGTGATACATATGAAAACAGCGAAACTCTGGACACGAAACTTCCGCTTGGTGATTCTTGCATCCGCTATTGGTACAGTTGGCGCAATCGCAGGCGGTTTTGCATTAGCATTCTTGGTGTTCGATGAAACAGGTAGTACCCTGGCATCGGCTCTGATTGTAGCAATCCAGCTTTTGCCGCATCTTTTACTCCCGGTCCTGATTGCGCCATTTATGGACCGCCTGCCTCGCAAATCGTTTCTGGTGGCAGGCGATATCGCAAATGCCGTATTGCTGGCCGGAATGGGTCTGTGGCTGCTGTTTTTTGATTTTTCCTATGTAGGTTACCTGGCAGTGTCTTTGCTGTTGGCTTGCCTTGGCGCAGTGGATGAGCTGGCATTCACCAGCATCTATCCGGAGCTGATCCCGGAAGGCGAAGAGCAAAAGGGCTACGCGGTGTCCTCTATGCTCTATCCGGTTTTGACGGTCATCATGACACCGTTAGCTGCTGTTCTTCTGGACACGCTTGGCGTTGCATGGATTTTGATCGCTCAAAGCGGCCTCTCCCTGGCGGCGGCCATCACAGAGAGCTTTATCCATCTGGATGAAACAGAACGGCAACACCGTACACCATACTCTCTGCGGGCGTGGGTTGATGATATACGGGAGGCGGTGCAGTACTTAAAGGAGGAGCGTGGTCTTCGCAGCATCTACGAATATATGGCTGTTACAAACGGTGTTGCCAGCGGTTTTTCACCCATTTTGGTGGCATTCTTTCGCACGTTTCCGGGTTTCACCGCCGCCATGTACTCAGCTTTTTCCGTGGTGGAGTTTGCCGGACGGACAATTGGCAGTGCACTGCAATACCGAATCAAGATCCCTGATAAGAAGAAGTACGGCTTCGTGTTTTTTGTCTATCAGGTTTATGAATCTATGGATATGTGCCTCCTTTGGCTGCCCTATCCGCTGATGCTGGTAAACCGTGGGATTTGTGGATTCCTCGGGAGCAACAGCGCAATTCTGCGAAGCGCAGCTGTGCAGCGCTATATTCCCGAAAAACTTCGGTCCCGTATCAATGCTTTTGATGGCGTACTGATCACTGCCGGAGCCAGCGCTTTTTCCCTGCTGATGGGCTTTCTTGGGGAAATTCTCGACTATCGTTGGTGTGTCACGATCGGCGGCGCTATCGCTATGCTTGCCAGTTGGCTTCTGATCTGGGGCAGGCGTAAGGACGTGCGAAGGATATATGAAACGGGCTATGACGAGATCACACAATAATCTATACCGGCTCTTACAGATTCTTACATATAGAGTTGGTGGTTTTCACCTTTTATGGTTTCTATGTACGCACCGCAGAGGCTTCCTGCGGTGTATTTTTCTGTCTTAGCGTTCTCTGTCATTATCGTGGCTGTGAGGGCGTGTCTGCTGCCGCCGTGCGTCGTTCCGGCGTTTGGCCTCCGCCTCCATATTCCGGAGCTTCTTTCGGATGCTCTCTTTTTCAGGCGGCGCCTGCTGGGACTGCTGCTCTCCATGGATCTGCCACTCCCATGAAGTCAGAAAATGAATGTTTTCTCAGCATTAATGCTAATCCCAAAAACGATGAAACGGACCACTCTCGGTTATGAGAGTGACCCGCTGACGTTTTGCTGTACATTCATTCACCATTCAGTATCGACCAATCCAGTGCGCAGATGCCTTTTTGCTCTGTTTTGGGCTGATACTGTTTTATGGAGGCCGCGCAAAGTGCGGTGCCTTTTCGACCTGAAACGGAAGACGCATGATGGACAACATATCTATCCCAGATCAGCAAAAGAAGCTGCCGGATCGGCAGCTTCTTCCTGCAAGGCGCGTCGGAAATCGCACCTTATGGTCGTGAAAGGGAGAAACAATAGCTGCTGGCAGCCGCTTTTTCCGATCAGATGGTATACAGGACATGCATTCCCGGAAGGCGGGAACGGCGTTCCGATGATCGGAAAAGGGACGGCCTGCGCGGAAGCGCCGAATAGGGACCGGCAGTCGTTTCCCTTACTTAGCGAAACTTGACAGCTGTACCGTAGGCCATGACCTCCGCCGCGTTCTGCATGATCGATGCGGAAGCATATCTGACGCTGACGATGGCATCGGCACCCATGGCTTCCGCTTCTTCCAACATGCGCTTTGTAGCCAGCGCCCGGGCTTTGTTCATCATTTCATTGTACTTGGTCAGTTCCCCGCCTACCAGCGTCTTCAGGCCAGCGCCGATATCCCGGATGGCGTTTACTGTCTGAATGGTGCTTCCCTTGACGAGTCCCAGCATTTCTGTTTCTTTGCCGCTTACGTTTTCAGTAGTTACCAAGATCATCTTCTTCACCGCTCCTTATCTCTGTAATTCTTGTTTTGAGTATATATCCCATGCCGATTCCCAGCGCAATCAGGGGAACGGCAAGCAGTATTATGACAGGGCTGCGCTCTGACAGGGTTATAAGGCCAATCACGTATGCCGCAAGATACAGGAGAAAGACAACGGTTATGATAACCGGAGCAATCATTTTCTTTTCATGATCGTTCATGTTTCTGACAGTCCTTTATAAAAATCCGTCGATGCGCAGTATCGGTTTCCTTGGCCTGAAGAGAACTCAGGAATCGTAGAAATGCTGTCCGTCATCTGTCACAAGACGCTCTGCTTTCGGATAGGTAAAGATCGCATCGTTTCCAGCGTTTGCTTCCAGATAGGCGGCAAATTCCTTTGCATACCATTTGGCCATGGCAAGGTTGTGCATAAGATAGTGTCCGCAGTTGGCCGGTGTGGCGCCAGGGACTTCCTGTACGTCATCGACTGACTGGAAGGCCTTCAGCATGAGTGTGTAAAGCGCCTGCGGTGCGCGGCTGCCTTTGAGTATGAGATAAAAGCCGGTGAGACAGCCCATGGGTCCCCAGTATACAACCTCGTCCTTCCATACGGGATCATTGCGAAGATAGGTTGCAATAATATGCTCCAGGGAGTGCATGGCAGCCACATCAATGACCGGT
This sequence comes from uncultured Eubacteriales bacterium, assembly GCA_902764915.1. Taxonomy (GTDB): domain Bacteria; phylum Bacillota; class Clostridia; order Christensenellales; family Aristaeellaceae; genus UBA2943. The sequence continues at coordinate 33,249 of CACWXY010000023.1, read as the reverse complement.
TCCCTGTTCGGCTTTTTCAGCCGAATGTCATAGGTTGTGACCGAGGCATCACCCAGATGATCGACTCTGCTTGTGAATATGCCGGGGATAATACGTGTATGGTCTACTGAAAAGCTCTGGATAAGTTCCATTCCTGTCTCTCCTTTGTTTCTGCTGCAGTGGCGTATGCCAGTCCTTTATGCTGCTATCTTACCCGATTGTCAGAGAAATGCAAGCCCAAAATACGGCTGTGCGCAGGATTTGGACAGAGAAGCACGGTTTACAGTTTTCCCTCGCTCTGCGCTTTCTGAACCAGGGCGGCAAAGTCCGCATAATACCAGTCCGGTGTCGGCTTTTCACAGTGGATGTCATGATAAAAACAGCTGGGGATTTCTTTCCGTTTCAGGTTTTTCTGAATACACAGGGAACAGCCCTGATTGTGATTCTTTGGATGATAAGGGCACTGCACGTCTGTGCAGGTGCAGAAATCTCTGGCTTCTTTCATGCTGTTTCCTCCCGTTGTTGCGCAGCAGCTGTTCGTTCTTTCACCTGTACATAGCGGCATGCGCTTTTCAGCAGCCTTTTCTTCCGCTTTTATGATCCGCAATGGAGCAGGCATTGGGGGAGCCGTACTCGATCAGACCGGCATCGGCCGGGTCGATGGATACGCGTCCGTCCTCAAACACGAAGGCAGGAATGCCCACATCCCCGATTTCCTTGCAGTGGTCGAACACGGGACTGGTGTCACGAAGACGCATGAACGCGCTCATATTCCGGATATTCGCTCCGATATTCACGTAGTGAAATTCCTGCTCACGGCCTTGGATCTGTTCATGGACATAGTCGCAGTAAGGGCATGTTGGCATTCCATAGATGGTAATCATAAGTCATATCCTCCTGATTGATGTGCTGCGGGATGACTTCGGCGGACGTTCTCTGTTCTCCTGTCAGTCAATGGTGTATCCGGCTTCCGCCAGTACCTCCAGGGCACGCGGAAAGTTTTCTGTCTTGACCAGAATGTAATCGGTATTAAAGGTGGACACGGCAAAGATGCCGATCTGATGTTCGGCCAGAATACCGGACAGTCTGGACAGGATGCCGATGAGCGAAAAATCCAGCACACCCTGGATGCGGAAAGCACGCCATCCGTCATCTCTCTCGGTCGTGCGAGACGGCGTGTCTTCTGTGCGGCAGACCAGGGAAATCTCCTCGTCAGTTTTTCCTATGAAATAGAAATCTCGGGTAAGATCCAGATCTGTAACGGATGCCACCTTGCATACCGTCAGGTCAAAGGGAATGCTGTGCAGGGTCATGTCTGTGCTTCTCACTTTCTGATGAACTGCAGATCTCTGTTTTCTCCGTCATCGCTGACAAAGCGCTCCACCTGCATATGCAGATCATATTTTTCACGAAGGGCTGCCAGCTGCTGCATCATAGGGGATGCGTGATGCAGGTCAATGGCAGCCTGGTCCGTCCAGCTGTCAATGAGCAAAACGGTCTGTGGATCGTGAATCGGCTGATAATACTCATAGCGCAGATTGCCGGGCTCTTTCCGGATTGCCTCCGCAATCCCGGACTGTTCCATTTCATCTGCGAATGCTCTGGCGCTGCCGTTTTCGCCACGGTAGTAAAGATGAACGGTGATCATGGGCTTTCCTCCTGCCTGATTATTCGGTGAGCTGTGTATCCGGCAGCGGCTTTTCAGCCTTGCTTCCATGGCGCTGCGCTTCTCGTGCAATACAAGGGAATGGGACGTTCTCAGGTCTGATCGGGATAGTCCCAGAAACCGCCCTTGTGGAAATTCTCGTTTCCCAAGGGCGTGGCGGTCAGTCTGAATATCACGCAGCCGTCAGGACAGACGATTGTCTTGGCATACTGGCTGTCACCGCCCAGATTCTCCAGATCGCCGCCGCTGCGCACGGCTTCCATCAGCGGATAAAGCATCATCATGGTTTTGGAACAGATGCCGTATCCGTCCTGATTGACAGGACAGCCGTATGTGCAGGTGTATTCGTCACCGATTTCCTCGCCGTTGCGGCAGTACCTTTCCGTATGGTCGCCGTGCAGGAAACCGGTAACCTCGACGCGGAACGCGTATTCTTCCTCATACCATTTCTTCATGTTTCTCCTCCTCGTGGCAGGAAAAGGCGGACCGGGGAGCGTGCGATATCATGACAGCGACATCACATAGATCTGACAGGGATTCTCCTTGCCCCAGAGTGATTCTATGACTTCGAATTCATGAAAGCCCAGGGACAGATAGAACCGGTTTGTCCGGTCATAATCCTCATACACGCCCATTCTGACAGTCTTGACCTGCATGAACAGATACCCTTTTTCCGCAGCAGCCTTTCTGGCTTCCCGGAACAAGGCGCGTCCGATGCCCTTCCGATGGTATGCCTGGCGCACACCCATCACGGCCAGTTCCACCGTATCTTTTCCGGTTTCTTTCAGGCAGAGAAAGCCGACATATTGGCCGTCTTCCGCAGCGGCCAGGAATGTCCATTCAGCGCAGTCTGCAATATACTGCTCACGGCTTTCTTCGACCTCAAACCAGCCGCGGAGGGATTCCAGTATGTTTCGGGCAATTGCCCTCTTCTGCTCTGCAGAATCAATGGTTTCGATCATATTGACTGTCCTTTTCTGGCTTTTGCGCGTTATCGGTCTTCCGGCTGCCCTGGGATACAGCAAAATGCTGCCCGTACAGCGTCCTGTTCAATGCGCTTATTCTGCAGAATGCTGCAGAAAATCTCCAATCTTTCCCAGCACTTTCCCCAGACTGTGATACTTTCCGGAATAGATTACCGGATCCAGCACTGTCAGGTCCACATCGAAGGAATCGCTGCATGTAAGGCACTCGTCCATCTGGATATTCCGGATCGGGCAGAAAAACGTGGCAGAGTCTCCTGTCTCCACCGTTCTGGACACTTCGCATTCATATACCCATCGGCTCTGGTCCAGCACCGGAACATCCAGCACAGCGCCGCAGCTGACCTCATAGGGCATACCGTCCTTTCTGCCGTCCGCTGCATGCCGGGAGCCAAAGTAGTCCATCAGCGGAAGCATATCGGTACTGACCAGGTTGGCGCTGAACATGCCTGTGCGCTGTACATTCTGCCGGGTTTTCTTTGTGCCGGACATGCTGATCACCAGCAGATACCCGTCACCGGCTTCATGTGTAACGCTGACCCAGGTGATCGGCGCAAAGTTGGCTGAACCGTCTTCATTGCGGGTGCCGATGAGAAAAGACGGCTGCACGCACATCGAATAGATGGGCTCGACGGAGCGTCTTCTGTGTATCTCCATAGGCTGGCTCCTTATTCATGGGCTGTGCTTTCCTGTGCGTGGCGCAGGGAAGACGGGCTCCCGGGTCTGAAGAAAACGCAGCATACGCGCCTTGTAATCCGGCGCGAGATCATAGGCCGCGTGTCCATACCCGTCGTACAGGTACAGTTCGCAGCCGGCGCCTTCGGGCAGAGCCTGTGCAATCTCCAGGGATGCGTCGACTCCCAGCACCCGGTCATCCCGGGAGCCAAGGATTAGCACCGGACAGGCAATGCTGTTTACATCACAGAGGAAGTCCACGCCCCGTAAGCTTCCGGACAGAATCAGAAAGCGCTGCAGGTCCTTTTCGGTGACAGACCGGGCCAAAGCGCGCAGCGGCTCCTTCACCCGCGCGAACACGCCTGCAGGATAGATCGCCTCCCCGAATGCCAGGCAGAGCGCTTCCGTGCTGCCCGCCCTGGCCAGACGCCTCCAGCTTTCAAACTGATCACACTGCGCGTCTGTCAGACGGGCGGAAGTCGAGCCGAGTATCAGACGACTGACCAGTGCCGGGTGATGGATCGCGATATCCATGGCCATCATACCGCCCTGTGAAGCGCCGAAAATACTGACGGGGCCGATGCCCAGCGCCTGTATGGCGCGGGCGGTGTCCTCGGCCATCTCATGGACGGAATAGACAGCGGGCAGTTCATTCCTGCGTTCAAAGACGTAGATCGTGCATTCGTCTGTCAGAAGCCGGTACGCTTGAGCAATAGCCTCCGCTGTGCCCAGTACTTTCTGCAGACTGAGGCCCGGCAGAATCACCAGTGTCTGCGCTCCGTGTCCGAACTGACAGTAATCCATGGTAAAGGTATCCGTCTGTACGGTTTGAAGGTTGATCATCGCGTTCTCCGGTATATGCGTGATAAAAGCCTGGCCGCAGGGTCCGACTGCCTGCGGACAGGAAGCAGAGGGGCTGTCCTGCGTGTCGGATGGCCCCTGTCATTCGGCATACTGTTTATAGCACCACAGGGCAATGTCTCGGATCAGTGCAGCCGGCAGCGGCTGGTCATAGGGCAGTCGGATGGTTCCCTTGCTGGTGCTGTAGGCGCGGAGCGCTTTCGCAAAGACCTCGGTGGCTTCCCCGCCGGGATAGAGCCCCAGATGTTTCCGGAAAGCGGCAAAATGAATGATATTCCGGCCTTTCCAGAAAGTAGGCATGGACCAGGATATCCGCTCTTCCGCATCGGGAATCGCCGCGTGAATGATGGAGCGGACCTCGCGGAGGACAGGCTGTATCTTTGTATCCTGGGCGTCAATATAGGCGTCAATGTTCTGCGGCTTTATGCAGTAGTGGTCCTGCTGCTGCCGGCTGAAGACTCTTCCGCACCGTGGACATTTCCATTCCATGCTGCTTCCTCCGCTCTTCCTGGATGGTCTGCCCGGCCCGGGTACCGGACTTTTCTTTTCCCCGGGCGTGAACGTTTCCCGCGCTTATGTGCGAAGCGGAAGATTACGCGGCATCATCCTGTACCAGATAGCCTTTCTGCACGAGCCACTGGAAGAAGGAAAATGCGGTTTCATAGTCCATGAAAAGGTCCTGATTGTCGGCGTTTTCCAGATGCTTGACAAGCGCGGCTTCGGGATGGAACTGCAGCCCGATGGCAAAGGTCTTGTCGGTTCTTTCCAGTGCTTCAATCATGGGGATTCCGTGAGTCATGGTATAGCCGGTTACGGCAAGGCGTGTATTGTCCACGTTATTCACAGCCTGATGATGCCAGGACGGGCAGCCTTCGAGTACATCGGTATGGACCATGGAATAGAGATGGGAATCCGCAGCGATCTGTACTTCATGCGGCGCATAATCCCGGTAGGAATCCGGGGCTGCCTTCTCGTTGCGATGGGTATAGTCATAGGCAATGCCCTGCTCGGCGAAAAATGCAGGTACATCCTGGATCGTTTCTCCGCCGGACACAACCGCCAGCATCTGCATGCCGCGGCAGAAACCCATCATGGGAATATCGTGGTCCAGGCAGTAGGTCATGGTCAGATAGTCAGACACATCCCGCTCAGGGTTGTAGTCAATCTCTGCCACAATGCCATGCCAGGGTTCAGGCGTGTAATACAGGGAAGGACTGATATCCTCGCCGCCGGTAAACAGCACAAGGCTCATGTCCTGCACGGCTTCCTCAGCATTGGACCCGTGCCAGGTGTTGACCCGGACATACTTCGCGGCGCTTTCGTCCAGGCAGCCGATGTCTGCCACGCCTTCCGTCAGACGGCCTGCCTCATCATAGGCCAGATCGGCGGAGCACACCTGGTCCAGCATGACCCAACTGCCGCCTGCATTCTCGATCGCCTTGCAGATATTGGTAAAGAACTCGGAATCGGTATTCGCTGTCCAGGCAATGCCGACAAGCGGCTTTTCGGGGAGGGAAAGGATCTCCGCCTGACCGGCAGCGAGAACACTGAACAGTATGGCTGTTGCGAGAATCAGTCCTGCGATTTTTTTCATGGGATGAACCTCCTTATTCTGTGCTTGCGTGAAAGGGCATGCCTGCGTATCCCATCACGTTTTTTGGATCATGCACCGGGCAGCCTGTCTTCCGCTGGGCCGCGCTCCTTATCCAGGCTTTCGCCGGAATCGGGTGTCCCGTTTGAACGCGCTTTGTCTTCTGGCTGATTGGAACACCTCTGTGTAGTGCAGCCTTTTCTTCCGGGGTCCGGCGGAGAAAGCATGCGGATTGTATGATCCGTTTTTCTGTTGCAGGACTATTATACATGGCGCGGGGAAGAAAGCAAACATCTCCGAAAAAGAGAATCCGGACCTGGTACGGACGCCGCGGAACCCGGTCTTCCAGGTTCATGCCTCGGCGTGCCTCCATGGCATAGGCCGTGTCCGGGGCTTTCATAAAAAGCCAAAAAGCCCGAGGCGGGTATTTGCTTCCCATCCCCGGGCTGGCAGGTTCTGCTTTTTTCAGGCTACCAGATCGTTTTCTCTGAACTGCAGCGAGTAGAGCTTCTTATAGGTTCCGTCCTGTGCGATCAGCTCCTCATGCGTGCCGCGCTCCCGGATCTGTCCGTCAATGACCACAGCGATTTCATCTGCGTTGCGGATGGTGGAAAGGCGATGCGCCACCACCAGGGTGGTGCGGCCCTTGCACAGATCGTCCAGCGCGTGCTGGATCAGAACTTCCGTCGTATTGTCCAGCGCACTGGTCGCCTCGTCCAGAATCAGAATCGCTGGATCCTTGAGGAAGACCCTGGCAATGCTCAGCCGCTGCTTCTGTCCGCCGGACAGCTTGACGCCGCGCTCGCCGATTTCCGTATCATAGCCTTTCTCCAGTGACATGATGTAATCGTGAATATTGGCGCGCTTGGCGGCTTCCTGCACTTCCTCGAAAGTGGCATCCGGCCGTCCGTAGAGGATATTGTCGCGGATCGTTCCCACAAACAGGAAGACATCCTGCTGTACAATGCCGATATTCCGCCGCACGGACTCCAGCGTCAGCTGGCGGATATCCGTGCCGTCAATGAGAATGGAGCCGTCCTTTTCGCCCAGCTTATAGAAATTGGGCAGCAGATGGCACAGCGTTGTCTTTCCGCCGCCGGACGGTCCGACCAGTGCCAGCTTGCAGCCCTTGGGAATGTTCAGGTTCACATTCTTGAGGACTTCCTGGGAATCGTTGTAGGCATAGCTGACATTGCGGAACTCGATATGTCCCTCCACATGATCAAGCTCTCTGGCGCCCGGCGCGTCGGTCTCCGGCTTTTCATCCATGATTTCCTGGAAGCGCCGGAAGCCGCTGACGCCGTTCTGGTACTGCTCCATGAAATTGATCAGCGTGTTGACCGGATTGATGAACAGATTGACGGAGACAATGAATGTGGAATAATCCCCGAAAGTGATCCGCCCGGAGTACAGGAAAAGACCGCCGGCAATGAGAATAATGACATTGAAGACGTCGGTGATGAAGGCGGTAGAAGAGGAGAACTTCGCCATGGCATGGTAGGCCGCCCGGGACGCGTTCACAAAATCCTTGTCTCCGCGCTCGAACTTTTCCACTTCGCGCTCCGCGTTGGTATAGGCCTTGGTCACGCGAATGCCGGTAACACTGCTCTCTACCGCTGCATTGATGGTGGCATTGCTCTTGCGCCGGTCATCAAAGGCTTTGCGCATTTCCTTGCGGTAGTGCATGGTGACGACTACGAGAATCGGCACGCAGGAAAAGACGATCAGCGTCAGAATCGGGTCGATCATGCACAGGTAGGAAAAGGAGAGTACAATCATGACCGAACTGATCAGAAGATTCTCCGGTCCGTGATGCGCCAGCTCGCAGACCTCAAACAGGTCGCTGGTAATCCGGGTCATGATCCGGCCGGTTTCGTGATCATCATAGAAGCTGAAGGGCAGTTTCTCCAGGTGCGCAAACAGATCCTGGCGCATGCGGCTCTGCATCTTCACGCCGATCAGATGCCCGTAGTACTGTACAAAGTACCGCATCAGCATCCGGATGAAATACAGCACGAGGACAATGATGCCTGAGATGACAATGGTGCGGTACATCTTCTGGGGAATATAGACGTTCAGCATTCTGTTAGTCACAATCGGGTAGACCATGCCGATCAGCGAGATAAGCAGAGAGGCCAGCATGTCCAGTGCCAGCATCTTCTTGTGGGGCCTGTAATAGGATATAAATCGTTTCAGCATGTACTGCCCTCCGTTCTGACTCTTCCCTCCAGGGGCACATAAGCCCGGCAGCGGACATATTCGGATTCAGGGCATCCGTAAAACGGTCCGTCACAGGGTTTGCGCTCTGCGCCGCGGATCATTTCCAGCTCGGCTATCACCCGACCGAGTGCTTCCTTGTCTACCTGATAATGCGTGTAATATCCGATGCGGATTCCGTAGATCAGCCCTGCTTCCCGCAGGACCTTCAGGTGCTGAGATACCGCTGAATCAGTCAGATGGCTTCTTCTGGCCAGTGCGCGGACACAGTAGCTGCGGTCCGCCATCAGCTGCAGCAGCGCAAAGCGATGCGGATCCCCCAGTGCCTTCAGCACGTTTGCATCCATTTCTTTCGCCTCCGTTCAGAGAATGGATTATAATCCGATGATTTAAATAAGCAAACACTAAATTAGATTTTTCCGTGACTTTTTCACGGAAAGCGATGCTGCACCGCGCTGGGCAGCCTTTCAGGCATAAAGAATGCGCCATCCGTATGGGACAGCGCACATTCGGAAACATGAGGGATTATCCGACCTGCCTCTTATAGTAAAGATATGTCATTCCTTTCAGGAGGAGCCCCGCGGCCATGAAGCCATATACTGTTGAAAAGGCGGTCATATTCACATACGAAAAGATCAATAAAGCGACTATTCCCACGCCCGATAGCAGTTCCAGCGTCAGGGTGTTGCTTTTATCATGGATGAAAATCCGTCGTTCATCGCTTTCTTTGATATGCTTCTTGCTGCGTTCGTCTTGGTTCTGAAGAAGACGCACTGTACGATGATGCAGTATCAGCAGAAGAAGAATGCCACCAAAGACAATGCTCCTTGAAACCTGCTGGGCAGTGATCGACATGGAACGTGAGTCCAGAAGTATACCGCGGTCACTGCATTCTCCAATGAGAATGACGGAAACAAAGAGCACGGCGATCAGCACACGATACATGATCAGTCTGCGTTTCAGCTGTACTTCATATTTCATTCTGCATCCTCCTCCTCCGCAAGATCAAAGACGTCCTCGATTTTCAGACCAAAATAGTGTGCAATACGGTATGCCAGGGGTAATGACGCCGTGTATTTCTCCGTTTCAATGGATGTGATGGTTTGGCGCGTTGTGCCGACAGCACGAGCGAGTTCCTCCTGTGAGATACGCCGTGCTGCCCGAAGCTCCCGAATCCTTGTTTTCATACACACCTCCTCCAAAACGTAAAGTAAGCTTTGCAAAAAGCATAGTATGCTTTGCATATTGCGTTAAGCATGCTTTCCCTCACAGAGATCGCCTATTCGGTATGACAGCCGCCCCGGAGACGGTGTCCATCCGGCGAATGGCATTCGCAACGGGTACGATTCATGCATATGGTCGTTCCGCAGGGGGGACGCTGTGATGGGTTTCCCGCAGCACGGCGTTGATAGCGATGCTCCCGGAGTGGTTCTTCCGTTCCATGGTAGTCGCCCCCGACAGGAGAGGAATGCTTCCAGATCCTGTGATCGTCAGGATCAGCTCGGGAAAACGCTCGTTCCGGATGCGGTGACCATGATTGCAGTGGCAGCAACCGGGAAAAGGGGATTTCCTGGTGGGCGGACGAAACGGTGTCACGGACAGTCATGCAATCCTTTTGGGCATGGATGGGGGATGCCGGCTTGGATCCAGCGAGGCATGCAGGAAAGGGAAGAAGAACGGACTGCCCTCTTTCCGTCTGATCGTCAAACACAGTCAGGAAAGCATCCCGAGAGAAATCCTGCATACAGAAAACGGCATCCTGCTTCCTCACTGCGAGTTTTCAGGATGCCGTTCTGAATTGCTTCTCATGACCGTTTCAGCGCCTGCCTGGATCATACCGGAGCCGGTAGTCACAGCATGCGCAGCCTTCGGAAACGGCGGATGTGCGCTCATAGCGTATATGGCGGAAGCCCTGCATGTAGGCCTTGTCCATGTGACAGATGCACAGGACGGCTTTTTCCGTGTCCAGCGCTTTCGCTAGCTCATGATAGGGGCAGGAGAGAATATCCACGCCATACATGTCCGGCGGCTGAGAGACGATCCGGCGACGGTAGCCCAGCTTTTCACTGCTCATGCGGTCCATGATGCCCTCCACATGCCGCCAGATCAGCCGGGATACACCGGGCAGTCCGGTTATGCCGCGCACAAGCGACGCAAAGCGCTGTCCCATGTCGTCACCGTAGGCATTCAGCAGCGCTTCCGCATCCTCTCCGTGCTGTTCCATGGTCATGAAAAGCGCAACGGCGGGCAGTACCATGGCGCCTTTGTGCCGACGGATGCGGGGATGATGCGCCAGGATCTGTGCATAGGTCTCACCGGCTTCCTGCCAGAGCGCATCGGCGGCATCCCGGCCCAGGGCGGTGCGCAGCTTTTTCCGGAAGCCCCGGTAGAACCACTGTCTGTTCATGCGATTCATAGACTGTCACTCCTTTGTAAGAAACCGGGTGACCTCCCGGTAAAACTGCTCCGGGAACATCAGCACCAGCTCGGCGTGGGCCAGTCCCTGTAATTCCCGGGGAACCGTCTGCGGATAGGTTTTTCGGGTGTAGGCCCAATGTCAATAAGTTAGTACAACCCGAATACAATAGCAATCAGAGAGCATGAAAGCAGTTTTTTCATTGCGATTTCCTCCTGTATGCATGGGTTCGATACCGGGCCCTGCGCGTTTGCAGTCCGATATGTTCATCCGTATTGTATCGGAAAAAGCTTAAAGAAACCTTAAACGATTCTGTACTTTTTCTGGATTCCTTTTCGCTGGTTTACAGATCGCCCGCTCTTGTGCGTCATTGCACTGCATGCTACCATGGCCGGGAAAAAACGGCAGGGAAGGCCTGGCGCGGGAGACTTCGGCTTTCTCTGCAAACGGAAGGAAGGTGAAAGCATGGACGCAGGGGACATCCGGCTGGTACCGATGACGGACGAAATGTACCATCGATATTTCCGGGAATATGCACATGATCCGGATCTGCTTCTGCCGGGCCAGCCCAGCGTTTCCTATGTGTACAGCAAGGAAAGGGTGGAACGCTATATCCGGCGGCAGAAGGAGCGACAGCGCATTCCCCTGGCCATCATGCGGCAGGATGAGATCGTAGGCGAGGTGATTCTCAAGGATGTAGTGGAGCATACCTGCGCGACACTGAGCATTGTCCTGAAACGTCCGGAATACAAGGATCACGGCATTGGTACTGTCGCGGAAGGCCTTGCCATCCGTTATGTTTTCAATGAACTTGACATTCCAACCCTGTATGCAGATACGATACGGAGCAACACCCGAAGCCAGCATGTACTGGAAAAGGCAGGCTTTGCTTTCGTATGCGAAGATGACGAGTATCGGTATTACCGCGCTGACAGGGATGGAGACTTACGGGGACGAGAGAGAATGTGCAGTGATGGATCGTGTACCTTCTGAATCCTGCCTGTCTGCATTGCTCGGGCCGTCTTTGTATGATCTGTGGCAGGCTCTTTGTTCGGTGATTGATGAAAAATACGAAATGGAACGGGTATAGAATGCAGGCGGCAGAAACTGGAATTATGAGTATAAATACCGCAGAGGCGGCAAAACGCTGTGCTCCCTGTATGCCAGAAAGAATGGCATCGGTTTTATGGTCATTTTCGGTAAGACAGAAAGAGCAAAGTTTGAAAAACGGCACAATACTTTATTGAAAAGTTGAGAATGAAAGTGCAATTTATTATTAAAAAGTTGACGAAATGGCATAAATTTTCATTGAAAAGTTGCAGACAAACAACTAAAATGTTGATGAAAAGTTTTTTTGAGGTGGTTTGTCGTGCTGAAACGTAAAATTGAAACCCTGATTGAACAGCACCTGCATGCAGACTCCAAGCGTATTTTATTGATTGATGGTGCGCGTCAGGTTGGAAAAACTTTTATTATCCGCCATGTTGGAAAAAAGCTGTTCCACAACTTCATTGAGATCAATATGCTGGAGGACTCCGTCGGAGACAGACTGTTTGCGAACGCAAAAACAGTGGATGATTTCTACCTTCGAGTCAGTTCGATCAAAGGTGAGCTCATGGGTGAAGCAAAGGATACTCTGATTTTCATTGATGAGATTCAGGCTTATCCACATCTTCTAACGATGCTAAAGTTCCTTCGCGAGGATCATCGTTTTACGTATATTGCCAGTGGCTCTCTGCTGGGAGTAACGCTTTCACAGACGACGTCCATCCCTATGGGAAGCATTCGCAAAGTGCGTATGTTTCCCCTGGATTTCGAGGAGTTTCTGTATGCCAATGGCATGAACGAGTTTACGATTGCTGCCATGCGTCAGAAATTCGAGGCGCAGGAGCCGCTGGATGAGGCCATGCATGCAAAGATCATGAACTCCTTCAAGCGCTATCTTCTGGTCGGTGGGCTTCCGGCGGCGGTGAATGCTTATCTGGACACCAGGAATATCCAGGCAGTGCGGGAAATACAGCGAGAAACACATGAGTACTATGCCTCTGATGCTTCCAAGTACGATGAGGATCACAAGCTGATAATTCGCCGGATCTACGATCAGATCCCCTTCAACCTGGGAAACAGGAAAAAGCGTGTCGTTGCGCAGCGAATTGAGGGAAAGAAGGGCAGCACCTTTGCGAATTATGAGGATGAGTTTGATTATCTGATCAGCGCAGGCATTGCATTAAATGTGCAGGCGATCTCCACACCGACATTTCCCCTGATTGAGTCCTCAGGAAAAAACCTGCTGAAGCTGTATCTGAATGATGTGGGCATTCTGACATCGATTCTGTACGACCGTAATATCCGTGCGGTTCTGGAGGATGAGCGGAGCATCAACCTTGGATCGGTCTATGAGAGTGTTGTAGCCAGTGAACTGATAGCTCACGGTTTCAATCTGTATTATTACGACAACCGCAGCAAGGGCGAGGTTGATTATCTGATCGACGATTATGAGAGTCTTTCTGCTGTACCCATTGAAGTGAAGTCCGGCAAGGATTACACCGTTCACAGCGCGCTGAATCACTTTGTCAATAACGATGATTATCATGTAAAAAAAGCTTGTGTTCTATCGAATTCTCGCGAGATCACGACGAAAGGAAAGATTACGTATTTACCAATTTATGATGTGATGTTTTTCGGGACGAAGGAACTGACAGAAACAATGCTGGAAATATAAAACGCAATGAAAAGATGCGAAAGGCACCTGTCTTTTGATGAAAGTCCCATTTTCTGCAGACTCACGATCATGCCAGGCCCGTTTTCTTCTGTGCTTTGTACATAACGGAGGCTACCGATGGAACACACAGCACACAGGAATGGCTCTGCAAAATCCTGATCGCTTCTGCGGCATACCTTTTGTCTCTCTCACTGTCTTTCGCGCGCAGGAAAAATGATACCCGGAATACGCGGGCACTGCCAGCGTTTGGGTACCATTGAAAAAAAGGATGATGACAGCCGCCTGCCGGGACTTTTTTGCTACAGATCGCAGGCGCCTTTCATCTCCGCTTTCCGCGGAAACAGAAGGGACTGTGGACATTTTCATGCTCCGGAAGTGTAAAAGACAGGATCGCTTTCTTTACAGCCGCACGATGGCGGGAAAGACCCGGCATCGTGCGGCTTTTTCTGCATGAGGGATTATCCGAAGAGTACAGGCGCCGGCTCCGTGATACGCCAGTAGCAGAGCTGCGCATCTCCCGAGAGACAGAGCTGAAGGGCGGCCGGCGCGTCGGTGGGCAGATCCTTCAGCGGCAGCCGCAGTTCGACAAAAATGGGCTGCTGACGGGCGAGCTTTTCCGCAGGATCATGACCGAGACGCATGGCATTCCTGGCATAGGTACGGGTTTCGCCTTCCCAGCAGGCAACCTCTTTTCCGTTCACGCAGGCGCGGACCTTGCAGCCAGCCGCGCTCCTTAGGAAGAGGACCAGTTCTCCGTCTTTTCCAGGCAGCTGGCAGTCCCGATATTCTGCGATCAGCGGCTTGGCAGGATCCATTGGCGCGATGGCGAAGAAGCCCAGCAGGCCTTTTACGATCTCCACGTTGTCACAGGTGTCATAATGATCCGCCGGCTGATGGCGCCGGCTGTCGCGGCAGCCGGGCTTTCCGCCGGGAACATGAATGCATGCTTCCGCAGCCCGGTCCAGGCAGTGGCGTCCGGCGTAGAGCGTATAATCGCCTTCCTCCACCATAAGGGAGCGGCTGATGACATCATAGAAGCGCAGCTCCTGCGTGGGCACGCGCAGGGATACCTGGCGTGATTCGCCCGGCTGTACTGCATGCAGACGTTCAAAGCCCAGCAGCTGACGCAGAGGCTTTTTCGCCCGGGAAGGCGGCGCAACGGCATACACCTGAGCGACTTCGTCCGAGGTACGGTCACCGGTATTCTTGACGGTAAAGGCGATGCGGAGGACGCTGTTTTCCTCCAGCGCGACATGCAGGTCGCTGTAGGCAAAGGACGTATAGGTCAGCCCATACCCGAAGGGGAAGGCGACATCGGCATCGAGATAGCGGTAGGTACGGCCCTTCTGAATGATATCGTAATCGTCCATGGGTGGCAGCTGGTCCTCTGAGAGCACCCATGTCTGATTCAGACGGCCGGCCGGCGCGTTTATGCCGAACAGGGTTTCGGCAGCTGCGCGTCCCATATCCTGGCTTCCAGTGGCGCTGAGCAGTATGGCAGGGGCCTGCGCCCTGGCTTCATTCATCAGATAGGGATAGTTTGTCAGAAGCACCAGCACAATGCGCGGATTCGCTTCGCTGACCGCCTTCAGAAGACGTGCCTGGTCCGGCGGCAGAGCGAGCGTGGTGCGGTCCGAGATTTCCTTGGCGTTTATCACAGGATTGGACCCCAGTGCCAGTATGACTGTTCTGTGCGCGCGGGCCAGCTGGACGGCTTCCTGGATCCCGCTGCGGACGGTTTCCATTGTCACGCGCAGCGGTGTCTTTCCGTTATCACAGCCCACTGTGCCGTCCTCATTGACAGTCATGGGCATCTCCAGGAAGGTATGCAGTTCCAGTGTACCGTCTTCCTGGTCTCTCCTGTGGAAGACGGCCAGTTCCAGAAAGTCAAACGGCTCCGGCTTGTCAGCCAGGATCAGGCCTCGCTTGGACAAGTCGGCAAACTGCCCGAAGGGCATATACATGCGCAGGCATTTCTTTGTGCGCTCGCAGTGCAGTGTAACGCTGTCCTCGCCCCAGTCCGTGACTATAAAGGTATCGCCGGTATCGCCCAGACACAGGACCTCATCGTCCCGGACGTACAGATAGCGGTCTCCCATTTTCAGACGGACCCGGTCCAGGGCATCGGCAAAAGGCACCGTTTCCCTGCGCAGATCTGTGAGTCCCTGAAGCAGGCTGATCCGATGGTCCGGCTCTCCGCCGTACCAGTCCTGATACCACTTGTCACCCACAGGTCCTATGAGTGCGATATCTTCCTTGTCCTGCAGGGGCAGGAGCGCATCCCTGTTCTGCAGAAGAATCACGCTTTCCCGGCTCAGCTGCAGGCAGGCCTCGCGACTGGCGTCTGAGCACAGGTCTGCTTCCGTGACCATGTCATAGGGGTTCTGCCCGGGCTGGTCATAGATGCCCAGCCGGATCTTGGTGCGCAGCATGTTCCGCAGCGCCTGGTCCACGTCCTTTTCTGTGAGCAGACCCAGCTCATATGCTTCCACAGCCGCCTGATGCATAGCCTGCGGATTGTCGGACATGGCGTCCACGCCTGCATGAATGGCTGCGGGAATCGTCTGGGCATTGAGTCCGAACTCGTGATGGACACTGACCACCATACCGGTGGCACCGC
The DNA here is from genome assembly GCA_902764915.1 of uncultured Eubacteriales bacterium. Lineage (GTDB taxonomy): Bacteria > Bacillota > Clostridia > Christensenellales > Aristaeellaceae > UBA2943. The sequence goes on along the minus strand of CACWXY010000023.1, from coordinate 17,519 downwards.
CATCGGAAACGGCGTGGGTCAGACCGTACTGATCCTTGAGAATGGACTGCACTTCCGGGTTCAGAACGCCGATGGTACCGTTGATCCGGTTGTATGCAGTCATAATGCCTTCGGCATGTCCGTCCTGAATGCAGCGGCGGAACGGTTCAAAATAGTATTCATACCGGTTGCGCGGGTCTACGGAGGAATTCTTCCAGCCACGGCCGTTTTCCACGTTATTGGCGTAGAAATGCTTGAGCGTGGCCGCACAGCGCAGGTAATGCGGATGCTCGCCCTGCATGCCGCGGATATAGGCGGACGCCATTTTTCCGGTCAGCACGGGATCCTCGCCGTAGCCTTCCTCATTGCGTCCCCAGCGCGGATCACGGCACATGTCCACCGTTGGTGCCCAGCGCAGCAGTCCGCGGTCCGGGTGCCGATGGGCAATCACGCGGGCTTCCGTCCCGGTGATCTCGCCGGCCTTATAGATCATTTCCGGATCCCAGGAAGCGCTCATGCCGATAGGCTGGGGGAAGGAAGTAGTGGGCTCCGCCTGGCCCAGTTCATTCTGATCATTGCGCGCTTCCACGCCGTGGGCCGCTTCTCCGCCTGCGGACATGCGCCGAAAGCCGAGACGCTCGCAGTCTGCAGATCCGGAGGAGATCATGGCCAGCTTTTCCGAGACGGTCAGTTCCGACAGAAGCCAGTCAATCCGGGCATCCACGGAAAGGGACGGATCGTGGAATGGAGTATATTTCTGTTCATTGGACATGATGCGTTTCCTTTCTTTCCCATAGGCAAATCTGGCCCGATATCCAGGGGGATATCAGGCCAGAAAATTCAGGGATTATCTGTTTTCAGAGAAACGGGGATTACTGAAGCTTCTCAGCGAGCCATGCGGTATAGCCGGCTTCGCATTCGGCCAGACCATTGTTCTCAAAGTCAGCGATCATGGCATCCCAGTTGGCGTCAAAGTCTTCGGGGCTGCCCTGCACGCACTTGACCAGGTCGATAGGCGCGATTTCGTTGAGGATTGCTTCCTGATCCTGCAGTTCCTGCGGCTTCTGATAAGCCCACAGCGGAGAATACGGCGGGATGGCGAACTCGCTGGGCTGCGGGAAGATATCAATGAGCATATCCACGCCCCAGGCTTCGCAGGCTTCCTTCTGAATGGCGTTGTACTCAGCCTTGACGGTGGCACGGGTGTTTACGGTGTAGGGGAAGCCGTCGGATTCACGGACAGAGCCGCTGCCGCGGATCGGGAAACCGGTGTAGTTGCCGATACCGGTCTTCTTGGAGTAGTCGGGATCGGACTGTGCCTTGGCGATTTCTTCGGCGGTGCGGTACGGCATGCCGTTTTCATCCAGGAAGTAGTTCACGCCTTCAATGCCCCAGTTGTAGAGGATCTGGCCTTCATCGGAGCAGAGGAAGTCAAGGAACTTGACCGCACGGACGGGGTCCTTGCAGCTGGTGGTGATGCCCACGCCCCAGCCGACCTGCAGGCCCTGGTACATGAGCATGGGGCACTTCTGCTCGGCAGTCAGGGTGACAGGCAGACCGCAGAAGGTGTGCTCCATCTTATCGGAAGCGATCAGCGCCTGGTTGGCCTGATTGTAATGCCATTCGGCGTCAGTGATGGCGACCACCTGGCCATTGGCCAGCTTGGCGATATAGTCATCATCGGTCTGGGTGGCAAAGTTAGGATCCAGGATGCCTTCATTGTACATCCGGTTCAGCCAGCGGAAGTATTCCTTTTCTTCCTCGGTGTGATGCTTGTAGATGACGTTGTATTCGTCGTCAATCAGCCACTGGCCGTTGTCGGGCTGTGCGTCAGCGATGAAGCCGGCGGGGTTGCCCAGGGTGATCATCCAGTGCCAGTCAGCGGAGGAAATGGTCAGACCGATCATGTCCAGACCGTCATCGGTCTTGGGATGGGCTGCCAGATACTGCTTGATCACCGCTTCATACTCTTCAATGGTGGTGGGATACTTCCAGTCATTTTCCTTCAGCGCGGCATACTGGATCTGGCAGGAGCCGCCGGAGGTCAGGGACTGTGCGCCGACACCGGCATAGGACAGCTGATAGATGCCCGTGTCGCCGTTGCCCCACTGGAGCTTCTTATATTCTTCGCCGTACATCTTCTTGATGTTGGGGCCATATTCTTCGATCAGATCGGTCATATCGATCAGCGCGCCGGCCTCATACAGGTTGGTGGCGTCGCCCTTGGTATAGACCAGATCCGGATACTCGTCCAGTGCGATCCAGCGGGCTACGTCTTCCTTGGCATCGCCCTGAGAGGATACGGGATAGGAAACAATCAGGGTGACACCGGTGGCTTCCGTAATGGCAGCCGCAACCGGGTTATCCCAGTCGGCGTTCTTGCCGTCCGCGTTGTAGAAGCGGAAGGTAATGGGGGTCTTGTCATCTTCAGCGGACGCAAAGCTGAACAGGGTCAGACACATTGCGACAGCCAGTGCCAGAGAGAGCAGTCGTTTCATGAGAAATCCTCCTTGCTTTGTTTTATGTGAACCCGTTTACACACGGGATCCATAACGGTATCAGTCCTTGACAGAACCCAGCGTCATGCCGCTGATGAAGTACTTCTGCAGGAAGGGGTATACCACCACAATCGGTACGGTGGCCACAATGGTCACGGCCATGCGGATGGACATGGGGGTTACCACGGTGGCGGCATTGGTCATATCGCCGTGCACATCCATTTTCATGGTCGCCTGGTTCATGATCTCATACAGCTTGAACTGCAGTGTAGGCAGCTCCATGGCGTACAGGTAGGTATCCATGAAGGAGTTCCACTGCCCGACCGCGTAGTACAGGGCGACTGTGGCCAGCACCGGCGTGCACAGCGGCAGGATGACCATGTACCAGATCTGCAGGTCATTGGCGCCGTCCAGCTTGGCTGCCTCCTGCAGGGCAAAGGGCAGGCCGTCGATATAGGAGCGGACCAGAATGACGTTGTAGACCCAGATCAGGCCGGGAAGGATGTAGACGAGGAAATTATTGCTCAGCTTCAGGGTGCGCATGATCAGCAGGTACTCCGGGATCATGCCGCCGCTGACATACATGGTGACAACGAACAGGATGGTCAGCACGCGGTGGAACATATAGTCCTTCCGGCTCAGCGCGTATCCCAGCATGGCCGTGCACAGAAGGCTGGACACAGTGCCGATGACAGTGCGCAGCACGGACATGACGGAGGCAGATACCAGCGCGGAATCCGTGAACACATACTTGTAGTTGTTCAGGGTAAACTGCCGGGGAATGATCATGTTGATATTGCGCAGGGTATCCACCGGATCATTGAGCGAGATTGCCAGAACGTTCAGGAACGGATACAGCGTAATGATAAGAATGCCGACAAAGACCAGAAGCAGGAAATAGTCAAATTTATAGGCTCGTTTCTTCATGTTCCTCGCCTCCTTAAATCAGCCGGTCCTCGCCGACGGTACCGGCGATCTTATTGGCAGCCAGGAGCAGGATAATGCCGATCACGGACTGGAACATGCCGATGGCCGTGCCCACGCCGTAGTTGTTCTTTCCGATGCCCCGCTTATAGGCAAACCAGGAAAGCACCATGGTATGGTTCTCGATAATATTATTGCTCATGAGCATCTGCCGCTCCATGCCGACGTTCAGTGCACCGCCGATGGACATGATCAGAAGAATAATGATCGTGGGGCGGATGCCGGGCAGGGTAATGTGCCAGATGCGCTGGGCACGGTTGGCGCCGTCAATGGAGGCGGCTTCGTACAGGCCGGGGTCAATGCCTGCCATGCTGGAAAGATAGATAATGGCATTCCAGCCGCACTCCTTCCAGATGGAGACGAAGACAATGACAATCCATACGATGGCGCTGTCCGTGGAAAGCAGCTTCAGATTGGTGTGGAACAGACTGTCGAGAACGCCCCGGTCATTGAGCACGTTCTTGGCAATGGAGGAGATGATAACCCAGGACACAAAGTGCGGAAGATAGGAAATGGTCTGGGTGATCTTCTTAAAGCGCATGAAGAAGATTTCGTTGAGCAGCACCGCAAAGAGAATGGCGGCAAAGGTGCCCAGCGCAATGTCCAGGAGACTGACGCCCAGTGTATTGATCATGGTCTGGACGAAGAGGCGGTCATTGAAGGCCTCGAGGAAATTGCTGAAGCCCACAAACTTTCTCTCCAGGAAAGGAATCTTGAATGTGGCAGGACGCACTTCCTGGAAGGCCATGGTCCAGCCCCACAGCGGTATATACTTGTAGATTATCAGCCATACCACGAATGGCAGGGACATCAGCAGAAGCCAGCGCTGTTCATATAGCCTGCGGGTAAATGGAACCTTTTTGGTCTGATGGACTGCACTCTTGCTCATCCCATCATCCCCTCCCTTTGCTATTGAAATTTTTCCCCGAAAACCCGGAATACGAAGGAAGTATGATTCTGCATGTCAGCCGGATCCATGGACGGGAAAGAAATGGTGTATGGAAGATTGTAAGGTACAGCCCATGGCTTGTCAAGACAAACATGGATGCTATGTCCGAAATGTGGCCGGAAACGGCAACTGCATCTGTCCGCACATGAGAGCTGCTGTGTTACCCAGTGATGCAGTGCGCATGACCTGGCCTTCTGCCTGGAGCGCTTTCTGCCCGTTCTCCGCACGTAAAAAGATGGCACCCGGCGGATGGGACGCTGTCCATCTTTCGGGTGCCATCTGTCCTTTACCAGTTTTCATAGCGCGCCTGTCTGTCCAGGCTCCGGATAGCGGCCATTTCCTCCTCTGTCAGTGCAAAGCCGAACAGATCATGGTTTTCCGCGATATGTGCCGGGTTCGAGGAGCCCGGTATGGCGATATAGCCGTCCTGGATCTGCCACCGGAGAATGATCTGCGCAGGCGTTCTGCCATGCGCCTTTGCGATCTGCACGACGGTTTCGTTGGTCAGATGATCCTGCGTATGTCCTCTGCCGCCGAAGGGATACCAGGATTCCACCAGGATCCCGTATGGCTGTACATAGGCCTGCAGTTCCTTGTTCTGATAGTACAGGTGGTTTTCATTCTGGATGACGGCAGGCGGGATCCTGGCAAAGGCAAGCACCGCGTCCACCGCTTCCGGCGTGTAATAGTTGGAGATGCCGATGGAGCGTACCTTGCCGTCATAGACGGCCTGCTCCAGAGCCCGGTATACCGCTTCGTCATTCCATCCGGGCTGATGGATCAGCATCAGATCAATGTAGGCAAGGTCCAGGTCGCGGAGCGAATCGTCAATCCCCCGGGCTGCGCGGTCATAGTCACCGGGCATGATCTTGCTGGTGACAAAGATTTCCTCACGCGTGACAATACCGTCCTGTATCGCCCGGCGGATGCCCCGGCCGACCCCTGTCTCATTGCCGTAATACCGGGCGGTGTCAATGAGTCGCATGCCTGTTTCCAGTGCTGCGTACACGGATGCTTCCGCCTGTTCGTCAGACAGCGTCCAGGTGCCCAGCCCGATGACCGGCATGGTATAGCCGCTGTTCAGCACGGCGTCCGGAATGGCAAACGCATCCGACGCCCCGCGGGACAGGGAAAGCGTGACCGTGACATTGTGCCGGCCGATCCGGTCCTTCAGCTCCGCCTGGGACAGGCCCTGGATGTGTCCCAGCCGCGTATAGGCCCAGGCGTTGGCATCATGAAAGATAACGAGCTGATTCCCGGCGTAAAGGACAATATCGCCGTAATCCGTCTGCGTCTGCACGTCCTGCCTGGGCAGACTGGTTCCCAGCGGACCGACCTGTTCAAAGCCGCCGTACATGGACATGGGGATCTCCAGGGGATGTGCCGCAGCCAGTGCCCGGAGCGCGTCTACGGACGCGTTGTCTTCCCAGTCTACGACAATGGGCGTTCCGTCAATGGAAAGCGTCAGGGTTTCTTCCATGGCTGTCTCCTCTGTCAGGGCAATGGCGGGCAGCATACTGAAAAACAGCATGCACAGGAAAGCATAAAAGCGCTTCATGGCAGATACTCCCGGAAAAATGCCTCCAGCCGGTCAAAGGGGATGATGTCTGTCCGATCATAGAGATCGGTATGGACCGCACCGGGGATGATCATCAGTTCCTTGTTGTCTGTATACCGGCTGTCTCTGACCATGGCGGCATACGCGTCCCGGCTGAAATAGCAGGAGTGCGCTTTCTCGCCGTGCACGATCAGCACAGCATTCCGTATTTCGCGGGTATAGGTGAGCTGCGGCATGTTCATGAAGGACATGCAGCCGATCCTGTTCCATCCGCCGTTGGAGTTGAGGCTGCGGGGATGATAGCCGCGGGGTGTCTTGTAATAGGCATGATAATCCTTTACGAAGAACGGCGCATCCTTCGGAAGGGGATCCACCACGCCGCCGCCCAGTTCGTAGCTTCCGCTGCGGTAATCCGCAGTGCGCTGCGCATTCAGGGCTTCACGGGCGGCATAGCGGGCATCCTCATCCATGGAGTCGAAATAGCCGTTGGCATTCACGCGGCTCATATCATACATGGTCATGACAGCGGTGGCCTTCACGCGGGTATCAATCGCCGCCGTGTTCAGAGCCAGTCCGCCCCAGCCGCAGATGCCGATTATGCCGATGCGCTCCGGATCCACGCGGGAGTCTACGGAAAGGAAATCAACCGCGGCCTGGAAATCCTCCGTATTGATGTCGGGGGAGGCCATATACCGGGGCTGACCGCCGCTCTCTCCGGTAAAGGACGGATCAAAGGCCAGCGTCAGAAAACCGCGCTCGGCCATGGTCTGCGCGTACAGACCGGAGCACTGCTCCTTCACCGCGCCGAAGGGCCCGCAGACCGCAATGCCGGGAAGCCTTCCGCCCACGCCCCGTGGCGTGTACAGATCTGCGGCCAGTGTAATGCCGTAGCGGTTTGCAAAGGTGACCTTGCAGTGATCAACCTTGCTGCTTTGCGGGAATGTCTTGTCCCATTCCTGTGTCAGTGTCAGTGCTTCTGTCTTCATCATGGCTGACGTCCTTCCTTTCATGCGCAGGGCCTGTCTGTTTTTTCTGTCTCGCGGATCAGCCAGTCTAGCTGGTCTACCCTTCTCTGGCAGCGGTGCATATCGTCCATCAGGTCACAGCGAAGTTTTCTGAGCTGCAGCCGGGCTTCCGCATTCCTGTTTTCTTCCAGGAGCGATGCCACCTGTTCACGGCGCTCCTCACTCAGACCCAGGTCATGCAGGCACTGTCTTGCGGTTTCTGTAAGCATGGCTTTTCTCCGCTTTCATTCGTTTCTGTCCCTTGGGACGACAGAAGCATAGCATCTTGCGGAAAACAGCGCTAATGGTTATAAAGAATATCGAGATATTCAATTCTGGCATTTCATCGGAGGTATGTATGGAAATCAGAACACTGCGTTATTTTCTGGCGGTGGCCAGGGAAGAGAACATGACAAGGGCGGCGGAGCAGCTGCATGTTACGCAGCCTACGCTTTCCAAGGCACTGAAAGCACTGGAAGAGGAGCTGGGAAAGAAGCTGTTCACCCGCCACAGCTTCAGCATCCGTCTGACGGATGAAGGCGTTCTTCTGCGCAACCGTGCGGAGGACCTTGTCAGTATGGCGGACAGGATTGCGCAGGAGTTTGTGACGCTGGACGATATTCGGGGCGGGGATATCTATCTGGGGCTGGCCGAGTCCTATCAGATCAGGACACTGGCGCGCGCCATACGCGAATTCAGGAAACAGTATCCGGAACTGCGCTACCATATTACCAGCGGGGACACGGAACAGGTGACGGAAAAGCTGGATAAGGGACTGCTGGACTTTTCCGTTCTGACGGAAAGACCGGATACTGCCAAGTATGCATACCTGGTGTTTCCCCATGCGGACGTGTGGGGCCTGGTCTTTCCTTCTGACGATCCCCTGGCGGCGAAACAGGCAGTGACAGCGGATGACCTGATCGGACGCCCGCTTTTCTGCTCTGCACAGAGCTGGGAGAATGACATACCCCGATGGTGCGCAGACCGTATGAAGGAACTGCGGCTGGAGGGCTCCTTCCGCCTTTCCTATAACGGGTCCATGTTTGCCAGGGAGGGTTTAGGCTATCTCCTGACTTTTGATCGCCTGATCGATACGTCCCCCGATTCCGGACTGGTGTTCCGTCCGCTTTCTCCCAGACTGGAGAACCGGCTGTACCTGATCTGGAAGAAATATCAGACGCTCTCGCCGATTGCGGAGCGTTTTCTGAAACATCTGCAGGCCAGCTTTTCCGCCTGAGCGCCTGCGCAGTACTGCGAATGCGGAGCCTTGTTTCTTCTCCCGCAAAACGCCGGCCGCTTCTGTGCAGGCGGCCGGCGTTTTATGAGACCAGGGGATCAAGTGTCTGCACTGCGCAGAGGAATCGTCCGATCAGGCACACTGTGCCGCGCGCTTTCAAGGTAATCGGAAAGAGCAGGCGTATGACAGGAGGAGCGGTATCGCCGGCATCCGGTTCGATGCCGCATGCCGGCTCCGGAAAAGGGACGTGGCAATGGCTGCCGGCGTACAGAGAACTGCGGCGCTGCGCTGCTGCCGCGGATTGACGGAAACCTGGCAGATTTCGGTCAGACAGAAGACGAGAACGGCGAAATGATGCGACGGATCTGCTGCAGACCGCGTCTTTTCATGCTCGCCGGGCTCGGGCATTCCTGCACGGCCGAAGACAGCGCATCCACAGTCTGTCCGGTTCATGCATGCGCCGCATACTGCTTTCCCTCTGCAGATGCTGATCTGTCCTGCGCCAGACAGCGCATGGGCATTGCATGCAGGCATTCGCGGGAAGCACCTCCGGGATTCTCGTTTCACGGTGTGGCATCCAGCGGATAGAGGTAGGATATCATGGCATAATCCCGATTTCCCCATGGATGCGTACAGGCGGCATATGCCTGGCCACCCATTTTTTCATAAAACTTCCTTGCTTCAGCATTCTCTGCGAGGCACCATACGATCATTTTTTTCCTGCCGCATGCCCGGAAAGTATCCAGGGAGTGCTGAAACAGTGCCCTGCCGATGCCGCTTCTTCTTTTCGCATACCTGACATACAAGGCGACGATCTCGCAGTCGGCTGCTTCGCTGCTGATCAGCGCATTCCATGTGAAGCCCAGTATCTCCTTTTCATCCGCAGCGACGGTATACTGCTGGTAGCGCTGCAATTCACGCTGATACCGCTCCTCCACGCTCATGGAAGAGAGAAAAGCATCGTCTATGATGCCGCTGTAGGCCTTTTTCCAGTCTTCGACAAGGATCTCCGCAATCTGCCGGGCATCCTCCTTCACTGCATTTCTGATGATCATCCGTTCTTGCGCGTGATGCATTCTATTCCCTCCTGAAACGGGAAGCGGCTTGTTCACCTTGCGATGACGCCTTCCGCAGGAATCGCTTTTCCTGGAGTGATTCCCTCTCTGCATCTGTCCATGAGACTGCGGCCATGGCAGCAGAGGGATGCCCATTCGGTTTTCTGTGTATGATGTGCATTTCTGTCTGTGCCGCTGTTCCTGTCTTCGGTCAAGGAAGACTGTACGGGGCAAGATGATACCGCTCTTCGCTCATCAGTTGGCAGGCAATGCCATAACGGGCAAACGACTGCATGAGCTGCTGAACAAACGCGGGATTCCTGCCCGGCTGCATGAGGCACAGGGAGAAAACGTCGCCCAGGGTGAACAATTCCACGCTCAGAGAGTCATGGCGGTTGTTTTCACCTGCGTAGAGATGAACATCCCGGATGTGCTTTTCCAGCCCGCCCCAGCTGATATTTCCCGTATAGCTGATGCCAAACGTGTTTTTTGCCAGTGATCCGGATACCAGTCCGCGCATCGCCTGCTTCTTGCCTTCCAGAGGCAGAGACTGCATGTAGGCATTCAGCTGCAGCATGCCGTTGATTGCCTGTATGTCTGCTGAATCATCGCTGCCGAGAATGATCTGTCCGCGAATGAATGTATTCAGCATCTCAGCCGACTGAACGCTGTCCTTTGGTGCGAGCTTTACGGAGAAGACCCTGGCGAGGCAGTCATGGGACAGCGGACGGCGGAGCACTTTCCGATACTCATGGGGCACCTGAAAAACGATATCCTTTTCCGTTTCCGGGAACAGCTCCATCAGTGTCTGAAAGAGCATTACACTGACAAAGGAAACCGGGCTCCCGTCATGGCTCTTTGCGTACTTCATCAGTTCCTGCTGCGAAATCTGCAGATTATAGGCATAATTCCCGTCATGATCGAACCATGCATCCGCAAAGAGAAAAGGCTGATACTCTTTTGGCTTGACGGGCAGTTCGTCCGCATGCGGCATGGGTGCGTCCGGGAAGGGATAAAGATACTCCTCTTCCTCTATGGGGTCTGTAACCAGGCGGATTGTGCCTGTGTCAATTCCGCTGATGCCGTATCGGTGTTCCGCATAATAATAGACCAGTGTTTTGACGAGCGGAGCCAGTCCGTTACCGTCGCAGATAAAATGACTGATATCCACCCAGACTGTCCGCTCTTTCCAGCCAAAGGCCAGAAGATGTCCATGGCTTGCTTCACTGTTCAGACACACAGGCTTTTCGTCCGCGGTGATCACAAAAGGCAGGCTGTTTTTGGCCAGGACGAATGATTCCCCTTCTTTTTCCGTTTTCACGGAGAAATAGGGATAGCGTGCCTGAACCTGCGCTGCGGCATAGCGCAAAGCTTCGGGGTCGACAGCATCCAGGAACTCAACAGCAAAGCGAATCGTATTCTGGAAACGTGCGTCTGCAGCGTAGAACAGTGGGATTACCTGATATTTCATGGGGCATCCTTTCTTCACGGTCGGATTATTCAGACGGGTACTTCTCCTGTTTCCTTATTCGATAGCTGCTTCATCTGATCCTCTGCCCATTTTTATACGGATTCCAGCGCTGGAATCAATGTCTTGCCTCTTTCTGCAAGGGCGTACTCCGCTGTAGGCGGAATTGTATTGTACTGCGTGCGGGTAATGAACCTATCCTGTTCCAGTTCCCGAAGACATTTGGGCAGCATCGTAGCCGTAATGCCCACAGCCTTGCGCTCCGGCTCGCGATAGCGGAGGGCTTGCTTTTCCGCGTCCGCGATATACCACAGAATCCTGATGCCCGACATTCTCCGCTTCATCTGCGCTGCCATTGCCTATGCCCCTTCGAAGATTGATCAGCACTTTCTGGAAGTACTTCCCAAGGCATGGCAATACGCTTCACCTGTAAACCCGGGCAGCTGAAAACGGCATCTGCCCTGCTTACAGCGAGCGTTCAGGATACCATTTTGAATATGCACTATCCGATCTATTCCGGGCCCACTCCCTGGCTTCAATCGCAGAAGCGACTAAAGCTTTGCCATGCTATCGTGCATCTTCTGTGCAACCTGGGGAGTGCGTCCAGAAGAAGCCTGCTTCAACCTCAGCATTTATCGGTACTGATTCACAAGGCGAGTCGTGTTCTGGTTGAACGACATCAGATTCGTGGGCAGAAGATGCGGGAAGTTTTAACCACAGACTGAAGCAGGGAATGCAGAGCCCCCGTTTCAGCGATATTTGGGTGTAAGCGGCGGGCAGTTCAACTCTGGCAGATTGCTCCAACCGGGCAAATACTCATACAGCTGCCGCAGTGCAGACAGTGTTCCTGCTGGATAAGAAAGGGAATGCTGCCTGTGCTGATGCAGCTCTGCGGGCATACCGGCAGGCAGCTTCCGCAGCCGATGCAGGCGTCCGTGATGAAGAATCCTTCTGTCTTCTTCTGAGCACCGCCAAAGGTGAAGGAGGCCCGCTCGATAGGTTTCTTTGAGAGATCAAACCATTCGCCTGTACCCTCATGGATCTGAAAGACCGTCAGGGCATGCAAGGCTTCCTCTGACGGATAGATCTGATGCATGTACGGGTTCTTCTCAAAAAGTGCAGGGATCCGCTCATAGCCGAGCTCTCTGACTTTCCCACGAACGGATACCGCGACGCTGGACATCGTATCCTGTCCTTTGATTGCGGTCAGGGCAAGAAATCCGCGCTTCTTCAGACGGTGATAAAAGCCTTTCCCCTTTGCGGTCAGGAAATAGAGACTGCTGTCATCGCTGTCCATCATGTCGATGGCCGCTGTGACCGGCAGCCCTTCCTCGTCCACTGTTGCCACAATGGTCGTGTGGATTTCGTTCACGATATACGCCAGATACTCTTGCGTTTCCATGTGCCGCTCCTTTGAAAGAGGCTCCGATGTCATCTGCACCGGAGCCTCCTGAAGTTATGCTTCTTTTGCCAGAAGATCGCGCATGCCTTCCCGCAGATCCGCGAGGGTATACTTTTTCATCTCGTCTTCCATCGCGTTCTGGATCGTCTTCAGCTTATCATCCAGCAGGGCGTGAATATTCCGGCCTACCGGACACTGGGGGTTCGGCGCTTCATGGAAGTGGAACAGGTCGCCGTTTTCCACTGGCTCGATCGCCTGATACACATCGTAGAAGCTGATTTTATCCAGCGGTCTGGTCGGTTCGATGCCGCCGGTACCTCTGGCCACCGTGATCAGTCCCGCGTTCTTCAGCTGCGTCAGGATTCTGCGGATGATGACAGGGTTGGTGCTGATGCTGCCCGCGAGGAAGTCGCTGGTGACCTTGTACTCATCTTTGAAGGTTTCGACACAGGCGAAGATATGCAGTGCGATGGTAAACCGGCTTGAAATCTGCATAAGCTCACCTCCTGCGCCTGCTTTCTTTGCGTTGGAGGCGCTTTATATCATGAACATAATACCCTTACTTGATGGAAGAAGCAACAGCTGTACCCTCGGCCGTTACAAAATTTCCGGTCTCAGCGTCCAGAGTCAGGGGATCTGCGTGGCCTACGATGGCAGCGGCGTTCTCTGCATCATACCAGTAGATTACATCGGAATCCGCAACGCCTGCGCCGATCAGCGCAGCGGCAGGAGCGTCAAACCGATAGCCTTCCGTTCCTTCAACAGCGCCCTCCCTGATGGCGGCGATCTCCTCAGCCGTATAGGGGGCATACTCGGGATTGGTGGGGTTCACGATGCCTTCGAGCTCATAGTAAGCGGCGGTGTAATAGATGGTGCCAATATTTCCATTGTTCAGCGGCGTTGCGCCGTAAGCCCATAGCACGATCGGAGCAGCAAAGGCTTCACCCTCGGCCGTCACAAACGCGCCGGTGGCGGCGTCCATGGTCAACGGATCGGTATGTCCGGTAATGGCGGCTGCGTTCTCCGCATCGTACCAGAAGATCACATCGGAATCCGCAACGGTCATGCCGATCAGCGCACCGTCGGGAACGTCAAACCGATAGCCTTCCGCGCCTTCCATCGCGCCGTCCCTGATGGCGGCGATTTCCTCAGCCGTATAAGGCGCATACGCAGGATTGGTGGGGTTTACGATGCCTTCCAGTTCATAATAGGCAGCGGTGTAATAGATGGTGCCCACATTGCCGTTGTTCAGCGGCATTGCGCCGTAAGCCCAGTTCATCGTGTCTTTCTCCTCGGCAATAGCAGTCATGGCAGCCAGCAGCATCATAGCGGCAAGCAGAATGGTGAAAAGCTTCTTCATGGTTTTATCCTCCGAATGAATGATTGTTGTTTGTGGATCAGAACTTTCCGTTCTGGTTCTGCCAGGTATCTTTCGCGGCGATGGTCTCCATCACATCCCAGTGCTCCGCGATCTTTCCGTTTTCCACGCGCCACAGGTCATAGTAGCTGGTGGGAGCGCCGCCGAAGGTGCCCTCGGAAACGGCCAGCACGAAGTTGCCCTGCGCCAGCACCTGATGCACGGTGGTGTAGATCATCTGAATGCCCTGCTCTGCCAGCGCAGTCAGAGCCGCGCCCAGGCCGGACAGACCGTCCGCGATGCCGGTGTTGTGCTGAATGTAGGTATCGCCGTCGAAGTATGCCGGGGTCTTCTCAGGGTGCTGGCCCTGCATTACGTCCACCAGGAAGTCCCTGACCAGCTGGCGGTTGGCTTCGGTCCTGTCCAGGTCTTCGAGGGTCTCATAGCCGTCGATCTGGGTGCGGCCGGAAGGATTGGGATCGGCCTTCGCGGCCAGGTTGTCCCAGTGCTCCGCGATTTTGCCCTCGGTGTCGAAACGGAAGATGTCAAAGGCGACCTGCTCACCAGCGCCGGCAAAGTTGTAGACTGTCTGCAGGAACACCTTGTCGCCGTCCTCGAAGGCGCGGATGTTCTCAACGGTGGTCTTCACAGGTGCGGAAGCCAGCCAGGACACACTGCCGACAAAGGCATCCCGGCCTGTGCCGTAGGCGAGGTTGTGCTGGATATAGCCTTCCGCCAGCAGAGAGGCGGCTTTTTCGGTGTCTCCGGTCGCGAAGGTGTTGATGAGGGCGAGTGCCTTTTCGATGTTTGTCATAGTGGGAATCCTCCTGATCATTTGCTCTGATGTAACCGTTGTGGTTTCATCCGACGAGAGGATCATAACGCGTCTTTGATGTAATGTCAATAGTTACAACAAAATTATTTTCACTTTTTTTCTGATAGACAAAAAGAGAGGCCCGCAGTCCGGTTCATAAGAACCAGACTGCGGGCCTGCCGCATTATTCCGTTGCAGTTTCGCTGCACTCCTTGGATACCCGGCCTGGGTTCCGATCTTCACAGCCTGCCAGCCATGGAAGGCGCTGGCCACACGGTCCGGAAGGATTCCCGGCGCCATATCTGTGATACGGCCGTACCTGGTGCCGGTCACCCTTTGTTCGGTCAGGTTCACGATCATCGCTGCCGCCGTTAAGTGCTTCGGAAAAAGCCTGACGTTTCCTTGCTGTACGGGGATGCGGCCCCTGGAAAGCTTCCGATCTTCTCCGTTTTCTCAGACATGCTGAAGGCTTTCCATGACATCCCGAAACAAAGCCCGGTCTGAGGCCGTGTTTTCTTCCCGGCCGATCCAGATGAACGAATAGACCATCTTCCTGTCCTTGACCAGGAAATTGGTTGCTATTTGCCGGATGCTTCCTGCGCTGTAGGCAAACTGATAGCCTTCCGCCTTGATTTGTCCATTATCCAAGGAATCAGATTGCAGGAACTGGTAGCCATGCTCTGCATAGGCTCTGGAGGTCAGCGCTGCATTCCGTCTTGCGATTCCCTTCAGGTCAGCCAGCCAGCCGAGAATGGCTGGGACCGGTTTCCAGAGTACGACAAACAGAATGTGCTTTTCACGGTCCCGGGCGCCCCACCGGTAAGGATCCCCGCCGTTCCGGGACAGTTCCTGCAGTTCTGTACTGCGCATGCATTCAAAAGAATCCGGAATACTCAGGGTAAATGTATCGTTGATTGTCTGTCTGCTCATTTTCCGTTTTCCTTGTCATCTGACAATGATCTGCCATCTGTGATTCGAAACTGACATGATCGGTAAAGTCCATTGCTTCCAGGCATTCTGTTCCGGAGACGGAAGATTCCATGGTCCAGCGAGAACCCCAAGGGGCCAGGGAGCCGCGGTTCACTGAAGCGCCTGGATGAGCATGCCGGCATCTCCGTCAAGACAGATGGATTGCTCTTCGATCTGCTTCGGACAGAGGGCCTCGTTGAAATTAAGGCATGCATAGACGGCCTCTGCGTTGTCCAGCGTCATTGCCCAGAACGGATATTTGATGATGACCGGTGTATTGGCTCCGACGCCGATCTCCAGATACAGGACGTGCTTTCCGGCGTTCTCTTCGAGAAAGCCGGCATATCTTGCTGAGGCGGCATGCCACCCCTCATCTTCCACAAAGCTGTCATCGGATCGCAGGTTCATCGTCACCGGGCCGCCGTCTGGCGCATGCGGAATCATCTCGCTGGGAATCCGCATGGAGATGCGGTGATCTTCCGGCAGTTGAAACACACCGTTTTCGTCCGGGAGAAAGTGCATAGCCTCCATCGCTTTTTTCACCCACGCCTCATTGTCATAGGTCTTACCATCTCTTCCATGAACGCTCTGGAAAAGACCGTAGTCACCCTGCGTATAAAACAGGCGCTTCTTATCAAAGCCTGCCCTCTGAAACTGATGATCCACATTTGTGGTAATCACAAAATAATTCCTGTCCCTCACCAGCTCCAGCAGTTCCCGATACACTGGCTTCGGCGCATCGATATAACGGTTGCAATAGATATGCCGGGCCCACCATGCCCAGCGGGTTTCCTCGTCGGGAAAGGGATAGAAGCCGCCGGAATACATATCGGTGATGCCGAAATGCTCCTTGAAATCGAAAAAGTACTGATCAAACCGCGCACCGCTGTAGGTCAGACCCGCAGCGGTGGAAAGACCGGCCCCTGCACCGATGACAATAGCGTCTGCTGCTTCGAGCGCTGATTTCAGTCTCTGGATGCGCTCCGCACGGCTCCCGGTTCCGCCGGACAGACCGGAACGGAAGGCGTGGATAGCGGAGAGTCCTTTTTGAATGGTTTCCTGATATCCGTTTGGTATTTTACTGTAAGAGCTGTTCATAGTATGCTTTGTCCTCATCCTTAAAAACATTGAAGATGACCCGATCTATCTGACCGGCATGCATCCGCAGCCAGGCGGATACAGTCTGTACCGCGATTTCGGCGGCCCGCCTGTTCGGGAAACGGAAGACCCCGGTGGAAATGCAGCAGAATGCGACTGTCTTCAGTCCATTCTCCAGGCATGTATCCAGCGTATTTCGGTAGCAGGCTGCCAGCTGTTCTTCCAGTTCCTTTGTCAGTCCATACTCGACAACAGGCCCTACGATATGAACCACCTTTTTCGCCGGCAGGTTATAGGCGTCCGTCAGCATGGGAACGGCAGTCGGCTGCTCATAATCCCCGCCATACCGGGCGCGGAGTGCGTTCATCTGCCGGCTGCATTCCGCCCGAAGCTGTACGCCGGCAAAAGTATGAATGCAGTTGTCAATACAGGTGTGCATCGGAACAAAGCATCCGAGCATCTGTGCATTGGCTGCGTTGACGATGGCATCCACTGCCAGCCGCGTAATGTCGCCTTGCCAGATCGATAGACCATCCCTGATCTCAGGAATGTCCGAAAGCTGCACGATGCCTTTTTCTTCCGCCCGGCATTGCAAATACGCATCCTGAACAGACAGAACATCCTCAGATATCCGCTTGGGCATGCGGATATTCATCAGTGACCGAAGGATGCGCTGCTTTCCCTGCCGGTCATCCGGTACCTGCAGGTCTGCGTATGCACCGGAATCAGCCTTGAATGCCTCAACGAGATAGTGCAGCCGCTGATCCTGCGTCATGTTTTCTTTTCCCATAGATTTCCCTTTCTGCCACGGCACCGGCCGGGCATACAGTTCCCGCAATGCAGGCAATGAGCCTGCGCAGCTGCCAATGGAATGCCGTCTGCTGCAATGCATTTCGGAGGCCAGACCGCAGTACGGTTTCCGCAGCCGGTACAGACATCCGCAGCGGCGCAGACTTCATCTTTCTTTTTCATCGCCGTCATGGGAAAACGGTACCCCGTTCAATCAGCTTCTTCGACAGGTCAGACCATTCACTGCTTCCCTCATAAAGCAGCATCGCTGACACCCAGGCTATGGACAGGCAGAACGAAGGTAGTGAGGGCCCGGATCTCCCGGTGACCCTGTTGGAATGGGAGAGTTGCTGCCGTA
>CACWXY010000022.1 GCA_902764915.1 uncultured Eubacteriales bacterium | reverse complement strand
GATATCATCATACTTCATGGCCTGGGCTTCGCCCTTCTGAGCCAGCGTCATGGTGATAGCAGCGGTCAGGGTCGTCTTGCCGTGGTCAACGTGGCCGATTGTGCCAATGTTAACGTGCGGCTTGGTTCTTTGGAAATGTTCCTTAGCCATGGGAAACTCCTCCTCGATTTCGCACAAACTGCGAAGGTTCTTTTCGTGTCCCGGTGGTTCCGGGACCTTACTGCTACAGCAGATGCTGTAACCATCCTGTCGCTGTTCATGGCGGTTGATGCGGTAGTGGAGCGGGTGATGGGAATCGAACCCACGTAATCGGCTTGGGAAGCCGACGCTCTACCATTGAGCTACACCCGCATGTCCGCATCAACAAGCCTAAACAGACTTGCGACACAAACCATTTTACCGAATTTTTCAGGACTGTCAAGAGTTAAATCACTGATTTTCCGCCACAGCGCCGCAAATCTGCAGGGGCACTGCGAATAGGGAAAACATGGCATTGATCCCATTCTTTTCTCTCGCCTGTATTCCGTGAAACAGGCATGGAATACCACACAGCAGCGCATACCGTGCATCCATGCATGTCCGTTCCCTGTATACGGCATGGATTTCGTTTTTTCACCTGGTACTGGGGAAGCGCCATAGAATCCCTTCATTGCTGCAGTACAGATACGCATCGGACCGAAAAACCGGCGTGATGGGAATAACGTCAGAAAGCCCCGGCACCGGAATGCTGGTCAGTGACGAAGCCATCTGATAGAACGCCAGATACGCTTTGCGGGCCGGATGATGATACAGAGAAACCGAAAGTACACTTCGCTTGCTGACCTGTTCCGCAGCAGCGCAATGCAGTCCTTTCGCCGGAAAAACGGACTGGTCCTGTCCCAATGCCGCACCTGTGCCTATGAAGCACTCTGCCATGGCGGCTGTCAGCGTGACTGGCTGCTGCATAGCGGTGAACCCCGTAACCGCTACTGCGAAGTCCTTCAGCGCTTTCTCGAAAAAGCCTATCCACGCATTCATGAGATTGCGCTGGCAGAAAGAGCGGCACGCGAAAACTGACGCCGGTGTCAGGACTTCTCGAGTGGTACAGGCCATGCGTCTTTACAGAAAAAACGATGGACCCTTCAAAAAGCGGTCCATCGTTTTTGGTATCAGAGTTTCATGCGACAGCTCATTCCTGCCAGTATCTGCAGGTGCTCGCAGACTTCCTGAGGATTACACGATCAGCATGGCATCCCCAAAGGAGAAGAAGCGGTAACGTTTCTCCACGGCCTCCCGGTATATGTCCAGTGCTTTCTCCCGACCCAGGAAAGCGGAAACCAGCATCAGAAGCGTAGACTGCGGCAGATGGAAATTGGTAACCAGAGCATCCACTGCCTTGATCTTGACCCCAGGCTTGATAAATATGGCCGTTTCGCCGCTGCCCGGATGAATCACTCCGTCTTCATCCGCCACTGTCTCAATCGTTCGCACGGACGTGGTTCCCACGCAGACAATGCGCCCGCCCCCGCTTCGGATGCGGTTCAGGGTATCAGCAGCTTCCTGTGTCACCATATAAAACTCGCTGTGCATCTGGTGCTTGTCCACGTCCTCCTCTTTCACCGGACGGAACGTGCCAAGACCCACGTGCAGAAGCACCGGCACAATGGTCACACCCATGGCGCGGATCCTGTCCAGCAGTTCCGGCGTAAAATGCAGTCCCGCTGTCGGTGCAGCCGCCGAGCCCTCTGTCCTGGCATATACAGTCTGGTACATCTCCCGGTCTTCCAGCTTTTCATGTATATAAGGCGGAAGAGGCATTTCACCCAGTCGATCCAGTATTTCCTCAAAAACACCTTCATAGTGGAAGCGCACTCTTCTTCCACCGGTCTCTGGCACATTCTCCAGAATTTCGCACTGCAATGCGCCATCCCCGAATGTGCACATGGTTCCCGGCTTCAGCCGGCGGCCCGGGCGCACCAGTGCTTCCCAGTCAGTGGCGTTTTCCCGTCGAAGGAGCAGTACCTCCACAGGTACACCCGTGTCATTCTTGACTCCCAGGAGTCTTGCGGGGATGACGCGGGTTTCATTGATCACAAGGGCATCCCCTGAATGCAGGTATTCCGGAAGGTCGTAAAAATGGCGGTCCTCCCGCAGATCACTGTCCATGTGCGTCACCAGAAGTCTGGCATGATCCCTGGGTTCCGTAGGCGTCTGCGCAATCAGTTCCTCCGGCAGAACATAATCAAAATCCGTTGTTTTCAAGCTGCGTCTGTCCTTTTCCTCTCATTATATGTCGGTCGATTCTGTCTCCAAGGCATTTCCGCCCAGAGACGCCGGTACCGGACGCTTCATATGCTGATACGCTGCCGGGGTGCATAACCGTCCCCGCGGCGTCTTCATCACAAAGCCCAGCTGCATAAGGAAGGGCTCATATACATCCTCAATGGTTGTGGCATCCTCCCCCGTTGTGGCAGCCAGCGTATCCAGCCCCACAGGTCCGCCGCCAAACTTATCCATCATGGTTGCCAGCATGGTCCGGTCTGTCTTGTCAAGCCCCAGTTCATCCACGCCCTCCATGGCAAGAGACTCCCGGGCCACGTCCAGTGTAATGACGCCTTCCGCCCGCACTTCCGCATAATCGCGGGCACGCTTCAGCATGCGGTTGGCAATGCGCGGCGTTCCACGGCTGCGGCGGGCAATCTCCAGCATACCCTCCGGCCGTGTTTCCCGCACCTTCAGAATGCTCGCCGAACGTGTCAGTATACTGGCCAGTTCTTCCGGCGTGTACATTTCCAGACGGTAGATAATCCCAAAGCGATCCCGAAGCGGCGCGGAGAGCAGTCCGGCCCGGGTTGTCGCGCCTACCAGCGTAAACGGCGGAACCGCTACACGTATGGAACGCGCCGTCGGACCTTTGCCCAGCATGATGTCAATCGCAAAATCCTCCATGGCCGGATACAGCACTTCCTCCACGGAGCGCGACAGACGGTGAATCTCATCAATAAACAGCACATCGCCCCGGTTGAGATTGGCCAGTATGGAAGCCAGATCCCCCGGACGCTCAATGGCAGGCCCGGATGTCACACGGATATTCTGTCCCATCTCGGAAGCCACGATACCAGCCAGTGTCGTCTTGCCCAGGCCGGGCGGTCCGTAAAGGAGGATATGGTCCAGCGGTTCATGCCGCTTAAGCGCGGCCTGGATATAGATGTTCAGGCTGTCCTTGACCGCCTGCTGGCCCACATATTCCCGGAGTGTGTGCGGCCGCAGCGAGTTTTCCAGGGTTTCCTCCCCCGGCTGCATCTCGCTCTCCACAAATCGTTCCTCTGCCATCACTTATCCTCCTCAGGCTCCCGCCATGGCGCGCAGCGCCAGACGGATGAGTTCCTCTGCCCTGTCGCTCTGTCCCTTGACCTTCTGCAGTGCCTCCCGTGCTTCCACGGAGGAGTACCCAAGGCTGGTAAGCGCTTCCATGGCTTCCATCAGTCCGTTGCCGCCGGCAGATGCAGGCGTGCCGCTCGCCGGCCCGCTGTTCTTCACCGGCGCCACGTCCGACTGCGTAACCTTGTCCCTCAGCTCCATGACAATGCGCTGGGCCGTTTTCTTGCCGACGCCCGGAGCGTGACAGATGGAAGCGATATCTTCCATAACAATGGCCACATTCAGGTCATGCACGCTCATGGCGCCCAGCAGCGCCAGCGCCATGCGCGGACCGACGCCGGTCACTCCCAGGAGAGAGAGAAACATGCGTTTTTCTTCCATCGTGGCGAAGCCGAACAGTTCCATGGCGTCCTCACGCACGCTCAGGTGCGTATAGCAGCGCATGGTTTCCCCGATTGCGGGAGCCGACTGAATCGTCGTCATGGAACAGTTCAGAAGATAGCCCACGCCGCCGGCATTGATAACCAGGTTTCCTCCTGACTTGTCACAGACTTTTCCTTCAATAAACGCATACATACCGCGGTCTCCTCACTTCATCCGAAACTGTTCCTTGTTCCGCCCGCTCTGGCAGTGCGTAATCGCGCAGGCTATCGCATCGGCGGCATCATCAGGCTTGGGAATCGTATCCATGCTGAGCAGAAGCTTGACCATCTGCTGGATCTGCCGCTTGTCCGCCTTGCCGTGGCCGGCCACAGCCTGCTTGATCTGCATGGGTGTATACTCATAAAGGTTTTCCGTATACTCCGTCGCCGCAATAATGGCCGCGCCGCGGGCTGCGCCGACCATCAGCGCGGTCGTCACATTGTGCGCAAAGAATAGTTCCTCAAAAGCAACGTCGTCCGGATGGTATATGGTCACCAGATCCCTGACGCCCAGCTGCAGCGTGCGAAGCCTGTGCTGCATGGGCGTTCCGGCATAGGTTTCCACGCATCCGTACCCCAGCAGCTTCATCCGTCCGGCGTTTTCTTCCACCACACCCCAGCCCATCAATGCATACCCCGGATCAATGCCCAATACAATCATGCCTGCCTCCTCAGTTTCAACAAAGGGATGATATCACCGATCCTGTAAAAAGCAAAGCACGTCAAGCCATGTGGCCTGCAGCCTTCTTGACTTGCATAATCCGGACGATTACAATCCGTTTATCAACATCCAAATGAGGTGAAACACTATGACGATTCAGGATATGATCCGTATTCTCAATGCACGGGTACTGCTGGGAGAGGACAAACTGGATACTCCTGTCTATACCGCATGCTGTTCCGATCTGATGAGTGATGTGCTGGCTTTTGTGGATGAAAAGACCGTGCTGATTACCGGCCTTACCAACCCGCATGTCGTCCGCACCAGTGAAATGCTGGACCTGAAATGCCTCGTCTTCGTGCGCGGAAAAGTTCCGACACAGGATATCCTTGACAGTGCCGACGAACAGGGGCTTGTCGTCATCACAACCAAGCTGACCGCCTTTTCCGCCTGCGGCATGCTCTACCAGGAAGGCCTCCGAGGCGTGCCAGTACCTGTGGAATGGGGCGCGGAGGATAAGTAATGGAAGAATTGATTCGTAAATCCTACCCTGTCGCCCAGGCCGACTATGTCAGCGCCGGGCATGCCAGTGCGGACATCAAGCGCACGCTCAAGCAGCTGGGGGTGGGCGGCGATGTACTGCGCCGCGTAGCCGTGGCTTCCTATGAAGTCGAGCTGAACCTGGTGATTCATTCTCTCGGCGGAGAACTGACTCTGCGCGTACTCCCCGATCAGGTGGAACTGATTTCCGCTGACTGCGGTCCCGGCATCCCGGATATTTCCATGGCCATGCGGGAAGGCTTCTCCACAGCCAATGACGAAGCGCGCTCTCTGGGCTTCGGTGCCGGCATGGGCCTTCCGAACATGAAGCGCAATGCCGATACCTTTGACATACAGTCCACTGTCGGCGTGGGTACCACCATTACCATGGGGTTCGCGCTTCCTTCATAAGTCACCTATTACATGAGAAAGGTCTTCTTTCCTATGGAACCGATTCGCTATCACTCTGTCCGTCTGGACAAAGAGAAATGTAAAGGCTGCACCAACTGCCTGCGCCACTGTCCCACAGAGGCTATCCGTGTGCGCGGCGGGCGCGCCCATATTCTGGACACACTGTGCATCGACTGCGGCGAATGCATCCGCATCTGCGACTATCACGCCAAGATCGCCATCACCGATGTCATGGACGATGTCAAGAAATTCAAGTATGCCATTGCCCTTCCCGCCCCGACGCTCTATGGTCAGTTCCGCGGCCTGAACAATCCCGAGTACGTGCTGGAAGCCCTCAAGTGCATCGGCTTTGACGATGTATTCGAGGTCGCCCGCGGCGCGGATGTGGTTACCCGGGCCATACGCGAACGTCTGAAAGAACCGCGCCTTCCAAAGCCCATGATTTCCTCTGCCTGTCCCACGGTTGTGCGCCTGATTCAGGTGCGTTTCCCGGACCTTCTGGATCATGTGGTGGATATCCGTCAGCCCATGGAAGTTGCCGCCACGATTGCACGGGATGAGTTCTGCCGCAAGCACAACTGTGCGCCGGAGGACGTAGGCTGTTTCTTCATTACTCCCTGTCCCGCCAAAATGACGGCCATCCGCAGCCCCATCGGTCAGGACAAATCCGCGCTGGACGGTGCCATCTCCATGGTGGAGCTCTACGGGCTTCTGCTCCCCCATGTCATGCGCATGCTGTCCGATCCCAATTATGTCTCCCCCACCGGATATGGCATCGGCTGGGCCACTTCCAGCGGGGAAGCCACGGCCGTCTGTCCTGAAAACAGCCTGTCAGTTGACGGCATCGACAATGTCATCCGCGTACTGGAGGAAGTGGAGAACGATAAGCTGTCCGATCTCACATTCCTGGAAGGCAACGCGTGCATCGGAGGATGCGTCGGAGGCCCGCTGACCTTTGAGAACAACTATGTAGCCAAGAATACCATTCGAAAAATGGTCGACAGCATGCCCAAAACCCATCCGGACACGGATGTTCCCTCATCGCTTATGACCAAGTATCCCCTCAAGACCAATGTGCCCTTTAAGCCCAACGGGGCTATTAAGCTGGACGACAATCTGGCCGAAGCCATGCGCAAGATGAAGCATATGAATGAGATCCTCGAGCGCCTGCCCGGTTATGACTGCGGTTCATGCGGCAGTCCGACCTGCCGTTCCTTTGC
Source organism: uncultured Eubacteriales bacterium (assembly GCA_902764915.1). Classification (GTDB taxonomy): domain Bacteria; phylum Bacillota; class Clostridia; order Christensenellales; family Aristaeellaceae; genus UBA2943. The sequence goes on along the minus strand of CACWXY010000022.1, from coordinate 45,242 downwards.
CGAAGACATTGTCCGCGGATACTGTACGGAAATGGACTGCATTCACGTACTCAAGCACAGACTGCAGCACATGGCTGAGGAGATGGTCACCCTGGCCCAGACCACCCGAGAATAAAGGAGGAAAACGCATTGACTGTCCATGATCTTGCACTGGCCATCTCGGCCCGCAATCTGACCCCGGAAGTAGATGACTCCAAGGAAATCACCTGTGCCTATACCTGTGACCTTCTGTCATGGGTCATGTCCCACGGAGAAGAAGGCATGGCCTGGGTGACCGTACAGACGCATATGAATGTCATCGCCGTGGCAGTGCTTGCGGACATGGCCTGTGTTGTGCTCCCAGAAGAGATTGACATGGAAGAGGAGAGCCTGAAGAAAGCCATTGACGAGGGCATGTGTGTTCTCTCCTCACCCCTGACCGGCTATGAAATCTGCGGCGTACTGCACGCCCATCAGGTTCCGGCCCACGCATAAGACAATCATGAAACGCTATTTTTCCGACCTGCATATCCATTCCTGCCTTTCCCCCTGCGGCAGCGACGAGTCCACACCCGCCAATATCTGCGGCATGGCCATGGTCAAAGGCCTTCAGATGATTGCCGTCACAGACCATAACACAGCGCGCAATCTGCCCTATGTCAAGACCTGCTGCGATGCCTACGGGCTGCTGCTGATCCCGGGGATGGAGATCACCACACGCGAAGAAGTCCATATGCTCGGCTATTTTCCCACCGTGGATACCGCCCTGGAATTCGGGGAGATGCTGCGGGGACATATGCCCAAAGCCAAGAACAAGCCTTCCTACTTCGGCAATCAGCGGATTGTCAACGAAGACGATGAGATTGTGGCAGAGGAAGATCTTCTTCTCATGGGCGCTTCCGACCTTCCCCTGTCCAGGGCCGCCGCTCTGGTCCGCGAGTTCGGCGGCGTTCCTGTGCCTGCCCATATCAACCGCGGCAGTAACGGACTTCTGGTCAACCTGGGCTTTTTCCCGGACGATCTGAACTTCACCGCCGTGGAAGTCTGGCGCGCGCTTCCCTGCCCGCAGGAACCGCAGGAGGGACGGCATGTGCTGCACTCCTCGGATGCGCATTACCTGGGTGATATTCTGGAGCCGGAAATCACCATCGGGCTTCCCGAACCCACCGTGGACGCGTTCCTGGCCTGGCTCCGCTCCCCGGTCGTTTCCCCTGCCCACATGTGACCCGCGGTCACAAAATTTTGAAAAAAGATTGACAGAAGATGTACAAACTTTTCTTTTCATGATAACATTCCCAATTGGTATTGGAAGTAATACGCCCCTGCCGGTTCTCTGTGGTATGGCAGGGTTGACAACAAGGAGGTAGGTTTCACTCATGAACGAGAAGGAGAAGTATGCCGAGCTTGAACAGCTGATCCAGAATCACAAGTCACAGCCCGGCGCATTGATGCCCGTTCTGCAGGGTGCACAGGCCATTTTCGGCTGCGTCCCGGAGGATGTGCAGAAAATCATTGCTGACGGTCTGGGCGTCACGCTGTCCGAAGTCTACGGCGTGGCCACATTCTATGCCCAGTTCTCTCTGCGTCCCAAGGGAGAATATCTCATCAGCGTATGCCTTGGCACTGCCTGCTACGTCAAGGGCTCCCAGAAGGTCCTCGACAAGCTCTCAGAAGAGTTGCATATCCCCGTGGGCGGAACAACCGATGACGGAAAGTTCACCCTGGAAGCCACCCGCTGCCTCGGCGCCTGCGGTCTGGCACCTGTCATGACCATTAATGGCGAAGTCTACGGCCGACTGACCCCGGATGCGGTTCCCGGCATTCTTGCAAAGTATCAGACCGCATAATTTCCATGAAAGAAATTTCCCTGCATCTTCTGGACATTGTCCAGAACTCCGTCACTGCCGGTGCTGCGCATGTGGATATCTCCTTTGACCTGAAAGCGGACGGTACGCTGTTCATGCAGGTCAAGGATGACGGAAAAGGCATGAGTCCTGAACTGCTCGAGCGTGTGCGCTCGCCCTTTGTCACCACCCGTACCACGCGGAAAGTGGGACTGGGGATTCCGCTTCTCATGCAGAACGCCATGCAGTCCGGCGGCGATGTACAGATCAGCAGCGAGGTTGGAAAGGGCACAGTGATCGTTGCCCGGTTTATCACATCCTCCATAGACTGCCTGCCTCTGGGCGATCTCGCGTCCACCATGGCGACGATCATTATGGGAAGTCCGGACCATCCGGAGTTTTCGCTGCGCTGCACAGGTCCCGGCGGGGAAATGTACTTTACCACGGAAGAAATCCGGCCTGTGCTGGAAGGCGTATCCCTCAGCGAGCCGGACGTCGTTTCGTGGATTCAGGCATCTCTTCACGAAGAAATCGAACCAATACTGGGAGGTATTTCGAAATGAAATCATTGGCTGAACTTGAAGCCATTCGCAAGTCTACTCTGGAGCGCATTAATCTGCGCAAGGAAGAAAAGGGCGAAGTCACCCGCGTGGTGATCGGCATGGCTACCTGCGGCATTGCGGCAGGCGCCCGTCCTGTCATGCTCGCCTTCATGGATGAAATCCAGAAGCGTCATCTGGAGCATGTCACGGTTTCTCAGACCGGCTGCATCGGCATGTGCCGTCTGGAGCCCATGGTGGACGTTATTCTTCCCGGCAAGGACAAGGTCACCTATGTCCATGTGAAGCCGGAAATGGTCAGCCGCATCGTAGCTGAGCACATCGTCAATGGACGCCCGGTGGACGAGTACACCATCGGCGCGGCTGAGAACGCCTAATTCAGGAGGAAAAGCGCATGGATATTTATCGCTCGCATGTACTGGTCTGCGGTGGTACCGGTTGTTCTTCCTCCGGCTCCGCAACCCTGATTGAACGCTTCAATGAAAAACTGGCCGAAAACAACCTGGAAAAGGAAGTCAAGGTCATCCGTACCGGCTGCTTCGGTCTGTGCGAGGCCGGCCCTGTGGTCATCGTCTATCCGGACGGCACTTTCTACAGCCGCGTCAAGCCCGAAAACGTGGACGAGATCGTCACCGAGCACCTGCTCAAGGGCCGTAAGGTCGAGCATCTGGTCTATACCGATCACGCGACCCGCGAACAGAACGCGGAAAAAGCGCTGGAAGACATCACCTTCTACAAGCATCAGCATCGTATCGCGCTGCGCAACTGCGGCGTCATCGATCCTGAAAACATCGATGAATACCTTGCCATGGACGGCTATCGTGCCCTGGAAAAGGCCCTGACCTCCATGACCCGCGAGCAGGTCATCGACGAAATCCTCAAGTCCGGTCTGCGCGGCCGCGGCGGCGGCGGATTCCCCACCGGTCTGAAGTGGAAGTTCACCTACAACTCCCAGTCCGACCAGAAATACGTGGCCTGCAACGCTGACGAGGGCGACCCCGGCGCATTCATGGACCGTTCCATTCTGGAAGGCGACCCGCATGCCATCATCGAGGCCATGGCCATTGCCGGCTATGCCATCGGTGCCAGCGAGGGCTACATCTACGTCCGTGCCGAGTATCCCATTGCCGTCAAGCGCCTGACCGTGGCCATCAACCAGGCACGCGAGTACGGACTGCTGGGCAAGGATATCTTCGGAACCGGCTTCAACTTTGATCTGTTCATCCGTCTTGGTGCCGGCGCATTCGTCTGCGGCGAGGAAACCGCTCTGATGCACTCCATCGAAGGCAAGCGCGGCGAGCCCACCACCCGTCCTCCGTTCCCTGCCGTAAAGGGACTGTTCGCCAAGCCCACCATGCTCAACAACGTGGAGACCTACGCCAATGTAGCGCAGATTATCCTGCACGGTGCAGACTGGTACGCCTCCATGGGCACCGAAAAGTCCAAGGGCACCAAGGTGTTCGCTCTGGGCGGCAAGATCAACAATACCGGTCTTGTGGAAGTTCCCATGGGCACAACCCTGCGCACCATCATCTATGATATCGGCGGCGGCATCCCCAACGGCAAGAAGTTCAAGGCCGTACAGACCGGCGGTCCTTCCGGCGGCTGTCTGCCTGAGTCCCTGCTGGATACCCCCGTGGACTATGACAACCTGATCGCTGCCGGCTCCATGATGGGCTCCGGCGGTATGATCGTCATGGACGAAGACAACTGTATGGTTGACATCGCCCGTTTCTACCTGGACTTCATCTGCGATGAGTCCTGCGGCAAGTGCACACCCTGCCGTATCGGCACCAAGCGTATGCTGGAGATCCTCAACCGCATCGTCAATGGCAAGGGCAAGGAAGGCGACATTGAGAAGCTGGAAGAGCTTGCTCAGACGATCAAGTCCACCGCCCTGTGCGGTCTGGGTCAGACGGCTCCGAACCCGGTTATCTCCACGCTGCGCTTCTTCCGCGATGAATATGAAGCCCATATCCGCGACAAGAAGTGCCCCGCGCACCATTGCCAGGCCCTGCTGCAGTATGTCATCACCGACAAGTGCCGCGGCTGCACTGCATGCGCACGCGTCTGCCCCGCTCAGGCCATTTCCGGCGAGGTCAAGAAGCAGCATCACATTGATCCCGACAAGTGCCTCAAGTGCGGTGCCTGCATGGAGAAGTGCCGCTTTGGCGCCATCGTAAAGATTTGACGTGCAGGAGGAATGAACAATGGATAATCTGATTACTTTGACCATAGACGGCATTCAGGTGCAGGTTCCCCAGGGAGCCACTGTCCTGGATGCTGCCCGTGAAGCCGGTGTTCATATCCCGACACTGTGCTTCCTCAAGGGCATCAATGAGATCGGCGCATGCCGTATGTGCGTAGTTGACTCCGGTGCGCGTTCCCTGCAGGCAGCCTGTGTGCTTCCCGCCGCGGAAGGCATGAATGTCAAGACCAATACGCCCCAGATCCGCGCCTATCGCAAGAATCTTCTGGAGCTTACCCTGTCCACGCATGAAAAGAAGTGCCTCAGCTGCGTGCGTTCCCAGAACTGCGAACTGCAGAAGCTGTGCCTGGAACTGGGCGTGGAAAACGGCGACAAGTATGAAGGTGTCACCAACAAGTACACCATCGACGACCTGTCTCCCTCCATTGTACGCGACAACAACAAGTGCGTGCTCTGCCGCCGCTGTGTCGCTGTCTGCGCGCATGTGCAGAACGTAGGCGTCATCGGCCCGGTCAACCGCGGCTTCAAGACTGCCATCGAGTCTCCCTGGGAGATGAAGCTCAACGATATGGCCTGTATCAACTGCGGCCAGTGCATCGTAAACTGCCCCGTTGGCGCTCTGTATGAAAAGGACGACACGGCCCGTGTATGGGATGCCCTGCGCGATCCCGACAAGCATGTGGTTGTGCAGCCCGCTCCCGCCGTGCGCGCCGCGCTGGGTGAAGAGTTCGGCATTCCCATGGGCACTTCCGTCACCGGTAAGATGGCGACTGCGCTCAAGCGCCTTGGCTTTGACAAGGTGTTCGATACTGACTTCGGCGCTGACCTGACCATTATGGAAGAAGCCAATGAACTCGTGGAGCGCATCACCACCGGCGGTGTGCTTCCCATGATCACCTCCTGCTCTCCCGGCTGGATCAAGTACTGCGAGACCTATCATCCCGACTTTATCCCGCATCTGTCCAGCTGCAAGTCTCCTCATGAGATGGTAGGCGCCATGGTCAAGACCTACTATGCTGAGAAGAACAACATTGATCCCCAGAGCATTGTTGTTGTCTCCGTCATGCCCTGCACAGCCAAGAAGTTTGAAGCCGCCCGTCCGGAACTGGGACATGACGGCATGGCTGATGTAGACGTGGTCATCACCACCCGCGAGCTTGCCCGCATGATCAAGGAAGCCGGCATTGACTTCAACCGTCTGCCTGAAGGTGACTTTGACTCTCTCATGGGCGAGTCCACCGGTGCCGGCGTTATCTTCGGTGCTACCGGCGGCGTTATGGAAGCCGCACTGCGCACTGCCTATGAAACCATCACCGGTAAGGTTCTGGATCCTGTGGAATTCCACGAGGTCCGCGGTGTGGAAGGCATTAAGGAAGCCGACATCCAGATCGGTGACAGCACGGTCAGCGTAGCCGTTGCCAGCGGTACCGGCAATGCCACCAAGCTGCTCGAACGCGCCAAGAACGGCGAAAAGAAGTATGCCTTCATTGAAATCATGGCCTGCCCCGGCGGCTGTGTCAACGGCGGCGGCCAGCCCATCGTTTCCTCTCAGGTAAAGATGGACTGCGATATCCGTGTGGAACGCGCCAAAGCTCTGTACAATGAGGATGCCAACAAGCCGCTGCGCAAGAGTCATGAGAATTCGGAAATCCAGGCACTGTATCAGAATTACCTGGATAAGCCCGGCAGCCACCTGGCTCACGAGCTCCTGCATACGCACTATGTGGCCCGCAATCGTTATCAGGCCTGATCCACGAAACCCAAAGGACGTCTGCGCTGCAGACGTCCTTTTCTTCTCTGTGTTCCCGGGTATGGTCCGAACCCACAGCCTTGTAAAACGCCTTTTCCTGCCTTATGATCTTTCTGTCATCTGATCCATGCAGCTGCAGGTACGCATGCTGCTGTACCTGACAGGAGGAGACCGGTATGCCCTTTCGCATCATTCGAAACGATATCACACGCGTCACTGCCGACGCGATTGTCAATACAGCCAATCCGCATGCCACGATCGGCAGCGGAACCGACAGTGCCATCTATCAGGCCGCAGGCATGGAGGAACTGCTGCGGGCACGAAAAGCCATCGGGGATATCCGCCCCGGTGATGTGCAGGAAACGCCTGCCTTTCGCCTGCACGCGCGCTATATCCTTCATACGGTCGGTCCGGTCTGGATCGACGGTCATCATCACGAGAGGGAGATCCTCCGCTCATGCTATGATCGCTGCCTGCAGCTGGCCAAGCATCTTTCCTGCCAGAGCATTGCGTTCCCGCTGATCTCCACCGGAAGCTATGGCTTTCCCCGGGATGAGGCACTGCAGATTGCACTGGATGCCTTTCAGCGCTTTCTTCTCAAGGACGATATGGACATTACCCTCGTCGTTTTTCAGCGCTCTTCCCTGGTCCTCTCCCAGCGCCTGCAGGAAGAGATTGAAAGCTTTATTGACGATTTCGAAGTCCAGAGACTGACGCAGGAAGAATACGGCACAGCCTCCCCGCCTCTGAGACGCGTGCGTCAGCTGCGCATACAGGAAGCAGCGGAATGTCAGTCTCCCGCACCCGATGCAGTGCCTGAGGCTTCCGAAGAGATGCCGGACGATCTGGATTCCGTCATTGCTTCCGCCGGCCCCACCTTTCAGCAAAGGCTGTTCCAGCTCATAGACGCCAGAGGGCTCGATGATGTCGATGTCTATAAGGCAGCCAACATCGACCGCAAGGTATTCTCCAAGATTCGGTGCAATGCGCATTATCAGCCTTCCAAGCCCACAGCCGTCGCTTTCTGTATCGCGCTGCGCCTGAGCATGGAAGAAATGATGGACCTGCTTTCCCGTGCCGGTCTCGCTTTCTCTCCCAGCAACCGTTTTGACCTGATCATCCGGTTCTTCGTGGGGCGCGGCATCTATGACATGCTGACCATCAACGCCGCGCTGTTCAAGTATGATCAGCCATGTCTTGGACCCTATTCTGAATAAAAAAAGCAGCGGCGTACCGTTTGGTATGCCGCTGTTTCAGTGTCAGTGTTTTCTGGAAGCCACATAGCATGCGATTGCCTTCTGGATAAATGCGCCCGTGCCTTCTCCGCAGGTTCCGTCAATATGCGCGGTCATATCGCCTCCGCCCGCATACATCATTCCCAGTGAAGAGAGAATCTCATCCGTGCAGGTATAGAAATGATCCGTGATAAACTGCTGCAGTGCCGCCACCTGTTCCTGTACGGCCGCACTTTCCGGGGCCTCTTCCCTGTATCTGCCCAGCGCAGCCATGCATTCCATCATCTGAACAGAGAGACTGTGCACCTCTTCCTGGGTGCGTCCCCGGCTTTTCTCCTCATACTCCTTCCAGGCTTCTGTCTTGCCCCAGCTGGCTTTCGCAGCCCGTTCATACTCGTCAATTTTTCTTGTGTCAAATGCCTGAAAATCCAACAAAGGTTTCACCCCCATCACTTTCATGCCTCTGGCCAGCGTCAGAAGATTGTCAATATGCTCCCGCCGCATCTCCAGAAGCCGGATCTGCTGGGAAAGAACGGTCGATCGGTCCACATCGGGATCACACAGTATCTGCCGGATCTCCCGAAGAGGAAACTGCAGTTCCCGGTACAGAAGAATCTCTGCCAGCCGCTCCAGCGCCGCGTCATCATACAGCCTGTATCCGGCTTCCGTATGCGCTGTCGGTGGCAGAAGACCGATGCTGTCATAGTACTGAAGTGTGCGCACACTGACACCGCTGATCGCACTTACCTCGTGAACAGTCTTCATCGTTCTTCACCTCCCTTGACCAGTGTACGCTATGACGTTGCGTAAGAGTCAAGCCTTTTTTTCTGGCTGCAGCATGCTTTATGCATCATCTGCTCTGTCTCTCGATGACAGGAAAACCATGGCAGATGATCCCCATGGATGCAGAAAAACGCAATGATGGCGGGTAACTTCCTGCCGCACTGCCCCGGCTCACAGCCCTTTACGCGCCGGGGTATACTGCCGCCGTTGCCGGATCATCAAAAGGCGCGGCGAAAGCAAGTCCAGTCGGCTGCCTTCTCCGCGCCTTCCTTCACCGGCGTTCTGCATACGCCGGCAGTCCATTATTTGCCAAACAGAGCGGCCGTCTTCTGCATGCGCGATGCGATTTCCACGCCGAAGGGGCACCGGCTCTCGCAGGCCCTGCAACCGATGCAGTCAGAAGCCGTAGGCCCAAGCGCCAGATAATGCTCCCTTACGCTGGAGGGCACTTTTTCCTGCTCCACGGCCAGGTCATAGAACTTATTCACCATGGCAATATCAATCGCCTTGGGACACGGTTTGCAGTGTCCGCAATATGTGCACTGTCCCCGGTAGGCATGCAGCGGCGCACCGGCAATGACAGAAGCATAGTCCTTCGCCTCTGCATCCGCTGTTTCGTAGGCAACCGCTGCGTCCACCTGTTCCCGGGTATCAAACCCGCACAGTATGGAGGCAACTGCGGGCCGGGTCAGACTGTAGTGAATGAGCTGCGAAGGCGTAAAGGCCGCACCGAAAGGCGATGTTGCCGCATCAAAGAGCCTTCCGCCAAAAAAGCCCTTCATGACCGTAAGCCCCACCTGCTTTTCTTCGCAGAGCCTGTACAGCCGTGCGCGCTCCGGGTCAATCCCATGCAGCCCCGCGTCATAGCCCGAGAACATGCTCTCCAGGTTGTCGCTGGCCGGTTTCATATCAAAGGCCGGATTAATGCTGAACAGCATCATCTCCACCAGCCCGCTTTCCACCGCGCGGATTGCCATCTGCGGATTATGCGTGCTCATGCCGATATGCCGGATCACGCCTTTTTCGTGCAGTTCATGCACAAAGTCCAAATATCCGGTATGCATGCTCCGCTCCCAGTCTTCCTCGGAGTCAATATAGTGAATCATGCCCAGATCCATGTATCCGCCGCCAATGCGCCTGAGCAGGTCTTCCCAGGCAGGCTTTACATGCGCCAGGTCTCTGGCGCGCACATACTGCCCGCCCTGATAGGTGGATCCGATATGCCCCTGCACGATCCATTCCTCGCGGCATCCCGCAATCGCCTTTCCAATGATATCCCGGGACTTGGGATCCGGCATCCAGCAGTCAATGATATTAATGCCCTTTTCGTGCGCATACTGCACCAGCGCAACGGACTCGTTCTCCTCATGGCGCTCCAGCCATTCCCCGCCAAAGCCGATCTCGCTGACCTTCAGTCCTGTTTTCCCAAGTGTTCTGTATTCCATACCGTTTTCTCTCCTTCCCGCATTGTAACATATATCCTAACCTTCTTTCCGGTATTCCGCAAGGGAAGCCCCTTCCCTGCCATCCTGCCCTGGCAGTATCCTGCTGCCCGTCGGCGCGCGCTCATCTCCGTCATACGCCTGCATCCGGAAAGATGCATGTCCTGCATGAAAAAGAAGAATGGCAGCCACACCTCATGCCTGTTCGATTGGGCATGAAGGCTTGCGCGCATGCCGTATGCATGCCATAATAGGGAAAACCTCTGCCAGAATCGCAATCTATATGCAAACGAGATGGGAAAGGATGTATGGATCTATGAAAGGAAACGCAATTGTTGGTCAGAGCGGCGGCCCCACTTCCGTCATCAATGCCAGTCTGGCCGGTGTATTTCAGGCATGCCAGATGCGCGGTGCGGAGCATGTCTATGGTATGCTCCACGGAATCCAGGGACTTCTGGACCGTAAGGTATGCGATCTGTCTGAACGTCTGTCTTCTTTTCTGGATATTGAACTGCTCAAGCGCACGCCTTCCTCATTCCTGGGAAGCTGCCGCTATAAACTGCCTGCCCCCGAAGAAGACGAAGCCGTCTATGAAAAGCTTTTCGGGATCCTCAAGGATCTGAATATCCAATGGTTCTTCTATATCGGCGGCAATGACTCCATGGACACCATCTGCAAGCTGTCCCAGTATGGCGCCAGGATCGGCTCCCCGATCCGCTTCATGGGCGTGCCCAAGACCATTGACAACGACCTGATGCTCACCGATCATACGCCGGGCTACGGCTCTGCCGCCAAGTATATCGGCGTAGTCATGAAGGAGATCATCCGTGATGCCACTGTATACGGCACCAATTTCGTCACCATTGTGGAGATCATGGGCCGCAACGCCGGCTGGCTTACCGCTGCCGCGGCACTGGCCCGGGGAGAGGACTGCGAAGGCGTGGACCTTATCTGTCTGCCGGAGCTACCCTTCCATACCGACCGTTTCCTGGCCAAGGTCGAGCGCATGCAGAAGGAGCGCGCCTCCATTGTCATTGCCGTATCCGAGGGCGTCAAGCTCCCCGACGGACGGTTTGTCTGCGAGCTCAGCGATGATCACCGTACTGTGGACGCGTTCGGGCATATCAATCTGAACGGCACCGCCCGCTATCTCTCCAACCTGGTGGCGAAAAACCTGCCGACCCGCACACGCCCTGTGGAGCTTTCCATTCTCCAGCGCTGCGGTGCCCATCTGTCCAGCCGTACGGATATTACGGAAGCCTTCCAGGTCGGCGGTGCCGCTGCCAAGGCTGCCTTTGAAGGCGAGACCGGAAAGATGGTCGCTCTCTATCGTATCTCCAATGATCCCTATCAGTGCACCACCAAGCTGGTGGACATCAAGGATGTAGCCAATTTGGAAAAGAAAGTACCCACCACCTGGATTAACGATGCCAAGACGGATATGCTTCCCGAGTTCCTCGCCTATGCGCGTCCCCTGATTCAGGCAGAGCTCACCCCGATCTATATCAATGGCCTGACGCAGCATATCGTGGAAGGGTAATCCCTCGCACCGAAGGAGGCATGTATGGCCGTATATGTTACCGGGGATACGCATGGTGCTGACAGGCTCGGACATCTCTCCGTGGATGGCTTCATGAATCGTCTGTGCTCCACGTCCTTTCCGGAGCAGAAAGCCATGTCAAAGGAAGACTATGTCCTGATTCTGGGCGACTTTGGCGGTGTCTGGGATATAAACAGAGAGAAATGTCAGGAAAGCCCCCGGGAAAAGGAAGCCCTGGACTGGCTGGAAGCACGGCCCTTTACCACTCTGTTTGTCCCGGGCAATCATGAAAACTATGACCGGCTTACGGGGTGCAGGGATGAGCGTCTTCTGTCCTCCTGGCTGTATGCATCCATGCCGGAGCATGAAAAGGAAAAACTGCGCCATGGCTATCCCTGCCTGCCCTTTCAGGGAGGTATGGTGCGCGCTGTGCGCCCCTCGGTTCTGATGCTGGAGCGCGGCGACATCTTTACGCTTTCCGGCAAATCCTTCTTCGCCTTCGGCGGTGCCCGCAGCCATGACATATCCGGCGGCGTTCTCTACCCGCCGGATTATCCCGATGAAGCCGCACTTCAGCAGGCTTTCCGCCAGCACCCGCGCGGAACAGTGCGCATTCAGGGCTGCTCATTCTGGGAACAGGAAATGCCGGACAAAGACGAGATGGTCCGGGGAAAAGAGCGCTTGAAACAGTATCTGGAAAGCCATGAGAAGATCGATTTCATCGTAACCCATGACGCTCCGTCTTCCGATAAGGCACTCCTTGGCATGATAGACCGCAACGAACTGAGCGTATACCTGGATGAGATCGCCTATATGGCTCCGCACGGCATGTGGCTGTACGGACATCTGCATGACAATCGGAAAGTGCTCCCCAACCATATCCTGCTCTATGAGCAGATCCTGCGGATTGTATAAGCCGCTCCGCCTGCCAGGCAAAAATCTTCCCCATACGAAAAACCGGCGTTCTCTCTGCAGGAGCGCCGGTTTTTATAGTCTGGCATCGTCAGACAGTGCCCTCCAGGGCATCCAGTCCTTCCAGAATAACAGGATCCACCGTCTCCCCCTCGCCCTCGATCCAGGTGCGGATCGTTTCACAGGCTTCCCGAAGGGAGTCCCCGGCGCATTGTCCCGCCTGCGCAGCCTGTTCCCTGATGATCTCCCAGGCGGCCTTCACATCCTCGGTTACACTCTGCGCATGCTGCGTCATGTAGGATTCCATCACGTGGTACCAGTGCGCGATCCTGGCCTCTGTAATGCCGGCTGCGGCACCCAGACTGTCGATCACATCCTGCATGCCCTGACTGATATCCTCTCCAGCCTGGGCCGTCCACTCCTGCAGTGCTGCATATGCGGCCTGTACACTGTCTAGCGTCGCCTGGCCCTGCGCTGCGGCACCGGCTGTCAGCGTATCCCATGCCCTGGCGATTTCCGCATCCATCCCGCTCTCCCGCAGATACGTTTCTCCCTGCAGAATCCACGCACTCAGCTGCGCCTGCAGCCGGTCTGTGCCTTCTGTCACCGCCGTACTGGCCTGGTTCCACCCATCCTGTACCCCATCCGACAGGAACCCCAGGGTCTGGCCCAGCCATTCCTGAAAAGAATCATGGGCAGCCGTGCCGTCGTCCGTTTCTTCCTGTCCCTCTCCCAAGGCAAACGGAGCCATGGATACAAACAGTATCAGCGCCAAAGCGAGCCAACGTTTCATAGCACTCATCCTTTCCTTCACCGGGAAGCGCCTGTCTTCCGACTCCGGCTTTCCTGCTGTCTGTGCGCGGACGCCGCGCAATGCCTGCTCAGTGCTTTTATGGTACCCCCTTTTTCCTTTTCAGGCAATACTGCAACAGACCGCCATTTTTCTTCGATCCATATTTGACAATCGTGCATTCTGTGCTAAAATAAGTTGTGTTTAACTAATTCATGATTGTTTCGGGGTGAGCGCATGGAGGATCAAACCCGGCAGGCAGAGGGGATCACCCAGCTGTACTGCCAGCGACTCAGGGCTTTCTCACGTCTGTCTTCCCTCCTGTTCACCAGCGGTGAGGACAGCGTTCTTCTGTGCCTGATCACGCATGAAGGAACCCTGCTCTCCGGTGACATTATGGCGCTGACAGGCCTGACATCGGGACGGGTCGCCAATATTCTGCGCCAGCTGGAAGCGAAGAAATGGATCCAGCGTCTGCAGGACGCCTCCGACAAACGGAAAGTACATGTGCACCTGACCGATGCCGGACAGAAACAGTCCGAGAAAGTTCTCCTGCACACCCGCGCAAACCATCAAAAAATGGTACAATACCTGCGTCACGACGAAGCCCAGCAGATGCTGCTTCTTCTGGAGCATCTCTCCGCCTGTCTGGACGCTTCCGCCTCTCTTGTATGAGATTCCTGCGCACATCTTCGGATGTGCATTCTTTGGACGGTATATCTTTTGACAAAAGATTTTAATGAAACCTTCGAAAGGAAAGTATTCTATGACGCTCAATGAACTCAAACCCGGTCAGTCAGCACGGATTCTGTCGGTAGGCGGTGACGGCGCGCTGCGTCAGCACATCCTGGACATGGGCGTTCTTCCCGGTGAAGACGTCACATTAATAAAGCTGGCGCCACTCGGCGACCCCTTGGAAATGCGCATTCACGGCTACGAGCTGACCCTGCGCCTGGCAGACGCCGCCCGCATCACCATTGCGCCTGTGGAGAACGTCCGTGCGACGCCCACCACGCGCGCGTCCCGGAAAAAGTCCGCACACCCGGGCCTGGGGGAAGAAGGAAAGTTTCATCCCAAGAATTCCGGAAATCCGCTCCCGGATGATGTCACGCTGACCTTTGCACTGGTGGGCAACCAGAACAGCGGAAAGACGACACTGTTCAACCAGCTCACCGGAGCCAATCAGCATGTGGGTAATTTCCCGGGCGTCACGGTCGACCGCAAGGACGGCGCGATTCGCGGCAATCCCCGGACCTCTATCACCGATCTTCCGGGCATATACTCCATGTCCCCCTATTCCAATGAGGAGCTTGTCTCCCGAAACTTTGTCCTGCAGGACAAGCCCAAAGCCATCATCAATATTGTGGACGCGACCAGTATGGAGCGGAACCTGTACCTGACCATGCAGCTGCTGGAGATGGGCATCCCCATGGTCGTCGCTCTGAACATGATGGACGAAATGAACGGCAACGGCGGTTCTGTGGATATTAACCTGATGGAGTCCATGCTGGGTGTCCCGGTAGTACCCATATCCGCTGCAAGGAATGAAGGCGTGGATGAGCTGGTGCGTCATGCCATACATATTGCCCGCTACCAGGAAAAGCCGCTCCGGCAGGACTTCTGCGACAGCAGTGACAATGGCGGCGCCGTTCACCGGTGTCTTCATGCCGTGGTGCATCTGATTGAGGATCATGCCCAGCGTGCCGGTCTGCCGGTGCGCTTTGCCGCCAGCAAGGTCATTGAGGGCGACGCGCTGATCACAGAGCAGCTGAACCTGGACCCCAATGAGAAGGAAATGCTGGAGCATATTGTGCTGCAGATGGAAGCAGAGCGCGGCATGGACCGGAGCGCAGCCATGGCGGACATGCGCTATACCTATATCCACAAGGTCTGCGACGCCTGCGTAACTAAGCCCCGGGAGAGCCGGGAGCACGCCCGCAGCCAGAAGATCGACCGGGTACTGACCGGCAGATGGACCGCCATACCGTTCTTTATCGCCATTATGTTCCTGGTCTTCTATCTCACTTTTGAACTGATCGGTCCCTTCCTGCAGGACCTGCTGCAGTCCGGAATCGACAGCCTGGCAGGCGTATGCGAAAGGGCCATGGTCGCCGGGCATGTCAACGAAAGCCTTCAGAGCCTGGTGCTCAGCGGTATTTTCGAGGGCGTGGGCAGTGTATTGAGCTTTCTCCCGATTATTGTAACCATGTTCTTCTTCCTGTCCCTGCTGGAGGACAGCGGATATATCGCCCGTGTTGCCTTCTTCATGGATAAGCTGCTTCGAAGGATCGGGCTTTCCGGAAGAAGCATTGTACCCATGCTCATCGGCTTCGGATGTACGGTTCCTGCAGTCATGTCCACCCGCACGCTTCCCAGTGAGCGTGACCGGAAAATGACCATTCTTCTGACACCCTTCATGAGCTGTACGGCCAAGCTGCCCATCTACGGCTTCTTTGTCAATGCGTTCTTCCCCCATGCCAGCTGGTGGATCGTGACTGGGCTGTATGTCCTGGGCATCGTGTTTGCCATTCTTGTCGCCCTGCTCTTTAAGAAAACCCTCTTCAAAGGCGAGGCCGTTCCCTTTGTAATGGAGCTGCCCAATTACCGCCTGCCCAGCGCGCGCAATGTCATGCAGCTGCTCTGGGAAAAAGCCAAGGATTTCCTTCAGCGCGCGTTCTCCGTCATTCTTATCGCCACCATCGTGGTCTGGTTCCTGCAGAACTTTGACTTCGGACTGAACATGGTGGAAAAGCCTGACAGTATGCTGGCCCGCATCTCCGGAATCCTGGTCCCGCTCATGCGGCCCGTCGGCCTCGGGGACTGGCGGATTGTCACATCCCTGATCAGCGGATTCATGGCCAAGGAGAGCGTGGTCTCAGTCATGGAGATTCTGTTCGGCAGCAGTATGCAGACCCTTTCATCGCTCACTGCAGCCTGTATGCTGGTATTCAGTCTGCTCTATACCCCCTGTGTCGCCGCCATCGCTTCCATCCGGCGCGAGCTGGGACATAAATGGGCGCTTTCTCTGGTCGTCTGGCAGTGTGCGCTGGCATGGCTGGCCGCGCTTGCCATGCGTCTGATTGGAGCAGCGCTGGGAATGGTCTGAGGAGGAATGATCCATGAACATCTGGGATATCCTGATTCTTCTCCTTGTAAGCGGACTGGTCGTCCTGGCCATCCGCCAGATCCGGAAAGCCCGCTCCTGCGGATGCACCGGGTGCTGTGCCAGCTGTCAGGCAGGCTGCCATGTCAGGTCAGGTGAGACAGTATGACACAGTGGCTGATTCTTGCCATACTCCTTCCTCTCGTCGGGTATGCGCTGTGGCGCTGTATCCGCAGAGCACGCCATGGCGGAGGCTGCTGCGGCACACATGACGGCATGGAAAGAAAGCGCTCCGTTTCAGACCGTCATAAGGCGCATTATCCCTATACCTGTCATCTGACACTGGGCGGTATGACCTGTGAAAACTGTGCCCGCCGCGTAGAAAATGCACTGAACGCGCTGGAAGGCGTTTGGGCCAGCGTAGACCTGTCCCGGCACTCCGCGATCGTGCGCAGCAAGGAAGCGATATCCGAATCGCGTCTGCGTCAGGCTGTGACCGATGCGGGCTATGTTGTTCTCTCCTGTACAAAGCCATAAAAAAGCGTCAGGGGCTGTGAAAAAAGTCACAGCCCCTTTTCATCCGCCTATTTCGGCTCATTCGTTTTTTCATAAAGGGTGAAATATCTCAGGCGCAGCACTATCAGGCGTATGCCCGCACAAAAGAAAGGCGCATTCCATGTGCATGCGCGTCCCGGACACGCCTGACAGGCTCACGGAAAGCTTATGGCCTGCCTGCTGCCAGACAAAGCCCTGCAGCATGGGTTTGCCGCGGTTCTTTCAAGTCCCTGCTTTCATCGGCAAGGTCCGGTGCCATCCTGTTTCTTCTGCAGCGCACACGAGGATGCATCCTTGGCTTTTCCGGGATTACGGATTGACTGCGTTCCGAACCGTTCCCTGCATAAAGGCATGTATATTCTCATACGCTTCCTGCACGCAGCGCTGCCGTGCTTCCACGCTGGCCCAGGCCACATGCGGCGTAAGCAGCAGCCGCTCCTTTTCCTGCAGGCACAGCAGCGGATCGTCCTCTTCCATAGGCTCCGTGTCATATACATCCAGTGCAGCCCCTGCGATCCTGTGCTCGGAAAGCGCCTGCACCAGCGCATCCCTGTCCACGACAGGCCCACGGGATACATTGATGACAAGCGCGTTTTTCTTCATCTGCGAAAAGGCCTCTGCATCCAGAAAATGAAAGGACAATTCACTCAGCGGGCAGTGGAGAGACAGAATATCGCTTTCCTCGAGCAGCTGTGCCTTGGAAACCGGCGCAAAGTTTCCCGTCGTGCTTCTTCCTGTCAGCGAGTGCCAGATGACCCGGCATCCGAATGCTGAAGCCAGCTGTGCCACACGGCTTCCGATGTGTCCCATGCCTACAATGCCCCATGTCTTTCCTTCCAGTTCCGAAAAGACCGGTGTAAAGCAGGTGAACTGACCGCTGCGGGCATAAGCCCCGGAATGCACATAGGCGTTGTAGGTCAGTATGTGCTGGGACAGACACAGCGCCATGGTCATGGTATGCTGCGCTACTATGGCGGTTGCATAGTTCACCGCGTTACACACGCGAATCCCGCGGCTTTTGCAGTAAGCGACATTACAGTTGTTGTACCCGGTTGCCAGTACCGCAATCATGCGCAGGGCATGCGCGTCTGCAAGGGTTCGCTCATTCATGGGTGCCTTGTTGACAATGATCACCTCCGCGTCCCGCACGCGCTGCCTGACTTCTTCCTCGCCTCTCGTCATGGCATAGAACGTGACATGCCCCAGTTCGGAAAAACCGCTCACATCCACATCCTGCCCGACACTGTCCCGCTCCAGAAACACAATTTCCATAGTCTCACCCTTCCCACGCCTTCATGCGCTGCGTGCCTGTCCGCGCAATGCACGAAGGCAATATCCATCGGCACCCCTTTCCGGCCGCACAGTCTGTCTCCGGAAACACAGGCAGCACATTTCCCGCATTGCCGGAATCCCGCGCTTTGCTCCTCCCCTGCACTGATTTCCGCAGTTCCGGCTCAATCTCTGCGCCTGTCCTGCTTGCGCGGTCTTCCGCTCTTCTCTGAGGAGAATGCGCATTGGTCTCTGCGTGACCTTACATTTTCAGCGATGCATACCACTGCACTGCGCGTGCCGTCCATCCGGCCATGCACATGCCTGTTCCGTCACCGAACCCATGTCCGCCGGAAGGCCCGATCTCCATAAAGCAGGGGATCTGTTTTTCTCTCAGCGCACGGGCCAGCATACGCGAATTCTCCGGATCCACCAGTGTATCCTCTGCCGCCAGGAACAGCGCACAGGGTGGGAAACCGTCCACATGCTCCGGAATCTCAAAGTCCTGCCTGGCTGCTTCCTCTGCAGAACAGCCGTACAGCCGCACGGACGTCTCCAGGTCCGGCGAACCATACCGCACTGCCGGCTGCAGCGTGGTCACAGGATAGACCGGGAATACAGCCGCAGGCACCGGAAGATGATGGGCCGGGTATCCCATGCGTGTATTCCACAGGCATACCAGGTACCCGCCTGCAGAAAACCCGCAGGTCATATAGTGATCAGGATCCACATGGAACCGGTCCGCGTGCGCGCGGATCATCTCCAGGGCACGTGCCATGTCTTCCATGTTTCTTAAAAGAAGCCCTTCTTCCGCTTCCACCTGATAGGTCAGGATAAAGCAGTGATAGCCGAGCCGGTTAAAGCTTTCCGTAATCGGCCAGCCCTCGGTCAGATTCCAGACATTCACAAATCCGCCGCCCGGCACGACAAGAATAAAAGGCCGGCTGTCCGCGGCAGGCTCTGATGACGGAAACCAGACAAGATTCACGCCTGTTCGGGCGGGTTCAGCTGCTGTCTCGTCCCGGCTGTAGAGCGGATAGTACCATTCCCCGCTGTCCGCAGCTGCGTAGAGTCTTCTCAGTCCCGACTCAATATTTCCGCTGAACAGATGTGCTTCCCTGATCTGAGAAAGCGTCATATGCCACACGTCTTCCTCAGAAAGATCCCTTCCTCGAATCGCATCCGGCGCGATGAAGGCAATGCGCGGATCGCTGAGCCATTCCCCCAGTGTCTTTTCCCTGCTGCTCATGGATAACCTCCTTGCACAAAAAACTATTTCTTTTCCACTTTGCAGATGGATTCGCTGCCCTGTTCCGCATTCCTGCCTGCATACCCATTTTTCACACGCATGCATCCTCGCTTATATTGCATCTTCCCCGCCGCCGCGCTATACTGGTCTGTGTTTGGAAACGTATCATTCATGTAATCAGGAATATCAGCGCAGCGTCAGCAGGGTCGTGCTCTTTTTCCCGACAGCGGTGCACGGATTTTCCTGTCATTGATTCTTCTCTTCACAGTAGAAAGGTAGTATGTCATGCAGGACACTCATCTGCGATTCCACTCCTCCAACGGCAAGCGCCTCGTACTGGTAGTCGAGGACGAAATCATCAACCGCGAGATCCTTTCCAATATTCTTTCTGATACCTATGAGCTGCTCTTTGCGGAAAACGGTCAGGAAGCGCTGGAGGCCATTCACGCGCACTTTGATACACTCTCCCTTGTGCTTCTGGACCTGGTGCTCCCCGATATTCACGGCATGGACATCCTCAAAAGCGTCAAGGAAGCGCCGGAGCTTTCCCGGATTCCCGTCATTGTCATGACCAGTGACCGCGAGTCCGAAGTAGACAGCCTGACCTTCGGGGCCAGCGACTTCATCTCCAAGCCCTATCCCATGCCGAAGGTCATCCGAGCCCGCGTACGGCGTACGATTGAACTGTCCGAGGACCGGGCTATCCTGCGTCAGACCGAGCGTGACTCCCTGACAGGGCTTCTGAACCGGGAGTTCTTTTACCGGTACGCCGAGCAGTATGACATGTATCACAAGGATCAGACCATGGATGCCATTGTCATGGATGTGAATCATTTTCATCTGCTAAATGAGCGCCATGGCAAGGCTTTCGGGGATCATATTCTGCAGCAGATCGCGGCGTACCTGAAGGAAATGATCCTGGAATACGGCGGCCTGGTCTGCCGCCTGGAAGCCGATACTTTCCTGATCTACTGTCCCCACCGTACGGATTACCAATCCATTCTGGACACCATTGGCGCCTACCTTGGTGAGGACAGCCGAAGCCTGGTGCGTCTGCGCATGGGCGTGTATTCCGAGGTGGATAAGACGATTGACATTGAGCGTCGGTTTGACCGCGCCAAGATGGCGGCCGATACGGTGCGCTCCTCCTTTGCCAAGGCTGTAGCGATCTATGACAACGCACTGCATGAGTCCGAGATCTATGCCGAACAGCTGCTGGAGGGATTCAAAGCCGCCATTGATGAGAAGCAGTTCGTCGTCTTCTACCAGCCCAAGTTTGACATACAGACACAGGAACCGGTTCTGCACAGCGCGGAGGCACTGGTGCGCTGGAAGCATCCGACCCTGGGCATGATCAGCCCCAGCGTCTTTATTCCACTGTTTGAAAAGAACGGTCTGATTCAGGTGCTTGACCGGTATATCTGGCGTCAGGTAGCCGAACAGATCCAGGACTGGAAGACAAGGCTGCATTTCTGCGTACCTGTCTCGGTCAATGTATCGCGCATTGACATGCTGGACAGCCAGCTGGTGGAAAGCATGGAGCAGCTGGTAACAGAAACCGGACTGACTCACGCGGACCTTCATCTGGAGATCACCGAGTCTGCCTATACGCAGGATGCGGTGCAGATCATTGAGACCGTGAACCGTTTCCGCGACAAGGGCTTTACCATTGAAATGGACGATTTCGGTTCAGGGTATTCCTCCCTGAACATGGTCTCCACACTGCCCATTGATGCGCTGAAACTGGATATGCAGTTCATCCGCAACGCGTTCTCCGAGCGCAAGGATACGCGTATGCTGGAGGTCGTCTTTGACATTGCGGACTCCCTGAACGTACCGACCATTGCCGAAGGCGTGGAGACTGCCGAACAGATGTTTACGCTGAAGGCCATGGGCTGTGACGTAGTGCAGGGCTATTATTTCTCGCGCCCCATTCCGCCCGAGGAGTTTGAATCCTTCCTTGTGGCCCGCCAGAAGATCGGACCGGTCGAGCATGTGCGCTCGGCAGCCGTTCATGTCAGTCCCTCCAGGAAAGTCCGGGAGAAGTTCACCTATAATGCACTGCATGATGCGACTACCGGCATGTACAACCATTCCGGCTTTGAGATGCTCTATCACGATGCGGATAAGGAGCATATCGCGCTTCTGGTATTCCAGATCGTCAATCTGCGGGATCTTCCCATGCCGGTGACCAATCAGGTGGTGCTGCGCGTTGCCGATGTTCTCCGCCAGTCCTTCCGCTCCGTAGACCTGATCTGCCGGCTGCAGGAAGACGAGTTTGTCGTGATCGTCACCCGTGTCACCACGGCCATGCAGGCACTGGTATGTGAAAAGGTCGCTGCGGTTTCCGAAGCGCTCTCCATGCCGATGGATAACCTGCCCGGGATTGACATGCACATCGGCATTGCCTTCTCCGATCCCGATAATCCGGAAGCAGATCTCCTGCACCGGGCAGATATGGCCATCTCTGAGCTGGTGCGCGAAGGCACCAGCGGATACCGGATCTATCAAAACAAAGCGGACAACTGACCGGCCGCGGGTGAAAGGATCTGCCTATGCATACACAAGACAAAGCCAAACTGACACCATACCTTTCCCCGTTCACTGCCTGGGCGTTTGCCATCGGCACCAGTGTGGGATGGGGTTCCCTGGTCGTGACCGCCAATACCTATCTTTCTTCTGCCGGACCGATGGGCAGTGTATTCGGCC
This sequence comes from uncultured Eubacteriales bacterium, assembly GCA_902764915.1. Lineage (GTDB taxonomy): Bacteria > Bacillota > Clostridia > Christensenellales > Aristaeellaceae > UBA2943. The sequence goes on along the minus strand of CACWXY010000022.1, from coordinate 23,313 downwards.
TGCTCATCGGTGCGCTGGTCATGCTGCTGATGGGCTACAACTATGACTATATGATGCATTGCTACCCTGAGTGCGGCGGTGCGTACGCCTATGCCCGGGAAGTCTTCGGGTATGACCAGGGCTTCCTCGTTTCCTGGTTTACGGCGCTGACCTACCTGGCCATACTCTGGGCGAATGCCACGTCCCTTCCGCTGTATGCCCGGTATTTCCTGGGCGATATCTTCCGTTTCGGGCGGCTGTACACGCTTTTCGGGTATGACGTTTACCTGGGGGAAGCCATTCTCCCGATCCTCGCGGTGGCGCTGATCGCTTTCCTGTGCATTCGCACAAAGCGTGCAGCCGGGGGTCTTGATGAGCATCATGGCCATTGTATTTACGCTGGGCATTACCCTCGCGTTCATCGGCTCCGTAACAGGGCTTTCCGCAGGGCTGTCCCTGCCCTATGTCCCCGACACGCATGCCTTGCGGCAGATCATTCATATCGCCATTATCTCGCCCTGGGCATTCATCGGGTTTGAGAGCATCTCCCACGGAACGGAAGAGTTCGCCTTCCGCAGGCAGCGCTCTTTCCGTCTGATGTTCCTGGTTGTGCTGTTCACCACACTGCTGTACGTGTTTGTGCTTCTGCTGTCCGTGACTGCCTATCCTCCGCAGTATGACTCCTGGCTCGCCTATATCCGAGACCTGGACCATCTCAGCGGTCTGGAAGCGCTGCCCGCTTTCTATGCTGCCCGCGCACACATGGGCAATCTGGGCGTAATCCTGCTCATGGTTTCGCTGCTCTGCCTTGTGCTGACCAGCCTGATCGGCAATATAACCGCGCTTTCCCGTCTGTTCTACGCACTGGGGAAAGATCAGGTGCTGCCAAGCGCATTCGGAAAGCTCAGTGCGCATGAGACGCCGCGCAATGCCATTTATCTGGTGGCACTGCTTTCCCTCCCCATTCCCTTCGTGGGGCGTACAGCTATCGGATGGATCGTAGACGTCACCACGATTGGCGCCACCATTCTCTATGCCATTGTGTCCGCCTGTGCCATGAAGCAGGCCGGAAAGCTGGGCGACCGCAGACAGCACACGGCAGGGCTGGCCGGATTGATCATCATGGTCGGTTTCCTGGTCTATCTGCTGGTGCCCAACCTGGTATCCGAAGGCTCCATGGCCAAGGAAACCTATTTTCTGTTCATAATCTGGAGCATTCTCGGTTTTCTCTTCTTCCGCAGTATTCTGCACCGGGATGTCAGCCGGCGCTTCGGCAAGAGCGTCATTGTCTGGGTCGCCCTTCTGACACTGGTGCTCTTTATCGCCCTCATCTGGATGCGCCAGTCCATGATTGCCTCCAGTCAGGAGATGCTCTCCCATATTCAGGCGCACTACAGCACAGTTACTGATCTCACAAACGCGCGCCTGGAGGACGAGCGCTTTATCCAGGAGCAGATGGAAAATCTGCAGTGGGCAAACTCCCGTACCATGCTCATGGCCACAGCCATGTTTGCCTTTGCCATGCTGATCATGATGACCAATTATTCCTTCATGAACAAGCAGAAGAAGGAAAGCGAGATGATCGCCAACACGGATCCGCTGACCGGCGTAAAGAGCAAGCATGCCTATCTGAATATGGAAAAAAACACCAACCGGGATATCGAAACCGGACTGATCCGCGACTTTGCCGTTGTCGTCTGTGATGTCAACGGCCTGAAGCATATCAATGACACCCTCGGGCATAAGGCGGGGGATGAGTACATCCGCAGTGCCTCCAGCATGATCTGCGAGCTGTTCCAGCACAGTCCCGTCTTCCGCATCGGCGGAGATGAGTTCGTGGTTATTCTCAGAGGCCGGGACTTCGACGCGAGGGACAGCCTGATGCAGACACTGCACGACAGGTCCGCAGCGCATATCGCATCTGGCGGTGCTGTCGTTTCCGGCGGACTGTCCGCGTTTGACAGGGAAAACGATCATAGCCTGCATGACGCCTTTGCCCGCGCTGATCAGAAGATGTATCTGGAAAAGCAGGCACTGAAGCAGCTGGGCGCCAAAACACGCGACTGACCCTGCGTCCATCACACCGCCAGCCCCTGCAGAAAGGAGACCCGTCATGCCGTTTCCCACACCGGATCCCCTGTTTCTTCTTTCGCGCCTGGCACTGCCTGCGCATGCGGTGGACATGGTGCTGGACACAGATACCTATAACGAGGTCGACGATCAGTTTGCACTGATGTATGCCCTTTTCTCCCCTGACCGTGTGCACCTTCAGGCCGTATATACCGCTCCGTTTCACAATGCACGCTCCACAGGCCCCGCAGACGGCATGGAGAAAAAGCTACGCCGAGATCCTGCGTCTGCTGGACCTTGCCAGGGTTTCTGCAGACGGTTTTGTCTTCCGCGGTGCCGACCAGTATCTGCCGGATGCACAGACGCCGGTCAGTTCTCCGGCCGTGCGCGATCTGATCCGCCGCGCCATGGCACGCCCTGCATCGGATCCTCTGTATGTCTGCGCAATCGGATGCATTACCAATATTGCCTCCGCCATTCTTCTGGAGCCGCGGCTTCTTTCGCATATCGTGGTGGTATGGCTGGCCGGGCACGCGCTCTCCTGGCCGCACACCCGGGAGTTCAATCTTGTCCAGGATCCTGCGGCATCCCGGCTGATACTGGACAGCGGGGTTCCGCTGATACTGGTGCCATGCCTGGGCGTAGCCTCCCATCTCACAGCGTCCGCCTATGAAATCCAGGCCTGCCTGGGCGGAAAGAACCGGGTATGCGACGCACTGGCAGACCTGTTCTGCGCCTACACGGACAACCCCCTCGGCTGGGCCAAGGAAATCTGGGACGTCGCCGCGGTAAGCACTGTCATGCATCCGGAATGGGTCGAGAGCGAGATCACATCCAGCCCGCTGCTTCCGGATGCTGCCCACTGGGCCCGGGATCCGAACCGGCATCCCATACGCGTGGTGCGCCGCCTGAACCGCACCGCCATCTTCCGGGATATGTTTACTGTTCTGTCACGCGCCGAATGCTAGGAACACGTCATTATTGGGAAAGGAACGATTGCAATGGCATTACATGTCATGGAGGAAGCCAACCGCTGTCTCGGCTGCAAGAAACCGCGCTGCCAGGAAGGCTGTCCCATTCATACGAATATACCGGAGGTCATTCGCCTGCTCAAAGCCGGGCGATTGAATGATGCCGGATGGATGCTCTTTGAAAACAACCCGCTGACCACCGTCTGCTCCCTGGTCTGCAATCATGAAAAGCAGTGCGAAGGCCACTGCGTGCGCGGCATCAAGGAAGCGCCCGTGCACTTCTCCATTATCGAGAACTACATTTCCTCCACTTATGCCAATCAGATGGTAAAAGGTCCCGCCGAGCCCAACGGCCGCAAGGCCGCAGTCATTGGTGCCGGTCCGGCCGGACTGACCATCGCCATTATTCTGGCAAGATACGGTTATGGCGTAACCATCTTTGACGGTCGGGATAAGATCGGCGGCGTTCTGCGCTACGGCATTCCGGACTTCCGGCTCCCGGACTCGGTACTGGATGACATGGCCTACCGGCATCTGGAGCTCAAGGGAATTCAGTTCCGGCCCAACACCTATATCGGCAGCGCCATTACCATTGACGACCTGTTCCGGGACGGCTACCAGAGCGTGTTCGTCGGCGCCGGCCTCTGGCGGCCTAACCGTCTGAACATCCGCGGCGAAAGCCTGGGGCATGTGACCTATGCCATCAATTACCTGGCCAGCCCGGACGCCTTCCGTCTGGGCGAAAGAATCCTGGTGATCGGTACCGGCAACAGTGCCATGGACTGCGCGCGCACTGCCGTGCGCAAGGGCGCGCATCATGTGGCCTGCGTGAATCTCACCGATACGCTTACTGCCAGCCAGTATGAGAGCAGCTATGCAAGGCTGGAAGGCGTGGACTTTATCATGAACAAGTGTACCCTGGAAATCCGGGAGGACGGCGTAATCCTCGCCGACAGCCAGGTAGATGACAGCGGAAAGGCAACCCCGATCCCCGGCACGGAAAAGCTCTATCCCTGCACCGGCGTCATTATCGCAGTCAGCCAGGGCGCGGAGAGCAACCTGATCCGCTCCACCAAGGGGATTGATACCACCAATAAGGGCCTGCTTACCGTAGACGCGGACGGGCATACCAGCCGCCCCGGCGTGTTCGCAGCCGGCGATGCCACCAGCGGTGCACGGACTGTCGTCGAGGCCGTGGCCAACGGCAAGCGCGTAGCGGAGTCCATGCATGCCTACATGCAGACACTGCCGCTGCCCAAACTGACCGACTACCCGGATGTGCCTGTGGTTACCTTTGCCGATGCCGAGGCCCAGGCCGAACAGGTGCTCTGAGAAAACAGCCTTCCGTGGCGCGTTCACGCCTCTGCGCGAACGCGTCCTTTTCTCTTTCGCGCATTCCGAACCGCCGCCCTGCCCCGTCTCGATACACGCCTGTGCCGTGCCATGCCGGAAAAAGCAATCACCTGTGATCGGAAAGAACGATCGTGCTTTTTCTGGTTTTTTCATTGACGTCCCGGGGGTTATCTGCTATAACACCTTTGTTTGCCGGTCTTCGGACCGGCACTACCATTTTCATTTGCAAAGGAGATCTGTCCTATGAATGCTGTTTCCAGAAAGCTTCTCTCTGTGCTCATCGCATGCATGCTGCTGACGGTATCCCTGATGCCGCTGGCCGGTGCAGAAGAAGAGTATGCCGAGGAGCAGGTTCTGAACCTGACCTATCAGGACCTGAATCTCATCGACGTCAACGATGTCCGCAACTCCAATGAGTTCCAGGTCCTGACGGAAGTGCAGGAAGGCCTCTTCCGCACCTTCTCTTCCGAGGATCATACCGATGTCGCCGTGCTGGCCGGTGCCGAGAGCTATGAAGTAAGCGAGGACGGCCTCACCTATACATTCCATCTGCGTCCCGAATGCAAATGGTCCGACGGTGTGCCGGTTACCGCCCAGAACTATGTGGATTCCTGGCTGCGCCTGATTGATCCCGAGGAAGCCTTTGCCTATGCCGAGCTCGCCTTTGGCATTGCCGGCGCCGAGAGCTATTATGAAGGCGAAGGCGCCAGGGAAGACGTCGCCATTGCGCTCATCGACGACCTGACCTTCAGCGCAACGCTCGCCGAACCCGATGCCGCTTTCCTCAAGAAAATCGGTATGGTACCCTTCTATCCCATCCGCAAGGACCTGATTGACGCGGCCAAGGAAAACGGCGGCAACTGGACCAATGATTACCAGCTGCATGTGTTCAACGGTCCCTTCGTAATCGCTGACCGCGTGCTGGAAAACAGCATGACCCTGGTCAAGAACGAGGAATACTGGGATAAGGACAATGTATACATTACCCAGGTAAATCTGCGCGTAGTTCCGGAAAGCTCCACCCAGGCACAGCTCATGGAATCCCAGCAGCTGGACTTCCTGAAGCTCGAGGATATCGAGTATGTGGACCAGTGGCAGCGCTATGTGGACAACGGTACCTTCCAGTACTTCAGCCAGACCGCGCCGAGTGTCACCTATATCGCCTTTGACATGCACGATGACGCCAACGGCGGACCTTCCGGCCTGATGAAGAACGAAAAGATCCGTCTGGCAATTTCCCTGGCCTTTGACCGGGAAGAGTACAACCTGCTCTTCCAGAACGGACTGTCCACACCCGCCTACAGCCTGGTGCCCTACGGCATGGTCGTCGGCGACAAGGAAATGCGCGCTGCCTGCGATGAACCGCTCCTGGGCCTGCAGGCGCAGTACACAGACCTGCGCGCGCTGTTCGAGGAAGGCCTGAAGGAAGTGGGCTTTGAAGGCACACCCGAGGATGTCACCCTGACCACCATCATCTATTCCCCCACCACACTCACCACGAACATCAACGAGTGGTACAAGCAGCAGCTCAAGGATAAGATCGGCCTGAACCTGAATGTGGAAGTCTATCCCGACACCTCTACCTGGGTCAGCGCCCGCAATGCGTACCAGTATGACTTCTATACCATGGGCTGGTTCGGCGATTTCAATGATCCGATTACCTTCCTGAACCTGTTCACCACCGGCAACGGATATGCGCGCTTTATGGGCGGCTTCTCCGACAGCGAATATGACGCGCTCATCGCCAAAGCTTCCTCCAGTCAGGACGACGCGGAACGCCTGCAGCTGTACATTGATGCCGAAAAGATTCTGATGGAACGCGGCGGTACCGCCCCGATCTACTTTGCCCAGAACCAGTACTACAGCCAGAGCTATGTGACAGGTCTGAGCTGTCCCACCTTCGGAGCCGAGTTCGAATTCAGCCGTGTTCGTCTTCTGAAGCACTGATATCGCGTGTTCCCGGGCTGACCGCACGACAATCGGTCAGCCCGCACTTTTCTTTTTCATGAATTGTGAGGATCATCATGAGTTTTTTACGCTACGCGCTCAAAAAGCTGGCAGTTATGCTGCTGACGCTCTACCTGATTGCCACCGCCACCTTCTTTCTTCTGGCTGCCACGCCAGGCGACGCGCTGTCCGCGCGCGTGGAACGGCTTCCGGAGACCGTGACGCAGCGGCTCTATGAGAAGTACGGGCTGAACAAGCCGATTATGGAGCGCTACATCACCACCATGAAGGGGCTTCTGCACGGGGATTTCGGCGAGTCCATTATCTATCAGGGAGAAACCGTACAGTCCATTATCCGCCAGAAGGGGCCGGTCTCCGCCCGGCTCGGCCTGCAGCAGATGCTGCTGGGCGTCACCATCGGTCTGCTCCTGGGGCTTCTTGCCGCCGTAAAGAAGGGCAGTCTCTGGGATTATCTCGTGGTGGTCTTCTCCATTCTCCTGATCTCGGTACCCAACCTGGTCTTCGCACTGCTTCTGCAGCAGGTGTTTGCCGGACAGCTCCGGCTTTTCCCGGTCATCGGCTGGCCCAAGGAGAACATATGGCTGGGCGGATGGGAGTATACCGTTCTCCCCACACTGGCCGGATGCTTCGGGTATATCGCCAGCTATGCGCGTCTTCTGAAGGCGTCCATGCTGGATGTCATGAACCAGGAGTATATCCTGACCGCCGAGTCCAAAGGCCTCACGCACCGGGAAGTCATACTGCATCATGTGCTGCGCAATGCTTTCATTCCCATTGTCACATACCTGCCCATGAGCCTTGCCATGTGCATTACCGGTTCATTCTTTATCGAGAGCGTTTTCTCCATTCCCGGCCTGGGACTGTACTATGTCAACGCTGTTGCCGCACAGGATGTGACCATTGTCATGGGTGAAACCGTGATCATTTCCGCCATTTACATCTTTGTGATTTTCATTACCGATATTCTCTACAGTATTGTCGACCCGCGCATCCGCATTAAGGGCGGCAAGCGCTGAGAAAGGAGTGTCATTCATGCAGGCAACCCCTCGCTACCTTACCCCGGATGAGTCCCGCCGCATCGGGATTGTGGCACTCCAGTCCGAAAAAATGCAGCGCAGGACCCAGACCTACTGGCAGTCTGCCTGGCGAAAGCTGCGGAAAAACCCGCTTGCCATGGCCGCGCTGTTCGCGTTGATTATTGTACTGTTCTTTGTGCTCTTCGGCAGCCGCATCAGCGGCGCGGACTACCTGACCATTAACGCACGCGAGCGCAATCAGGCGCCGTCCGCAGCGCACTGGTTCGGCACAGACACCATGGGCCGTGACCTGTTCTGCCGCGTCTGCCAAGGTGCCGGGCTCAGCCTGCTCATTGCCCTGATCTGCGCAATGATCCAGATCGTGGTGGGCTGTGCCTATGGCGGCGCTATGGCCTATTTCGGCGGTGCTGTGGACTCCGTTATGATGCGGATTGTGGAAATCCTGGTCTCTTTTCCGGAGCTTCTGGTTACGCTTCTGATTATGATGGTCATCGGGAAAAATACACTGGGCCTTCTCATTGCCATGAGCATTACCTCCTGGTGCGGCACCGCGCGCCAGATCCGCGGACAGCTGATGCAGCTGCGGGAAACCGAGTTCGTCCAGGCTTCCCAGATGATGGGCGCTTCCCCGGCCCGCGTCATTCTCAAGCATATGATTCCCAATACAGTCGGCATCCTGATCCTGAACCTCTGTTCCTCCATTCCCAGCTATATCTTTACCGAGGCCTCCCTGAGCTTTCTGGGCATGGGCATCGGCGGGGACGCGATCAGTCTGGGTGTATTGATCAGTGAAGGAAAGACCAAGATGGATTTCTATCCCTGGCAGCTCTTCTTCCCGGCCATTGTCCTGATCTTTGTGGTTCTTGCCTTTAATATGCTCGGGGACGGGCTCAGAGATGCCCTGGATCCCCGCATGGAATAACCGGAGGTATGTATGGAACAGACCAGTGATCTTCTCAGCGTACAGAACCTGCGGGTTTCCTACCGCACCTATGCCGGTGAAGTGCAGGCGGTACGCGGTGTCAGCTTTACCGTAAGGAAGGGCGAAACCATTGCGCTTGTAGGCGAGAGCGGCTGCGGCAAGTCCGTCACAGCCAAGTCCATCATGCACCTGATCAAAACACCGCCCGGAGAGTTCAAGGAAGGCAGCCAGATCCTGTTTAACGGCGAGGATGTGCTGGGCTTTGAGGGCAGACGCCTGACCCAGTACCGGGGCGGGGACTGCGCGATTGTCTTCCAGGACGCGCTCGCCGCACTGAACCCTACCATGCGTGTTGGTCAGCAGATCGTGGAAAACATACTGCATCACAGTAATCTCAGCAAAAAGGAAGCCAAGGCACAGGCCGTGGAGCTGCTGCGCATGGTCGGTATTCCCCAGCCAGAGCGCCGGGTACGTCAGTATCCGCATGAGTTTTCCGGCGGCATGCGCCAGCGCGTCATGATTGCCATCGCATTTGCCTGTAAACCGCGTCTTCTGATCGCAGACGAACCCACCACTGCGCTGGATGTCACGATTCAGGCGCAGATCCTGAACCTGATTCACTCGCTGCAGAAGCAGAACGGCTCCTCCGTTATTCTCATCACCCATGACCTGGGCGTCGTGGCAGACCTGGCGGACCGGATCCTGGTCATGTATGCCGGACAGATCGTGGAGCGCGGGCAGAGCGAGGATGTATTCCATCACCCGCGGCATCCGTACACGGTAGCCCTGCTCAAGGCCGTGCCGCGCCTGGACCAGGAGAGCGGAAAGCGTCTGTACTCCATTCAGGGCACACCGCCCGATCTCATTCACCCGCCGGAAGGCTGTCCTTTCGCCAGCCGCTGTCCGTACTGTATGGAGATCTGCACCCGGGAAAAGCCGGATGTCACGCAGTTTGAGAATGCGCATGAAGCCCAGTGCTGGCTGTATGCACTGCGCGAGACTCCGGAGGACGCACCGTTTGCCCGGCGTGAATCGGCAGAGGAAGGAGAGGCGCATGTCTGAAAAAGCGACACCGGTGCTGGAAGTCCGGCACCTGAAGAAATATTTCCCTCTGGGCCGCCGGCATACGCTGCAGGCGGTTGATGATGTCTCCTTCACGATCTATGAGGGTGAGACCTTCGGGCTTGTGGGCGAGAGCGGCTGCGGTAAGACCACCTGCGGGCGTACCTGTCTGGGCATGTATGAAAAGACCGGCGGTGAAGTGCGCTACCGCGGGCAGGACGTGCACGCCCTCAGGGGCAAGGCACTGAAGGCTTTCCGCAAGGATACCCAGCTGGTATTCCAAGACCCCTATGCATCCCTGGACCCGCGCATGACAGTCAGCGACATCATCGGTGAAGGACTGGATATCCACCACCTGGCAGCCACGCCGCAGGAACGCGCACACAGGATCTATGAGCTTCTGGAAATGGTCGGGCTCAACGAAGAGCATGCCAACCGTTTTGTGCATGAGTTCTCCGGCGGACAGCGGCAGCGCATCGGGATTGCGCGTGCCCTGGCGGTCAGCCCGCGCTTTCTTGTACTGGACGAACCCATATCCGCGCTGGATGTGTCCATTCAGGCACAGGTGGTAAATATGCTCATGGACTTCCAGAAAAACCTGAAGCTCACCTATCTGTTCGTCGCGCATGACCTGGCCATGGTCAAGGTTATCGCCAGCAGGGTCGGCGTCATGTACCTGGGTGTTCTGATGGAGATCGCGCCATCCGAGGAACTGTACGCTCAGCCGCTGCACCCCTATACCCAGGCACTGCTCTCCGCCATTCCCATTCCGGACCCCAGTGTGGAAAAAGAGCGCAAGGCACAGCGCATTCCACTGGAGGGCGAAGTACAGAGTCCCATTGATGTAGCGCCGGGCTGCCGCTTTGCCAGCCGCTGCCGCTATGCCACGGAGGCCTGCCGCCATCAGACACCGGTTCTGGAAGAGCGCAGTCCGGGACACTTTGTCGCCTGTCTGAAAAAGTAATGCCAAAAGGGAAGAGAACGCCTCTCTTCCCTTTTCCTGTATGTCTGATTCCATAAAGTGACAGCGCTTATTCCACCCAGTGGATCCGTTCCCTGTCGAACCGGTCCTGCTGCCCTCTTGCCTCCGCAGGATAGCCGAAGGGAAAAATCGCATACGCGCGCAGGTTTTCCGGCATCTGCAGGATCTTTTCCACGGCTTTCATACGCTCCTCTATCGGCGCAATTCCCAGCCATACACCGCCCAGGCCTTCCTGATCCGCAGCCAGCCACAGGTTCTCCATGGCTATCGCCAGATCAATCTGTGCAAAGGACGGAATTCTGCAGTCCGTGCGGTAAGCGGAAACAATGGCGCACGGCGCATCCTTCGTCATGCCCGCATAGGGGCTGACACGGGAAAGTGCTTCCAGGGTATTCGGCCTGGTGACCACGAAAAACTCCCACGGCTGCTGATTCGCCGCGGATGGCGCCTGCATGGCAGCACGCAGAATGGCTTCCGTCTTTTCTTTTTCCACGGGCCGGTTTTCATACTTCCGGATACTCACTCGATGATAGAGACTGTTCATAGGTATTCTCTCCTCTCCTGTATGCAGCGGCCTGGCTTTCTCCGTTATTTTCGGAAAGCCGGCTTTCCAGCATCTGTGTAAAGCTTTCCCGAAACCGCACATCATCGGCCGGTGTTCTTTTGGACGGGCCTTTCAGATGATGCCTGCCTTTCTGACGTTCCTTCCGGGCTGCATGCCGCTCCCAGAGAAGCCCGTCAATGTTTTCATCCGTGTACTGTCTCCCGCTCTGATGAATGGAGGATGCACCTTTCCCCAGCGCGAGCGCTGCCACACCGTAATCCTGTGTCACAACCACATCCCCGCGCCGGCAGCGATTGATGAGAGCCAGATCCACAGCATCCGTGCCGGCGCCTATCACCTGTACCTCACTGTAGGAAGAGGTCAGGACATGGTTCGTGTCACACAGAAGAACCACCGGCACCTGGAATGCCTGCGCAACCTGTTCCACAATGCGTGTCACCGGGCACGCATCCGCATCCACATAGACTGTCACTGCACGCCATTCCCCTCTCTTTTCTTTCCTACCCATGTCATCTCCGTTGGGCATCCTGTCTGTCATGATCTCCGCCTGAGATCAGCCAGTCATGCCCGCCTCACAGTTTTTCACGCATGAATGCACAGATCCGCTGCCAGTCCATGCGTGAGAAAAAGTGATTGCCCGGTCTGCGGCTGTACCCCACATCACCGTCATGGAGAACGCAATCATCGGCTATGGAATCCTCATTTCTAACGCCTTTCTTTCCCAGCAGTTCATATACCTCCGATACAGCCAGGCATCCCAGATATTCGCCGAGCGGATCTGCCCACAGATCGCCCGCAGCGCTTGTAACATACAGCGGCCGAGGAGCTATCAGTGCCAGAAGATAATGCTGGTCAAAGGGCATCGCACTTTCCCTGTCTGTATACTGTGCATACGCCTTCGCAAACCAGAACGGAAAGTTTCCGGTAATATTGCCCACGCGCTCCCCGGCACTGTATCTTGCCAGCGAGGCGCCGGCACATCCGGACTGCACGGACACCACACCCTGAAAGCGTGTGTCCATCGCACCGGCCCACAGCGCTGTCTTGCCCAGCCGCGAGTGCCCAACCACCATAAGCTTTCCCGGGTCCACGTCCGGCATGGTCAGCAGCGCATCCGCAATCCGTGACGCAGCCCAGGCCCATATGGCAATCTTTCCGCCATCGTGCTCCGTGCGCTCTCCGTCCGGATAGAACAGACCGGCAAGGCCGCTGGAAAAGTCTCCATCATCCGACGTCACTTCCGGGCACGCATACATGCACAGGCCAAAGCCTTCGTCCAGTATCTCCTCCACCGGTATCGTGTCAACCGGCATCATACGGCCAAAACTGGCCATGACAAACACAGGCGCCGGATTCACTGCCTTGGGAAGACACAGGTATGCGCGAAAAGTATGCTCGCCATGCTGTGTGCGCACTGTCAGCCGTATGACACGCAGGCAGCCTTTCCCGCCCATGAAGAAGTGATCCTCGGTTTTCTCCACGTTCCAGTCCAGTGCATACGGAACATCCGGCAGTATGCCGTTCAGTTCATTGCACAGTATCTCCGCCACTTCCCTGCGGCGCTCCGGCCAGCTGTTCGCCGTGACGCGCCTGCCGTCCTTCATGGCAAGCATATCCGGCAGATGTCTATTCATCAGTCGATCGTCCATTCCACGCGCCTCCTCCTGTTGATTGTCTGTCTCACTGACTGCAATATTATGATATCATTTCCCCCGCTTTTCGAACAGCTGTCCTGCAGTCCCTCAGGAAGGCGTATTCCCACACGCATGCCTGTGCCTGGACATCACGTGAAAAATGCCCAGTATCCGAAGATACTGAGCTGCAAAGCGGCGAAAACATTACGCCCAGGTGCCATTGCGGAAAATCGCTTCCGTGCTTCCGTCGGGACGCACGCCGTCAATGGAAAGGTCGTCCGCACCAACCATGAAGTCCACATGAATGATGGAGTCATTGATTCCTTTTTCCTTGGCCTGTTCCATGGTAAGGTCATCCCCGCCGGGAAGCACCTCCTTGAAGCCCATTCCAAGTGCACAGTGGCAGCACGCATTCTCATCAAACAGTGTTTCATAGAAAAGGAAGCCGCACTGGTTCACCGGGCTTTCCTTCGGCACCAGCGCCACTTCGCCCAGCATGCACGCGCCTTCATCCATATGGATCATACGCTCGAGAAGCTCCTGGCCTTTGCCGGCACGGCAGGATACAGCCTTACCATCCTTGAAGGTAATCGAGAAGTCCTCAATCAGCTGGCTGTTCCAGGAAAGCGGCTTTACGGCGACGAGCGTACCTTCGCACTGCCCCGCCACAGGGGATGTGAAGATTTCTTCTGTGGGCATATTGGGAATATAGAAAGCGCCATTCAGCGGATTTGTGACGCCGGCGCCTTCCCAGCGTGCCTCAGGAATCAGGTTTACTGTAAAGTCCGTTCCGTTTGCGCTGTGATAGCGCAGGGACGTAAATCCCTGTGCATTCAGCCATGCCGCCTTGTTCTCAATGAAATCAGTATGCTTCTTCCATTCCGCCACCGGATTATTATCTGCCTGGACGCGCACTGTCTTGAGAATGGCGTCCCAGAGTCTGGAAACAGCCTCCTCATCAGCGCAGTCCGGGAAGCATTTCCTGGCCCACTTTACAGACGGATAGGCAGCGATGACCCACTGATGCTTGCCATCTATCGCATTGCGATAGGGCTTGAGAATGGTAGCCCGTGCCTGCATGACAGAGGACAGCTTCTGCGGGTCCACGCCATTCATGGCATCCGGGTCTTCAGAGGCAATATAGATCCGGCAGGGCAGATCCTCGACTACCTGTTTCATCTTGGCTTCTTCCCATGGAAGTACCCTGGCAAGCGTCTCCTGTTCAGCGTACAGGTAGTTCAGTCGGCTCTGCACATCATATGTCCAGTCTACATTGACCTTCTTCGCACCGGCCTTATAGCATTCTTCCATCACCAGTGCTGCGAATGCATGCTGTTCCACAGAAACGGTCAGCTGAACGACCTGCCCCGGCTGTACATTAACGCCTGTACGGACTATCAGCTCCGCATATTTCTGGAGTATTTCATTGGATACACCCATTTGTTTTCCCTCCTGTTATTAGCTTCACAATCCACTGTTCCATGCGCAGGCAGTGGATGAACGCATTGAAGAACTGTAAGCTCTGCTGCATGCCGGAATGCGCAGACAATGCCATTCCCTTTCTTGCAGCCATCCCATACCAGCGCCTATCATTATATCATTCTTGTCAGCAATGGCCAGCACGAAATGAGTGCATATATTCATGAACCCCATTGCCAGCACGTATTCCACATACGTTCTGCCTGGTCATTGAAAAACAAGAACGATATCTCTATTTGAGAGGGTTAACTTTCAATAGAGATATCGTTCTTTTCTTCATGCTTTTATGTCAAGAATAATTCAGCTTTAGAAGGTGTTGCTCTGTTAACGGTTGCTGCTAATGCATTCCCATCTCGCTGAATCCCGACACAGATGGCAATCTGTTCATCGGAAATACCTCTGGAAGAAGCTTTTGCGCCATGAAGTCTTGGTTTCTTTTGGCATTTTGCTCAAACTTCTTTCCTTTGTAACACTCAAGGACATATGTTTCATCGAATTCAGTTATTCCAGATAGAATTGTGGGGCTGTACTTAAGGTGATCCTGGAATGCAAGTAACACCTTATGGCGCATGTTGAAGGCTGTCTGATGTGAAAAGCCATACATTTCAGCAGATTTATCCAACGAAGTTCCAGTAATAGTGTCACGTATAAAATCAGCCCAGATCGATCTGGGATAATGAGAATTTTCCATTAGAGTATTAGTGGTGTGCATAAAGGTCTGACTGCATGTATGACAAAGAAAGCGCTGCTTTCCGCCCTTATGGCCGTACTTTATAACCTCTTTACCACCACAATGCGGGCAAACTGGTCTTTCAGGCTGACCATCATTTGCAGTAACAATACCAAGAGCGAAATTTATTACGTGCTCTAAATCAATCGAACAAAGCTTTTTCAGATACTCTATCAGGGTGCCCAGCTTATTTTCCATGTGATTATCCTCCCGGTATATGTCTTTGGATAATCACATCATACTGTTTCCATTGTCCTTCTATGCGGGCAATGGATCAAGACCAACACACTTTTTGACTAACACCAAATCTATAGCTCAGTGCCCTTTCTCTATCTCTTTAAGAAGCGCCTGCTTCCTGTCGTATTCCTCAAAATAAGCTGCCAGCGCTCTTTCAACCAACGTGGTTTTAAGCTGCCCTGCTTCCGTACAAACTTCCTCAAGCTTTTTGTAAAGGGATGTATCTATACGGACATTAAGGTACTTGCCATCTTTTCTTGCTCTGGCCATCACAATTCTCCTCTGAAAAAATGCACAATAATAGATATTTACATTATATCGCAAATGGCTACCTATTTCAATCTAATAATACCGCCTTGCGTTAGTTATCGCTAACTGCTCCCAAAAAGAAAAGCCAGCCACCGAAGTGACTGACTTCTCAAAAAGTTTGTGCTAAATCAATCTCCGTCTCCTCCACAGCAGTATGCCCGCTCCAAGGATCAGGATGCTGCCGAGGATCGTGAAGAGCCGTGTTCCGGGGCCGCCGGATCAGGCAGCATCTCTCCTTCTCTTTCGTATCACTAACCCCGTACCTGTGAAAGCAGTGAGCATGATGCCGAGAAGGTAGAATGCTGTGGTGCCGGTGCCGCCGGTGTTCGGGAGGGCTGCGCCTGGTGTGTTGGGTACGCGGAATTCAACCACATTGTCCGTCACACTATCACTCCGATCTGTTACCGCTCCGTTACCGGCTTTAAAAGTCAGCGGTTGCTCTGTAATAATATATCCCGTGGGTGATGTCTTCTCTTTTAATGAATACTCTCCCGCTTTCAGGCCGCTGATCTTTACACCTTCTTTAGGTAACTCAAAACAATTCTCTGCATCCAGGGATATCGAACCACCGCCGGGAGCCAAACTCGTAATCATTGCATCGGTTACAATCTGGGAACCCCGTATCAATTGAAATCTGGCACCAGATAAAGTCTTTGTATTATCCGTGGCATCAACTTTAATGATAGTGATTTCAGTATCCTTATCATTCTTGATGCTGAATTCTATGGTTTCTGCAGCAGTGCTTGAAGGAGCCACATAAAAATCCGTTGCCCTCTGATCTGCGGATATTGAAACAGCTACAGACTGTGTCCAATCGTACAGTCCCGTATTTGTCTGTCCTTCCGGTTTATCTGTTTTCGTTTCTGTCAGGTTGAGTGTAACTTTCACCGCACCGGACATCGGTGTATAGGTATCCGGTGCGCATGTTTCAACAATCCAGAAATCCGTACTTTGTGGCTCATACGTCCCATCCGTATCCTTAATTGGATAAACCGGATCGAAAGTCGCATAACCGCCACTTGTTGACTGTACCACAGCTACATAGTCACCGTCATCAAGGCCATCAACGTCTGTCAGATGAACGGTATTCGTATCTCCGCTTACTGCTTTCCGATACAGCGTGAATTCAGCAGTATCCGTAATCAGTTTCCCGATCGTGTCTATCTTCTTGATTTTAAGAGCTTTCTTAAAGACGTTTATCTTGTGGATATTCTCGCTTTTTACTATGTCTTCGCCGGTACGTGTAACGGTATCCCCAATATTGGAAACATTATCTGTCTGTGGATTATAAGTCATCGTAATCTTATATGTTTCCACCGGGGTACCAACTATATCTGTGACATGTTGTCCCGGCGCTTTTCCAACAGCGTCCTGTGCCCCATTGATAATCGTTTTTTCCAGCTTGACTGTTATAGTTCCGGGATTATGTCCGTAGCCCGGATAGGTTATTGTCTTCTCGGCACTGTTACCGGTCTTCAACTGACCAAGCAGCGTATTGAAATCTGCATCACTAAAGTACCGGATGATCGGCAGGCTTGCATAACCGCTTGTCGGAGATGCCGTATCTTGCGTGTCCGTCTTGGAGTAATACTTCTGGCCGCTTCCCGTAATCGTTGTGCCGTTGTTTGCCGTTCCGCCTTCCTTTACGACCTGCTTGACCTTGATGTTATTCCAGAGTGCCCGGAGCTGATCCTCGGGCTTCACCTCGGTTCCCAGATAGACAGTCCACTCGGTGCTGTTCTCTGTGAGATGCAACTCATCAACATTAACAGTTGGGGTGTTTTCAAATTTACCCCACGGTGCGTTCGAAGGTGGATTTATCTTCTTGACCGCGTTGGTTCCCCGCTCCGTATAGACATATTTGGTCGGTTTGACGCGATTGTTGCTGGATTTATACCTGTTGGTCTCTATTTTGTTGCCACCCAGAAAATCCTCTTTTGCTTTGACGTAGAACGTCTTCTGCCAACCTGGTGTCTTGATAGTATTGTCCGCGTTTTTCTCGCCGCGGCCAACTTCCTGGTCGTAATACGTGATCTTCCAACATTCCGCGCCGTCTACAGTGACCACGGACCAGTTATAACGCTTGCCGTTATCATCGGTGTAATCCCCAGCGGCAATCGGATTACCATTCTGATCCACGGGATAGAAGGCCGGATCCAGGACGTCCGTGACTTCCGCTTCCAGAGTAACATCGTACATCAGCGTATCGATCAGATCCTTGACCGCCCTGACAATATCAGGACCGTTGCTGGCGTTAAAATGCCGTGTGACGCCATCCTCTTCCGAAGCCAAACCATTCAGATTTCTCTGGTTATTGCCTCCAACCATATCGAGGCTGAGGCCCAGCGTGTAAAGCTTCGCATTGGAGGAATTGGTGCCCTTCAGGGCACCGGCTTTTTCGCCAATCATCGTCCAAGCCGTATCGCTGGGTATTTGCGTACCATTGTCATATTTCATGTTCGGCGCGCCATCGGTGATCAATATGGCGATCTTCTGCGCGTCTGCCCTGCCGCTGCTGTTAAATAGGTTCGTGCCCGCCTCAAGGCCAAGGTCCTGTCGGGTGCCACCTGCAAGGGAGATATTGTTAATCGCGCTGTATAATCCGCTCTTTGATCCATTATCGTAAAACCGTGGGGTATTGGCTTTGCTGTTGAAGGTCACCAGACCGATGCGATTGTTCCTGTCAACAGCATAGACGATCTCGCTGGCAATACGTACAGCCTCTTTCAGATACGCCAGCCGCGTGATAGAAGATGATGCTGTATACAGCCTGCATCCGCCGCCTTCGCGGGTCTGATTGCAGATACTGTAAGCCAGATCGTCGATGCGCATGCCAACAAGCCTGTTCAGTCTGTCAGACTGGTTCATGGCTCCGGCATCCGGAGGATTCATATAGGATGCATCGACAAACTTCCAGCATTCATCACCGGTGTGATCATTCAGGTTCGTCCCTGAAGCTGCATAGTACAACGCATAGACGGTTGCCTGTTCCCCATTGCCGATGAAATAATAAATCTGATTTTTATTCAGCGATGCCAGCTGTCTTTCCAGGCTGTGTGAATCATTGCCCATTATGCTTGTAAAGTAATAGCCGGACATCGCACTCAGATTAGCGGGGAAATACATCGAACGGGATGTATCGACAATCAGCTCCAGATCAACCTTATTGGCGATGATCGTGATATCGGAAAGCGCCTTCAGGTTAATCTGATAAATGCGGTTGTCGTAATCAGCTACGCTGGCGGTTTTATCCACGATGATCGAGCTGTTCTCGACTTTGTTCCTCCAGGCGTTCAGATCGCCAAGGTCTGTCTCCACGGCCGGCGTCAGATTATATCCCTGCCCTTGCGGAACTTCGGATGTCATTCTGGCTAAGTAGAACTGCTCTGCGTTATCGTTCTGAGCGCCCAGAACAAACTTCTGTGTATTGCCATTGAACCGCAGCGGCGTATTATTTGGGTTTCTCAGATATACGGTTCTTCTGCCGTCCGGCACTTCCACATTAATTCTCTGCTCCCAGTTCCCTACAATGTTATTATACAGCACGAGGCGATTATTACCGTTTGACCGGTTCTGTATGTAATACTGACCGTTACCTGCATTGGTAAATGTCCAGAACGCGTCATCCGCATACCAGTCTGATCTCGTGATCGTATCTCCATTTTTCGTCACTTCTATTGTAGAGCCGTCCGCCTTCAGTGCGTACCAGTGCTCAACTTTATTCTCATCTTTTGCTCCCTTGATGATAAGATAGTTCCCGTTCGGGATACCGGTTGTGTATTTAAGCAGCGTAGCAGAAATCGAAAAACTGGATTGCTCGTAGGTAAAGGAGGAAATGCCTTCACCGGAGGATCCCTGCACATCTGTTTCAGGATCGATCCGCTCGATACCATCATCCGCAAAATGGATGATTTCCGCTTCAGCGTTGGAATCAACATTTATCGGATCAACATATTGAATTTCAACCTGAACCGGTGCCAGCGGCTCAATCTCCACGTCATCTTTCCAGATTGATATATCAAAGAACCGTGCAAACGCCACATCTACCGTAGATTGCGGATCCACGACTTCCAAACCAACTTCGGCAAATCCTCCATACAGTTCATCGCCCGGATCGGAATCGGACACCTCGCCCTTGACCACATCAAGCATCTGCGCATAATGTGTCTCATACTCCTCCGTCCCAGGCAGTAGTTCTTTTGCAGTCAATTCTGCACCATCCGGAATCCCGGCTTCCGGCCCGTAAGTCACCGTGATGATGTAATCTTCTCCGTCCGCCGTAATCACATGCGTGGAAATCTGCGCATCCGTCACCCGAATTGTGAACACCTCACCATTCTTCATCGTGACCGTTAGCGTTTCTTCACTCGTGAACGGCTGCACACTGATCAAAGCCCAGTCTCCGGCTTCTACCGTCTGCGCATTGATCTCCGCAATCTGCTCTTCCGTCAGCTCTGCGCTATATTCACACTCCAGCCTGCGGCTCTCCTTAATCTTCCCGACTGTAGTCTCATTTGCAACCTTGCTGACATCAATGAGCTCCGGGCTACTGAAATCCACTGAAGCCACTTCCGCCACGAACTTCTTCGCCGCATCGCTGACTACCACATCACCCAGTGTGATCACTGTGTTCGTAACGGAATTTATACCATTCTCTTCTGCCCCTTCGTTGGCGACGTTTTCCCCGGCATTTCCTGTAATTACCGACCCGTTTTCATCCTCATTTTCCCCAGCATTCGTATCATCAATTATACCCAGCACTTCTACGAGGTCTGTAAAGCTAACAAATCCGCCTCCGGGAAGTGAAAACTGGTACATTTTGCCGTTCACGGAGTACTCAAAGTCCACAGTATACGACAAAACGAACTCACTGAAATCCGGTGTATCAAAACTGAATCCCTCCACTGACCAGACTCCATCTGTTTCGTTTCCATGCAGTTCCAGATTATCCACAAGCGATACTTTCCCTTCGTGGATATGGTAAACCATAAAGTTCCTGCCTGAGATGCTCACTGGCAGAGTTACATCTACACGGAATCCATCATACTCATTTGCCTTGACATTGTTCAGGCCAATATCAAAAGCCACATATTTGACCTGTTCTTTTGCTTCCTTCTCCGTAGTTTCTTTGTTTTCTCCAGTTTTATTATTCTCAGACTCTGCAGTTTCTTCCACCGCTTCTTCGGTTTTCTTCTCTTCGTTGCTTTCGTCAGCCACTGTACGATCTTCAGAAACCAATTCATTTGTGAACAGCATAGACGTCTTCCGCATCGCAGCTTTCATCTTCCGGACCGGTACCTGAACATCCAGCAGTTCTTCCACGCTTTCTGCTACGATCTGATCTGCAGTTTGTGCATCTTTTTCATTATTCTGAAGATACCCCTGAATGACCTCTTCCAGGCTTTCTGTATCTTCGATTTTTCGAGCATACCCCTCAGCGTCGGCAGGAAGCTCCTTATCCCCAAGCGGAGTAATCGTTACATTGTCCAGTTCCAGTCTGGAAACAGTATCCATCTGCTTCAGAATATTCTGCATATCCGTACTGCTTGCCAGGTTTTCTTCCCACAGATCCGTTGTGCTGGCCACTTCCGCCATGGTCAAGTCTGTATCAGAAGCCAGGCTCGCTTCCTGTTCCGGAAGGTCGGTCTGTGTAGTCAAAGGATTCTTCGCGTCTTCTTCTGTCTCCAGGTCTGTTCCTGTCGCTATGATGACAGCGTCATTGTCTGCCTGCTCCTGTGCCCTGATACCCGCATCGTCCGTCATCAGGTCCGTCATGCTGGCAATGGCTGCCTGCATCTCAGCTGCATTCGGCTCCGTTTCCGCGTTAAGGTCCGTAGATGTAGCCATGTCTTCATCCGGCACGAAATCATCGACAGTATCCGAATAGACAGTTTCCCGCAGATCAGTATCTGTTGCGACAGATACATAATCACCTTCCGCGTCAAACGCTTCATCATTCGGAACGATCGTTTCTTCTGTAAGATCCGAGAATGTAGCTGTCGGCAGACTCCACGCAGGCACTTCTTCCATCACAGGAACGACTTCCGGCTCTGGTGCATCCATCACAGGAAGAATATCCGTGACTGTAGCAATCACAGAATTATCAGCATCTTCCGTGTATACGGTATTCTCCACCACTATGGTTTCTTTCGACTCTTCCCAAAAGTCCGTGGGTGTTGCAACAGACGCCGAAACATGTACTTCTTCTGCAGGCTCCTCATACATAGCAGTTTCCTGAATCACAGGCGCGATTACTGCATCTGCATGATCTATTTCATATGCATTTTCTGCTTCATTGATGAAGGCTTCTTCGTCTTCTTCATTCACATCCAGCGCTTCAATGTCCGTAGGTGTGGCAATGTCTTCGATGATTTCCTCGACAGCAGGCAGATCGAGAGCAAAAACATCCATGCTGTTCATGGCAGTAATGTCTTCTGCTGTTTTTCCAGAAATCTTTTCAGCATTTGCGTTCTCTGGCTTCGTTTCTGCTTTTTCGGATGTCTTATCCTCTTCCTGTTCCGACAGTTCTTCCTTACTGTCATCAGTCTGAGCATCATCGGCACCCATGTCTGCTTCTATATCGTCTTCTTCTACACTCTCAGCAGATTGTTTATCAGTGATATCCTTCTGCATTTCCTCCAACGCCAATGCTTCCAGATCTGAGCCTTCCTGTTTTTCAGTATGAACTTCTACGTTCTCAGCCGTTTCCTCGCCAGCATCCTCTTCCTTTCCTTTTTCAGGCAGCATCGCATCCTGTTCTTCAGTATTCTCTTTCTCAGACTCAGGCGTATCTGCAGTCTCATCTTCTGCTCCAGAAACCGAATCCTCACCTGTTGTATTGTCTTCATCCGGCGCATTGCCAGATGCCACGTCCTCTTCTGCAGAAATGTCCGGATCGGTCGAAGCCAAATCTTCTTTATTCTCTGTATCTTCGTCCTCAGAGGCATTCAGGCTTTCAGAAAGACCGTCACTATCTGTCCCATCATGCTGCGCTGCATCATCTGCAGAGTCATCTTCCGGAAGGTCTTCAGTTTCACCGATAATGCCATCCGTCACGTCCATATGCAGAGAATCATCCAGTTGTGTCACATTCTCATCTGTGTCAGCTGCGCCTTCTTCATTATCCAGAACCGCGTTCCCGAATTCTGTGAAGTGATCTGTAGATGCCTCATCAGATGCCTCTTCTAAAAGATGTTCTGTCTTCTGTGCTTCTGCAGACAGTGCTCCTTCTTCAGGCAAGACTTCATCGGAACCTGTCGCATCGCTTTCTTCCTGTGCATTGCTATCGTCGGAAGTTATCTCCGTTGATACGTGCTCTGTTGTCTGCATGCTATCAGATGTAATCAGGCCCAGTGCTGCCCTGGATGCTTCCGATAGCCCCGCATAAGGATCTTCTGCTTCCTTATCCGAGTCATTTTCTGCATCGGAAATACCCGATATTTCAGGCATGAGTTCCTCCACAGATACAGCCTTGTCAGATGCATTATCTGTCAGATCGGCTTCCTCTGCTTCGAATCCCACGCCATATTCGTCTTCTGCCCCTGTCGGTGGAAGAGCTTGCGCATCTTCGTCTTCTGTAATTGTTTCGCCCATCTCAGGCACTGTCGCGTCTGTATCGTACGACAACTGGGGCAATTCAGGCTCCGTGTCCTGCTGTTCCACTGCCGGTGTTGCAGTTGCCGGCACCTGATAGCAGACATCCGTATGAATGTGTTCTTCCTTTTCACAGGTAAGGATATAGCTGTAGCAGCTTTCCTCATGCACATGCCCGGGATCGACCATGACAGTTTCCTCCTGCCAGTTGTCCGATCCGGTGTCTATCTCCCAGACTTCGGTCTGTCCGCATACGCAGATCTTCCGTCCCAGCAGATCCCAGTCCCAGCATTCTTCGGTATGCACGTGCACATTCGCATACTCACAGACGAGAGTCGCTTTCTCTCCATAGCATGCATCGGCATGCACATGTCCGAACTGTTCTTCCTGTCCGCACACCAGCGTGTATACTTCCGGATAGC
>CACWXY010000021.1 GCA_902764915.1 uncultured Eubacteriales bacterium | reverse complement strand
ATCTTGATATGATCATCTCGGTCGGCTACCGTGTCAAGTCAAAGCGCGGTGTGGAATTCCGACGTTGGGCAAACAACGTATTGAAGCAATATGTTCTGCAGGGATATGTGTGTTCGGCCGCCTTGCTGTACAGGGTAAACCAGAGTTTTGCGCATAGCAAGCGGGTAGAGATTTTTTGTCAGAAGAAGACAAAAGGAGCCCACTCACTTCGTTTTCAGGTTGGGAGATAATTCCCAAGCGGAAAAGGAAGTAAGTGGGCTGTATATTAATCAATCATCCATTTACCGTTACGTGCAGAACCTTCACGGTGAATTTTTCCTGCATCTTTAAGACGTTTCAGGGCAATTTCTATTTGTTTACGAGATGTCCCTGTTGCCACAGTTAACTCGTTTACAGTATTCTTTGAGTCATTGGCGATTGCTACCAATACCTTCTCTATCCGGGCATCTATTTCATCGCCTTTTTTCATCGCCTTTTTATCGCCTTTTTCATCGCTTTTTCCAGGAAGGGGTTGATCCGAGTTCCAGCTTGCATCTTCTTTGCCCCAGTTCTTATTTTTCAGCGTTGCATAGAGCATAAATTCAGACTGCCGGTACTCCGGCTCCGGAAGGCCCGCTTCTGCCATATCCCGATAGATACGATCAACACCTTCGCCGAATTCCTTCACGAGATCATACTCGTTCAACAACTCCACGATCACAGGATTGCGGGAGAAATGGAATTCCCGGATATTATTCACGCGGACTAGCCCTGGGAGAATGCCTGGGCTCTCAACCGTGAAATGATCATCGAACATCTTAATCTGAATATCGGTTCCACCGATACTGTAGTCACGGTGTGCCACGGCGTTCACAATCAGCTCAGTCCAGCAGAACTCCGGAAATTCAGGCGTTGTCTGGAACACACCTCCGGCTCCCAGTTTAGTGTACTCTCGGATCTGTGTTTTTACGAAAGCTGTAGCCGCTCTTACCTGATCCAGTATACGACCGTCAAATTTCTCATCTTTCACCACATTCATCCGGTCGCCTACCTCGGCAGTTTTGCCCTCATATCGCACAAAGCGCACACGAGCGCGAGGGAAAAAACGCTGTGGATTCTTCCCGAAGAGCAAAATGGCCGCACCGCGAATTATGTCCTCATCTCCACGGGTGACTACAAAGTCATGATTATGGCGGAGATAGAATTCAGCATCTCCTTTGTCGTATCCGATTTTCTTGCAGTACTCCGCTACGACTTCCAAATCTATGTCATTAATGGTCGCACCGGCAACAGGCTGCTCCTCAAA
This sequence comes from uncultured Eubacteriales bacterium, assembly GCA_902764915.1. Lineage (GTDB taxonomy): Bacteria > Bacillota > Clostridia > Christensenellales > Aristaeellaceae > UBA2943. Next base: position 58,530 of record CACWXY010000021.1, on the reverse strand, counting down.
ATACTTTATGCCCTTTGCGTACACAAGCTGAAGGCGCTGCTCAAAATTCAGCTTCTTGCTCTTGTCGCCGACCCGAAGATAGACTTCATCTGCCTGGTTTGCAACAACTTTATTGTTGGGAAGTATCTGCATACGCAGGATATGATTGGGCTGTCCCTTCGCATCGATCACATCCATCGTTTTCAAATCAACCTGCACGCTCGGAAAGCAAAAATCATAAGGCGCACGCAGCAGTTCGTTCAGATTCTTCTCATGAGCATCAATCCCGGTGATCGTTCCATCATCCTCAATGCCAATAGCAAGGTATCAGCCATCAGCATTCGCCATGGCAACAATAGGGATCGCAAGATCAACGGCCTTGATTCGAGCGGACTTCCTGTCCATGATCTGTTTCTCCGTTGAAAACTGCAGGTCCTCGATTTTGTTGGGATCGAACACAGCCGTCGCCTCCTTCCCGCACCCTCTGTCATGGCATAAAATCACAAATAGATTATATGTCAAAAGTGCCGGAATATCAAGGTTTCTGTCGTTTCCAGCCATTGAATTTTCTATGAACATGAGGGGCTGTAAAACGACAAAAAAAGCCCACCCGCTCTGCTTCCGTCCAGGAGAACTCATCATCTCCAATCCGAAAACAAAACAGGTGGGCAATTATAGAGCCTCAATCCCATCATCCTTGACCACAAGCCTAGCCGCATCGCCAAACTTCAGCAGCTCCTCTTCCTTCACGTTCCGGCCCTTGCAGCCAGTCCCTTTCCGCTTGTCACGGCAAATCCAGGTCTTGATCTTCTGCCCGCCAGCGCCGTTGACCGTCCGTCTGGTCATTGGGGCTCCGCATTCACAGAAGACCTTCCCATATAAAAAATGTGGCTGACCACCTCTGTGACCAACCACTTCTGTCAGTTCCTTATTCTTTTTCAGTTTCTCGGCCACCTCGTCCCACACATCCCTGATAGGTGAGGACGCGGCTGCGGCAATTGTCCTAAAAGAAATACAAAAGGAATACAGGTATTCATTGACTTTAGCGTGGTAAACTGATATAGTGCCAATGTTGGTGCGAAAGCCAAATAAATGCGAGGGGGAAACCTTCTATGAAAAAGCTGTTTGCCATTCTTCTGACACTGGCGATGATTGCCACCATGTCTGTTTCTTTCGCAGAGACCGATCTGGAGTATGTGCAGGGCAAGGGAAAGCTGGTTGTGGGGATTACGGATTTTGAACCGATGGACTATAAAGATGAAAACGGCGAGTGGATCGGCTTTGATGCAGATCTGGCACGTGCCTTTGCTGCGTCTCTTGGCCTGGACGTGGAGTTCATGGAAATTGAATGGGACAACAAGATCCTGGAACTGAACGGCCGTACCATCGACTGCGTATGGAACGGCATGACGCTCACTGACGAAGTGCTTGCTGCCATGGAATGCTCCAACCCCTATGCCAACAATGCGCAGGTCGTCATTCTTCCCGCGGACAAGGCGGAGAGCTATCCCGACGTGGAAAGCCTGAAGGATCTGTCCTTTGCCGTAGAAGCCGGCAGCGCAGGCGAAGCGGTGGTAACGGAGCTGGGCTATAAGACGGTTGCGGTGACCAGCCAGGCCGCCACGCTGATGGAAGTCGCAGCGCAGACCAGTGACGCGGCGGTCATCGACTCGCTGATGGCAGCTGCCATGATCGGCGAGGGCACAGGCTATGCCAACCTCGTCTATACCCTGGGCCTGAACAGTGAGGAATACGGCGTCGGCTTCCGCAAGGATTCCGAGCTGGCCGCAAAGCTCAATGAATTCCTGGTCGCTGCCTATGAGGATGGAAGCCTTATGGAAATCGCCGAGAAGTATGGCGTGCAGGCTGCCATGATCGAGCAGGTCAAAGAGTAATCTCCGGATGGAATAGGAACGGGCAGAAGGTTTGACCACTCTCTGCCCTTTCTTTGTGTCTTCAGGAAAGGTAGAATCTATGCAGACCATTCTTCAGCAGATGCCGATCGTCATCGGTGCGCTTAACACAGGCTTTGTCCAGACGCTGCGACTGTTCTTTGTCACGCTCCTGGGCGCCTTTCCTCTGGGGCTTGTTATTGCCATGGGATCCATGTCCCGTCTGCACGTGCTGCGGGGTATTACCCGGACCCTTGTCTGGATCATCCGGGGATCCCCCCTCATGATTCAGCTCCTGATCATCTACTATTTTCCGGGGCTTGTGTTCCATGCCCCCATCTGGGGCGGCGGCGAGTCCGGACGTTTTCAGGCCGCAGCCGTCGCGTTCATTATCAACTACGCATGCTATTTTTCCGAGATTTACCGCGGCGGCATCCAGGGCATCCCGGTCGGCCAGGAGGAAGCCGGACTAGTCCTGGGCATGACGCACAGCCAGATCTTCTTCAAGGTCAAGCTTCTGCAGATGATCAAGGCCATTGTACCGCCCATGTCCAACGAGATCATTACCCTGGTAAAGGATACATCACTGGCCCGTATCATTGCGCTGCAGGAAATCATCTGGGCCGGCCAGTCTTTCATGAAAGGCAGTCAGGGCATCTCCGGCGCCATCTGGCCCCTGTTCTTTACCGCAGTGTATTATCTTGTCAGTATCGGTATCCTGACGATTCTTCTGCAGCGTCTGGAGAAAAGACTGAGTTATTTCCGCTGAGGAGGAATTGCAATGGCTATTCTTGAAGTCGAACATATCCGCAAGACATTCGGAAAAACAGAGGTGCTGCGGGACATTTCCTTTCAGATGGAAAAAGGAACCACACTGTCGCTGATCGGCTCTTCCGGGAGCGGAAAAACCACCCTTCTCCGGTGCCTGAATTTTCTGGAGACACCCACGTCCGGGATCATCCGCGTCAACGGGGAAACCCTGTTCGACGCGAGCGTGGTCAGCCGGAGCCGGGAAAAGGAAATCCGAAGAAAGCGCCTGCATTTCGGACTGGTCTTTCAGTCGTTTAACCTTTTTCCCCAGTACACGGCACTGCAGAATGTGGCTCTGGCAGGCGAACTGCTGGCCCATGAAAGGGAAGACTGGCGGCAGAACCGGAAGAGCATCCGGCAGGAAATGCAGGAAAAGGCGAGCCATCTTCTGGACCAGATGGGCCTGAGCGATCGCAAGGAAAACTATCCGCATCAGCTCTCCGGCGGGCAGTGCCAGCGTGTGGCCATTGCCCGGGCACTGGCACTGGAACCGGATATTCTCTGTTTTGATGAACCGACCTCAGCGCTGGACCCGGAACTGACAGGGGAAGTGCTGCGGGTCATCCGTTCCCTGGCGGAGCGGCATATGACCATGATTATCGTGACCCATGAAATGGCATTTGCCCGGGATGTGGCAGATACCGTGATTTTCATGGACCAGGGGGAAATTTGCGAGATGGGCGACCCGAAGGACGTCTTCCAGAACCCGCAGAAGGAGAGGACACGCCAGTTCCTGGCAGGGTATGCAGGCGTGTGAAAGTGAAAGAATCATGAAGGAAAAGAAACGGAAATGGGGCTATACGGCCCTGGATATTCTCGGGTTTGTCTTTGTACCCATGGGCTTAGTCTACCTGCTTATCGGCATTCTGGTGGGGCGCCTGGTCAGCCTGCGCCAGGGAAATCAACTGTTTATCCTGGTGTTCGGAGGCGTCGGAGGATGCTTCCTGCTGCTGGGCATCATCTTCCTGCTTGTCGCATACCGCAAAAGAAACCGGCTCCGTCAGCTGATGGAAGGCGGGTACAGTGTACAGGCGCGGATTACGGGATGCCATGAGGTAAAGAACATGACGGTGCATGGCCGCCACCCCTTTCAGGTGGAGTGCGCCTGGGAAGATCCTGCAACCCATGCAGTGCATATCTTTCTGAGCCGGCCGCTGCCTTTTGATCCAAGAGATCTCCTGACATCCGAGACCGTGCCGGTCTATGTGGACCGCTGGCAGGTGCAGGATGGATATGTGGACATAGACGCGTGCCTTCCGGAGATTCAGATGCATTCATGAGCCAAAACCCCATCGCAGTCTGGATGGGGTTTTTTCGTGTCCGGCAGGCCCCAGGCCCTGTGCCGTTGCAGCACTGTGCAACCGTTTGCACTACCTTTTCTCTGATCTGTCTTGTGCTCGCTGTGTGCCTTCTGCCAGCATTTTTGTCAGCATACAGACTGCGCATGCCCCTCTGTCCGCACACTGTGCCGCGGGGCAGGGCCGCATGCCCCTGTGCACCCGCGCATGGTCAAGACGGGCCGGATTGTGCTATAATTCCCGGAAAGAACAGCCGGTTTTCATGCCGGCTTTCCGGAAAAGAAAGAAAGCGCACACCGAAGGATCGGAAGGGCAGGGAACACCCGTGACAGGGGCCCCTTACGCAGCGCTGCCATCCTCATGCCAGAGCGCCGGCCGTTCAGAAAGTGAAAGCCATACGGGCAGAAGGCATGGCATCGCATCTGCGTGCTCTTACGGCATAACGATCCAGAAAGGAAGTATCCCCTCTTCAAGCCGCAATCGGGCAGATTCCCGCAGCTGTCCGGTTCACTGAAGACGGATGAAAGGCAGGAAAAATGATCCATCCCAGCGAAAAGACAGGTACCCAACGCACGCGCTATTTCCGCAGCGGTGTTTTCAAGCACCTGTTCTTATCCTATACATTGATTATTCTTATGCTGTTCGGCATATTCATCGGATGGGTGATCTGGTCCTACAGCCGGGAAGCCACCGAGCTCGCGCAGCGGGAATGGGAACAGAAGTCGGTCTCCTTCGGAACATGGATGGACCAGCAGATGATGCACTCCCAGATGCTCTGCGCTTCCGTCAATGCGTCGGAAACCGCGCGCTCTGCGCTGCAGACGGTCTATGTGGAAAAAAAGACGCTGAATTCTCTGCAGCTGTACAATCTCCTGGGCGAACTGAACCGGATCAAGGGAACCGTGCGAAGCACCAGCCTGTACAGCATGATCCTGGCCTTTCAGGGCGAGAATAAGGTTTTCCTGCCCGGTGCCGTCTATTCGCTGGACGGTGCATGCAAGGTACTGCCAAACTCACCCTATTTCGGCGTGAATACAGCGGCCAATGTGCTGGGCGTCACCGGGGCGCAGATACTGCTGAACAAGGAATACCTGATCTATGGGGAATCCTATACCGGTTTTGGCAGCCGGAGTTCCACGAAAGGGGAAGTACTGGTACTGATTGAACAGGATCAGATCCGGGCTGCCCTGCGCGAGCGAATGGGAGAAAACGCTTCCGTGCAGATCCTGCGGCGCGGCCAGCCGGTGATGCAGATCGGCGATATGTCCGGGTATACCATGCATGTGAGCAGTCTGGTGGATAATACGGTGGAATACACCGCCTGCATTCCCTATGCCGCGCTGCATCGACCGCTGCCGGTGTCGGCCTTTATTCTCCTGGCGGTCATGGCATTGGCGAGCATTTTCTTTGTGCTGCTGACGTACCGCATTTCCCTGCGGTTCTACAAGCCCATTGACGATATCCATCAGATGATGAGCCGGCGCGGGACCAATGAGACCGCATCCGCGGACGAAAAAAAGGAGAATGAGTTTGAAAACATTCTCCGCGGCATTTCCAGCCTGATCGGCGAGCGGAACGGTTATCGCGAAAAGATGGTGACGATTACGCCTTATGCCCGGCAGGGTATGCTGCAGGCGGCGATCCATGGGGCGGGGCATACGGAAATGCTGGTGGAAGAGCAGTTCACGGAACTGCGGCGCAATTACTACATGGTCGGCGAGGTAAACATTGCCATAACCCGCGAGATGGCGGCTGCGGAGCGGAAATACCAGGACCTGCAGGCACTGATCCTCTCCACCTGCAGAGACTGGAGCGAAGAGGACATTCAGGTGGTAGCGGTGCCGGAAAACCTGCAGAACATGTTTGTCATCGCCGCGGCAGATGAGAAGGACTGCTTTGAGGACTTCTTCTACCGGCTTTACAGCGCCATGCAGGAGAACGCCGGTGATGAGAATACGGTGCTGACCATTGGCGTCGGCCGCCGGGAAAGCGATCTGGACCGGCTCAGCGAAGCCTGCCGGGAGGCCCAGCGGAGTCTGGGCCAGATGCTGACAGGAGGACGCGGGGCTGTCTATTTCCCGGAAGAGCCGCAGGAAGGCACGCCGGGCTATTACTTCCCCAAGGACGCCCAGAAGCAGATGACACGCCTGCTTAAGGAGAAGAATCTGCAGGGACTGAACGCACTGCTTGATGAGATCTATCAGAAGAACATGGTCGAGGCAGACCTGCCCGCCGCGGAAATCCGACAGCTGGCGGATGAGCTTTACTGGACGATACGCAAAGCGCTGCGCAACGCCTATGATCTGAGTACCACGCACGTACGCATGGAGCCCATACGGGATGCGGCCACCATTGAGGAAATCTTTGCCTATTACCGGCAGGTGTTTGCCGCCAGCCTGAGCGAGGCGGAAGCCGGAGAAGGCGAGGAGAAGGAGAACGATCTGGAAGAGGCAATCTGTCAGTACCTGGATGCACATCTGTATGATCCGGAGCTGAGCCTGAACGGCATTGCGGATCAGTTCGGCGTTTCCACCAAGATGATCGGGCTGATCACACGCAAACGGTATGGGCAGACCTTCCTGAACTATGTCCGTGATCGGCAGATCCACCGCGCAGTCGATCTACTCAAGGAAACAGACCTGAGCCTGGAAGAGATTGCCGCGCAGTGCGGGTTTGCCAATATTCTGACATTCAGGCGCAACTTCAAGGCCATGATGGGCGTCAATCCCAGCGAGTACCGGGGCTGACCGTTCCGCGCTGGGCAATCACGGGGATGGAGCCGTGCTTTTTCCTGTCATCTGTACAGCAGAAACCGCGCTGCATGCATCATTTTCCGCCGCATCGTGAAATGATGCATACCGCCCAAAAGAATAAGAATTGGAACCAGAAAAGACAAGCGTGATTTGATGCTTGTCTTTTTTAACGTCTTTATGTACCGTATTGATGCAGCGGGGTGATCGCCCTGCCAACGCAAGAATCACACAGGAACGGAGGGATAGAATGTCCGGAAAGGGAATTGACAGCGGGCTTGGAAAGAAGACACTGGGCCAGCTGATCCGCCGGGATAAGCAGCTGATACTGATGTTCCTGCCGGTTTTCATCTTTTACCTGATATTCTGCTATCTGCCCATGGTCGGCCTGATGATGGCCTTTGAAGACTTTAAGATGGGCAGCGGGTTTGTCGGTGTATTCAGCAGTCCCTGGGTGGGTCTGCGCTGGTTCCAGCAGTTTTTCGGCTCCGTGTTCGCCTGGCGGCTGATCCGGAACACATTCCTGCTTTCCTTTTATTCCTTGATCTTCGGATTTCCGATTCCGATTATCTTCGCGATCTGCATCACCCAGCTGCGAACGAAGCGCTTCGCCAAGGTCGCCCAGGTGATCACATACCTGCCTTACTTCATCTCCACCGTCGTGGTCGTCGGTATGATGACGAACTTCCTGAGCCCGTCTAATGGAATCATCAATCAGGCCATCAAGGCCATGGGCGGTAAACCCATCAATTTCATGGGGTTGCCTGGCTGGTTTCGTAAGCTGTATGTCATCTCCGGATCCTGGCAGAGCTTCGGCTTCAATGCCATTATCTTCGTTGCAGCCATCATGGGCATTGATCCTTCCTTATACGAGGCCATGCGCGTGGACGGCGCCAGCCGCTGGCAGCAGATCATTCATCTGATTCTGCCGATGATTTCAGACACCATTATTCTGCTTCTCATCATGACCCTCGGCAATCTCCTCAATGTCGGTTTTGAAAAGGTTTATCTGATGTATTCACCCGCCGTGTATGAAACCGGCGATGTCATCGCAACCTATGTGTACCGCCAGGGCATTGAGAACAAGAATTTCGGGTACGCATCCGCTGTCGGTCTGTTCTACTCCGCCGTGGGCTTCCTCTTCGTCATTGGAAGCAATACACTCAGCCGTAAGGTAACAGGCTCTTCGCTCTGGTAAGGGAGGGATAACATGACAGCATTGAGACAAAGGGTGCACAAGCCGGATTCCTTCCTGACAGAGAGCGCAGGGGACAAGACACTGGATGTCATCGTCTGGATACTGGTTCTCTTCGCGGTCATCGTAACCGCCTATCCTTTTCTGTATGTGATTTCCATCTCCTTCTCCGATGGTGCTTCTGTTGCAAGAGGCGATGTGTGGCTGCTTCCGAAGGGCTTTACCACGGAAACATACGGCATGGTCATGGGCTATCAGCAGCTCTGGACATCCTATCTGAACACCGCCTTCTATACGGTGTTCGGGACGCTCGCCAATGTGATCTTCACATGCCTGGCCGCCTATCCTCTGAGCCGGAAACGCTTTTTCCTGCGGCGGAAGCTGAACTTCTTCGTAGTATTTACGATGTACTTCAGCGGCGGCATGATCCCCACCTACATGGTTGTCACAGGCATGGGCCTCTATAACAGCCGTCTGGCCATGATCCTGCCGGTGCTGGTAAGCACGTATAACATGATGATCTGCCGGTCAGCCATGGAGAGCGTTCCGGAAGACCTGTTTGAGAATGCCTCTCTGGAAGGCGCCAGCGACGCCTATATGATGCTGCACATCGCCGTGCCGCTGATCAAGCCTACCCTGGCTGTACTGACACTGTACTATGCAGTCGCCCGGTACAATGACTTCTTCAATGCCATGCTGTACCTGGGCCGGAGTGAACTGCAGCCCATGCAGATGTTCCTGCGGCGCGTACTGCTCATGTCCTCTGCCGAAGTACTGCAGCAGGCGGGGACGGCAGCGGCGGACGCAGCGGCGAAGAATACGCTCAAGATCCGCTATGTCTGTATTGTGCTGGCCGCCGTACCGATCTTCTGCATTACCCCGTTTGTCCAGAAGTATCTTGTTTCCGGAACCATGCTGGGCGCCGTAAAAGGCTGATCCCTGTCATGCGCGGACGCTTCCGCATAAACCCGCTTCCGGCACGGTTTCCCTGTTTCATTTGATTCCCTGCGGACGGAGATCCGCAAAATATAGAAGGAGGTATCCCCATGAAAAAGACTCTGAGCATCCTGCTCGCCTTGTGCCTGCTGCTGGGCTGCGCTTCTGCCCTGGCAGAGAACCCCACTGTCAGTCAGCTGGCCATCAATTCCTACTACTCCACCGTAGACCTGAAGGACGCCTATCTGCTGAAAAAGATCGCGGATAATGCGGGCGTGACCGTAGACTGGAACCTGCTGGATCCCGGCACGTATGCCGAGTCTGTAAGCCCGATGCTGGCCTCTGGCCAGGACCTGGCGGACGTTGTTATGCTGCCCGACCTGGACACCAACCAGACCTATCTGTCTGCTGGCCTGTTTGAGCCGCTGGACACGCATTTCGACATCATGCCCAATTACGTAAAGTTCCTGGATGAGAATCCCATTATCAAGGGTTCTCTGACTGCCGTGGACGGTCACATCTACTATGTGCCCCAGACCGTAGTTACCAACAACTATCAGCCGGTGCTCATGTACAACGTCCGCTGGCTGGAGAAGGCCGGCATCGAAGCACCCACCACGCTGGATGCTTTCGTGGAAATGCTGCGCTATTACAAGGAAAACGACATGAACGGCAATGGCGACGCCAATGATGAAATCCCCATGAGCATTCAGAGCGCCTTCCTGCCTTACATGTTCGGACCGGCTTTCGGTCTTGACCTGGTCAGCGGCTTCTATGCTGATGACGAAGGCAAAGTACACTATGCTGCCTATGAATCCGAAGCCTACAAGGCCTATCTGACCTTCCTGAACGGCCTGTACAACGAAGGCCTGCTGGAAGTGGAATTCACCAGCCTGAACCGTGACCAGATCGTCGAACGCTGCGCCAATGATACCACCGGCGTTACCTTCGACTTCTCCTGGCAGATGTCTACCCTCTATTCTCAGAACGCGCCCGGATATGACGGCGAACACGGCATCTTCGTCGGTGTTGCGCCTCTGAGCGGAGACCATGCCGGCTTCTATGTAGGCCGCAATCCTGTGAGCAATGTGTTCGGCATCAATGCCAAGAGCACCAACATGGAAGCTGCGATCAAGTATCTGGACTATGCAATGAGCGAAGAAGCCCAGGATCTGTATGTCTGGGGCGAAGAAGGCCTGACCTATGAAGTGGATGCGGATGGCGCACGGCATTTCCTGCCCCGTACCACCGAAGACTCCACCTGGTTCCAGGGTCTGGGCATCAATGCACCGAATATGCCTTCTCAGCAGAGCGTACCCGCGACCGACGTACTGCTGGCTCCCTGGCATGTAGCCAATGACCGCGAATTCGAAGAGCCCTATATCCGCGCTCCGTTCCCGGTTGTGTACTCCACCCCCGAGGAAGCGAACACCCTGAGCATGTACATGGTTGACCTGCAGACATATGTAGACGAGCGTGCAGTCGGCTTCATCAGCGGCACCTATTCCATCGAAGACGAGTTCGACAGCTACATTGCTACCCTGCAGGGACTGCAGATTGAAGAGCTTCTGAAGGTAAAGCAGGCACAGTACGACCGCTTTGTTGCTGCGCAGTAAGCAGAATCTCCTGTAAGACATACCTGACGCCCTGGGGCATGACCCCAGGGCTTTTGCCATGCGGGGAGGGAAGTAAGGAGAGCTTTTTCGTCCTTGCTCTTACACGGGAAGATGCGAAACAGCGCGTGAAAAAGCGCAGGGAAGCAGCCCTATTCAACGGAAGCATTGCAAAGATCGGATGAATCCCTGACCCGGATGCTGTCTAACGAAACGCCCTGCCTGGGCCTAATGCTGGGGCGTGAAACGATATCATAAACAGCGGTATGAAGCCAAGCGTCAGAGCAGCAGAAAGGTACTGGCCAGGGTGCTGAACTCCCTTGATTTACAGACATGAACCCTGTTCCTTCGTATCAAAGCTGCTCGGGTTACAGTAAAAACTGCCGGCTTTGTTATAAGCCAGCAAAATGAAAAGATCGAAGTAAATGTCCCCAAGGCAGGAATAAAACGGCATCCTGACACCAGCGGTTCCGGAAGCAGGATGCCGTTTTGCATGATTCGCTTTTTTCATATGCCGCCTGGTCAGAGTGTCCCCGGTACAGAGCTACTGCATCAGGGCATATTACCCATGTAACGGATCATTGCGCAGGGATGCTGCGTACCGTGTCCTGATGCCATGCCTCCCTGCCGCGCGGGAACCGAACACGGCGGGACAGCCATGGCGTGTGGCGTCAGCCCCTCGAGGAACCAGTCATGGAAGTCCCGGACGGTTTTCACTGGCACCTCATCCATCCGAATCCCCCCTGGGGCCGCACTAAAAAAGCCATCCCGATGCAGGATGGCTTTTGCACAGCTTCGATTCAGGACAAGGAAAGTTCCATCATGGTTTTTCTTGGCGTCATCTGCATGCGTTCATAAAAAAGCCGTGCGCTGTCATTTCCCTCCCAGACGTGGAGTGTAATGGAATGACATTGAAAGCGTCTGGCTTCCTCCTTTACATGCTGAAACAGCATTTCCCCCACATGCTGGCCGCGTATTCTCTCATCGACACACAGATCGTCAATATAGAGCGTGGAGAATGCGTGCATATTGTTGGATGGCACAGGTCTCTCCATGATGCAGAAGGCATAGCCCAGTACAGCGTCTTCCTCATCAACAGCCACGTAGACAGGCGTATTCTCCTCTGCGAGAATGGCCTTCAGCTCATCTTCTGTGTATTTTGTTGTGCCTGGAATAAACAGATCAGGACGCAGTGCAGCATGAATCCCCAGAACCTGAGAAAGCAGCCGCAGGATATCCGGAATATCTTTTTCTTCCGCTCTTCGAACGTTCTTCATGTTTTTCCTTTCCCGTTTCCTTTTCATTTCTGCTGTCCGGATGGACCAGCATTCCATTTTTCCATGGATTCCATAAGATCCACAAGGACCGTATTCTGAATATCCATGCCCCGGCGAGTCAGATACCACCATCCATCTTTATGCGTGACCAGTCCTCGCTTTTCTTCTTCGCAGAGCACTTCCCCGAAAACAGAGGCGAGGGAAGTCCCGTGCATATGATAGAAATAGGATTCTGATACACCGTGTGTCATACGCAGTCCCAGCATCATGGTCTCGAACATGGCATCCCGTGGACCGATGCGGTCCACATCCCGCTTCTGAAATGCCTTTTCCCGCATCATCTGCAGGTACGCATCCAGATCCGAAGGGTTTGTCTCCCGATAATAGATGCACTCGACCCCATCGCCCGGGAGCATGGAGGCAGCGCTGCATCCCAGACCCAGATAGGGGATCTGGCACCAGTATCCCAGATTATGCCGGCACAGACAGCCGGAGCGCGCAAAATTGGAGATTTCATACTGCGCAAACCCGGCTTCCGAAAGCATCATAAGGGCATCATCATACATAGCCCGTTCGGTTTCTTCATCCGGCAAGGCAAGCGTTCCCTTATCAAGCGCAGTTTTCAGCGGCGTGCCCTCCTCGGGGATCAGGCCGTAACAGGACAGGTGATCCGGGGAGAGCGAGAGGGCTGCCTGCAGTGTTTCTCTCCAGTCCTCCCGTGTCTGTCCGGGAAGCCCGAACATAAGATCCAGATTCAGATGCAGAAAACCGATTTCATGAATCGCATCAGCTGTTCTTTTCACGGTATCCCAGTCATGAATGCGTCCCAGCATGCTGAGCAGATGCGCCTGCTTTGCCTGCATACCCATGGAGATGCGATTGATGCCGCCGTCGCGGATCATACGCAGAAAGTCTGGTGTGACGGTGCCGGGATTCACTTCCATGGTACGTTCCAGGCATCCATGCATGGGAAAGCGGAGCGCCAGTCCCTCGAGCAGTTTCTCCATCAGTGGCAGAGGCAGGATGGAAGGTGTACCTCCGCCGATATAGAGTGTTTCCGGGGCAATGCTTCCCAGTTCCCTTATGCGCGTATCGGCTTCCTGCATAAGCGCATCAATATACCCGGGAAAAGCATCGCTTCTCCCGGGGTACGAGGCAAAATCGCAGTAAGCGCATTTCTTTATACAGAAAGGAATATGTACATAGAGTTCCATAGGCTTAATTGTCATCCATCTTCAGGACAGCCAGGAACGCTTCCGACGGCACCTGTACCGTACCGAACTGCCGCATGCGTTTCTTGCCTTCCTTCTGCTTTTCCAGAAGCTTTTTCTTTCTTGTGATATCACCGCCATAGCACTTGGCCAGCACATCCTTGCGCATGGCCTTGACAGTTTCCCTGGCAATGATCTTCCCGCCGATCGCAGCCTGAATCGGAATCTCGAACTGCTGACGCGGGATGACATCCTTGAGTTTTTCGCACAGTGTCCGTCCGCGATTATAGGCGCGGTCCCGGAATACAATCTGACTGAATGCGTCGCACAGATCTCCGTTGAGGAGAATGTCCAGCTTTACCAGATCGCTTTCCCGATAGTCCTTGAGTTCATAATCAAAGGACGCATACCCGCGGCTGCGGCTTTTGATCTGGTCAAAGAAATCATAAATGATTTCATTGAGCGGCATCTCATAGTTGAGCTTGACGCGGCTGCCCTCATACTGCATGTCAATAAAGGTACCGCGCCGATCCTGGCACAGGTCCATGAGCGTACCCACATACTCCTGCGGCGTATAGATTTCTGCCGTGACAAAAGGTTCCTCCATACAGGCGATTTCCCCGGCTCCGGGCAGCATGGTGGGATTGTCAATGGACAGCTTCGTCCCGTCTGTCTTGGTCACATAATAGATGACGCCGGGAATCGTGGTCACCAGGTCCAGATCAAACTCCCGCTCCAGCCGCTGGGTAATGACATCCATGTGCAGCAGTCCCAGGAATCCGCAGCGGAACCCGTATCCCAGCGCAACACTGGTTTCCGGTTCAAACGTCAGCGCCGCATCATTCATGCGCAGTTTTTCCAGTGCATCCCGAAGGGCCGGATAATCCGCGCCGTCCGCAGGGTAAATGCCGCAGAAGACCATGGGCGTCACCTGCTTGTACCCCGGCAGCGGCTCTGCAGCCGGGCAGGCAGCGTCTGTGATCGTATCGCCCACACGCGTATCGCGTACATCCTTAATGGAAGCAGCCACATAGCCTACATCACCGGGCGAAAGCTGCGAAACCGGCTCATAGCCCGGGGCAAAGACACCGACCTCGACAACGTCAAACTCTCCGCCGGTAGCCATAAGGCGCATGCGCATGCCGGCGCGAATCACGCCTTCCTTGACACGCACGAAACAGATGGCGCCTTTGTAATTGTCATAGAACGCATCAAAGATCAGCGCCTGCAGCGGCGCAGATGGATCGCCCACAGGGGAGGGCACATAGCGGACAATGGCTTCCAGCACGTCTTCCACATTTTCGCCGGTCTTGGCGGAAATGCACGGTGCATAGGAGGCATCCAGACCGATGACGTCCTCGATCTCCTGACGCACCACCTCCGGCTGCGCAGAAGGCAGGTCAATCTTATTGATCACCGGAATAATCTCCAGGTTATGATCCAGTGCCATATAGCAGTTGGCCAGTGTCTGCGCTTCAATGCCCTGTGTGGCATCCACCACCAGCAGTGCGCCTTCACAGGCAGCCAGCGCGCGGCTGACCTCATAGGTAAAGTCCACATGACCGGGCGTATCAATCAGGTTCAGCTCATAGGTTTTGCCGTCTGAGGCAGTATAGTTCATGCGCACGGCCTTGCTTTTGATGGTAATGCCGCGCTCGCGTTCCAGATCCATGCTGTCCAGGATCTGTTCCACCATCTCCCGCTTTTCAAATACACCGGTCTTTTCCAGGAGCCGGTCAGCGAGCGTACTCTTCCCATGGTCGATATGGGCAATAATACAGAAATTACGGATAGCTTCAATCGGGTGGTCGGACATGGTTCCTCCCTGTTACTTTGCAATCTTTTCTTTTTCTCCGAGCTTGCGCTCCTTGCCGTGAAGAAGCCGGTGAATATTGCCGTGATGCCGGTACAGGCACATCAGCGCCAGCGCCCAGGCCCAGAGAATAATCCACCATGCCCCGCCGGATTCCAGTACGGTCACCAGAATGGCAAACACCACAAGCATGCTCATGGAGCCCAGGGAAATAAACCGCGTCAGGGCAATAATGAGCAGACATAAGCCGATGGAGACCGCGCCCCATGCGGGATAGGTAAGCAGCATGACGCCGATGGAAGAGGCGACGCCCTTGCCGCCGGTGAGCTGGAAGAAAATGGGCCAGTTATGCCCTATGACGCATGCAAGACCTGCGAGCATGGCAGCCTCGCGCGTACCCACGATCCAGTAGGCGATAAGACAGGACAGGGCTGCCTTGGAAAAATCGCAGAGCAGGGTAATAATGCCCCATTTTACGCCCATGGTCCGCAGTACATTGCTGGCACCTGTGGATCCGCTTCCGACCTCTCTCAGGTCCGGCCCATGAAAAAGCCGGGAGAGAATGATTCCTGAAGAGATGGACCCGAGCAGATAACCGATCACTGTTATCAGAATCATACCGGGAATACCAGTCACTTAGGATTCCTTCTTTCTCTGACGAATGATAAACCGGACAGGGGTTCCGGTAAAATCGAACGACTTGCGGAAATAGTTTTCCAGATAGCGCTGATAGGAAAAATGCAGCAGTTTTTCGTCATTGACAAAGAATATGAACGTGGGCGGGCAGGTACTCTGCTGCGTGACATAATAGATCTTCAGCCGGCGTCCGTTGGTGGCCGGGGGCTGCAGGTCTGTGGTTGCGTCGGCAAGTATGTCATTGAGAATGCCTGTGGGAATGCGCTTGCAGGACTGGGCATAGACCTGGTCCACACTGTCCAGCACCGTATGCGTGCGCTGACCCGTGAGCGCGGAGAGAAAGAGAACCGGCGCATAGTCCATGAACTTAAGCTTGTCCAGGACTTCCTTGCGCACGCGCTCCATGGTATTCGTGTCCTTTTCCACAGCATCCCATTTATTGACCACCACCACAACCGCCTTGCCCTCATCGTGAATGATGCCGGCAATCTTGGTGTCCTGCTCCGTCACGCCGTCCCTGGCATCAATGAGCAGCAGTGCGACATCGCACCGCTGTATGGCGGCAATGGAGCGCAGTACGGAATACCGCTCCAGGCTCGCATCCTCGATCTGTGCCTTACGCCGGATACCGGCGGTATCGATAATATTGTACATTGTTCCGTCCTGGGAAGTGAGCAGGGTATCAATGGCATCCCGCGTGGTGCCCGCAATGTCCGATACCATGGTCCGCGTCTGCCCCAGGAGCCGGTTCACAAGCGAGGACTTGCCCACGTTCGGACGTCCGACAACGGCCAGCTGCAGGACATGCTGTTCATCGCCGGTACTGTTTTCCTCTTCTTTCGGAAAATGCCGGCAGATCTCCTCCAGAATATCCCCCAGGCCCATCATGTTGGTGGCGCTGAGCGGAAAGGGATCGCCCAGGGCGAGCTCATAGAACTCATACATGGCATCCTGCTGGGAAATATCATCGATTTTATTGACGCACAGTATCACCGGTTTTTTCGTCTTGCGCAGTAAGTCCGCCACCTCCCGGTCATCGTCGGTCAGCCCCTGCTTTCCGTCGACAAACAGGCAGATGACATCCGCGGTATCCATGGCGATCTGTGCCTGTTCCCGCATCTGGGACAGAAAGATATCGTCACTGTGCAGATCAATGCCGCCGGTATCAATGAGTGTGAAGCTGTGCGTCTGCCACTCCACGTCCGCATAGATCCGGTCGCGGGTGACCCCGGGCGTGTCCTCCACAATGGAAATGCGGCGTCCGGCGAGCCGGTTAAAGAAAGTGGACTTGCCCACATTGGGCCGTCCGATAATCGCTACAAGCGGTTTAGCCATGATGTTCCTCCCATCCACTGATCGCGTGCCAGAAGGCTTCCCCTGTGTTCTCGACAATCCTGAGCGGAGCGGGGAGCGCACGCCGAAGTTCTTCTACGGGCATGTCATCCAGAAAGAGATCGCCCTCATTGCGTATGGTATTGCGGCAGATGAGAAATGCGTCACAGACTTCATCCTTCAGCTGTGCAAGAAGATCTCCGCCGGTCAGAAGCCCGGTGACGGTAACGCTTTCTCCAAAGAAATGATTGATGATGGGCTTGACCCGCACATGTGTGCCGCGGGGGGCATAGCGATCACACCATCCCTGCATGATCCCTGCAATGCTTGTGCCGCAGCCGATCACCAGCTGCCGCTCCGGCGTCTGTGCGACCGGTTCATCCATGGCCGCAAAGGCGAGATCCGTTTCAAACATGCGTAGCATGCCCACGCCGTTTTCGATCTGCGGATAATCCTCATATGCCTCGTCCTCCGGCAGCGGACGCCCGGACAGACAGTAAAACTCGTCCGAGGGAAACACGAACCGTGTGGACAGCTGCCGGAAATACGCTTCCTGCATGGCATGCGCTTCATCCACCAGCCGCGCCGCGCTTTCCCTGTCATAGGGCCGGATCACAGGCAGCCCCTCCCGGTATTTCGTAAGCCCTACCGGTACCAGGGCCACCGAGCACGCGGCGGGATAAAGCGAGGCAAGGTCCTGCAGCGTACGCCGCAGCGCGTCCCCGTCATTCCATCCGGGACAGAGCACGATCTGGCAGTGGAAGCGCAGCCCGGCATCCTTCAGCCGCTGCAGACGTTCCATCACATTCCCGGCATGCGGGTTTCCCATCATCCGGCATCGCAGGGCAGGATCCGTGGTATGCACGGAGATGTACAGAGGCGAAACACGCCGGCGCAGGATCCGGTCAAACTCTTTCTCCGTAATATTGGTCATGGTAATGAAATTGCCCATCATCAGGCTCAGCCGCCAGTCGTCATCCTTGACATAGAGCGTTCTGCGCATGCCCGGCGGCATCTGGTCAATAAAGCAGAAGATGCATCGGTTCGCACAGGGCCGCGGCGCGGATACAATGGTCTGATCCAGTGTCAGTCCCAGCGGTTCCCAGTCCTTCTTGCGGACCAGAACCTCCCGCTCCGTTCCGTCAGGCGCAATCACTTCCATGGTAAAGCGGGCACGGGCCGTCAGCGCCTGATAATCGATCTGGTCAATGACCGGCTCACCCGCAATGCTCTTGAGCCTGTCTCCGGGGACCAGGGAGAGCCGTTCTGCAATGGAGCCGGGCTGTACATGCGTAATCTCGGTTGCCATAGGCCCCTCCTTTCACTCCACGGATCCAAAGCCCGTCATATGGGCAAAATTTCACAAATGGATTATGGCAAAAAGCATGCGGCCTGTCAATGCGTAAGGCAAAGCCCCCCGCGGCGCAAGGCCCGCGCAGAAAAAAGGGAAGCCGGACCATGGGTCAGCTTCCCGAGCAGATTCATTTACAGCAGCTTTTCCAGCAGTGCACGGCTCTGTGAGGCGCTCATGCAGTAGTGCCGCAGCAGCTGTACACTGTAAAAGGACTGGAAGAGGGTGGACAGGTTTTCGCTCTCGATCAGCACCTCATTGTACCCATCGTGCAGTGAATAGTCGGTGTGCGGCGGTGTCAGCAGAAGCCCCAGCCGGTCATAGTCTCCGATCTCCATATCACTGCATATGGACTCATCCCGCAGGAAGAAGAAATGTACGGTCGACGACTGGCGTATGATTTCCAGGAGATGCTGTATGATCTCGCGCCGCTCTTTCATGGTAAAAGGCCGCATCATCCAGGGATGATCCATTGTTTTCCCGGTCTGCATGAAGCGTTCAAAGGCGGAATACTTGTGAATGAGGAACTTGTGATAGGGCCCCTGCTGAAATGCCTCATGCCGCGCTTCCATCAGGGAGAGAAGCTTCGGCCCGACCTTCTCCATGCTGATCATGGGCGTGTCCACAATGGCATCGTACATCAGATGCGGCTCCATCGAGGCATAGTGAATGTCCGGCCGCAGCAGCCAGTAATTCCGCCGTTTCTCCAGGTCCGCACAGGCGCGCAGGAACAGCACATAGTCGCTGACAGGCTGATCAAAGGAGCGCTTCAGCGGATGATAGGACTGCTTCTGCGTGCTGAGAATCCGGGGAACGGCCTGTGATGTGGGGCTGTGGGACACCCACACCAGGCGGTTCATGTCGCCGAGAAAAAAGATGTCCTCTGTCACGATCCCGTCCCTCTGGGTCGAGGAGACCATTACGGTGTTGCTGTGCGGCGCAAACATCCTGTATGCCATGTCCTCCCGCTTTTCCTCGTGCTGCACATACACATGGTACCGCTCGTAGAAAATGACAGGCAGAACAGTGGACAGTGTAATCAGAAAGTCCAGGTCCGGATGATAGAGGTGTATGTAATGATTGACTGTCGCATCCCCAAGCCGCAGAAACGCATGAATCGTCCGGGCCAGGTCCGCATGACTGCTGTTAAAGATGGAAACCGTAATATCGGTCCTGTCCCGGTAAAGATCCTCCAGAGGGACCGCATGCTCGGATGAAATATTGTCTGGGAAAAAGACACAGGGCTCCACCATAAGGCCTGCGCCCGACAGAACCAATCCCTGCGGGCTTGTCAGGGAAAAGAACCGCTCCTGTATGGTATAGCTTTCCTCACCGTACTGCTTGATATGAATGGCCCGGTTCAGCGCTTTTTCCTCTTCCGCGGTCAGATTGAACTGACGCTTCATGCGCTCATGAAAGTCTTCCAGTGTCAGCGGGCGTACATTGTCATCCATCAGACGCAGAAGAGACGTCTTGCTCTTGTACTCCAGCGTCCGGGACAGTCCCTGTATGGTGGTTCCATGACTGGCAGCAAATGCCTGGAGAAAACGACGGATTTCGGATTCCATTCCTGTCTCCCTCCTGCTGTCTTATCTCGACCAGTGATGCCGGCCGTCGGAGAGGTATTCACGCATGGCGGCGGTATCCTCCAGCGCCTGTCCGCAGCCCATGACAATACTGGTCTGCGGGTCATCCGCCACGCCGCAGGGAATATCCAGCACCTGATAGATGGCATCCGCCAGACCGCTCAGCTGTGCAGCGCCTCCCGAGAGTACAATGCCTTCCTCAAATATGTCAGAGGTCAGCTGGGGCGGCGTGCGCTCGATCACAGCCTCCAGGGCTTCGATCAGATCGCCCACCGTATCATGCAGCGCTTCATAGATCTCCAGAGAGGAAATCATCTGGGACTTGGGAAGCCCGGAGACCAGGTTCCGTCCCGTGACCTCCATTTCAATGGGTTCCGCGGGCTGTACGGCAGAGCCCAGATCAATCTTGATGTTTTCAGCCGTGCGCTCCCCGACGAGCAGGTTGTGCTTCTTGCGCAGGTACCGGATGATTGCATCATCAAAGGCGTCGCCGCCCAGCGGCACACAGCTGGCCACCACCACATCGCCCATGGAGAGTACGGCGATATCGGTAGCGCCGGCGCCCATGTCCACGATCATGTTGCCGTAGGCTTCCTGGAAGTGCAGCCCAATGCCCAGTGCAGCGGCGATCGGACGGTCCAGCAGCTGGGTCTTGCGGACCCCGGCGTCAAACATGATGGATATGATCGCGCGCTTTTCCGTTTCACTGACGCCGGTAGGCACGGAGATCACAGCCCGGGGGCGGGCCAGGATATGTCTTCCGATCGCCAGCCGCGTAAAGCCGTGCAGCATGGCCTGTGTCAGGGAAAAATCGAGAATGGTGCCGTTGCGCAGCGGACGCACCGCCTGTATGTTGCCGGGCGTACGCCCGATCAGGCGATAGGCATCACTGCCCACAGCCAGGATCTTGTTATTATCGCGGTCCACGGCGACCACGGCAGGTTCGCGCAGTACAATGCCGCGTCCCTTTTTATAGATCAGCACCTGAGACGTCCCCAGATCGATCCCAATGTCATTGACCTGTGCCATGCCTTTCCCTCCGCGCTTCATCTGAAATCTTACACCGTAACAGTATACCATGGGCAGTAAAAATCGTAAAGTGGGTGCGAGAAACGCCATCCAAGTCAGGGCAGGCTCAGCGAAGGCCGATCTATTGAACAATTCGTTTTACCGTGATTGTAATATAATAATACATAATCTGCTGCTCATCGAATTGGCGGAAAAGGTCTGTTTCAAGCCCATATCCCACCTGAAGAAGGGAGCATCTGTTGACAAAGAAGCAAAAAGCATTATGATAGGTTTGCGGATTTCTGCCCTTTTTCGGCACTGTATCCGCATCCGGTCATATGTCCCGATAAGAGGTGTCGGGCACCGGAAAAGGAGGAAGCAGTTTGCAGCACACACGGAAAATGCCGCTGACCATGGATTCCATGGATGCGTATATGTCACTGTTCGGAATGAATGATGTCTATCTGCAGCTGATCGAGCGCGAATGCCATGTGCGGGTGACCACCCACGCGGAAGAGCTGCAGATCCTGGGCGAGGAAGCGGATACCCAGATCGCCATGGTCGCCATGGAAAAGCTCCTGCAGATGATTGCGCGTGGCGAAAGCGTGGATGCTCCGCGCATCCGCTATGTGCTGAGCCTTGTGCGCGATGGGCGTGCGGACGATATCGATCAGATCTTTCAGAGCATTGTGGCGGTGACACATCGCGGAAAGCCGGTGCGCGCAAAGACCCTGGGCCAGCAGATGTATGTACAGGCGATCCGCTCCCATGATCTGACGTTTGCCGTGGGTCCCGCAGGCACGGGAAAGACATACCTGGCCATGGCCATGGCCGTAATGGCGCTGAAAAACCACGAGGTAGAGCGCATTATCCTCACGCGTCCCGCGGTGGAGGCCGGTGAAAAGCTGGGTTTTCTGCCCGGCGATCTGACACAGAAAGTGGACCCGTACCTGCGTCCGCTCTATGACGCCATGTTCGACTTCATGGGCGCGGATGCATACCAGAAGCTGATGGAGCGCGGCACGGTAGAGGTTGCCCCGCTGGCTTACATGCGCGGGCGCACGCTCTCGGACGCATTCATTATTCTGGATGAAGCCCAGAACACCACCTCCGAACAGATGAAGATGTTCCTCACACGCATGGGCTTTCACTCCCGTGCCGTGGTCACAGGTGACATGACCCAGACCGACCTTCCCGGAAACCGCATTTCGGGTCTGGAGGAAGCCACCCGCGTGCTGCGGGACGTGGAGGGCATTGCCATTGTGGAGCTCACCAGCCGGGATGTGGTGCGTCACGAGTTGGTGCAGCGGATTGTGGAAGCCTATGACGCCTATCATACACAGGGAGGGGAGAAGCGATAATGGATAATCTGCAGTCGAGAGAGGAATCGGGCGCGGAAGCCCGAAGACACCTCTCCGCATGGATGCATACAACCTCCGCCCGCTGTGCGGGGATTGTACTGATCAGCGTACTCCTGCTCTTTGCCATCTATTACCTGGCCTGCGCACCCAAGCGCTATAACCTGACCGTAGGCTCCATCTCACGCCAGACGATTACGGCGCCGAGGGATGTGGTGGACGAGATCGGGACCGAGGAAAAGCGGAAGGCGGCCGCCAGTGCGGTGGAGCCCACCTATCATCTGGCCGAGGGCGTATCCGATGAGGTCATGACGAACCTCAGCGAGGTATTCCGGGAACTGAGCAAGGTCCAGCAGTACGGACAGACCCTGGTCAACCCCGAGGAGGAGGCACGCTCCAGCTTTACCGATGACGAGATCGAGTACGCCCAGAAACTGGTCACCTATTTCAGTCTCGGGCGGTATCAGGCGACCACGCTTCTGCGTACCCAGACGGAAGACTTTGAAACCATGGTCTCCACCGTCACCCGCGCCGTGGAAAACGCGCTGAATACCGGCATCCGCGAGGGCAAGACCAGCGATGCCATTACCACGGTGCAGCAGATCGTGGGCTACCGCGTGGATATCTCGCTTGTGCAGAATATCCTGCCCACCGTACTGCGCGTCTGTATCCAGCCCAACCTGGTCATTGACCAGGAGGCCACGGAAAAGGCGAAGAGCAAGGCCATGGAAGCCATTGATCCGGTGGTCTATCTCACCGGGCAGAATATCCTGCGCGACGGCGAGGTCGTCACCCGCTCGCAGTTAGCCATGCTCAAGTCACTGGGCATGCTGGAAAGCGATTCCGTGGACATGACGGGATATATCGGCGCGGGCATCATGATTCTTCTGGGCGTTATCGTGCTCGTGTTTCTTCTGCAGATCCTGGCGCCGCAGCTTCTGCATGACCTGCGCAAGACACTGGTGCTGATGAGTGTTCTCGTGATTACCGTAGGTCTGTGCGCACTGCTTCTGCGCACCATGAATGTCTATCTGGTGCCGGTATCGCTCGCTGCCATGCTGCTGATGGCGCTTCTGGGGTGGGAGACTGCGGTGCCGGTCATGGCAGCGCTGTCTGTCATGCTGCCCGGGCTTGCGGCCGGCGGCAGCAGTTCCACACTGACGGAAATGCTCTGTATGGTGCTCATGTGCCTGAGCGGGTCTGCTGTAGCCATTCGCGTGCTCAAGGGCAAGGCCCAGCGTGTCATGATGCTGGCCACCGGGCTCGCCGTCGGGCTCACGCAGAGCCTGATTGTCATGATGCTCGCGCTTCTGTCCTCCACCCAGTGGCAGGGCGTGTACTGGAATGCGCTGTATGCGTTTGCCGGCGGCGTGCTGTGCGCTGTGATCGAGATTGTGCTTCAGCCGCTGTATGAATCCCTGTTCCGTCTGGCCACGCCCTCCAAGCTGCTGGAAATCGGAAACCCCAACCACCCGCTCATGCGCAAGCTGCTTCTGGAAGCGCCGGGCACGTATCATCATTCCATTATTGTGGCCAACCTGGCCGAGGCTGCCGCGGAAAAGGTGGGCGCCAACCCGCTGCTTGCCCGCACCGGTGCCTATTTCCATGATGTAGGCAAGCTCAAGCGCCCCCAGTACTTCAAGGAGAACCAGACCGGCATTAATCCGCTGGACGCCCAGGATCCCTATGTCTCCGCGGCCATTGTCACCACGCATACCCGGGACGGCGTACTTCTGGCACAGAAATACCATCTGCCGCCGGAAATCCAGGACATCATTATCCAGCACCACGGTGATACACCGGTCATGTTCTTCTATCATAAGGCAGTGGAACAGGCCAACGGAAACCCGGTGGATATTGCGGATTTCCGCTATGACGGCGTACGTCCCACCAGCAAGGAGGCCGCGATTATCATGGTAGCGGACACGGTGGAGGCCGCTGTCCGCACCATGCATGACCCGACGCCCCAGGCCATCCGCGAGTTTATCGGAAAGCTTGTCCGCGGAAAACTGGATGACGGGCAGCTCAATGACTGCCCTCTGACTCTCCATGACGTGGACAGCATGTGCGATGCGTTCTGTACCGTACTCAACGGCGTATTCCATGAGCGCATCGAATACCCGGATACAGAAATGCCCAAGCGCGGTTTCCTGCACGCCGGAAGCACCAAGCAGGACAATGCTGCCCGCCGGAAAGCCGCCAAGCGAAAAGCGGGGGACAGAACGCCCGCAGCGACGGGAACCCGGCCAGTGCAGCCGGCAGCGGATAAGGCCGCAGCCGCAGAGAAAAAGCCGGCAGTTTCCGGAACAGACGGTAAGAATACTGCTGCGTCGACGGGAACAAGACCTGCTCCGGAGAGTGCGGAGAAGGCAAAACCTGCCGCCGACAAAAAGCCGGCAGTTTCCGGAACAGACGGTAAGAATACTGCTGCGTCGACGGGAACAAAGCCTGCTCCGGAGAGTGCGGAGAAGGCAAAACCTGCCGCCGACAATAAGCCGGCAGCTTCCGGAACAGACGCAGGAAAGACAGCTGTGCCGGCAGGCACGCAGGGAATGCGTCCCGCAGCGGACAGGGATCCATCCATGTCTGCCGCGCTTCCCGAAACCATTGAAAAATCAAATCCGAATACCGAGAAACCGAGTGAGGCAGTGAAATGATACTGGAATGGGAAATCCATACGGAAAAAGGTCTGTCACTGACACCGCTTCTGCAGAAATGTGCGGACCTGGCCCCGGCTGCCGAGGGCATTCATACGATGTGTGCCGTGCATGTGGTGCTCTGTGATGATCCGGAGATTCAGGAATTGAACCGGACCTATCGCGGCATCGACCGGGCCACGGACGTACTGTCCTTTCCGCTGATCCGCTACCCGAAGGGAAAGACCGCCGGTGACTGTCCGGCACGTCTCCGGGAAGCCTACGATGACGCGCTGGATGCCGTTATGCTGGGGGATCTGGTCATCTCCATGGACCATGTGTTTGCGCAGGCGGCCGAGTATGGCCATTCTCCGGAGCGTGAAGCGTGCTATCTTTTGGTCCATGGCCTGTGTCATCTCATGGGCTATGACCATATGACCGAAGACGAAAAAGCGCAGATGCGCAAGAAGGAGGAAACCATCTTGGAACAGGCAGGGATGACAAGAACAGCAGGCGTCAGCGATGAAACACTGATTGCCATGGCACAGGAAGCCATGCAGATGAGTTATTCCCCGTATTCCCATTATCCCGTAGGCGCAGCCCTTCTGTGCGATGACGGGACGATCTATACCGGATGCAATATTGAGAACGCTTCCTTTGGCCTGACCAACTGTGCGGAGCGCACAGCGGTGTTCAAGGCTGTCAGCGAGGGCAGGCGAAGCTTTTCCACGATTGCGATTGCCACCAAGGATTCGCCCGGCTGGCCCTGCGGTGCCTGCCGGCAGGTGCTCAACGAGTTTGCACCGGCGATCCGGGTGATCGTATCCTGCGAAGGCCAGGTCATGGAAGCCAATCTGACAGAGCTTCTGCCCCACGGGTTCGGACCGAAGGATCTGCCGGAAAACAAAGAGAAAGAGGAGAACGCCTGATGGAGAACGCGACATTTCGTTCCGGGTTTGTGACCATTGTGGGAAAACCGAACGTAGGGAAGTCCACGCTGCTCAACCGTATGGTAGGCGAGAAGATTGCGATCGTGTCCAGCCGGCCGCAGACCACCCGCAACCGGATCATGGGCGTTGCGCACAGAGACAATGCCCAGCTGGTATTCCTGGATACCCCGGGCATTCATCATCCGCGCAATAAACTGGGCACGATCATGATGCAGTCCGTCAAGGATGCCATGGACGGCATGGACTGCGTTATGGTGCTGGTGGACGTGACAAAGATCAGTGAGCAGGACCGGAGTATCGTGGAAGAAATGAGCGGCAAGAAAGTGCCCTCCGTTCTTGTGCTCAATAAGATTGACCTGGTGGAGCCGAATACCCTGCTCACCGTCATTGACAGCTTTAAGGACAAGGGCTTTGACGCCATTATCCCGGTATCGGCCAAGACCGGTGACGGCGTGGAACAGCTGGAGGAAAAACTGGAGTCTTTGATGCCGGTTGGCCCCAAGTACTTCCCGGATGACATGATGACCGATCAGCCGGAGCGGCTCATTATCGCGGAAATGGTCCGCGAGAAAGCGCTGCTGCATCTGCGGGATGAGGTCCCGCACGGGATCGGCGTGGAAATCCTGGGCATTGAAAAGGTGAGTGATCACCTGACCGAGATCCATGCCACCATCTACTGCGAGCGCGACGCGCATAAGAGCATTATTATCGGAAAGCATGGCTCCATGCTGCAGACCATCGGAAGCGAGGCAAGGGCAGACATTGAGAAGCTGCTGGATACGCATGTCAGCCTGAAGCTGTGGGTTAAGGTGCGAAGCGACTGGCGGAACCGCCCGGATGATCTGAAAACCCTGGGATACGAAAACTGAAAACGGAAAAACAGACGCACGACTCCTTATGCTTAAGAGCGAAAGAGCGTGCGTTTTCCATGCACGCGCTGTGGGTACGTGTGGGCATCCGGTAAGCCCTGCGCCGGGGAAATCCGGGAACCCGCCTGACAGGAATGGCGCTTCCGATCATCCGTCCGGGAAAGCGCTGCCCGGTTTTCCGTGACAGCTTGAAAAACAGACAGAAATACAAGGGAAAGGCTGTGTGGAGGAAACATGACATACGAAGAAGCGGTACAGTCCATTCCCTGCGGCCGATACCGTCACTTCAAGGGCAATGCGTATGAAGTGATCGGGATTGTGCGGGATTCGGAGACCGAAAAGCCTGTCGTGGTCTATCGGGCACTCTATGGGGAAGGCGGGCTGTGGATACGCCCGGCCGAAATGTGGAACGAGACCATCGTGCGGGACGGAAAAACATACAGACGGTTTGAGAGAACAGCGTGACAGGACAGAGGTTTCAGAGACATATATGAAGACATACGATATTTTGCTGACGCTCTGCGGAATCTTTTATGCGGTGCTGTGTATCTTCAGCATCGTTACGGGGCTTATGTATGCCAGCGGGAAAAGGAAACTGAACCCGCTGGAACTGTCGGACCGCTTTATGCGCCGGTATGCCGATCCCGACAGACAAAAGCGGTTTGCCATAAAAATGGGCTGGGTCACATTCGCAGTCGGCATTGTACAGGGGATTACCGCCTTTTCAATCCTGCACCGTCATATGCCGGTTCTGTACTGGATCGCTCTGGGCTTTACACTGTTTTCCATTGCTTCAGCTGCCTGGAAGCTGAAGCAGAAGTTCAATGCTTTCCCCGCACTCAAATCCGCAGCCTATGCCGCGATACTTGTCGTGCTACTGCTCGGCGGCGCAAGAGCGCAGTTCTTCTGATCCGCTGATTCCGTGGACGCACGAGCCGGTTTCTGCGGCAGCGCAAACGGGGCAGTCAATGTGCTTCTCCTCGCTCCTGCAGCGGACATGCCGTATGCTTCCATCATGTTCCCTGGATGAGAAATCGGAAGGCATTGTTCCACATTCCATGCGCCAGATATGGCTTGCAAGGGACTGTGAGGCGGATGCGCTTCTGTGCTGTATGCCCGGCACCTTGACATACAGGCCTGTGCTCCTGTCGTCCTGGTGCGAGGGCGCTGCTATGATTTTAGCCTGCAGCAGCTGTGTCTGCCCCATGCAGCCGCCGCAGGGGGAAAGCCGTCCTGTGCTGTGCCATGAAAAAGGCCGGCGCTGTGCGCCGGCATGGAAAAGCCTGCAGTAAAGAACGCATGCATCGCAGCGTACACGGGCACGTGCTTGCCGCCCGCCGCGGGGAAAGGCATGCGGGACCGGACTGGGAAGACGTGTCTTCTGTGGCCTCGCTTTCTTCCGAAAACCGGCTGGGAACCGGCGATTCGCAAGTCCGGGAAGCGCAGGGCGGGAAATCCTTACTCTCTGCGCTCACGGAAAAAGTCCTGGAGAATGTCCGTGCATTCCTTTTCCAGTATGCCCGGAATCCATGCGGTCTGCCCCTGCAGCATCGGGTCCATGGGCAGATCATAGACACTGCCGCAGCATCCCCGCAGCGGATCGGCCGCTCCATATACGCAAAGCGAAATCCGGGAGAGAAGCAGGGCACCGGCGCACATGGGACACGGCTCCAGCGTCACATAGAGCGTACAGTCGTTGAGCCGCCACTGTCCCGCGGCCTGGGCCGCCTGCCGAAGGCACAGGATTTCCGCATGCGCGGTGGGGTCCTTCTGCGATTCCCGCAGATTATGCGCGCGGGCCAGTATGGTTCCATCCTGCCGTACACAGACGGCACCGACAGGCATTTCACCGATGCGTGCTGCCGCATGCGCTTCCGCCAGGGCCAGGCGCATATAGTCTTCATGTTTCATGCCACACTCGGAAAGTGTCCTGGCACAGCCAGCTTCTTTCCTGTCTCCTTTCCGTAATCATCGGTCTGAAGAGACCAAAGTCTGCCAAAACGTTCCAGGTATAATCAGAGGGAGAGAACGCGTTCTCTCCCTCTTTCATTTTATTCCATGGGTGTGATATGCCAGATCTCCTTCGCATACGCAGAGACCGTGCGGTCGGAGGAGAACATGCCGGCGGAGAAAATGTTCATCAGACACTTCCGGCCGAATCCCCGGGGATCATCCCGGTGATCGCGGATTGCCTTTTCCTTGGTGGCAAGATAGTCCGGGAAATCCTTCAGCAGGAAATAATGGTCCGGCTTATGCCAGCTGGCACCCACAAGGATTGAATCATAGAGTTCCTTCAGTACGCCGTCCGGGTCCGGGATCAGCCCGTTCACCAGATCGTCCAGCACGGTATGGATCACCGGATTCTTCTCATAAATAGCCATGGGATCATAGGTATCCTTCAGCGCGGCGAGTTCTTCCACTGTGGCGCCGAAGATATAATTGTTTTCCCTGCCGGCTTCCTGTACGATCTCCACATTTGCGCCGTCATAGGTACCCAGGGTCGGTGCGCCGTTGAGCATGAACTTCATGTTCCCGGTACCGCTGGCTTCCGTGCCGGCAGGAGAAATCTGCTCAGACAGGTCCGCTGCGGGAATCATGATTTCCGCCAAAGAACAGTTATAGTTGGGCAGGAATACCACCCGCAGGAAAGGACTGACCGCCGGGTCCGCATTGACCATGGCCGCGATCTGATTGATCAGATAGATGATTGCCTTGGCGCGGGCATAGCCGGCAGCCGCCTTGGCGCCGAAGAAGAAGACCGTGGGCGGGAAGTCCCGGATCGTGCCGTCCTTGATGCCGTGATAGAACGCCAGAATGGACAGCGCGTTCATGAACTGCCGCTTGTATTCGTGCAGACGCTTGACCTGGATATCAAAGCACATGTCAGGGGAGATTTCCATGCCGGTTTCTTTCCGTACAAGCGCGCACAGCTGCGCCTTTTTCTGCCGCTTGACCTTCCAAAACGCGTCGATCATTTCCTCGTCGATCTTCGGCTTCAGGGCCGCAAGCGCCGGGAGATTCTCCAGAAAGTCTTCCCCGGTATATGCCTGCAGAAGATGCGTGAGCTCCGGATTGCACAGTCCCAGCCAGCGGCGGGGCGTGATGCCGTTGGTCTTGTTCTGGAAACGCTCGGGATAGAGCGCATACCATTCCCTGAACAGATCGGTCTTCAGCAGACCGGAATGGATTTCTGCCACACCGTTGGTGGCATGCGTGGCATAGACAGCCAGCTGCGCCATGTGCACCTGATGATTGCGCAGCACGCACAGATGCTCCGAAGGCTGCTTCCCGGCATCATGCATGTCCGCCATGAAATGCAGATCAATCCTGTGAAGGATCCGCACAATCTCCGGGCATACGGAATTGAGCAGAGAAAGATCCCATTTTTCCAGGGCTTCCTGCATGACAGTGTGATTCGTATAGGCAAAGGTTTCCCGTGCCAGGGAGAACGCATCCTGGAAGGTCATGCCTTCCTTTTCCAGCAGGCGGATCATCTCGGGAATCGCCATGACCGGGTGCGTATCATTGAGCTGCACGGCATACTCATCGGCAAAGAACCGGAAATCCTTGCCGTGGCGCTTTTCATAGGCGCGGAACATGTCCTGCATGCTGGCGCTGACCAGCACATACTGCTGCTGCACGCGCATCCGCTTGCCTTCCCGGTGGTCATCATTGGGATAGAGGAAGAGCGTGATGTTTTCCGCTTTCTGCATGGCAGCCTGGGACTTGGCGTACTTCTGCTCATTAAACAGCGAAAAGTCAATGCTCTCCACGCTCTCGCACTGCCACAGGCGCAATGTCCCCACCGAGTGCAGGTGATAGCCGATGATCGGGATATCATAGGGCACAGCCAGTACATCCCCGGTCTTCATGGAAACCACGACCGCCTCGTCCAGCCGGCGGATGCTCCAGGGATCGCCCATGCGCGACCAGTCATCCGCCTCTTCCATCTGTTTTCCATCCCGGAAGGACTGCCTGAAAAGCCCGTAGCGGTAGCGCAGGCCGTAGCCCATCAGCGGCAGCGACAGCGTGGCAGCAGAGTCCATGAAGCATGCAGCCAGCCGTCCGAGACCGCCATTGCCCAGCGCCGCATCCTCAATGCTTTCCAGGAGGTTCAGATCACTGCCTTTTTCCCGCATCAGGCGCTGCATATCCTCCAGTACGCCCATGTTCAGGAGATTACTGTAGACGAGCCGGCCGATCAGGTACTCTGCGGAAAGATAGCAGGCGCTCTTCTTTGCCTGGCGCTTTTTCTCGCTCTCCATCCATACGGGGGTAATGGCCTCCAGTACGGCTTCCGCCACAGCGTCGTGCAGCGCCACCGGTGTGGCTTCCTGCAGTGTCATATGATGGCGCACAAGAAGATCATGCTCCACGGCCTCCATGAGGCTCTTGGCATCGATAGTGTTTGAGGTCATTCAGTCATCCTCCCGGTCTTTTCGTTTTCATCTTTCAGCCAACTGGACAGTGCATCCGTGAGATCCGTTTCCTGCATGCGCCACAGCCAGTTCGTGCCAATGGTGGAGGGAACGTTCATGCGGGCACGGTTGTCCAGCCCCAGCAGATCCTGCATGGGAATAATCACGGTATCGGCACAGGATGCCAGCGCGGTGTGCACAAAGGCATGGGCCGCATCCGCAAGATCCGTCATGCCGGTCGTTGCCCTGGCGCCTGCAAGCACTTCCTCCGAAGCACGCTTCAGGAAACCGACCACCGTATCATTGTCATGGGTGCCGGTATAGGCGACACAGTGCGGTACCCAGTGCGAGGGATGATGGACATTGCTCTCGCCTTCAAACCCGAACACAAGCACCCGCATGCCGGGATACCCGGACCAGTCAATCAGGCGGCGCACCCGATCATTCACGCACCCCAGATCCTCGGCGATAATGGAAAGATCCGGCAGACGCCGCTTCAGTGTCTTCAGAAGCGCTTTCCCGGGCGCATTCACCCACTTTCCGATGCGTGCATTTTTCGCACCGTAGGGAATGGAGTAATAATTCGCCAGCCCGATAAAATGGTCAATGCGTACAATATCGTACATATGGGCCATGTGTGTCATGCGCTGCACCCACCATGCAAACCCGGTCAGGCGCAGATATGTCCAGTTGTACAGCGGATTCCCCCACAGCTGTCCGTCGGCGGAAAAATAGTCTGGGGGCACACCGGCCACACGCTTGGGCACACGGTTGCGGTCCAGCTGAAAGACCCGCGGGTTGGTCCATGTGTCCGCACTGTCCTCCGCCACATAGATCGGCATATCACCGAAAAGCCGGATATCCAGACGTCTGCAGTAGGCATGCAGACGCTCCCACTGCCGGTCAAACAGGTACTGGACAAAGACTTCATAGGCGATCTCACGGGAAAGCTTCTGCTCCCATTCCGCCAGTTCCCTGGGTCTGCGAAGACGCAGGCCCTCCTCCGGCCAGGACTGCCAGGCCGCGTTCCCGAAGTGCTTTTTCAGCGCCGTAAACAGCGCAAAGTCATGCACCCAGCTCTGGCTCTTTTCAAAAGCACGGATATCCGCCTCCAGACGGTCGTATGACTCGGAAAACGCCCGGTGCAGCAGCCGCTCGTGCACTGTACGGACAGACTCGTAATCAATGCGGTCCGGCGATGACGCAGTCTTCAGTTCCTCCTCCGCAAAGGTCACGAGGCCTTCCCGCTTCAGGGTTTCCAGCGAAATCAGAAGCGGATTGCCCGCATAGGTACTGGTGGACTGGTAGGGGGATTCGCCGTAACCGGTCGGCCCCATGGGCAGGACCTGCCAGATATGGCATCCGCTCTCATGCAGAAAGTCCGCAAACCGATAGGCTTCCTCTCCCAGGGATCCGATGCCGCCCTGTCCAGGAAGCGAAAAGACAGGAAGTAATACACCGCTTAAACGGCTCATCTTGGATCGACTCCTTTCCAAGTGTTTCCATAGGCATGGATAACAGTGGGCATTGTATAGCAATACGGAAAAATTGACAAACTTCTAATGCGCTTTTAAGCTATCTGTCACCTCGCAGGAGAAAAGAGTGTGGTATAATGGGGCTGCAGACCACAGGAAAGGGGGAGACAGCATGCAGGAAGAGCAGCAGAAGGCAGTCGCACCGCTGAAGGAAATGAATCCGATCCGCCGTCTGAGGCAGGCGATCGCGTCCGTGCGCGGGGAGAACACGCATCAGCTGGTGGAGTCCTTTACATCGGAAATGACCATGGTCGCGGAAGGCCTGTGTGAAGACCAGAATAAGCTGCGCTCGGATATTGACGCGCTGTATGCGGACAATCAGAAACTGGACAGCCGTGTCTCCCAGGACCTGAACGCCATGCTGGCGCGTATGGACCAGCAGGAAGAACAGATCCGTCGGCGGATGGATGCGCTGGAAGAAAAACTCGAACAGATCGAAAAGCACCGGGAGGGCAAGAAGATCCGCCTGGGCAGATGGCAGGTGTCCGGCGGCTTTCTCTCACAGATCACCCGGCTTGTGTCCATCGGCGCCGGCGCCTGGGTGCTGGTTACGCTCATGCACCTGATTCAGTCCATGCTGTAAAAGGAGGGAATGCCTGTGAAAACCTATGAAGAAATGGTCCGGGAATATGCATCCCGCCAGAAGGATACACTGGTCGATACGATCACGACCGGACTGACCTATGCGGATAATGTCGCGGTGGACAGCGGTCTTCTGGAAGAGACCGGTCTTCTGCCGGAGCTTACCTCTTCCGCGCTGACAGCGCTTCCCTTTGTGCTGATCGCGTTTGTGGAAGGCTCCAAGGTCATACTGGGCCGTAAGCCTGCCAGGACCGGAACCAAGGACGCACTGCGGCGGATCGTGAAGACAGGAACCGCGCTGGGCGTCGGCGCACTCGTATCCGGGGCCGTCGGCATCTGGGCCGCCATTCCCGCAAGCATGGGCTCCCGTATGATCTTTGATAAGTATAAGTCGAAAACCATGCAGAATGTGCGCATCGCGTCCCGCATTACCCGGCTCAGGGAGATGAACGAGAATCTGCGCAGTAAAGGCGAGGCAGCACGTCCTGCGAAAGATACGGATGATATGGATATTGTCGCCGTCGTCGAATGAGCCGCGCCTGCGTGCAAAGCGGTGCTGACTTCCTGTGACGGGCTAGGCCGCCTGCTTCGCATGCTGTCCTGTACATTGCCTGTCATCCCGTACGGTTGGTATCATCGCAGCATTCCTGTCATGGAATGCTGTTTTGTTGTTTCCATTATATTTAGCTGAAAGCATGGATTTTCCTCCGGCTTATGTGTTCGCTCCTGATGCGATGGATGCACTGCATGGAACAGCGTGAAACCGCAGTCCGGAAGGATGCTGCCGGCAAGGAGCCATTGCCCCGGGTGTAAAGCAGCAGACGGCCTTTGGAGGCAGCCGATCTTCACGGTCCGCATTGTGTCACTGACGCGGATGCTTTTCCCGTGATGACCGTGCGTGCGATCCTGTCGCAGCGCATGACAGCCACTTCATCCATGCATGCATTTCTCTGCCATCTCCACCCGTCTGCAGGACAGCGGCCTGTCACACCTTCCATACCGGTTTCGTATTCGCCCTTAAAGACAGATATTCGTCCGGCTGCAGACAAGCTGAACAGCCTCCTTTTTTTTCGGTCGGCAGCTGCTTTTTACATGAGATGCCTGCGGAACGCCGTATCCTGTTATGGCTAAGGAATGCTCCCTGGCGTATTCCTTTGACAGCCTGTTCCGCTGCGCATGCACTTTTCGTCTCCCTCATACCATACGGCATGCCGGTCCATGTTCCGTCCTCTCATCTGCTTCCGCGCCGTTTCGGTCGTATGCGGCGTAAACCGTGTGCCAAACCATCCCGGCAAGGCAGACTGCCTTGCGCCGCGTCCACCCCATCCGGCACGGTTCCCGGGTGGGAAAAGCCCGCCTGCGGGAAACCGATTGTGTTTTCCGTGTTTTTTTATCGGAAGAGGGAAAAAGCCGTGATATACTGGGCGGGTAACGGAAGTCCAACCAGAGCCGGGCAGAGGTGAAGTATGCGATTTGTAAAAATGCAGGGCATTGGCAATGATTATCTGTACATCAACGGAGAGGAAGAAACCATTCCGGATCCGTCCCGACTGGCCAGGGAAATGTCGGATCGTCACTATGGCGTGGGCAGCGATGGCATTGTCATCATCCGCCGTTCCGAAAGCGCGGACTTTTCCATGGAAATGTATAACCGGGACGGTTCCCGGGGACGCATGTGCGGAAACGCAGCCCGGTGCATCGGGAAATATGTCTATGAGACAGGCATGACGCAGAAGACGGACATTCTTCTGGAAACCCTGAGCGGACATAGAAGGCTGTTCCTTCAGGTGGATAGCGGATGCGTCCGGAGTGTCCGCGTGGACATGGGTGCTCCGGCTTTTTCGGATCCGATGCTTCCGACCGGTGCCCGGGAAGGCCGATGCTTTTCCGTGGAAACGCCGTCCGGTCCCGTGCTGGGAATGCCGGTATCCATGGGCAATCCGCACTTTGTCATTGAAACCCATGACCTGGACGCCTGGGATCTGCCCCGGATCGGGCCTGTTGTCGAGCACGCCGGAATCTTTCCCGAAGGCGTCAATACCGAGTTTGTGGAAATCATCTCGGATCATGCGCTGCGCATGCGCGTATGGGAACGCGGCTCCGGGGAAACCCTGGCCTGCGGAACCGGCGCCTGTGCAGCCGTTGCGGCGCTGTCCGTGCAGGGACGGTGCGCCAGGGAAGTGGACATGGAACTCAAGGGCGGTAATCTTCGCATCCTTTGGGATGATAAGGACGGACATATCTATCAGGAAGGCCCTGCAGCGTTTGTATTCGCAGGCACCTGGCAGGAGGAAAGGAAGACAGTATGTTTCTGATTAATGAGAATTTCTTGAAGCTCCCGGGATCCTATCTGTTCGCCGAGATCGCGCGGCGGGTGAAAGCCTATCAGGCGGAGCATCCGGAAGCCGACCTGATTAAGCTGGGCATCGGCGATGTGACCAAGCCCCTGGTGCCCGCCGTCATATCCGCCATGCATGCGGCCGTGGAAGAAATGGGCCATGCAGAAACCTTCCGCGGTTACGGCCCGGACTACGGCTATGATTTCCTGGTCAACGCCATTATCCAGAACGATTATGCCGCGCTTGGCATCGATATAGCCTATGATGAAGTGTTCATATCCGACGGCGCCAAGTGTGACGTGGGCCATATCCAGGAACTCTTCTCCGCAGATGCCGTGATCGCTGTGACAGACCCCGTATACCCTGTGTATGTGGACAGCAATGCCATGGCAGGCCGTGCCGGGGACTATGTGAACGGTCAGTGGTCGCGCCTGTGCTACCTGCCCTGTAAGGCAGAGAACGGCTTTGTGCCGGACCTGCCCCGGGAAAAGGTCGATGTGCTGTACCTGTGCTATCCCAATAATCCGACAGGCACCGTCCTGGACCGCGCCTCTCTCCAAAGGATCGTGGACTGGGCCCGCAGGAACCATGTGCTCATCATCTATGATGCGGCGTATAAGGCGTACATTACCACAGAGAATATCCCGCACTCCATCTATGAGATCGAAGGCGCCAGGGAAGTGGCCATTGAGTGCAATTCCTTCTCCAAAACAGCCGGGTTTACCGGCACACGCTGTGCGTTTACGGTAGTCCCCCATGCACTGAAGGGCTTTACCCGGGACGGCCGCGCTGTGGAACTGAACGCGCTGTGGAAGCGGCGTATGTCCACCATGTTCAACGGGGTCAGCTACCCGGTACAGCGCGGAGCCGCTGCCATCTATACAGAGGAAGGCAGAAGCCAGGTCCAGGGCGTCATTGACGAATATATGGAAAATGCCCGGATCATCCGGGAAGGTCTCACGGCGGCCGGATTCTCCGTCTATGGCGGAAAGGACGCACCGTATATCTGGATGAAGGTCCCCCAGGGAATGGACAGCTGGGCATTCTTCGATTTCCTGCTGAGCAGGGCCCATGTCATAGGCACACCGGGCTCAGGGTTTGGCCCCAGCGGGGAAGGCTATTTCCGTCTTACTGCCTTCAACACACGGGAAAAGACGCAGGAAGCGGTAGCGCGTCTGAAGACAATGTCCCTGGACTGAGAAGAATATGCCGGCATGCCTGTCACTGCAAGGAGAATGCGCCATGTTACCGGTGTGACTTTCCCATGAGGAAAAGCAGCTCCTCCGGCCTCTTGGGAAACAAAAAAGTGCGGTCATGGTGGGGGATCGGAGAGTGCCTTACAGGCTCGGAAGAAGCACGGATATATGTCTCCTGCGGGAATAACAGAACGTGCTGCACGAATGGGCAGCGGATGGGGAGAAATGCAGCCGTAGTCCATCGTGGCCAGCGCATCCGGTCTGCGGTGCCTGGGTACAGAAGATCCTCCGGGACAGCAATGCCTTTCTCCGAAAGGCGGGCATGACAGGAAGTCAGCAGGCACGTCTGGACGGCGAAGGTCCGGCAGAACCAACCATGTTCCGCCGGGCTTTTTCCTGTCATCACCATGCCCTGTTTCTGCGCAGCGATGCATCCTGTAAGCGGATTTTTCCATGTCTGTATGCCGATGGTTATACAGCCGGCAGCGCTTCCTGAAACGCTGCCGCTGTCCCTGGATCCCTATCCGCTGATTTCGAAAATCCAGGAATGTCAGGCACCCGCCGGGCAGGCCAATGTACACTCCTGTTCGTATTGGCACTTCAGGAGACAGAATCTGCATGCTGTTCTTGGGGTTCAATCTTCAGGCGTTCCCTGGACGGATGATTGTCGAGGGTGCCTTCCCCAGAACAAAGCGCGAACGAAAGCGGGTGAGCCTGGATTCAGCGCGGTCAAAGCAGGTTTGTCACAGCCAGATGTGACTGGGTACAGCGTAACTTTCGCTTGACAGGATACGATAAACATGTAAGAATTTGACTGTAAGCTCAGAGGTCCTCCTGAAAACGCAGGAACATTTCTCCTGAATGGTGTAGGATACCGCTGAGCCTGTTTTATTTTACACGATCCGCCTGCAGGTGAGGATGCGATCCCGCCGCTGCAGTGCTTGCGCATACAGATGCACTTTTTGGGTTGGGGAGCGGTTTATATTGGGTATCGTTCGTTTTTTGCGAAGCAAGGGCATATCGCTGGAACATTGGCAGATCATTGCCATTTTTCTGGTTCTGTGTGATGCTGTCGCGATTTCAGCTGCCTATCTGGGCGCGCTTTTTCTGCGCTTTGACGGTGTCTTTTCGCAGATTCCGCGGCACTTCCTTCGGGGGACGATGCGGGTGATCCTTCCTTATATCATGCTGTGCGTGGTCTGCTTCTGGAAGGGAAAAATGTACCAGGACATGTGGCGCTTTGCCAGCTTCTCGGTACTCTCCCGTACGCTGGTTCTGTCCTTTGCCACCTCCGCTGTGCACGCGGCGGGGATTACGCTTCTCTATGGACGGTACCCGCTTTCCTATTATCTTCTGGGGGCGCTGTTCCAGTTTCTGTTCCTTCTGGCCCCGCGGTTTTCCTATCGCATGCTTCAATACCTCCGTTCCCTTCACAAGATTCATAATTCCGGTGCCGGTCGTGTCATGCTCATCGGTGCCGGCTCCGCGGGACAGATGATTCTCCGGGATCTGAACTCGGCTAAGGAAACCAATGACCGTGTCGTCTGCATTATCGATGACAATCCCAACAAATGGAACCGCACCATGGAAGGTGTGCCCATTGTGGGGGGAAGGGATTCGATTTTTGCCTCTGTCAAAAAATACAGCGTCAATAAGATCTACCTGGCCATTCCCAGTGCCAGTGCCAAGGACAAGCGGGATATCCTGGCGATCTGTAACGAAACTGGCTGTGAACTGAAGCAGCTGCCCGGCATGTACCAGTTCGTGCTGGGCCAGGTATCGGTCAGTGCCATGAAGCACGTCTCCGTGGAGGATCTGCTGGGGCGTGAACCGGTGAAGGCCGATATGGAAGAAGTCTACAGCTTCATCTCGGGAAAAACCGTTCTGGTAACCGGCGGCGGCGGATCCATCGGATCCGAGCTCTGCCGTCAGATTGCGGCCCATGCCCCCAGACAGCTGATCCTTTTTGATGTCTATGAAAACAGCGCCTATGAGATCCAGCAGGAACTGAAGCGCAAGTATCCCGAGCTGGATCTGGTTGTCCTGATCGGTTCCGTGCGTGACAGCCGGCGGATTTTCCAGGTGTTTGAGCGCTACCGTCCGCAGATCGTGTATCATGCCGCAGCCCATAAGCATGTACCGCTTATGGAGGACAGTCCCTGTGAATCCATTAAGAATAACGCCCTCGGCACCTATAAGACGGCGTATGCCGCCATGGTTCACGGCTGCGAGACCTTCGTTCTCATCTCCACGGACAAGGCTGTCAATCCCACCAATATCATGGGTGCCAGCAAGCGTCTGTGCGAGATGATCATCCAGTCCTTCAACGCCAAGATCGTGCAGGGTAAAGTGCGGGATATCCCGCAGCTGTTCACCCACGTAGGCATGGAAAACGCGGATAAGGACGGTTCCGGACGGATCTTTGACAATATACGCACGCGCTTTGTGGCAGTCCGGTTCGGGAATGTGCTTGGTTCCAACGGCTCTGTGATTCCGCTGTTCCGTAAGCAGATCGAGAACGGCGGCCCCGTGACGGTTACGCATCCTGATATCATCCGCTACTTTATGACCATTCCGGAAGCGGTCAGCCTTGTCATGCTGGCCGGTACCTATGCCAAGGGCGGAGAGATCTTCGTGCTGGATATGGGAAGCCCCGTAAAGATTGATACCTTGGCGCGTAATCTGATCAAGCTCTCCGGTTATAAGCCCGATGTGGACATCAAGATCGAATACAGCGGACTGCGTCCCGGAGAAAAGCTGTATGAAGAAAAGCTGATGGCTGAAGAAGGCATTCAGAAGACGGCGAATAATCTGATCTATATCGGAAAGCCCATAGCCTTTGATGAAGATCGCTTTTTCGGTCAGCTGGCGCCGCTCATGGATGCCGCATATGCCAATAAGGAGAATATCCGCGATCTGGTCTCCGCCATTGTCACAACGTATCACCCGGAAACGGAAAACCCCACCGTCAAGAAAGATCCGACCTATCATCGTCTGATTCACGAAGCGGATCAGTAATTCGCCTTTCCCGAAACATGAACGCTGCGCTTCTTCTGCAGCACGCATCCTGTTTCCGATGCTGCATGCAGAGGCAAGCACGGCGTTTCGTGCTAAAAAATCATAAAAATGAAGACGCAGAAGAGTGATAAAGTGACTCATGATTATGTGAGTCACTTTTTATTATGAGCTTTGGCTGATAGTACTGGCAATGACAGTATGCGGTTACCGTACTCTCTTCCTTATGCGGGCATGGTTCTGAAGATAGAAAAAGGAAGCGCGCGCTGTGAAACGTTCCGCACGGTTTCTGTCTGACAATCCGCAGGAAAGGCAGGAACGATCTGTGCATTGCGATCGTGTGAATCTGGTTCTATCGGGGCACATGCGGCTTTCCGGCAGACGGAAAAGACAGAATTGTACACTGTCGTCTGCAGCCAAACACTGAATGATCTATGACACGGAGGCTGCAAGGATCTTCGGCACCAGAATCGCTTCGATGGAAAACTGCCGGATCGATCTGTTTATGGAAGCATCACTTCTGCGAATGAAAACAAAGCAATCCCTGTGACGGATGACTGACATGAAAAACGGCTGCAGTCATCCATTCCGGTTTGGCTTCCCTGCTGCAGCCAAAAAAATGTAAAACAGGGAGCTCGCCTGTACATCGTTTGCTTATCAAGAAAGAGCCATGAAGGCAGATGACTGAGGTACGATTGAGAAGGAGGAAACGAATCCTTGTTCGAGTGGCTGAAAAAACTGTTTTCCAAAGAGCCGCCTGCTGTACAGACACAGGTGCTCCCTGCACAGAAGCATATGGAGAAACCCTGTCAGTCCTGTGGCAAGCCAATCTCCTACGATCCCACATGGAAGCATATCCCCAATTACTGTGCAGACTGTAAAGCAAAATACAGAGCAGAGCGGCGAATGATCACAAGAACCTGCAAGAAATGCGGAAAGGTCTTCACCGTACCGGAAAATGTCCAGCACTTTCCGAATTACTGCCAGACATGCAGGACAAAATACCGCCCTGTCGAGCGCGTCACAAGAAAGTGCCGCGGCTGCGGCCAGGATTTCTCGTTTCCATCCAATCTTGCCCATTGGCCGAACTACTGCCGTACGTGTCAGGAATGGCGCAAACAACAGCTGAAGAAGAAAGGTTGAATGCTTTTCAACGATGTCAGCCTGACATGATGGGGAGCCAGGTGAGCATCATGAAAAAATTCAACGCGAGGGCGGTTTGCATTCCATCGAAGCATGCATGGTTGATCTCTCCGATCAGGTGGCGGAGATGAAAAAGAATGACACAGACAGATGAGCACCTGCGCTGATCTGATACTTGAGGATGCAATTGAAGATCTGGCAAGAGAAGAGGATAAGCCAATGGCGGAAACAAGGAAGAAACTGATGACATCAAAGGCATATGAATGTTTATATGACTTTGATTCCGGGCTGTGGCAGGAGGGGCCTTCGTACTTTATTGATTTTTACAGAAGGATAGAAGGGCTGAAATAGAAATCAAGCTTTTGACTTGATCACGGATGAGACCAGGGTAGAGATTAAGTGAACTTGATATCAAAAAAATCGACATCAAATAGGGACATGCACAGGAATCCCCTCGGGGTCACGGTTAAAGAAAACTCTACAGCCCTTGCGGCACAAGGGTTTCAGCCTATTCGAAGGCTTCTGAAAAATGCGATTTTTTAGGCAGCCCCCTTATATACATGGTTAGTTTCATGCCATCTGCATTGCCGATAGACACGGAAAAAAGCGGCAAAAATGAAAGTTGAGACAAACTGCCCCTTATGCACAGGGTCATTTTCAAGCATTTTTCGTGACTTGATGGAATAGTCAAGGAGAGCTGCCCCTTATACACAAGGTTGTTCTTTGGACAGAGCCATGGACGCAGGATATGAAAGTCTGATATGCTAAAATCAACTGATATGTCAGGAATGAATCCTCCGAATCCCATTTAAGATATCAAGAGCAGAAAGGAGAGCATCATGAGAAAATTCAACACGACAGCAGTATGCATTCCATCGAAGCATTACATGGTTGATCTCTCCGAACGGGTGACGGAAATAAAAAAAATGGTCGATGCCGGGGAATACTTCACCATTAACCGTGCAAGACAGTATGGGAAGACAACGACTTTAAATGCCTTGAGAAATGCTTTGCAGAAATCTTGCACTGTAATCAGTATAGATTTTCAAGGTTTAGGCGATGCTTCGTTCAGGACAGAAGAAAGCTTTTGCAATGGCCTTATAAAACTGATCCTTGAAGAAAACGAATACGGTCTTATTGAGATTCCTTCCAATATACTGGATAGACTGGAGAACTTTATAGCTGTTGGCCATTTAGATAATAAACTGAACGATCTTTTGAAGCTTTTAAGACTCTGGTGTAAATCGTCCCCGAAGCCAGTTGTCCTTATGATAGATGAGGTGGACAGCGCTACAAATAATCAGGTTTTCCTTGATTTTCTTGCTGGATTAAGAGAAGGATATATTAACAGAGATACAAAGGGAATGCCTGCTTTCCAGTCAGTCATCCTGGCTGGTGTGACCGACGTAAAGCATCTCAAATCAAAGATCCGGGATGGAGACCAGCATAAGGTCAACAGCCCCTGGAATATTGCGGCCGATTTTGATATCGATATGAGCCTTTCAGAGTCTGGCATTCAAGGCATGCTGGAGGAATACGAGGCAGACCATCATACGGGGATGGACACGGCAGATATTGCACGTCAGATCCGTGCATATACAAGCGGCTATCCTTTTCTTGTGAGCCGTATCTGCCAGCTGGTGGATGAAAATGCAGGAAAGTCGATGGGAGATCTGCCCAAAGCCTGGACAAGGTCCGGCCTGGATGAAGCGGTAAAGCTGCTGCTCTCGGAGGACAATACCCTGTTTCAGTCCATCACGGGCAAGCTGACGAATTATCCGGAACTGAAGGCGTCGATCCGGAGCATTCTGATGGAAGGCACAAAACTGACCTATAACGCACAGCAGGAATCTATTCAGCAGATGCAGATGTATGGTCTGATTCGTAATGATCACAATACGGTCAGGGTAGCCAATAGAATATTCGAAACGATGCTGTATAATCTATTCCTTTCGGAAGAGGAATTGAAAAGCAATGTGTTTTCCAAAGAAGGGGATCTTGCGAAGAATATCTTCGTGTCAGATGGCAAGCTGAATGTGCGCCTGATCCTGGACCGTTTTATCAAAACCTATCATGAGGTTTGCGGACCACTGGAGGACAAATTCAGGGAAAAAGACGGAAGGGAACAGTTCCTTCTTTATCTGAAGCCGATTATCAACGGAACAGGAAACTATTACATTGAAGCGCAGACCAGAGATCAAAAGCGGACCGATGTAATCATCGATTATCTAGGGCAGCAATATATCATTGAACTGAAGATCTGGCACGGAGAGAGATACAACATCGAAGGAGAAAAACAGATCAGCGAATACCTGGATTACTTCGGACTAACTACAGGATATATGCTGAGCTTCAACTTCAATCAGAAGAAGGAAACCGGGGTGCATCCTGTCATGATCGGGGATAAGATGATCTATGAAGGAACTGTGTGACAGACGCAAAAATCATTTCGCGTAAAGAAAAGACAATCGATGGCTTCATTTGCTGAAAGACTGAAAGAGCTTCGCGAAGAAAGAAATCTTGGACAGGAAGAGCCTGGCGCAGAACTTGAAGTGAGTAAAAATACAGTGTACAGGTGGGAAGCCGGAAGACAGCAGCCTAAGGAAGAACATGTGATGTTCCTGGCAAACTTCTTTCATGTCCATTATCTTTACCTGCCTGGTGCGGTAGATGATCGCAATATAATTACAAATGAAGACGAGTCTGATAAAGATGGGGAAATGATGTTGAAGCTCTACCGTTCACTGAGTCCG
Organism: uncultured Eubacteriales bacterium; assembly: GCA_902764915.1. Classification (GTDB taxonomy): domain Bacteria; phylum Bacillota; class Clostridia; order Christensenellales; family Aristaeellaceae; genus UBA2943. Next base: position 15,049 of record CACWXY010000021.1, on the reverse strand, counting down.
GATTTAAAAAAGATGGTTCGTCTGACGGTGAACAGTGCGTATCTGGTAGAACGCGAGAGAAAAGAGCAGTAGGCAAGATAATCTACGTTGGCATTTTTTACGTAGACTTTCATGATTTCATATTTCACCGAAAACAGGCTGTTTTCTTAAGAAAATGAAGGAAAATGGTGGAAAATAATGAAATGGAGACAGGTCAAATCTACGTGGAGTATTTGCACGTAGACTGATTTTTTCGGAATCACCTCGAGGTCACGGTTAAGAAAAATGCTGGAGGCCTTGCGGCACAAGGGTTTCAGCCTATTGATTGGCCCCTCAAAAAATGCGATTTTTAAGGCAGCCCCAGCCCCCTTTGTACATGGTTATTATCACACGGTTTGAATGGCCTGAAGACACGGAAAAATACGGCAAAAATGAAAGTTGAAATAAGCTGCCCCTCATGTACAGGGCTATTTTTAAACAATTTTCGTGACTTGATGGAATAGTTAAGGCGAGCCGCCCCTCGTGTACAGGGTTATCTTCTGAAACAAGGAATTTTGACAGAACATTATAGTCCAAGACTCGCTGATCATGGAATATAATATGAACAAGAAACGGTTTGACAGAACCGGGAAAGGAGTGGGACTTGATGACCAGAAAACTTCCGATTGGCATTCAGGGTTTTGAAGGACTCAGAAAAGATGGATATGTCTATGTGGACAAAACGGAATATGTTTATCGTCTGGTACATGAGGGAAAGCCTTATTTTCTGAGCAGGCCAAGAAGATTTGGGAAAAGCCTTCTTCTCTCCACGATGAAAGCGTACTGGGAAGGAAAGAAGGAACTGTTTGCCGGCCTGGCCATTGAGAAACTGGAAGAAGGTAACCCGGACGCATGGAAATCCTACCCGGTATTTTACTTTGATTTTAATGGCGCAAACTATCGGCAGCAGGGAGCTCTGGAAGAAGCTTTAAATATCCAGATGAAAAGATGGGAAAGGGAATACGCCATCAACGGAGAACATGGGTCTCTCGGTGAGCGCTTCCAGAGTCTGCTGATCGAGGCGGTAAACAAAACCGGTCTTCGATGTGTTGTGCTTGTGGATGAATATGACAAGCCGCTGCTGGATGTCATAGATCATAAGGAACTGCAGGAGCATAACAAAGATGTCTTCAAAGGCTTTTTCAGTACGCTGAAGAGTTTTGATGAGTATATCCAGTTCATCTTCATTACAGGCGTATCAAAGTTTCACAAGATAAGTATCTTCAGTGACCTGAACCAGCTGAATGATATTTCACTGGACGAAGGTTTTGCCTGCCTGTGTGGGATTACGGAATCTGAAATGATCGGTTGCTTTGACCAGGAAATCGGAATGCTGTCATATTGCACACGTTTCCGGACGAACATGCAAAATACAATTATTCCTGCGTGATGCAGCTTTTTTTATTTTATCCAGGGGTTAAAACCACCACCTTTAGGTGGGGGCGAGGAATGGGAGAACGAAGTGGATCTTCGAAGCTCTGTTGCATAACAAAAAAGCATTTTGTTGCAAAGCCCAAATGTAGATGATTGCAGCAATAACATACATGCTCAGACAGCGAAAGAGATGCACTCTATCCCTTGACTGATATGTTACAGAGGAATGACATACCTTGTTGAGTCTGCTCTGCAATCAACTACATTTCTTATCTGTAACAACCCACATTTGGCGTCTGCAAAAGTCATTCGAGTGAGTCGGGATGGCAGGAGATAAGAGACTACAGGCTTTAGCCTGTTTTTTGCTTTATTGTGGCTATACCACCGCCGCAGCGGCTGTCTCGTTTCTTTTTCGTTTTGAAGCTTTCCCGATGTATGAGACTATACAAAGTACGATTTGAACACTAAAAACCTTTCTCAGTCAGTTGGTATTGGTTTTTAACGGGTTTCTAGTGAGATACAAAGAAATACTGTATAAGAGGGAAAATGCGCCAAGACAAAGAAATGACTGTGGCTCTCCTGGGAATTCTACTTGCCATTTTAGAACTTTTTACATTTCGCCTTGGATCTTTTTCGCTCCCCGCGGCGCTCGGCAATTCCTCAAACCGTCAGTCTCTGCAGGTCTTTTTGATATAGTTGCCAGGTTTGTACCCATCATGGTTAACTCTTTCATTTGATTGGTTGTAAAACCCACTTTTCAGGGGTTATTCGTACCATTCATAAACTCATTGAGTGTATCCACTGTAGTGTCCTGACAGGCAGTTTGAATCATAATCTCTTTGATCATGTCTCTATTTTTCCTGTTCATACCTTTTCCATCCGAACAGATATAATCGACTGTGTGGTATATTCTGGCAATAATCGCCAGAATGGCGGTTTGGACTTCCAGTCCTGCGTTGATTAAAAAATCAGTCATTTCCTTTGAATCCTTAAATGCATCAACAAGATCGACTTTTAATTCATGTTCCTGAGTATTGGGATCAAAGAAGTATCTGATCATCGGTATCTGCCTCCTCGATTTCTGTTCCATCGTGTTCTTTCAAATAGTTTTCGATAACCTCCGGATCAACTCTTCCGACTGATGCAACATAGAACCCACGCGCCCAGAGGTTCTTTTTGGGATGCCCTGCGGTTAATTCCGGGTGCATGGCCAGAAGATTATAGGATACACATCCTTTAACATCGTGCATGATCTGACTTGGGGATTTGCTTGCCGGACATTGGATCACCAGATGAACATGGTCAATGGCAACCTTGCCATGGTCGATGATTAACTCATGTTGTTTGCAGGCCTTCTGAATCAAATCTCTGCACAGAGGTCTGATGGCTTCCGTCAGAATTCTCGCTCTGTACTTTGTACACCAGACAAAGTGATAAGTCAGATCCGACTTAACGTGCGGTTCCTTCATTCATGCTTCCTTCTTTCTGACAGGCTATTACTTCAAGCGTTGTAGCGATTGCCTTGTACTCAGCGGCTTTAGCTTTGAGCGCTTCAGAACTCAGGTGTGTACCAAGCTGGTCAGATTTCGATCTATCCACTCTGGTCGGATACCGGGTTCGAATGATTTTCCGTTCTTCACGTGTGTAGTTGATATACATCTTATTGTTGAAGTTCATCAGTTCCGAAAGGTAAGTGATACCTTCAGCTTTATCCTTTACGTCCCTGGTTTGGATATACTGAATGGCAAGCTCTTGCTCAAGCTTAAGATGATCCTCATTAACCATATTAAGGACCTCTTTTTCGTAGGCAAGGCCAAGAAACCGATTGATGCCGTTGTTCTTGTTTTTCACAAAGACAGGGATGCAATGTGTGATGGGGGAACCGAAATCGTAGATGTAGAGCTGTACGTCGGGATTTTTGACATACTTTAAAATTTCAGGGGAGGAATACTTCCTTCCATTGTGGATAATCCCATCGGGACGAATCTCCGGAATGTCTTTTGACTCGGCGAATACGGAGATTGTACTCCAGGATGGTGTGAGCAGATCTGGATTTTCCACATACTTTTCGAGAGGAGATTGTTGGCCGGGGCTCTTATAGTTGTTGTAGGCGGGAACAAGATAATCATGCCAGAAAAAAGCAAAATCTGAAATTGTCCACAGGGCCTGGTTCTTTACCAGTCGGTTGAACTCCTCCCCAATGATAGCTTTGAATTTTCTCCTCCTGGCGCCTCCACTCCAACCGGGTGCGCTTGGGAGGTCCTTGTACTGGATTGTCTCATTGATACGTTCGATCGACTTAACCCACGGATGTGAGTCCGGCTGCTGCAACCACTGTATATTCATCAGGGGAAGAAAACCTTCCGTGAAAAAGGATTCTTTGAGGGAATCTTCAAGGGATTCTGTTTTCTTTTCGCCCCGCAGGGCAGTTGCAGTGAGTGCAGAGCCGGCATCCGTATAAAAGTATTGGGGTGCGCCATGGAACGGAGAATCTACTTTATAAACGCACGCTACAGCAAGACATCGGATGACATCTTGTGTTGTGGGTTCACAGAGACTGACGCTGGATGAAACAATGGCGCCTGTATATCCATCTGAAATGATACAGGCCCATGGTTTCATGGTTTTTACAGGCTTGTTTTTTGCGTAGTAGATGGCAAGCTGAATATCCAGTTGTACGAAATCACAGAAGAAAACCTCTCCGTAGTAACGTGCCTGACGATCAAGCTTGTAGAGAAAATGCTTGCTCCAGTTCTTCTTTTCGTGCTGACAGAAGTAGATCAGAGAGGGCTGCAGCGAATTGACAAAGCGCCAGACGGTAGATTGGTTATCAGGATATTTCATGCCACCCGTTGGGCTTCGGCATTCCTTCAGGCAGAAAGTCGGGACTGTTTTTTTGAGATCCGATTTTGCCTGCTTAAAAGTGCTGCTTAAGGGGTTGTGTGCACAATCCCTGCAAAAATCCTGCCCACGCAATTTGGCTTCTTCGACCAGAGCCAGTCGCATGTCCTCGCAGGACGGATGATTGAAATGAATGACATGCTCTGACAGATAGTCTTCTGAGGCAGGACAAAGAGAGACATGCATGATCCCTTTGAGCATAGCCTGATGGCTTTTGAAATAGCCTATTTGATACATTTTTCTGAGCTCCTCAAAATAGGTCGATCGTGACAGCCCGGCATCTGCTACGAGTTCCTTTAGTAAATGCGCCTGGTTGGATGAATAATAGAAAGAATTGCGATGATCAATTTTGAGCAGGGTCAGAATGTTTTCACAAAGCTGGAATACTCCTTTCCAACCATGTTCATTCAGTTCTGCTCCAAGATCAAGATCAATGTAATGATCGTTCTTGTGTTGATTCCAATACGCCATGATTGCAAATGGTTTCAGGACGGAAAGCGGGATGCGAATGGCGTTGTAAAGATAATTCAGTTGCTCCTGGTTTTTCTTATATTGCGGTTCTGGCTGAGAAAGCGGATCAGGGGAACGAATGACGCCTCGATAGAGGGCTTTGAGAAATGATCTAGCGCTGACGTGGGAGAGCGAAGAGGCTTCCTGGATGGTGATGAAGATGCCCAGAGGATCTGGATGTATATGGTTTCTGAGTGGATTTTGTTCCGATTTAGAATCGTTATGGAGGATATGAGTCATCAGATTCATCTCCCTTCTCAATATCCACAAATTCAACGTGAAAATCCAATATACTTTTTGTAGTTGGATCTGTCTCCAGAGTGATCCAGGGACACCCATAGTGTCCTGTTGCGGGATCGAAATACTTAACTTCAATGAAAGACCTGGTTTCTTTTACCACAGGAGCCATGCACTGATCCTCCTTTTCCCTGGGAAAGGGAAGACTGTTGCGTAAAAGTGAATGAATGAGCTCAAATAAGATAACACATATATTTCACAGCTGTCAAGGAGAAAATGTATGATTGTAAACGAAGCGGCCTATGAACCCGGCCTGCAGGATAGGTTAAAAGCAGTACGATCTGCGCTGGGACTATCCTCTGTACAGCTCTCGAAATCTATTGACATTGAACCCTATCAATGGGAAAGGTTTGAAAGCGGAGACGTTTTGCCCAGCATAGGTGTGATTTCAAGTGTTGGGAGAAAATACCGAGTCAGTAAAGAATATCTTGTTTTCGGTGCAGGGGATTTATTTACTGATGAAGGAAGACACTTTGCGAATCAAACTATTCGTGATCGGCTGATTTCGTTGCGCGGAGAACGCACAGCATATAGTTTTGCTAAGCTGTGCGGGATTGGCCTGCCTACTTATGAAGCAATTGAAAATGGCACTAAGGAAGCAAGCATAAAACAGATCCGAAGAATCGCGGAGGCAACGGGCGTTGGTGAGAAGTGGCTTTTGACAGGCGATGAGAAAGCTAAAGATTATCCTGTCAATGATGATCTCATTGCTTTTCTTGATGCCCATCCAGAAATCAGAAAGGGTTTGTGGAATCAGATTGGCAAGCCTGAGGAACTGGATAAAAAGCTGAAGGAAAGGAGAATGGCGCTTGGCCTGACACAAAAGCAGGTTGCAGAATTGATTGGAGTGCAGCGAGTCACGATTGTAGAAATTGAAGCCGGTGGACATAGGAAGGACTATGCGCTGATGGACAAGGTCAGGAGATGGGTGGATAGTGAAAGCGTAGCAGATGGTTAAGATGGCCGGGATTGTGTCCGGCACAGGGAGTAGAGATGAGGCCATGGGTAAAATAGCTTCAGCTCAGAAAGAGAAATAGTTTCACGGGGATGGCGATAATTGAGAGGAATGCTCTCAGAGCAGGATATTTGATGGTGTGCGGCGAATGATTGTTTTACAATAATTAGAGGCGGTAGGGATATATTGGAAGAATTGCCAGATAAAATCAGGCATCTCCGGGAGTACCTTGGATTATCGCAGAATGGTCTGCCCATGGTGATCGGGAAAGCCGGTGCATTTATAACAGAGGTGCCATACCAATTATATGGGATGTTCTTCTTCTCCGTGAGAGTGTTCCTATTTGGCCGTGACGGTGTTCCTCAGCAGACGGAATTTCCGTCATATTGGCTCTGCTGTCCCTATAAGTCAACGGTTATCTTTTCGAACTTAGGGGATAAAGTTTTGAACAGGGGAACAAGAGCGACGGATTGTTCCGATGGCCTGGGATTATGTCCGGCATAGGGAGAGCGACTGGGATCAAGAATAATTGATCCGACTCCAGTCAAGTGAACCTCCGCGCAGCTCCGCTGCCGGGTTTCAACCCGGCATGTTCTTCTAATCTTGTGTTACTTGATATGCGTTACTTGAAAACAATGAGCTACAGTTACTTGACAGGAATCGCTCAGTAATCGTACAATCGTGTTACTTGAAATGTGTTTCTTAGGAGGTTGCCATGGATCGGAGAAGACGAGAGAAGGATAACCCCAGCCAGGAGTTTATCGATAAAATCTGCAAATTGTATGACGATGTGTATAATGACCGGGAAGAGGATTCAAAGCCGGGAGGTGCGGACTGGTCACCGGGGCGAAAGGCGATGCATGAGTCGCTTGGAGCTTTTCAGAAGAGACTGGCAGAACGTGGGATAGACTTTTCCACAGCGAAGATCCGGAAGATTCTCATCACCGGCGGCTGCTGGACCACAGAAACCAGCAGGGTAATCCGGGAACAGCATGAGAAGCTTGGATCCGTGAAGAAAGTGGCGGAGGAGCTGTCGGTCACAGAAGCCCTGGTGAAGATGTATCTGCCATATGAGCGGACAGTGTACGACCTGGAAGAAAAGAGCGGAAACGCGAAGCGGATCCAGCGTTGGCGGGAGAAGCAGGGTGATGAAAGAGTCAGGTAGATGATAGAAGAAAGATAGATAATCTCCACATTACCGGTTGACTTCCATCCCACGCAGAGCGAATATGCACATGCAAGAAGGCACGAAGGAGGAAGAGAACATGAGCATTGTCTAGGCTCGGACGCAAACAACATGAGTTAATCATCGACCATGAAGAAGTTCAACAGACGGCTGGCGAAACGCAGGGAGAAGAGATGCTGGAAAAGGGAAGTGCAGACCCATGCAGATGACGACGGCTGCATAACGGTACTTGCTGAAATGGATCAGGAAACTGACGGGGCATGATGCGATCGGATCAACGAAATGTCCAAGGAGGGCGCAGTGTAGGGTAAGTAACCCTGTACCGGATCGTTCTCAGCGAATTGACAATTACTTTACGGCATCACTTGTCTTTGCCATCTTTACGGTATATACTGCTGGTGAACGACAAGGAGGTGTTGACCATGGCAACGAAAGCTATGAATTTCAAAATGGATGAAGCGGAAATTCGTGACATGAAGCACGTCGCCGGCATATTCAATATGTCTGTCACAGACCTGATCAAGAATGCAGTCAAAGAGTATATCGCGGAACTCAAGAGCGATCCTTTCTACCGACTGACCGCAAATGTCCAGGACGCTTCTGATGAAGAAGCCGAAGAAGTCCTGACAGAAATCGAAGGTCTTTCCGATGATGATCTGACCATTGCGTCCACAAAGCGTTTTACGGTTTGAGTGGAGGCATCCGATGGATAAAAGAGCAGGGTTTAGCTATGAAATACAGTATACGAAAGCGGCTAACAAATACCTGAAAACCCATGAGGATGTAAGGACACAATACGAAGACGCGATCAAGAAACTGCTTATGGGGGATCATCCGGAGAAGGTCGATGTAAAACGGATCAAGGGAAAGCGGAATGACTACTACCGGATCAGGCTTGGGGACTGCAGTGTTGTGTATGCCATCATCAATGGGAAGATCATAGTGATCAGAACACTCCTGGCAGGAGCACGCAGTGACATATACAAGAAAATGAGCGGTCTGAAATAACTGAATGAAGCGGAGAAAAGCATCTTGGAGAAATCCAGGGTGCTTATTTTTATGCTTGTGAATATGAAGAAGGAGGAATAACCCATGGGCTTTATGAACTGGCTTGGGTTCAATAACCCGAGGGACGCTCCCCATGTGCCGGATGTCCGGAACGATGTCCGGGATTCGGGAACGCTGTTTGTTTTCGGCAGGGCCAACAGCGGCGAGCAGGTGGATGAGAAATCCGCCATGCAGATCGCTACGGTCTATGCCTGTGTACGGCTCCTGGCGGAATCGGTGGCACAGCTTCCCTTGCATCTGTACAGGGTCACAGACCCCGACGGGCAGGAGAAAGCCCAGGACCATCCGCTCTACAAGATCCTGTATCGGGAACCGAATCCTGAGATGACGAGCTTTTCCTACTGGGAGGCGGTCATGACGCACCTTCTCCTGTGGGGCAATTCCTACTCACAGATCGTGAGGGATGGGAAGAACAACGTGCTGGGCCTTTATCCGCTGCTCCCGGAGAACGTGGAAATGAGTACAGTCTAAGCATTTCAGAAAAGACTTGCCAGGATTCTCTCTTTCGAGTACAATATGGTCAAGAAGACCAGCATTTGTGATCGTGCTGTATTTTGTGGAGGTGTGCCTATGCAGGTGAACATTCTGGAAGCAAAGACAAATTTGTCCAGCATGGTGAGGATGCTTGAAACAGGGAAAGAGGACAGGATTATCATAGCAAGATATGGAAAACCGGTGGTAAAGATGGTTCCGTACAATGATGTGCCCGTTTCAAAACGCATCGGTGTAGCGAAGGGCAAACTGAAGTCTCCAAAGGATCTGGATCAGTATAACGATGAGGTTGCGGCATTATTTGGAGGTGGGTTATGAATCTGCTCCTGGACACGCATATCCTGATCTGGGCCTTGAACGAAGATAAAAGACTTCCGAAGAAGGCACGGGAAATGATCCTGGATCAGGAAAATGCGATCTATTACAGCTCCGTCTCCATCTGGGAAATCTCCATCAAACATGCCATCCATCCTGAACACGTTGCATTCACCGGAAAAGAACTCTCGCAGTTCTGTGAAGAGGCTGGATTCCTGCCTATGGAAATGAGGGATAAGCATGTTTTTGCCCTGGAGACAATCAAAAGAGCTGAAGGTGCCCCACCTCACCATGATCCATTTGACCGGATGCTGGTTGCGCAGGCAAAAGCAGAGAACATGTCCTTCATTACACATGATTCGCTGATCCCTTACTACGAAGAAAAATGCATCATACATGTCTGATTCACACATGACCCCGCTGAAAAAGCGGTGGGGTGTCTTTACCAAAAGCACGGACAGCCGTGCTTTTTATTTTGCCGTCCGGGCGTTAAACGGAGAAAGAGAGGAACGCATGAATACTGTGATCATAGAGACATTGGTATCGCTGAAGACCATCAACGCGGCTGTGGGTGAGCTGACGAATGCCGCGGAGCAGACAGTTCTGGAGCTGAACCAAACAGTAGTACATGGCCTGAAGGAAGCCTCTGCGGACGGAAAGCTGACCCAGGAGGAAATTGCGAATCTTGGCAAGCTCCTGCTGGACGGCGCTCTGGCCAAGATGTCTGATTCCGGCATCGGCGTGCTGAAGGCTGCCAATGTGGATATCAATGCCATCGTGACTGGCGCGGGTGAAGCCCTGATCGCCAGGATTAAGCGGGGCGAAGTTGAAAACATATAAGCTCTTCCGGTTAAAAGCCGGAAAGCTGTATCCGCTCTTTGTGGAAACGGGGTGGGAGATGCCCATGGGAATCTGGCTGGAAGCCGGGATCGGAGAGCTGGCAGACGAGTAACATGTGAAGAGCAGGCTGGGTCCTCTGGCTCTCCGCCCGGGTTTTCACAGTACAGAAGTCCCGTTCACAGACTGGATCGGGAAGAGGCAGGGCGAAGAGCTGGTACAGCGCAAGGGCACGGTCTGGTGCGAATACGAAATCGATGGGGAAGAGGATGCGGAAGTTCCGAAGAACGGAAAGCGGATTCTGCCTTCCGACTATTACTACTTCCGAACCAGCCCTTCCCCTGGATTATTTCAAACCGGATTAGGATCAACCGGATACTTGACCATACCGAGGTGGAGAGCATCTGCCAGGAGTATGGCGTGGAAGCTCAGAAGATGGAGGAATAATCAATGGCGAATACCAAGATTTATACCGTCGTGAAGGACGGTGAGGAACTGGAAAAGCTCAAGACCCTGACTGCTGCCAAGAAGCTGGCGGATGCCGAAGGCGCAGAGGTCTACAGCGATGAAGAGTGTGTCTACCAGGGCGCTGTAAGCCCTGTGGAGGAGAAGGTTGAGGAACAGATGCAGGAACAGGTGGAAGAGCCTGTGAAGGATATCATCACAGCCGCGCCTGTCATCTCCGAGAAACCGAAGCAGCCCGAAGTCACTGAACCTGTGACAGAAAAGTATCGTCTGAAATCCCTGATGAATGTGCGCAAGAAGCCGTCCATGGATTCCACGATTATCGCGACCAGACCTGAGGGTACTGTTGTGCAGGTGTTGGCGCTGGAAGGCGACTGGCTGCATCTGGCGAGTGACGGGTATATCCTTTACGGTCAAGGAAAGTAGGCAGAGAAGATTCAAAACTAACACAAACGCTTGACCTTGCAAGATAAATGCTGTAAGACTGAAGGCGAAGAACAGCTATTGCTTTAAGGAGGATGATTATGGCAACTTCATCTTACACGCACCGCATTGACTCGGAGCTGCGGTCACAAAGCGAAGCAATTTATTCTGCGCTCGGCATGTCCCTTGGTACAGCAATCAATGTATTTCTGAAGAAATCTGTCGCTGTAGGAGGCTTTCCCTTTGATGTGCGCCTGGATATTCCAACCAAAGAGACACTGTCAGCTATGCTCGAAGCTGAGAAAATTGCAAAGGATCCTGAGGTGGCAGCACTCGATGTGGACGACGCCTTGGAGGAACTGAAGCGATGAGCAGCTCTGATAAATACAAGATCTAATGGTCAACCCGCTTCAAGAAAGACTATAAACTTGCGATAAAGCGTGGATACAATATCGACCAGCTAGACGAGGTAATTCGTCTCATCGCCAGGGGAGATCAACAGCAAAAGTTGATTGAGGAATACGATGACCACGAGTTGGGTGGAGATTGGAAAGGACACAGAGAGCTTCATGTTTTACCCGACTGGCTGCTGATCTATTACCTGGAGAATGATATTCTTGTATTAACGCTTTCCAGGACAGGTTCTCACATTGATCTGTTTAAGAAGTAGACTTTGAGTGCCCGATTAAATTCAGCATCTTGGCTTATCCGAGGTGCTTTTTTCATTGTCTGAAAACGTTACAGCTCGTTCACAAGAAAACACTTACTATTTGAACGACAACGTAATATAATTGTCTTACGTACTCAAGAGAGGAGGACAATGATTATGGCAACGTCGTTATTGCAGGTACGTGTGGAAGATTCCCTTAAGGATGAAGCCGCTCGTGTTTTCGAGAATCTGGGCATTGACACGTCCACGGCTGTCAGAATGTTTTTGAAAAGGTCTGTCATGGAAAACGGAATCCCTTTTCGTATGACGCTTCCGAAAGAACCCTATCAAGCAGATCGCGGCTTCAGAGCTATGCAGGAAATCAGTGAAATGGCTGAGAAAAATGGGGTTTCTGAGATGACCCTGGATGAGATCAATGCCGAGATTGAGGCATCCAGAGCGGAAAGACAGGCCGCTAAGAGATGAAAAAGCGTATACACCATCGTGAAGACTGCTCAGGCAATGGAAGCGTCAGCGGATGGGGAAATCCGGCGCTGGCTGGATCAGCCTGGATTATTGTATCCGGCTTTAACTGCTGTATTGAGGGAGATCTGAAATAGGGTCTCCCTCCTTTTTTGCTTCTGTGGAGGAGGATTGCAGACCAAAATGAACGGTGTCATTCGCACAAGAAATGCCCGCAGACTGGCAGAAAACTTCGTAAAAGATTACTTTGAATAAAGGGAAAAAGATCTGAAATCCCACTTCATATGTACAGTTTAGTACGGTAACATGCTCACTGAGCTGAAGGGGAAAAAAGCGGTTTGGAGGTGAAGCCCACTTTACAAAGACGAAGGAAAGCGTCCGCTTCACCTTTAACGGCTGGGACGGCAAGAGCTACGACGGCGAGAGCAGAAACGCCAAGGTTATCCGCACCAACTACCCCGGATACGAAGAGGTCAGGCTGGTCAAGGTCGGAAACCACCTTTGCTACATTGACGAAGAGAGCAGCGTCCTGGAAAAGGCCACCGGCGAGAGGCATCCGGAAGCAGAGTAGCAGGTCGAAGTCGAGAGAGCGTAAGGAGGGACAGAAGGCCCAAAGCAGTGCCTTTTGTCCGTAGTAGAACACAGCTTCCTGTATAATCCAAACTGACCGATGAAGGAGCGGTCAATTGAAAAGGAGGGTACCCCATAGTAAGATAGGAACGCTGACCGGGCGTTAGCGAACCTAAAAAACAGGAGGTACCCGAAATGAATCATACCCAAAATGAAAAGATAAAACAAGTTCGAGCTGTGCGGTTGAAAGGCATACGAAAAACATAGGGGTAGAATAATTGGCTTATGCTGCAACCATTCCATCCCCGTATTTCTCATACATCCCATATGACAATGTGTGAGATTCATGCCAACCTTCCGCTTCATTGTTCATATACAACGCAGTGAGCGCAGCCAACCCGATGCTGCCATGTCTGGACCAGCTCATGCTTTTCTTCTTCTGTCGCCTGGCCACCGTTAGATCATTGGCTTTCTCAACAGGATTGCTTGTTGTCGTGAGACCAAGATAACGGCGAACGGCATAGCATTGGATGGCATATTCTTTTCTTTCCAGGTACTCAATCAGTTCCCTGCGACGTGCTTCGTTTCTGATTGTATCGCTGGAGAGGCCCTGAATAAACGAAATGGCACCTTGCACATTCCCACACCATAGATGTCGGAATAATGTACGCTTGATTCGATACTGAGTATCTCTGTTTTCCTTTCCGGCCCGAAGCATCATCGAGATGGTCTCGGCACAGTGCTTTCGCAGATGGAACCAGTCGAGAAGAACAGTATAGCGGCGAAAACCGAAGACAGCTTCCAATGAAGCCTTGATGTCTTTTGCACCATCTGCCAGGAATACAAGACGATAACCTGAAAGCAGATTGAATTCCAGCAGAAATGCAAGGACATACAAGCAAAGCTTCATCATGCTGTCTGCCAGCAGCACATATCGATTATTGCCAATGTTGATGTGTGCAACAGATGTTTCGACAGACGGCCGGCCTTTCTGCTTTGGAGCAGCAGACAGGTTTTCTTCCGCATTTGCAGGTGGGGCTGTTTGCTTTTCCTTATCCTGTTCCCGCTTGTCCTTCTGGCGTTTTACCCCAACACCATCCAAAGCAATGTAGACTGTTGACATATCTGGAGTTTCAAGGTTACTCCACTGCTGATCCGTCATCTGTATAGATATCCCGTCTTGTTTACTGCTATTGTACCTTTCAATATACTCGTCAATCTGCGCTTTTCTTTCCTGGCTTATTGGGACATTCTCTGATCCATTCTCCTGAAGTGAGTTGAGATCAGCATCACCCTGTGGTATTCCCGTTTCCGGATCAAAGTGATGTTCAACGAGAATACTACTGGCGTGTTGATTCTGATAATCCATCAGCTCATTCCCGTGGCGGTCACACATTTCGGACAGGGTCTTCATCTTCAGAGATTCGGTTCCATCCCGGTGCAGAAGTCGATTCAGAAAAGCGATTCCAACCCGGTTGGTCATTTTGATCCATGTGTTTTCTGTGAGAGCGATGATTTCAGCAGACCAGAAGTGTTCCTTGGGTTTCATCCCTTTGGTCAACGGCTCTGGTACATTCAAGGAAAATGCTCCGCTCTCCGCTTCTATTTGCCGTTCTGTTGTTGTGGATTCGTTTTTTTTAATGCCTCGTTGGCATAAGCTTCCAGAGCCTTTTTCGCCGTTTCATTTCGTATGGCAACGATCCCCTTATCCGCCATGCTGATAAAATCCATGAACCCTTTTCGGGTCGTCAGATCAATTTTCTCAAGTTCAGGAATAATCCCCATTGATGATGTTTCTACCTCAATAACATTACCATCTGGCTGAGTGATTCTAATGGTGCACTCGATGCGGGTGCCTGACTGTTTCAATGATTCGCCTTTGCTTCCATTACCATTTTGCTTATTCATTTTCGTGCTCCTTTCGCCGTTTTTCTAAACTACGCTTTTCATTAGTCAGAATGGTTTCAGGATCGCCACGATTGAAAGCAGCTTTCAGATAAGGCACACGGTCTGATGATATGAAACCGAACGAAAGGATGATCTTATGCGTTGGTTTTCCATTGATTCTGGATGATTCTACCAATGAACAGAAATAGCCATCCTTCTTGCCCCGGTTGTCTGGTACTGCATGAATAAACACCTGAAAAACCTCCTGCTACTAACCTACACATGAGTGATTATATGCAAAATACAAAGGTTTTTCAAGACATTCACTAACCTACATTTTCGGTATAGAAAAGCTCCTCGACAATGCGAGGAGCCTAGTCATGAGTATGAACAGCGGATTTCAACCGCACAGATCGAACAAGTTACCAATGATACCATGGTGATCGGAATCGACATTGGAAGTGAAAAACACTGGGCTCGAGCGTTCGATAACCGAGGGATGGAGCTCAGCAAGAAGGCGTTTGGCTTTAACAACACGGCAGAAGGATTTACCAGCTTTGAAACCTGGTATGAAAACCAGCGCCGTGCAGCTGGACTGAAGAGAATCATTGTGGGACTG
>CACWXY010000020.1 GCA_902764915.1 uncultured Eubacteriales bacterium | reverse complement strand
ATCAATCGTGACGCGTTTCACGTCAAATTCAGGGATTTCTCCCTCATAGAATCTGACTATCAGTTGACGAACTCGCCGCAAATAAAGTGAATAATAACACATAATATCACCAGACCATACACATCTGTTTTGCAGCGAGTACTGATGCGATCAGAATCCATATGAAAACTGATCTCAGAATCAGAAACCCGTTCCGGAACGAGGAAGGAAGAGAGGGAAGACTTACTGTTGGCCCAAAGAGAACAATCAGGCTTGTGCCGGGACCATATGGACTGTTCTCTGGCAGGCAGCTAAGTGTTATTGGCGGGATCTGGGCGGATAAAGATTGTGCATTGGAGCGAATGTCCCGGAAGACAATCAATGACGCAGAAACGTGTATGATTCCTTTCCGTTTGATTTCAAAAAAGACGGCTCATGCAGGGCTGTCAGTCAATGCGGCTTCAGCATCTTACGGTCCCGTGCTACGCATTGGCTGTCAATGTTTTTTTCTCAGGACGGGGCTTGCCATGATGCGCATGATGCTGTGATCTGTCAGGAATCGGACCAGACACGGAGGTTTTCCCGCATCCAGGCATAGACATCCATGTGATAGGCGGCATTCAAATGCGCAGGTGTAAATACTGCGTCAATGGTACCTTTTGTAAGGATTGTTCCCTGATCCATGAGTATGGCGTGCGTTCCGAAGCGTCTGGCCAGTGTCAGATCGTGCACTACGGAGAGAACAGCCCGTCCGGGCACCTGCAGCCATGACTGTATAAGACCAAAGATCTGCTTCTGATATATCAGGTCCAGATGATTGGCAGGCTCATCCAGAAGCAGAATGGCCGGGTTCTGGGCGAATACCTGGGCAAGAAAGGCACGCTGCACTTCACCTCCCGAAAGGGTGAGCATGCTCTGTGAGCGAAACGGCAGCATGCCAGTGGCGGTGAGTGCCTCCTGTGTGCGATCCTCTTCATGGCGGTTGCCTGAAGAAAGCAGCCCCTGTCTGTGTGCATACTGGCCCAGACGCACAATATCCTCTACGGTATAGGCATAGTTGACGGAATGAACCTGGGAGAGCATACCCAGTTTTCGGGCAAGCTGCCTGTGTGACAGCGTGCGCAGGTCTTTTCCCATGACAATGACTGAACCCGAGAAGGGAACGGTGCGGGTGATGGCATGAAGGACCGAAGTTTTCCCGGCGCCATTCGGCCCACAGAGCATCAGCCATTGGCCTTCCTCGAGACAAAACGAGACATCCCTGACAGCTTGCAGGTCCTTACGGTAAGAGACAGATAAGTGATCGACCGTAAGCATCTTATCGCCTCCTTCGACTGCGAAGAAAGATGATCAGAAAAAGAACAGAACCCACAATGGACGTGATGACGCCGATAGGAAGCTCAATGGGGGACAGCAGCGTCCGGCTGACAAGATCAGCCAGCAGAAGAAATATGGCGCCAAAGAGCAGAGAAACGGGCAGAAGCTGCCTGTGAGAAGGTCCAGTGAGCATGCGTGTCATGTGCGGCACGATCAGCCCGACAAAAGCGATGGTTCCGCCGGTAGATACACAGATGCCAATCAGCACTGATACGGCAATGAGAAGGACAAGCTTGACACGACGGACGGATACGCCGATGTGCTGGGCGTTTTCTTCTCCCATGGCCAGGGCATCCAGTTCCCGGTTGTGCAGAAGTATCAGGCTGGCGCAGAGACAAAGCGCCAGACACAGAATCCCGGCATAGGTCATATTGCTCCCGGACAGGGAGCCAAGGGTCCAGAATGTGATGGAACGTATTTTTTCTCCGGAGAAGGTAATCACAAGGCTTGTGATACTGGATGCGAACATGGAAAAGATAACGCCTATGAGAATAATGCTGGACGTGGAAAAAGTACGGTCCATGGAGAAAGCCAGAAGCAGGATCAGCAGGAGACTGCCAAAGGCAAAGAGCATGGCCATGACCATGGTTCCGCCATAGGGAATTCCCGGGATCCGGATGTCAAAGGCCATGGAGATGACAGCACCCAGGGAAGCGCCGGCGGATACGCCCAGTGTGGAGCCGTCAGCCAGTGGATTGCGAAGAAGCCCCTGCATGCAGGCTCCGCAGATCGAAAGTGCGGCACCGCACAGTGCAACGCATAGAACCCGGGGCAGGCGGACAGAGAGAATAATAGATTTGGCGATGCCCTCCGGAATCGGTTTTCCGAGAAGACTGTTCCAAAGACAGGCGAGCGTGTCTGAAAGCGGAATGGAAACTGAGCCTGCACAGATACAGAGAAGCAGTACGCCAAGGAGAAGACCACACGGGAAGATAAGGCGAAAGAAGAACGATGTTCGGTGCATAGTAACCTCAAAAAAACGGGGATGCGCAATGCACCCCCGTATTGTTTCTCAGGCAGCCGGAGAAAGCGCTTCTGCATCCGGATGGGTAAATTCATAGAGCGTCACGGCTGCGTCCTTCAGACGGGGGCCAGGGCGTGAGATTTCATTGGAGTCTGCATTCAGGATCTGGTCGTTTTTCACAGCCTGCAGGTCCTGCCAGCCTTCACGGCTCTTGATTTCTTCCACCGGTGTCGGACCTTCGCCATAGTACATGGTAATGGTCACGATATAATCCGGGTTGCGTTCAAGGACCTGCTCTTCGGAGATCTGTCCCCAGCCGTCTACGTCGGAAAATGCATTTGTGAGTCCGCACATGGCAGCCAGTTCATCCATGAATGTGTGCTGACCTGCTGTCCAGAGACCCCACTGCAGAGGAGAAACTTCAAAGTAAACGGTTTTTCCGGTATTCTCGGAATGGGAAGCGATGTCCGCAAAAGCAGACTGCATGTCACTGCACAGCGCGTCCGCTTCAGTATCCTTGCCCAAAATTGCCCCGATCATATGAATGGCTGTGTATACGCCTTCAATATTCTGCGCATCAGAGATAACAACCTGAATTCCGGCCTTCTCCAGGGCTTCTACCTGTTCCTTGGTCTGCGCCATGGTGCCCATCAGGACAACCTGCGGCTCAAGAGCAATGATTTCCTCAAGGTTCGTGTCTGCACCCGAATTTACTTCCGGGATGGAGAGAATGCTTTCAGGATAATCGCAGTATGTACCACGGCCGACCAGCGCGCTTTCACAGCCCAGTGCACAGAGAATTTCACAGTCAGCAGCAGTCAGCGCCACAATGCGGGTTGCCGGCGCATCCAGGGTGATTTCCCGGCCCATCATATCAGTGACAGTGATGGATGTCTGGTCGGCTATAGCAAAAGCACAGGTCATGCACAGTGCTACAGCAAGGAACAGGGAAACAAGTTTTCGAATCATGGAAACCCCTCCGTTTGTATAGAATCTGACAGGCGATAGAGACGATGTCCTTTTTGAAGGAACAATAAAAAAGTTCCTCCCCGGAGGAACACTAAAAAGACCATGCAAAGAATGCATTGTCTCCTAGCCAACCCATCCCCAGGGGCGCGTTCATACGGTGTAAACAAGTCTCCCGGCTTGGCTTCATCCTACTTGCACATCTTCCCACTCTGAAAGAGCAGTGATATCCTTGTGCACTCGTCCGCTTCACGGTTGCTGGGACAGCGCGGAAATTTCATCCGACTTCCTGTGCCGGCATACAATACCGGCGTGCATTGCTGCACAGATACACCGACCGTCTGTCGGAAAGAATTATAGTCGCTTGTCAGGAAAGCGTCAATTCTGAGGAAAAAAAGAACCCTCTCGGTTTTGACTGTCAGTCCCGGGAGGGCATATTGGATGAACGGCTTTTTCTTTCTCTTCTGTTCGCAAGCCAAGGGAATAGCGCCAGGGGCAGATCGCAGACCAGCAGTACGAGGAGTATCATAATCAGGGCATAGGCGTATATTTCTTCATAGGTGTTGAAATAGCTGCTGGCATAGATAGCTTTGCCCAGGGAATTCCGGGTCTGAACAAGATACTCAGTAGAGATGACTAGCTTGATACCCATGCCGACAGCGTTGATGTATGCCTGTCTGAGATATCCCGCAAGCAGCGGCAGATAGACAGTGCGCAGAACCATGCCATTGAGCGGCGCATTCAGCCGATAGACATCCAGAAGTTCCGGCTCGATCCTGCGACAGCCCTCATAGGTGGCTTCACTGAGCAGTGGAATCAGGATCAGTGTGGAACCAATGAGAGGGACATATCGATATTTTGTCAGTACCATGAGTATGACAATCAATATGAGCATAGGAATGGAACGGAGCATCACCATAAGTGGGGTAAGGAACGTATGTACTCTGGGCATGATACCTTCCCAGAGACCAATGCTGACCCCTGCTATGGTAGAAACGAGCATGGTAAGCAGCATATGTCCCAGTGTTGTGCCGATCAGGCGATATGTCTGCCCGGTCAGAAGAAGGCGCACCAAGGCACGCAGAATCTCAGGCAGGGAAGGGAAGACCAGACGATCGTTTTTGAGAAAACCGGCTGCCTGAATCAGGCAGCCGACAAAGACAATACCGAGTATGTAAAGAAAAATGTTCTGAAGTTTATTCTGCTTCATAATAGAAGTCATCGGCAGGGACATCGCCGCCGAACTGCGCAAGGTCAATGCCTGCCGTGGTCTCGATCTGTTCCTTTGCGTCCAGGGCGGCCAGGAAGCGGATATTGCACTTGGGGATTGCCAGCGACGCCACCTTGGCATTCGGCAGGATTTCCAGAGCCACACTGGCTTCTACAACGGCATCCAGATCGCTTTCTACCTTATCACAGGATTCCTGTACAAGGGCAAGAAAATCCTTTACTACCTCAGGATGCTCCACACAGGTTTCCTCTCGGATAAAGAGGGCAGCCTGCGTATAGCCATCAAACCCGGTGGCTTCCTTATAAAGGTCATTGACGGCAATACCTGTAATTCTGTCATTTTTCAGGCTGGCAGCTGTCAGAGCGGGCTCCGCAGTCAGCACAATAGCGTTTTCGTCAGAAAGCAGCAGACTCTGTGTATTGGCAGCACCGGCCAGGTATTCGATACTGGCGGGCACAATCCCGTTCTTCTCCAGAGCAAAAAGAGCAACGGACGCATTGATGGTGTTCTCACCGAACAGCGTGACGGTGGCATCATTCATATCTTCCAGTGAGAAGTTTTCTTTCTGGGAGGCAAAGTACAGGTTGCCCCAGGTGATGACAGCACCGAGTTTGTAGGTTGATTTGCCCGCTTTGAACAGTTTGGCACCGGCATTCAGCGGAGCAATGACGAAGTCAGTGGTGTTATTGGCAAACTCAGCGGTAATGGTATCCGCAGCCAGATAGGTGTATGCATCGGGATTTTCCACAGCCAGGGTTGCCAAGGCAATGCCGGGGGCTCCCGTGGGGGCGGACACCGTGTATGCATAGTCATCAGCACAAGCGCTCATGACCAGTGAAAGGGAAAAAAGGCACACCAAAAGAAGGGAAAGAATTTTTTTCATGTCAGATTCACTCTTCCTTGTTAAAAATTTCTTTACCGGAACTCCGGCGAGTAGAGAGTCTACATGATTGTGTCTTTTTCGTCAATTGGAAGATGACAGATGTGCAGCTGGTTTACCCGGCGTGCTCCATGAGCACATACATCATAATGCCGGCGGCAACGCTGGCATTGAGTGATTCGGCCTGCCCGCGCATGGGAAGTTTCAAATGACAGGATGCAAGCCGACGCACGCTTTCGGATACGCCATGGCCCTCGTTTCCGATAATCAGGCACCAATCCTTCGGTGCCCGGGAGACATAGGAGAAGAAAGGCTGCCCGTCAAGTTCTGTGGAAAGAAGCGCATAGCCTTTTTCGGACAGGGCCTGCAGCCTGGTTTCCAGAGAATCAGCGGTTTCGCAGGGAATATGAAAGATACTTCCCATGGTGGCACGAAGCACCTTGGGGGCATAGATATCCGGGCAGCGGGAGGAGAGAATGACGCCGTCAAGCCCGGCGGCATCTGCAGTGCGGATAATGGTGCCTACGTTTCCCGGATCCTGAAGAGCATCCAATACGACCAGGTGATGTCCGGAGACGGTCTGGGTTTTCTTGTGCATGACTGCACAGATACCCTGCGGTGTTTTGGTGTCACAGAGCGCTTCCATAACATGGGAGGGCACCTGATAGGCGGGACCGCTGCAGTCGAACGTTTCCGGAAGCGACTGCGTGCTCTCCAGAATCAGTGCTTCCATGGTATAGCCGGACTGAAGGGCATCGGTCACAGCACGTTTGCCTTCGACAAGAAAACAGCCGGTCTCTTCGCGTGCTTTTCTCTGGGACAGCGAACGCCATTTCTGAATTTTAGGATTTTTCAGGCTTTGGATGATTTCCAAGATCAGGACCTCCCGTCCGATGCATTGTTTTTTCTGGACATCCGCAGTTTCCGACGCTCTTCCGCGCGGGCATATTCCAGTTTTTCCTCCACAGTCTCCGGAATCAGCGGCTTAACCGGAACCGGCACATCGTGCTCATTTAGGGCGACAAAGACGAGATACGCCTGATTGGTCATTTCCCGCTCGCCGGAAAGCCTTTCAACATATGTATTCACACACACTTCCAGAGATGTGCGGCCGGTCCATGTGACATATGCTTCCTGAACAATGGTATCGCCCAGAAAAGCAGGTCTGAGAAAGTTCAGGTGATCCACACACACCGTGGTGACGGATGTCTGGGTATAACGCTGAGCGGCTACGGCGCCAATGATATCGATCCACGCCATCAGCTGTCCGCCAAAAAGACGGGGCTTGGCATAACCATTGCAGTGAGATGCGAGCACAAGCTGAACACTGACTGTTTTTTCTGACATAGATTCCTCCGTGCATGACCCGGATGCGGGTTTGCATTCGCAGTAGTATGCCTTTGCGACAAAGGCGTACTGACAGTGTAGAGCATCAGGCATGATTTGGAAAGAGCGGGGGGAATGACTTCTGTTTCAAGAATAATCATGATATAATCCCCTGCGATGCGCTGATCGACGCAGGGAATCTGTAAACAAGAAAGGATGGTCGAGGGCATTTCATGCTTGTACCGATTTTACTGTTTCTTTTGGGATTTCTTCTTCTGATCAAGGGAGGAGACTGGTTTGTTGACGGCGCCGTTGGTGTTGCGCATCGCTTTCACCTTCCGGAACTGCTCATTGGTGCTACGATTGTATCCATTGGTACGACGCTTCCGGAAGTCATGGTTTCCAGTCAGGCTGCATTACAGGGGAATGCTGGTATCAGCTATGGAAATGCCATTGGCTCCATCATCTGCAATACCAGCCTGATTGCGGCACTGACAGTGGCGATTCGTCCTGGAAAGGTCAATCCGAAAGCTTTTCTTCTGCCTACCGTCTCGTTTTTCCTGGCAGCGGGCTCCTATGCGCTGATTGCGTATACCCAGGGGAAGTTCAACCGCTGGATGGGCATTGTTTACCTGCTTATGTTTGCAGGATATATGATCATTTCCACAATGCAGATGAAAAAGCATCCGGAATTTGCTGAAGACGATGGCGAAGACGACGAAGAGGCTGCGCCGAAAGCGCTCTGGATGAATGTGCTGCTGATGCTGGCAGGCGCGGCTGCCATTGCGGTAGGTGCCAATCTTCTGGTGGAAAACGGAACCAGGATAGCCGCAGCCCTTGGCGTTCCGGACAGTGTTATCGGTCTAACCATGGTTGCTCTGGGAACAAGTCTGCCGGAGCTGATTACAGCCATTACTTCACTGATCAAAGGACACGGAGCGCTGTCGCTGGGAAATGTGATCGGTGCGAATCTGTTTAACATTATTCTTGTAAGCGGAGCCGCAATTACCATTTCACCGTTTGCCATTCCTTCGGAAAAGAAGCTGGCTGGTATGAATGCGAGCCTTGTCGTGGATATTCCGGTCATGATGCTTGTGATGATGATTCTATGTCTTCCAACGCTGAAGGCCGGCCGGCTGCGTAGATGGCAGGGGATTGTACTGCTTGCCATGTACGTTGCCTTTACTATGTTTCAGTTCCTATTCTGAGAAGTATCTGAACGCCTCATGCAGCCTGAGCGACTGCATGAGGCGTTTGCGTAAGAGGCAGCGGCAACAGAAGGGAGATACAGGATGCCATTTCAGAGAAGCACAGATCGCATGTATGACTATGAAGTGTATCCCAAAGTGGTATGCGACGGAAAGAATGCGCAGATCACCATTCGCGCACTCGGTGCACGGGCAGGATTTGTGAAAGGCGAAATGTGCCGGATTGTCGTGAAGGCCTTGCATGGCGGCAACCCGACATATTATCCCGCATCGGCAGATTATGAGTCGATCGCTTGCGAATGCCATGAAAAGGATATGCTGGTGTTTTCACATACGTTTTTCGGGGAACAGATGTTTTTCCTGGATGTGACCCACGCACAGGAGAAGGGAGTTCCGTTTCGGGAACGTTTTTCCGTGTACTGCGTGCATGCGGATCTTGCACAGAGAATTCCGCTACTGGGAGATTTTCACCTGCATACCACCTATTCTGATGGCATGCAGACACCGGAAGCAGTCTGCGCGGACTATCGCCGTCATGGCTATGATTTTCTGGCGATTACCGATCACAGGCGCTTTGACGGCTCTCTGCGGGCACGACGCTTCTATGAGCCTTATCCGATTGATCTGATGATACTTTCCGGCGAGGAGGTTCACCTGCCTCCGGCTTTTGGAAAGGAAATACATCCGCATATAGTGCATGTGGGCGGTGCCTATTCGATTAATGCACTGATGGAAAGGGATCCATCTGAACATGTGCCGACAGATCCCATGCAGCGCTCAGTGCATGGAATGTGTCCCGCAATCATGGACCAGGCAGCCTATGAAGCACAGATTGCAGAACAGATGAGACAGCTTCATATCCCGGAGAATATTGACCCTGTACCGGCAGCTGGAATGGTGTGGGCTTTTCAGGCGATTCGCGAAAGCGGCGGTATTGGCATATTCCCGCATCCCAACTGGATTGACGATGTTTATCATGTCCCGGATGCACTCTGTGATTTTCTGGTAGACACAAAGGCTTTTGATGCCTTTGAAGTGCTTGGTGGTGAAAACTATTATGAACAGAACGGCTTTCAGACTGCCAGGTACAATGAAGACAGGGCACGCGGCAAATGGTATCCGGTTGTGGGGAGCACAGACAGTCATAACGCCAATCCTACCAACCGCAATGCCTTGATCTGTTCAACACTCCTGTTTTCCAGCGGTCGTGACGAGGATGCTGTTCTGCGCGCTGTCAGGGATGGATACTGCGTAGCTGTGGATACGATCAGCGATGATTTCCGTATCGAGGGCGAAAGCCGCTTTGTGCGATATGCATGCTTCCTTCTGAAGGAGTACTTTCCCCTCCATGATGAGCTTTGTTTTGAGGAAGGCCGCGCCATGAAGCAGCTGGCAACCGGAACGGAAGAAGAAAAGCGGGAAGCCGCAGCATGGCTGTCCATGCTCAGGGGACGTGTGGAACGGCTGCAGAGAAAGTGCTTTGCAATGAGCAATACCCAGGAACAGTGAAAAACAGATGGCCCGGATTGTGATCTGTAGCATACAGACGAGGCAGGATGGAGCACAGCAGTTCATGAGCCGTGTGGATTATCTGTGCCATGCTCTGCATGAAATGACATCGGACATAATAGGACTTCATGAACTTATGCGATGGCGATGCCGGAACGCATGCCAGGTTATGCTTATCTTGAGAGAGGGCAGGGACACGGACGGGTTGGGAGAGTCTCCGTGCATTGCTTTGGATCAGCGAAAACGGATAGCAGAGCTGCTGTTTACGGAAGAACATCCCATCACAGGCGCCAAGGTCCTTCCATGACTATGACCGCCGTCCGACCAGTGCCAGGATCGGTTATGTGTTTGCCATGAAAGGAACGCAGCCATTGCTTGTCAAGGCTGTGCATGCAACAGAAAACGGGCAATACTTATCCGATCATGATTCGATTATGGCATACTTTGAGATTTAAAAAAGCAGGTCCCTTTCTTACCTGACAAGATAGAAAAGGGGCCTGCTTCTCTATTCAGTTCACGCCTCGGAAACCGTTGCCTATGATTTCACTGGTATTGTTGATGAGAAGGAATGCAGAAGGATCTGTGGATTTTACATAACGACGCAGAAGAACACCCTGCTTGCGGTTAACAACCGTGAGGATGATTTCTTTGCCCTCATGGGAATAGATTCCTTCTCCATGAAGCCGTGTGGCGCCGCGATGCAGATTATGGATGATATAGCGCTCAATGGAATCCGGATGGGAGGTGATGATATGGAAGCACTTATTGATGTTAAGGTTTTCCAGCACCATATCCACCAGAAGGCTCTTCATAACAAGACCCAGTATGGAGAAAAGACCTGTGGTCATGCCAAAGGCTATGCAGGCGCTGAAGGTTATCACACAGTCGGAGAGCAGCAGAGCACGTCCAATGTCGAGCGTGGAATACTTGCGCATAATCATGGCAATAATATCGGTACCGCCGCTGGAGGCATCCACGTTAAAGAGAATCGCAGAACCGATTGCCGGGAGCGACACAGCGAAGATAAGCTCCAGAAGCGGCTGGGATGTCATGGGAGCTTTCATGGGAAGTATGATTTCCAAAAGCCGGAGCAGCCCTGACTGCAGGAGAGTCACATAAGTGGTCTTTACGCCAAAGGAACGTCCCAGCACGGCATACCCGAGAATCAGAAGCGCCACATTGATGACCAGTCCTACAGTACCGGGTGTCATGCCTTGAATATAGTGCGCAAGAATCACGGAGATACCAGATACGCCGCCGGTGGAGAAATTATTGGTATATTTGAAAAAATAGATACCGATAACCATGATGATGGTGCCTACGGTCATGAGCATCCAGTCACGGAGCTGTTCTTTGGTGGGCATGGGAAGTGACATATGTTTTCAACCTCACTTTGTTCATGGTTCCGACAGCTTACTTGCCAACGCAGAATGTGGAAAAGACACGGTCCAGGAGGGATTCCTCCACCTGATCTCCTGTGATTTCCGCAAGTGCGCTCTGCGCGGCGTCCAGGTCCAGTGTACACATATCCAGGGATGTGCTGTGCAGTGTATCCAGGGCATTCTGAAGCGCCTGTGCGGCACGTCTGGCTGCGTCAAGATGCCGGGGAAGTGTCAGGGCCAGATGATCCGTTACCCGGGCCTTAGCCAGCAGCTTTGCTTTCAGCGGTGCCAGTGTCTCCGGCGTCAGGGCGGAAATTGCCAGTATTTCCGCGCCGGGAAGCACTGTCTGAAGAATGGAAATATCTGTGACAGCGGGCAGATCCTGTTTATTGAGAAGAAGTAATGTGTTCTCTGCCGGCAGATCATGCAGAAGCGCATGATCTTCTTCGGAAAGCGGCATACTGCTGTCGATAACCATGAGGCGCAGGTCCGCTTCCATCAGCGCTTTTCTTGCCCGGGACACTCCGATGGATTCCACGGGATCATCTGTATCCCGAAGCCCCGCAGTGTCCGTAAGGGAGATCAGACATCCATCCAGATGCATGGTTCCCTCTACACGGTCCCGGGTTGTACCGGGAATCTGTGTAACAATGGCTTTTTCTTCACCCAGAAGCGCATTGAAAAGACTGCTTTTTCCTACATTCGGTCTTCCGCATAGGACGACATGCAGGCCTTCCCGAATCATGCGTGCTGCCTTTTCCTGACACGCGTCAAGAAGGGTCTGGATCAGTCTCTGGATATCGGCTTCCATGGCAGGAATGGCTTCGTTTTCGCTGATCTCCTCAGGATAATCAATGCATGCTGCCAGCCCGGCCTGTATGGCGTAGAGCTGGTCAGCACAGGTGCGTATAAAACTGGCAGTCCCCCCGGAAAGCTGCCGCATGGCTTCCCGGCGTGCGCTCTCTCCGCGGGCTTCAATAAGCTGCATGACAGCTTCCGCCTGGCTGAGATCGATGCGGCCGTTAAGAAAGGCACGCCGTGTGAATTCTCCGGGCTCCGCCAGCCGTGCACCTTCCCTGAGGCACAGCGCAAGCACACGCTGAGCAACCGATGATCCGCCATGCACCTGAAACTCAACTACGTCCTCCCGTGTATAGCTGCGGGGGGCGCGCATGAGAACGGCCATGCATTCATCGATGATTTCTTCGCCGTCCATGATATGCCCATAGACCATAAGATGGCTGGGAGGCGGCATAACAGTCTTTCTGCCGGCGGGGCGAAAAAGCTGGAGGAGAATCGGTACGCTGTTTTCCCCGGAAATGCGTAGAATGGCTACGCCGCCTTCCCCCGGTGCGGTTGCCTGCGCTGCAATGGTATCGTTCATATGACTCCTTTGTTATCCTGGGATTGGATTTCGTGGCAAGTATAGGGGAAACATGGAAAAGAGTCAACACAGAATAGACATGTCATTTCTGCTCGATTGACAGGGGTATTTCGATAATGATAGAATGCGAAAGGCTGTAAAGCTGGAATCCTATGGAGAGTGAAAGAAGGGACAGCAGTGGGTCGGGAACGACTGAAGATTATTGGCGGCAGCGCCCTGGAGGGCGAGGTTCAGGTCAGCGGTGGGAAGAATACGTCCGTGGCTGTGATACCGGCCGTACTGCTCTCGGATCAGCCCTGTACCATTGAGAATGTCCCTGACATTGAAGATGTACATGCGCTTATGGATATCCTGGAGCATCTGGGGGCCCGAGTCAGATACATTCCCGGAGTATCCATGACAATTGATCCCACGGGCGTGGAAGACTGGCATGTGGGCTATCACGATGCCAAGCGACTGCGCGCCAGCTATTATCTGATCGGTGCACTCCTGGGACGCTGCGGAAAGGCGGAAGTCGGATTCCCGGGTGGGTGTACCATCGGATCTCGCCCGATTGATGAGCACCTCAAGGGCTTTCGTGCGCTCGGGGCGGAAACGGAAGAGCGCGGCGGCATGGTTGTTGCGCAGGCCAAGGAACTGACCGGCGGAGATGTGTTTTTTGATATGGTTACCGTAGGCGGTACAATCAATGTCATGCTTGCTGCAGCTAAAGCCAAGGGAACAACAATCATCTACAATGCAGCCAAGGAACCGCACATTGTTGATCTGGCAAACTTCTTAAACTCCATGGGCGCCAAGATCAAGGGCGCTGGTACGGATGTCATCCGTATTAAGGGTCAGGAACGTCTGCATGGAACGACCTATGCTGTGATCCCGGATCAGATCGAAACCGGCACGCTCATGATCGCGGCAGCTGCGACTCGTGGGGATGTCACGATTCATGGGTGTATTCCGACACATATGGAAGCACTCACTGCCAAGCTGCTGGAAATGGGTGTGCGTGTCAGTGACAGCGATGATTCCATTCGCGTGCGGATGATGACAGCCCATCGTGCTGTCAATATCAAAACACAGGTGTATCCGGGCTTTCCCACGGACCTGCAGCAGCCCATGAGCGCACTGCTTACGACAGCCCATGGAACCAGTCTGATCCAGGAAACGATTTTTGATCAGCGCTTCAAACATCTGGATGAAATCGCACGTATGGGCGCATCGGTCAAGGTAATGGGACGGACTGCATTGATCGAGGGTGTTCCTCAGCTGTATGGCGCACCGGTTACAGTGACAGATCTTCGGGCAGGAGCCGCCCTGATTGTGGCAGGGCTTATGGCCAGCGGCGTCACGGAAATCTATGAGCTGGAATATATAGACAGAGGCTATGAACATCTGGAGGATAAGCTGCGCAATCTGGGAGCACAGATTGTGCGCGAGGAAACGTAGGAAGATGAATTCACCCGGTCCGGGAAGGAGGTGACGGGCGATCGTCAACCCCTTTGAAGTGCTGGGTATTGGCCCGACACTGGATATGGAAGAAGTGCGCAGGGCGTATCATCGCAAGGCAAAAGCCTGCCATCCGGATCAGTTTACGGACGAGAAGGAGATCGCCTGGGCACATCAGCAAATGGTGCATCTGAATCAGGCATATGAGGAGGCCGTTCATCTTGTGGAAACCAGGGCGGTCAGTCCTTACCAGCAGATGCTGTCGTGCGAGGATGCGGTCGAACTGTCCCGGCGCCTTCTGACCCAGGGAGAACCAGAGCGTGCATTGCGTCAGCTTATGCGTGCTGATACAAAAAACGCCTCCTGGTACGATGCCCAGGGGCAGGTAATGATGGCTTTGGAACAGTATGATACCGCTGAGCAGTCCTATCGCCGGGCTGTGCGCATGGATCCGGAGAATATCCGTTATCGGCGCGGTGCGCTGGATGCACACACAGCAGCGAAGAATGCTGCCAGTCTGCAGGGAAGAGTCCGAAAACTTCTGCATCTGAAAAAACCGGGTCGACATGAATGACGCGGCAGGGAAACCTGCCGCGTCATTCAATAGAAGGGATATGTGCTGTAACTGTCCCGGCTGTCTGTTTTGGATCTCTTTTTACTTTCAGTGGACGTCTGCCTCATGGGCGCACGCCACATCCTCAGGAAACAGTGCGGGATCATAGGGAATGCCATTTCTGTCATAGTAATCCTTGAGCGCAGCGTGAATGGCTTCTTCTGCCAGAACGGAGCAGTGCAGCTTATGGGCCGGCAGTCCGTCCAGCGCTTCTGTAATAGCCTTGTTGGTCAGCTGCAGCACTTCGTCTACGGATTTCCCCTTGATCATCTCGGTTGCCATGGAACTGGAGGCAATGGCACTTCCGCAGCCGAATGTTTCAAACTTAACATCAGTGACAATGTTATTATCAATTTTCAGGTATAGTTTCATGATATCGCCGCATACGGCATTGCCGACCTCACCGATTCCGTCGGCATCTTCGATGACGCCTACATTCCGGGGATTCCGGAAATGGTCCATGACTTTTTCACTGTACAATGCCATGAAATATCTTCCTCACTTTAAAACAAATTCTTTCTTCCCGCTGACAAGATCACGCCACATGGGGCTCATATCCCGCAGTCGCTGGACAACCTCTGCGACACTGCGTACCAGATAGTCCACTTCCTCGGCAGTGATGTCCTCGCCCAGCGAGAGACGAAGCGAACCATGAGCCACCTGATGCGGCCGGCCGATAGCGAGGAGTACATGGCTGGGATCCAATGAACCGGAGGTGCAGGCAGAGCCGGATGACGAACTGATGCCCTTGTCATCAAGATATAGGATCAGACTTTCCCCCTCGATGCCTTCAAAGCAGAAGGATACGTTGCCAGGAAGGCGATGCGTGACATCTCCATTGAGGGCACTATGCGGGATCCGGCTTAGTCCGGCAATCAGCTGATCGCGCATGGCTGTTACGTGCGCGGCATTTTCTGCCATATGCGCACATGCTTCTTCCAGCGCAGCTGTCATGCCCATAATAGCGGGTACGTTCTCAGTTCCTGCACGCCTGCCTCTTTCCTGTGCACCACCTTCAATCAGACTGACAAGGGGAAGGCTTTTTCTGGCATACAGTACGCCCACACCTTTGGGGCCGTGAAACTTGTGAGCAGAAAGAGAGAGCATGTCAATATGCTGAGCCTTGACATGGATCGGCACATGGCCGGCAGCCTGTACGGCGTCTGTATGGAAGGGAATGCCCGCCTCCTGACAGACGAGGCCGATTTCCGGGATCGGTTCAATGGTGCCGATTTCATTGTTGGCATACATGATGGTGACAAGGCAGGTGTCAGGACGCAGAGCGGCGCGCACTTCCTCGGGGGATACCAGGCCGGTTGCATGGACGTCCAGATAGGTGACATCAAAGCCTTCCTTTTCCAGTTTTTTCAATGTATGCAGTACTGCATGGTGTTCAAAAGCAGTGCTGACAATATGTTTTTTCCCCCTGCGTGCGCCATTGCGTGCGGCTGATACTATGGCCTGATTGTCTGCTTCGCTGCCGCCGGAGGTAAAGGTAATCTCCCGTGGTTCACAGCCGAGCAAGGCTGCAATACGGCATCTGGCATCCTGCAGAGCCTCTGCAGCTTCCTGACCGATGCGGTAGAGACTGGAAGGATTCCCGTAGGTTCTTTCCATATAAGGAAGCATTGCATCGATGGCTGTGCGGCTCATCTTTGTGGTGGCGGCATTATCCGCATAGATTTGCATCATCAAAAGAAGGTCCTTTCAGCAGTGTGGTTCATGCGGTAAACAAGGGAGTGGAAAGATAGCGGTCACCGGTATCGGGGAGGAGCACAACAATGGTCTTGCCGGCGTTCTGCGGATCCTTAGCCAGGGTCATGCCTGCATAAAGGGCAGCACCGGAAGAGATACCCACAAGGAGTCCTTCTATCTGTCCGAGCAGACGGCTGGCTTCAAATGCCTGCTCTGTGGTGACGGTAACAATGTCATCATACACCTTTGTATCGAGCACTTCGGGGACAAAGCCTGCCCCGATACCCTGCAGCTTATGCGGACCGGGCTTCCCGCCGGAGAGCACAGGGGAGTCCGCGGGTTCTACGGCGATGACCTGAACAGAGGGCTTCATTTCCTTAAGGTAATGTCCGACACCGGTCAGTGTGCCGCCGGTTCCCACACCGGATACAAAGATATCGACTGTTCCATCCGTATCTTTCCAGATCTCAGGGCCGGTCGTGGTATAGTGTGCACTGGGATTGGCCGGATTGACAAACTGCCCGGCAATCATGCTTCCGGGATTGGCGGCAGCAATTTCCTCTGCTTTGGCAATCGCGCCGGACATGCCTTTTGCACCATCGGACAGAACTAGTTCCGCACCGTAGGCAGCCACCAGTTTCCGACGCTCTATGCTCATGGTGTCTGGCATAACAATGATACAGCGATATCCGCGCGAAGCAGCAACAGCTGCCAGACCGATCCCGGTATTGCCGGAAGTGGGTTCAATAATCAGGGCACCTTTTTTCAGCTTGCCGGTGGCCTCTGCATCGTCAATCATGGCTTTTGCGACCCGATCCTTCACTGACCCAGCCGGGTTGAACATTTCAAGCTTGATCAGAAGACGGGCAGAAAGCTCCTTTTCCTTTTCCAGATGAATGGGCTCCATGAGCGGTGTATGTCCGATCAGCTGATCCAGCGATGTAAAAACGGGCATGAGGGGAAACATCTCCTTTCCACATTCGGGGTGCGTGTGCATGATAGCTTTATTTACCCAGTATGTCAATAGGTTAATTATATGAAGAGGAATCTGACAAGTGTGATGCAATATCTGATCCATGAGGGATAATTATGACAAAAACGTTACACTTTTGTCACAGATTTGCTTGACACTGAAACAATTGAGACATAAAATGAATGCGTATCGGTAAAGGGAGAAGTGGCTCCGACTAGGCTCCCGGCGATCACTGTAAGGAGTGATACTATGATAGGCTATACCAGGAAATGGATGCGGAAGATGGGATGCGGTGTGCTGATCGCATGCCTGTGTCTGTGCGTCTGCTTCTGTGCCTGTGCAGCTTCCGGCACCGGGATAACGACGAAATCGGACGTATTTCTGCGCAAGGAAGCAAGCAGCAGTGCGGACTACTGGTTCCGTCTGCCGCTGGATTATGTGTGCAACTATTCCGATACGCTCGTCGATAAGGACGGAATGGTCTGGTATCGTGTGACGATTTCGGACCCGAACGTGCCGGATACGACAGTGCGTACCGGATATATCCGTGGTGACTGTTATGCTTCCACAAACGTGACATCACAGACTTCCGGCAATGTGGATGTTTCCGGCAATTCCGCTACCGGAGTTCTTTCCAACAGTGATGTCAACATGCGTACAGGTCCCGGCTTCAACTATGATACGGTATTCAAGGGATTGCAGGCCGGTACATATGTAGAGCTGTTAAGTATTCCCGCCGCGACGGATCCGGATCCCTGGTACAAGGTACGCTATGACGGAAGGGAAGGCTACATTCAGGGACCGTTTATTCGTGTTATTTCCTATGGAAGTCTTTCTACAGATACCAGCGGCAATACAGCTGTGCAGACTGCAACAGCAACACCCGCACCGCAGGGTCCGGGCACGACTGCAACAACACAGCCCTCGAGTCCTTCCGGCACCACTTCGGCAGTGTCCGGAGATTATGTGCGTCTGATTCTTTCCAGTGCCCATCTGCGGGAAAGACCGGCGGGCAAGGTATGGGAAGACTGGGAAGAGAGAGGTGCTACACTTCCGCTGGCAGGATCTTCTGTTACGCAGGATGGGTATACATGGTATCCGGTTACCTATAAGGGGCGTGTGCTGTATGTGCGCGGTGACTGTGTGGAAGTCAGCTACAGTGGTGTCGTGCAGGCAACGACCGCCCCGACGGCGGCACCTGCGGTCGGCTTTGTGCGTACGATTGTCAGCGATGTGAATTTCCGTCTGCAGCCGGGCGGAACCGTGATCCGTACGATACCGAAAAATCAGGTGCTTGCTTATCTTACCGCTCCGACAACATCGGGAAAATACACCTGGTATTATGTGGAATATGAAGGTTCCCATGGCTATGTACGGTCTGACTGCGTGGAACTGTACGGAAGTACGGCGACTGCGGCACCAACCGCTACGGCACAGACTTCCGCAGGCAGCTATGGATACATTCGTGTCACCAAGTCCGGTGTCAATGTGCGCAATAATCCTGGCGGAAGCCGCGTAACGACAGTCAATATCAACACCGTATGGCCTATGACGGGCAATGCCACGACGCAGGACAGATATACATGGTATCCGGTTTCCGTCAACGGGATTCTGGGCTATATCCGCGGTGACTGTGCCTATAAGATGTCTGAGGCGCAGGTACAGGAATATCTGGGCGGAACCAGTACACCGACTACAACGTCTTCGACTGGCTACCTGCAGACAGTCACCGATCGGGTGAACCTGCGCAGAAGTCCTTCTTCGGATGGCTCCAGTGCAGCGCAGGTGGCAACAGGCACGCTTCTGACCTATACGGAGACCGCTATTTCTTCGAACGATACATGGTATCATGTATCCTATAATGGACAGGAACTGTGGGTTGTTGCAAGCATGGTGCGTACGCTTTCGGAGTCGGAATATCGGGCACTGCAGCAGCAGGCCACACCGACGGCTACCGCACCGACACTGGCGGGGTATATCCGTACTACGAAGAGCAGTGTCAATGTCCGGGCGACAGTTGGCGGCAGCGTAATCGGCCGCATCGATAAGGGCGTAGTGCTGGGGTATACCACGAAGACCACCAGCAAAAGCTATACCTGGTATTTGTGCACTACCAGTGTTGGCACAGGTTATCTGCGCTCTGACTGTGTGACAGAGGTTCAGGCAGACGGAAGCGCGGCACAGCCGACGGCAGCACCTACTGCACAGATCACAATTACCACACAGGTATCTACCGGACAGGTGGAAGCATCCTACAGTACACTGCGCGAAGGCAGCTCTGGCACGGCAGTGAGCAATATGGTGCAGGAACTGATTAATCAGGGGTATTATACCGGCGCGGTGACCTCTACTTACAGTTCACAGATTACCAGTGCCGTGCGCGCCTTCCAGACAGCCAAAGGCCTGACAGCGAATGGTGTGGCAGATACGACCACACTGAATCGTCTGTTTGGGATTTCCGCTGTGGGAACGCTGAATTACAATGATCTCTCCATGATTATTTATCCGGCGGAGAAGATTGACTGGTATACAGGCGGCATACAGGAACTCATACCGCGCGGATCAAACTTTAAGGTATACGATGTGAAGACCGGCATTGTCTGGTGGGCTCACCGCTGGGCCGGCGGAAAGCACGCGGATATCGAAACGCTGACAGCGGCTGACACAGCGCGCCTGTGTCAGATCTATGGTGTCAGCAAGGCCAGTGAGATTACGTCCAAGAGCCACTGGCAGCGCAGGCCATGCCTGATTACGGTGGGTACACGTACGTTTGCATGCTCGCTGTATGGTGTACCGCATAACCTGGACGGTGATACCATCGCAAATAACGAGATGGACGGACAGGTGTGTCTGCACTTTACCAACAGCCGCACCCATGACAGCGACAAAGTGGACAGTTATCATACAGAAGCCATTCAGTATGCCTGGGAGCATGCACCGAATGGAAACAAGTAAGATATGAAAGCATTGATTGCAGCATGAAAGCAGTGCGAAACATACGGCAGAAGCGGTGTGTTTCGCACCTTTTCTGTTAGGCGCTTGTCCTTGGTACAGGGATAGGATACTATCCTGGACAGAACGAACATGAGAGGGAACCGTTATGGACAGAAATACGCCTTTGTATGACGCACACCTGTCGGATCAGGAACGCGCGGCCTATCTCCTTTCGAAGATGACCCTGGAAGAAAAGTTTGCCTGTTTTACTCTTCGAATCCGGAATGAGCGTCTGGGACTGTACCTTTCTACATGCGGCGGGGAAGGCGCGCATGGAGTTCAGGCAAGAGCCGGACAGAGGGAAAGCTATCCGCCGACACCGACAACGTCGTTTACGCAGCCGATTGGAATGGCCGCTACGTTTGATCAGGAACTGATACAGCAGGCGGGGGACGTGATGGGAAAAGAATCTCGTGCTTTTGCCAATGCAGTGGGAAAAGGCGGACATGCCAGACTGTGCCCTACGGTGGACCTGTGCCGTGATCCCCGGTGGGGACGCAATGAGGAAGGCTATGGAGAGGACCCCTTTCTGACGGGAAAGATGGCGTCTGCCTATATCCGTGGCATGCAGGATGAGCATAACGCAGACGGAACCGCACTCTGTTGTGGTGAACGGGGCAATCGTATCCGGACTGCGGCAGTCCTCAAGCATTTCTATGCCAATAATCAGGAATACCGCCGCTGTTATGATAATTTTCTTGTCAGTGACAAGGTCAAGTATGATTATGAGCTGGAACCCTATCGCTATTGTGCACAGGAAGGCCATGCAGAAGGTGTAATGACGTCTTATAATGAGATCAACCATGTGCCGGCCATGCTGAATCATGAGGTCAGGGATATCCTGAAAAAACAGTGGGGCATGCATTATGCGATGACGGACGGCGGAGATTTCCTGCAGACTGTGAACTGCCATCATTACTATGAAACACATGCGGAAACGCTGGCGGAGGGTGTCAGGGCTGGCGTGAACGCAATGCTGGACAGCCCGGAAGAAGTAACGAAAGCAGCCCGAGAGGCCTATGAACGCGGTCTGCTTTCAGAAGAAGAAATGGATGAATCCATACTCTGTACGATCATGGAACTGCTGCGGCAAGGGGTTTTCGATCTGGATGACCCCTATGCGGATCTTGATATGGCAGATGTGGGAACGGATGCAGCCAAGCGAATCAGCCTTACGATGAGTCAGAAATCTACTATTCTGCTGAAGAACGAAGCACATTTTCTGCCTTTTGATAAGAATGAAGATATTGCCCTGATCGGGCCTGTCGCAGACCAATGGTATATGGACTGGTATGGGGGAAAACCGCTGTATAAGGTGACACTGAAAGCTGGACTGGAAAAACGGATGCATCGCGAGATTCCCTATGATAACGGATTGGACCTTGCGCGATTCCGGTGGGGGGATTGGTATCTGGGAGCCAGCCAGGATACGCCGTTCCCTGAACTGGTGCTGGTGGACAGGGCGGAAGATGCAGTTGTTTTTGAGCAGACCAGTTGGGGAGCGGGCAGTCACTTCCTGTATGCGCCTGCATACCGGAAGTATCTGACTGCAGACAAGGATGGCCGCATTCATCTTGCCTCGGATGATCCGTTTGCCTGGAATGTGTGTGACAGCTTTACGATCGGCATGGCTGATGCAGTGATCCTGCAGGAAGCGAGAAATGCCAATTGTCTGGAGCTTTCGCAGTACTGGGACAGCGGGGAGGGTGACGTAAGGCTCTATTGCTTCGGAAGACGCAGTGTGTACGTGCAGGATGGAAAGCTGCATACGGATCCGCTTCGGCGCTATACAGCAAATGGAGCTTCCAAGGAAGGCAATAATAACGCGGAGAGCTGGGTCGGTTCAGACCAGGAGGCCGCAGTGCTTCATGTGGAGATCGTGTCCAGCGGGCTGGAACGGGCCAGGGCGCTGGCGAAGAAAGCCCGGAAGGTGATTGTGGCAGTAGGCTGTCAGCCGGTTGTCAACGCCAAGGAAGAAGTGGACCGGCATACGATAGAGATGATTCCCTATCAGGAAAAGCTGGTGGAGGCTGTTTATGCGGCGAATCCCTGCACGGCAGTGGTTCTTATCACAAACTACCCCTATGCCATTCGCTGGATGCAGGCACATGTACCGGCAATCCTGACCAATGCAACCGGGTCACAGGATCTTGGGCACGGTCTGGCAGCGGCGATTCTGGGAGAAATTAACCCGGCTGGGCGGGTTCCCATGACATGGTACCTTCGCGATGCGGATCTGCCGCCTATGGAAGACTATGATCTGATTCATCATCCCAGGACATACCGCTATTTTGACCGACCGGTTCTGTATCCGTTTGGATTTGGACTGTCATATACGCAATTCACATACAGTGGCCTGCGTGTTGAGAAGGAAGGGGATGGCCTGCAGGTTTCTGTGGATGTCACCAATGCAGGGGACAGGATTGGCGATGAGGTTGTGCAGGTGTACCTGAAAAGACTGTCACCTTCGGCGACTGTGCATCCGATTCGAAGGCTCGTTGGCTTTACAAGGCTGCATGACCTGAAGCCCGGAGAATGCAGGACTGCATATTTCCGCATAAATGCAAGTGATATGGAAATCTATATGGAGAAGGAAGGAAGCAAAAGGGTCGAAGAGGGATCGTACCTTCTCTATGCCGGAGGAAACTGTCTGGACGAACGTCTGACGGCAGAAATTCAGCGGTAAGAAAGAAAGCGGGCAGACAACATGACACAGAACAATGAGCAATGGGAACAGCATGCGCTGACATTACTGGAAAAGTATGGGAAAGCGTTTCACACTTATGTGTGTGACGGACGTACCATTGGACGAATTCCAGAGAGCGCGGACAGTGTGATATGGGTTCCGCAGAGCAGCCTTCGAGATCAGGCCGCAATGGTAGAGGAAGCAGCCAGACGTCAGCTTCCGATAGTGCTGGTCTGCAGCAATGCTATGGAAGGTGCGCTTGCGCTTGCCGCAGATGCAGAACCAGGGGATCAGGCACTGGGCGGCTATGTCACGGATGGACTTGACCAATGGATGGCGGACCATGGGTTTATGCTGGAAAAGTGTGATGTAACCCTTCCGGTTCGGGAAGAATGTGCTGTGAAAAGCGAGAATGCGGTGCCTCGGGAGATGGACCGTATTTCGGATATGGATATTCTGGATCAGATGACTGTATATGACCGGGATGGGGACAGCCGTGTCCGGCGCGCCATGAAGAGCATGCTTATGACAGCACCGTTCACTGCAGCGCCGCAGCTGATTCGGCTTTATATTCCGGTCATGTACTCCTATAAACGGCCGTTTCTTTCCGTTATTATCCGTACCATGGGCACACGCATGGATATGCTCCGGGAAGCATTTCTCTGTCTGAATGCGCAGAAAGATCCAGACATGGAAGTGCTCGTAATGGCGCATAAGGTGGATGCAGAGAAAAAAAGCGGACTGGATGCGCTGATCCGTGAGCAGGGAAAAGCGCTGCGGGAGAAAATCCGGCTCTATGTGGTACCGGATGGAGGGCGTGCGCACCCGATCAATGAAGGACTGTGCCGGGCGCGCGGTGCCTATTTCTCTGTTTACGATGATGATGATCTTCTGTTTGACTCCTGGGTGGAAAGCTTTCGCGAGGGTGCGGCGGCAGCACCGGGGCGGGTTCTGCATCAGTACGCCGTAGGGCAGGAATGGACGATCCATATGTGCAACGGGCAGATGTATCCCATGTCCGTGAGTGGATACAGTCCTTTGTTCTGCGCGGATTTTGACATGCTCAGCCAGGCTAGCTATAACCGCTGTCCTCTGATGTCACTGGCTTTTCCCACAAGAGTATACCAGCAGCTGGGGCAGCAGTTTGATGAAACGCTGGATGTTTGTGAGGACTGGGAATACCTGATGCGTCTGTCAAATTTCCTGGGGGTAAAGGATATCCGCCGTGTTGGCGCAATCTATCGGATCTGGCAGACCCAGGACAATTCACACGCAGCCAACAGTGAAATGAAATGGCGGGCAACGGAAAAAAGGATTATGGAAAGTCTCTCTGAACGGCCGGTACTGATGCCGCCGCAGTGGCTTTCTGGATACAGGGATATGGATCAGGTATATAAGCGAATGGTCAAGAAGGATGCCTATCTTTTGGACACGGTATTGTATCTGGATCAGGGCAGCGGCTTTGATGAAATGCAGGCACTGCACGAAAAAGAGTCTATCTTTATGGAAGAGGTATCCCTGACTTTCCTTTTGCCGGAGGGAAAAACATGGGCGCTGCGATGGGATCCGGTAGTTCGTGGGAGCATACTTCTGGAAAGACTGGAGATCAAGGCATTTGACGCTGAAGAAAAGGAAGTAAAGCTGGAAAAGACATATTGCAACGGACGCGAGGTTCAGATTCCAGCCAGGCATTCTTTGGAACAGGAAAGAACAGGCCTGTTCTTTGATACGGAAGACCCTCAGATGATATATCGTGTTTTGGGGGATACAGAGATTCGGAAAGTTCTGATCAACTGTCGGCTTCAGGAACGGTTCTCCAGTGAAGAATTCGCGCTGTATCGCGGCACCGGATTGGAAGCGGTGCGACAGAAACTGTCGCACCGGAGTGCAGAAACGATGCACAGGATCCGAAGAAAACTGCATCGGGATTACTGAAATGGAACAGCGTATAGAAGCAGTATGAATGGATGTCACAATGATTTCATTTCCGCTGACTGGCCTGGAAATCTCAGAGCGCCCGCTATGGACTCGG
The DNA here is from genome assembly GCA_902764915.1 of uncultured Eubacteriales bacterium. Classification (GTDB taxonomy): domain Bacteria; phylum Bacillota; class Clostridia; order Christensenellales; family Aristaeellaceae; genus UBA2943. The sequence goes on along the minus strand of CACWXY010000020.1, from coordinate 30,296 downwards.
GCAGATGATGGGGAAAAATGTGCGTGCCGTATCAATGCATTCAAAGCGTACGCATGCCTATCAGGAATCAGAAGCAGTGATATGTTTTGAAGTGCGCAGAGGGTGACGCCTTTTGCCGCCTGCAGTGGGAACGGTTTTGGTTCTGAAAGCCTGGTTCTGCTGCAATGGTTTACAAGTATACTCCTTCTGATCAGGGAAGTGATGAAGCACAGGATCAGGACGATATGAAGCAGTCATGTAACAGAAAAACAGAGACCATGGACGGTCTCTGTTTTATCGTGCTTTTCCAGCATCCATGAAGATGAAATAGGTGACGGCGGAAAAGACTGCTTACTTTACGAGTGTAATAACAACGTGACGATTCTGATCTTCACCTTCGGAGTGGGTGTCTACTTTTTCATTGGCCTGCAGGGCAGAATGAATGATCCGGCGCTCATAGGGGTTCATAGGCTCCAGGGACACTTTCCTACCTGTTTTCACAGCACGATTGGCCATGCGATTGGCCAGACGAACCAGCGTATCTTCACGCTTTTCACGGTAGTTTTCCGTATCAAGGGTAATTCTTGTATATGTGTCCTGATTCCGATTGATCTTCAGGCTTGTCAGGTACTGAAGCGCATCGAGCGTTTCTCCGCGGCGGCCGATCAGGATACCGAGCGTATCGCCGGTCATCTGGGCATAGAGATTGCCTTCTTCGTCAGAACCCATGGCAATTTCAACCTGCACGCCCATGAGCTGTGTGAGTTCCTTCAGGAAAGCTTTGGCTGTGCCGGCGAGCGTATCATCGGTCAGCTGATCATCCGGAATGGGAGTGACAATGGGTTTCTCCAGAGGCTTTATTTCAGGCTTGGGAGCTTCCGCTTTTGCAGCAGGCGCAGGCTTTTCTTTGCGTTCTTCATGATGTGCTTTTCCCTGGCCGCGGGTACGGCGAACCGGTTCAGGACGACGTGTTTCGGAAATCTTTTCCGCTGGAACTTCTGCTGCATCTTCTGCGGCAGCCATTCCCTTTACAGTCTCACTGCTTTCATCGGAGACGGGGACCTGCGCAGGTTTTGATGCTGCCTTTTTCTCTTCCTTTGCGGGCTGCGGCTTGTCGGTGGAAGGCTTCTCTTCCGTCTGCGGCGCAACCTCTTTTTCAAGAGCTTCCAGCAGGCTTTCCTCTTCTGTTGCGTTCTTAAGTGTAACCTTTACACGGGCAAGACGGGAGCCGAAGAGACCAAACAGTCCCTTGCTGCCTTCGTCAAGCACCTGAATATCTACATCAGTAATGGAAGCGTTGAGTTCCTTGAGTGCTTCCTCAATGGCTTCTTCCTGTGTTCTGGCACTTTTTTCACAGAACTTCATGCTGTTTTTCCTCCGTTAACGGATGCTGGTCTCCGCATCCACAATCTGTTTATCGGCTTTCTTCCTGTCAATGATCTTATTGATAAAGTAAGTCTGAACCATGGCAATCAGGTTGGAGGTTACCCAGTACAGTGCGAAAGCACCGTTATAGGATGAGCAGATCCACAGGGAAAAGATCGGAAAGAAATAGGTCATGAACTTACCTGTGGAGGCTCCGGGACTGTCAGGGCTGGACTGCGGCTGCGCGGGCTGGATCTTCGTCATGGCGAACTGCGAAACGGCGGAGAGAATCGGCAGCAGGAACAGACCGTTGAATTCCTTCATTAAGGAGAAAGTGGTAATGAGCAGATTAAACGTCCAGCCAGGCAGAATGCTGGTTGCTTCCTGGTAGACGGCCAGCTGAGAGAGGGACGCATAGATCTGCTGGATCGTGGCCATAAGCTGGTTTCCGGTAAAGCTTTCTGCCGTCAGCTGCGCCAAATCTCCAGGCAGGGTTGCAATGACATCGGCTGTCATGAACTTCTGCCATACATCAGACGGAACCTGACGGAGTGTATTCAGATCAGGCAGACAGGCGGCAAATGGACTGTCAGGCATCCAGATATTGCGAACCCAGAGCCAGCTCTCAAACTGAGGAAGCTGAGAAGGATTCGAGAAGATCTGCAGCACCTGCTGTACAATCTGCTCATTGGCAATGGCGCGCATGGCACCAAACATGGCAATCAGGATCGGATAAGACAGAAGAAGCGGGAGACAGCCGGATAAGGGATTGATATGCTCTTTGCGGTACAGCTCGCTGGTCTTCTGGTTGAGCTTCTGCTGATCCTTGGCATACTTTTTCTGCAGAGCAGAGATCTGCGGCTGCAGATCAGACATGCGGCGCATGCTGACACGGCTCTTGTAGTCGAAAGGCATCAGAACGATACGGATGAGCAGTGTAAAGACCATAATGGACCAGCCATAGTTGCCCAGTACACTGTTGATACCATCGAGAATGCCCTTGAGGAATGCATTCATCTGGGGTTATTCCCTCCTTATTGTGGTGAAAGGATCCTCAGGCACCGGATCATAACCGCCGCGGCAAAAGGGATGACATCGCAGAATCCGTCTGACTGCAAGCAAGCCGCCTTTCCAGGGACCGAATCGCTCAATAGCGGTATAAGCGTACTCGGAACAGGTGGGAATAAAACGGCAGGTCGGACAGTGCTTATGTCGGCTCAGACGCTGACGGTAAAAGCGAATGCAGGCAAGAAGAAAACGTTTCATGGAGCGCGATTCCCTTCCTTGATTCCGTGACAGCGACGAAGAAGATCCTCTACCTGCTGCTGCAGAGATTGGAAGGTGGCCTGTGCGGCTGAAGGTCTGGCGACGATAACGTACAGGCCGTTTTTCATATCCCCCAGGTGGGGCCGAAAGCATTCCCGGAGGCGGCGCTTTGTACGATTGCGTACGACTGCGTTGCCTACCTTCTTGCTGACAGAAAAACCAACCTTCACGCTGCGGCCTTTTGCCGCATGCATGACCAGATCACGGGTTGACGTACTCTTTCCGCGCCGATAAGCGAAAAGGAACGCACCGTTGGATTTCAGTCGATAACGTTTCTCCATGCTTCATCCTTCTTTGGGCCATGGACCCTCAAATGCAAAAAATGGAAGACTTTAAGAAACCCGCCCGAAGAGCCAGAGACTCTGGGGCGGGCTTACATCCTTTATTTGTGGCTTCCCTCAATATGGGAAACATGGTACTGTGCCAGGCGGAACCCCACCTGATTACACAGTCAGAACTTTGCGACCACGACGACGACGGGCGGCCAGAACACGGCGACCGTTCTTGGTAGACATACGGGCGCGGAAACCGTGCACCTTGCTGCGCTGACGCTTTTTGGGCTGATAGGTACGGAACATCGACAACACTCCTTTATTACATGCCCCACTGGTACTCCAATGGTATTCATTGCTTGCAGCCTGTCCAGTATAAAGGAAGCGAAAATGGTTGTCAAGCAAATTTTCGATAGAAATGAAGGCGAAAAACAGACTCGAAAAGAAAAAAGTGAGGGACGAGTGTGACAATTTCGGCTTTTTTGCCGGTATTTCTCTTGACGCGGGGGACGAAAGAATGTATGATCCACACGTCAACTAAATACCTTATCACGAGTGGCAGAGGGGACGGGCCCGATGAAGTCACGGCAACCGGCTGAATTGCTTCAGCGGCTCGGTGCCAAATCCCGCAGCGGAGCACACCCACGATAGAGGAACGCTGACAGATAAGGTCGATCAATCATGATTGTTTACCGTCTGGCCGTGTGCGGCCAGACGGTTTTTTTGAAGCTGCGAAAAGAAAAAAAGACCAAAGAAAGGCAGCAGAAGACATGGAAAGACTTTTTACCTCAGAATCTGTAACGGAAGGGCATCCAGACAAACTCTGTGACCAGATCAGTGATGCGATCCTGGACGCGATTCTGGAAAAAGATCCGGAAGCACGAGTGGCGTGCGAGACGTTTGCCACCACCGGCATGATTACGGTGATGGGGGAGATTACCACCAATGCGCAGGTTGATATTGCACAGATTGCCCGCGAGGTCACTGTTGATATCGGCTATGACAGTTCAGATGTATGCTTTGACGGTAAGACCTGTGCTGTCATGACCGCTGTGCACACCCAGAGTCCGGATATCGCCATGGGCGTTGATGCGGCTATGGAAGGACGCGATGAGGGGAATCATGACATTGGTGCAGGCGATCAGGGGATGATGTTCGGGTTTGCCTGTGACGAGACGCCTGAAATGATGCCTATGGCTATTGCACTTTCTCATCGACTGACAAGACAGCTTGCCCGCGTGCGCAAAGATGGCACGCTGCCATATCTGCGTCCGGACGGAAAGAGTCAGGTGACCATACGCTATATGGACGGAAAGCCGAAGAACGTGGATACGATTGTCATTTCCACACAGCATGATCCGGATGTTTCACAGGAGACAATCCGCCGGGATTTGATAGCACATGTGATTCAGCCTGTAATTCCCGAAAGTCTTCTGACTGAAGAAACGCGGTACCTGATTAATCCGACCGGCCGGTTTGTGATCGGCGGACCTGCTGGAGATACAGGTCTTACAGGCCGTAAAATTGTGGTAGATACATATGGCGGGTATGCGCCGCACGGCGGCGGTGCCTTTTCCGGGAAGGATCCGACCAAGGTGGATCGCTCGGGAGCCTATGCAGCCCGCCATGTAGCCAAGAACATCGTGGCTTCCGGTCTTGCTACGACATGCGAGGTGCAGATAGCCTATGCAATCGGTGTAGCCAGGCCGGTAAGTCTGATGGTGGATACGAGAGGGACCGGTAAGGTATCCGATGCGGTGCTTACAGAAGCGGTGCGAGATCTTTTTGATCTTCGGCCGGGTGCCATTATTGATCGTTTTCAGCTCAGACGTCCGATATATCGTCAGGTGGCTGCCTATGGGCATTTTGGACGGGTTGATCTGGATCTTCCATGGGAAAGGACAGACATGGCAGAAGCATTGCGTGCAAAAGTCATATCTCTGGCATGAAGCAGGAGCCTTCGGGCTCCTTTTTGTGTAACGATCTGCTCACACTTTTGCCTGATCATTTCTTATAGGGTATACTTTCTTTACATCGGATGATAAAGAAAGGACGGTGGGATTTATGAAACGACTGGCCGTAATGATTCTGCTGCTCTGCATGGTGTGTATGGCAGTGACAGCACATGGTGAGGTCGCGTTTTCCCGTAGGGCATTGTGCGAACATGAGGCTTATGCGGCACTCCTTGAAAAATATGGACTGACTGGCGGCATGCATACTTATTTCCACTGGACATTTGTGGAGAATGAGGACGGGACCGCGCTTGTCCGTGCGGAAGGAATCAGTACTCTGAACTATGTTCTGGGCAATTATGAGGTTTTCTTTGATGGCAATGAGATGAAGGATGTGTCCTGGAGCCATGACGGGGCATCTACGGAAGGCATGTTTGAGGCGGAAGCATGGGGCTGCGATCAGATGCGTGCCATGATGGAGCAGGTGTCCCAGACTTATGACGCAGAGGAATTCTTTGATCTGGCCCAGGAAATCGCTGAAAAATATCAGGCACCGATGGGGCCGGATTATTCCGACAGAATCCTGGGGGACGATGCGCTGGCGATGCATCCGGAGGCCTTTGTGCAGCGCACGGAGGAAGTGCTCTCTCTGACCGATCTGTCTGAGGAAGACTTTGAGGAGATTGCCATTGAGGCCGTGGAGTCGATGTTTGTGCTTTCACAGCATCAGGCGGATGATATCGAAGACCCGATGGAAGGAAACCTGTATGGTGCCTATCTGGATGGAGAACCGGTGGTTATTGTCTGGCTGGGAGCCGGATATGGCGAAGAAGATCATGCGTGGATGGAAGGCGACGGTACCTATTTTGTTGCCATGGATGCACAGAGCGGCATGGTAATAACGATTGCCTATGAGTGTGGTCTTTCAGCCAATGGCTAATCGAGCCGTGAAGCAATGGAGAAAATAAGCGCTTCTTCGGACAAATATGCCATTGTGCATTTTCTGTAAACGGGATATAATCTGAAAGCCGTATCTGCGATGAAGTCTGGGTCTCATGCGATGCATTGGCGTGAACCTTGTCAGGGTCGGAAGGCAGCAGCAATAAGCGTTTGGTGTATGTGCTGTGAGGTTGCCCGGTCTGAGCAGTGCGGTTTTTTATGTGTTCATTTTTCTGAGAAACTAGCAATATTTTTTGAAAAAACGTTCGGTTTTTTGTATTGCAAGTCAGGAAATGAGCATGCTATAATAAGTTGAGAATGATTGTGCTGTCGATGCTCTTGTCGGCTTACAACAATTGATATTCCCTGCTGTCTTTGTAAGAGTTGCCCTTTGGCCTGGAACAAGAGAGGGCATGCTGTCATCTGAGCGAGAATTGCGATTCAGTGCTTTGAATCGTGAAGATAGATTGTTCTTATGAAAGACTGAAAGAAAGGAGGTTATTCGTGAAGAACGATACTTCGGTATCCCAGCCAAGCAAGCTCCGCATCATATCGTTAGGCGGTGTGGACGAGATTGGCAAAAACATGTACGTCTTTGAGTATGAAGACGACATTATTGTTGTTGACTGCGGAAGCATCTTTCCAAAGGAGGACATGCTAGGGGTGGATCTGGTCATTCCTGACGTATCCTATCTGGTCGGAAAGAAGAGAAATGTTCGTGGCTATCTTCTGACCCACGGACATGAGGACCATATCGGTGCCATTCCCTATATTCTCCGTCAGGTGCCGGCTCCGTTGTTTGGTACGAGACTGACATTGGCGCTGGTAGATCTGAAACTGAAGGAACACAGACTGTCAGGTGCACAGATGCACGTGGTTCAGCCAAGAGACGTGGTACAGCTGGGTAAGTTTACTGTTCAGTTCATTCATGTGAGCCATTCCATAGCAGGTGCATGTGCGCTGGCAATCACATGTCCGGCGGGGACAGTGATTCACAGCGGCGACTTTAAGGTGGACTACACCCCGGTAGAAGGGGAAGTGATGGATCTGCAGTCGCTGGCTATGTTCGGGGAAGCCGGTGTAATGGGACTGCTATGTGAGTCGACAAATGTGGAGCGGCCTGGCTTTACCATTACCGAATCCAAGGTCGGGGAGACATTTGATAATGTTTTCCGTGAAGCCAAGGGACGTGTCATCGTTGCCATGTTTGCCAGCAATATTCATCGCATGCAGATGGTAATCGATAACGCACTGAAGTATGGACGACATGTATGTTTTATTGGACGCAGCATGATCAATGTGAGCAGAGTAGCCATGGAGATCGGCGAACTGCGCATCCCGGAAGGTTATCTGGTGGATGTGGATACAATTGATGACTATCTGGATGAAGAACTGCTTGTACTGACAACCGGGAGTCAGGGCGAACCCATGGCTGGCCTGACACGTATGGCATTTGCAGAACATCGGAAGCTGCAGATCAGACAGAGTGATCTGGTGGTGATTTCTGCAACGCCGATCCCGGGCAATGAAAAGTTTATCAGCCGCGTGATTAATCAGCTGTATCGCTGCGGAGCTCAGGTCGTGTATTCTGCCATGGCGGAAGTTCACGTGTCCGGGCATGCGTGTCAGGAAGAACTGAAGCTGATGCATGCGCTGACACGTCCCAAATACTTTGTACCGATTCATGGCGAGTATCGTATGCTCTGGCAGCATGCCGAACTGGCTGAACGTATGGGCATGGACCGCCGGAATATTGTCATTCCTGAAATGGGCCAGGTCATTGAAATGACCGAGGAAACGCTGTCGCTTGGGGAACAGGTGCCTACAGGTTCCATTATGGTAGATGGTCTGGGCGTTGGCGATGTAGGGAATGTCGTACTGCGGGATCGCAAACATCTGTCCGAGGACGGACTGATTATTGTGGTGATGGCGATTAACCGAGACGAGGCACGTCTGCTCAGCGGGCCTGATATTATCAGCCGCGGTTTCATCTATGTCCGTGAAAATGAGGATATTATAGATGAAATGCGTTCACTGGTTCGTCAAATACTGGTCAATTCTGATCTGAGCGGCGAGTACTGGCCGGACCTGAAAAACACGATCAAGGATGAACTTCATCGGTTTATCTTTGAAAAGATCAAGAGGAATCCTATGATTCTTCCGATTATTCTGGATGTATAACAGAGCAGGGGGGAGGCACTGGCCTTCTCCCTGCCTTTACAATAGGGGCGATTTATATGGATTATTCATTGGCGCATCAGCTGGCAAGAGAACTGAAAAACAGTGAGGAATGGCAGACCTATCATCAGCTGCGCGAAACGGTTATGGGAGATGAAACGCAGGCAGCGCTGATTCAGGAGTATAGAAAGCTTCAGGTGAACATTCAGATGGCAGCGCTGTCTGGAAAAAGCCCGGACAATGAGGATATGCAGCGCTTTTCAGGAATCACGGCACTGCTCTATTCCAAACCCGAGGTTTCGCAGTTCCTGCTCTCAGAACTGCGGCTGCAGCAGACTATGGCAGACCTGTTCAAAATTCTGACGGAGGCGGCAGACCTTGATCTTCAGATCCCGGGTCTGAGCTGAGGAATGCTATGAAGCACAGACCAAGGCGTAATTATACCTATCGAAGCATGTACGAAGAGCGGGAACTGGGAGTGTACTGGTATGCAGGCCTCTGGCATGTTCTGCGCCCTGTTCTTATTGCATTTGCCTCTTTCCTTGTGGTATTGGGGCTTCTTCGTTTTACCTATGAAAAGGTGAGCGAAGCATATCTGGCACCACCGGGTGATGGAAAAACAGTTCTGTTTACCGTGGAAAGCGGACAGAGTCTTACCCGTGTGTCTGCTCTCCTGGAGGAAGCAGGTTTGATTCGCTCCAGGAGCGTCTTTAAATATTACTGCGATTTTTCAGGACTTGGGCAGAAAATACAGACGGGAACATATACGCTGACTTCTGATATGACACTCTCCGAGATTGCGGATCAGCTGACACGCGGGGATGGGCATACACTGGTGCGCTCGATTACCATGATTCCGGGATGGACCCTGGAAGAGTTTGCAGACAGGCTGATGCAGGACGGCGTCATTTCGTCAAGAGAACATTTCCTGTCTCTGTGTCAGGATGGAAGTGCATTCTCGGATTACTACTATATTGCAGACCTTATGGAAAGCGGACGGGCCAGCAAGCGCAAGTATGTGCTGGAAGGATATCTGGCAGCGAATACATACGAGGTCTACAGGACGGCTACAGACGAGGAGATCATCCGTAAACTGCTCTCTCAGACGGAACGTGCATTTCCCGCTTCCGATCAGGACCAGGCAGCCGATATGGGATTCAGCATGGATGAAATACTGACACTGGCCAGCATGATCGAAAAGGAAGCCAAGAATGAAGACTTTGCAAAAGTATCCGCTGTATTTCACAATCGTCTTTCTCTTGGTATGAAACTGGAAAGCGATGTTACGGTGCATTATGCGACCGGCGTGCGCCGTATGAGCCTACGTGCGGAAGATATTGCACTGGACAGCCCGTATAATACATACCAGGTCCCGGGGCTTCCGTTGGGACCGATCTGTGCGCCTTCACCGGAAGCAATTCAGGCAGCTCTGAATCCGGATCCGGTATATGTAGCAGAAAAGGTACTGTATTTCTGTGCCAAGGATCCAGACAGCGGTGAGCTTTATTTTTCACGGACACTGGAAGAACATGAACGTGCAGTGGAAACCTATGCACCGCTATGGCAGGCATTTGATGAAAAGCGAGGTCTCACATGATGGTGGAATATCCGCTTCCGGAACTCCTGGCGCCAGCAGGCTCCATGGATCAGCTGAAGACAGCACTGCATTTTGGAGCTGATGCGGTCTATGGCGGCATGACGCGCTATGGCCTGCGAGCATTCGCAGGCAATTTTACAGAGGAAACGCTACCGGAGGCAGTGCGTCTCTGCCATGAAAAAGGGGCCAGAATGTACCTGACATTGAACATTTTCCCCTTTGATGAACAGATGGATGGATTGGTTAATACAGCGCGGTTTGCTGCGAAATGCGGCGTGGACGCAGTGATTGTCTCAGATCTGGGGGCAATCTGTGCTCTTCGGGAAGAAGTTCCGGAACTGGATATTCATGTGTCGACACAAGCCAGTACGGTCAACAGCCGTGCAGTCCAGATGTATGGGAAGCTCGGCTGCCGTCGGGTGATACTGGCGCGGGAAATGTCTCTGGAGCAGATGCGTGTCATGCGGGAGCGGATTGATCCGGGAATGGAACTGGAAACCTTTGTGCATGGTGCTGCCTGTGTAGCGTGGTCGGGGCGATGCCTGCTTTCCGCGGTAATGACCGGACGCAGCGGAAATCAAGGGGCCTGTGCACAGTCCTGCCGCTGGAAATATCACGTGGTGGAGGAAAAGCGGCCTGGGGAATACATGCCTGTATTCGAGGACAATCAGGGAACGTATGTTTTTTCCGCCCATGACCTGAACCTCATGCCATATCTGGATGCGCTGTGGAGCGCTGGTATTTCCAGCCTGAAAATTGAAGGACGGATGAAGACAGAATACTATACGGCGACAGTGACACTGGCCTATCGTCAGGCACTGGATCTCATGAGCAAAGATCCGGAAGCGTACCGGGCTGCGGTTCCGCAGTTTCTGGAAGCGCTGGCATGCGCGTCACACAGGGTAAGCGACACAGGATTTCTTTTGGGTAAACCGAAGGAGCCGGGCGGAGCAGAAGGCTTTCATCAGAGCCGTGAATATATTGCGAGATGCCTTTCGGATACACAAGCAGGAGACTGGACGCCTTTTCTGTTAAAGAATCGGTTTTGCAAAGGCGACAAACTGGAACTGATGACGCCGGGCGGTATAATACCACTGGAAGCGCCTTCCATGCGAAGAGAAAAGACCGGAGAAATCCTTGATACATTCGGTGTAGGCGGAGAGGTGGTATCTCTGCAGCTGCCCGTGGACGCACATGCCTGGGACATGCTCCGCGGACCTGTCAGAAACCATCGCGCGTAGGCACTTCTCCCAGAATGAAAACCTTTGGGAGCATGATTGCGGGAATGAAATACTTATCGTATAATTTCCATGAAATATTGCAATTATAGGCCGCAGCATTTTGGGCTGCGGCTTTGTTTAGAAGCTGTGGCGGAGGGAACAGAAACATGAATGAACAAATTTCGGAAGCGGTGATTCGTCGCCTGCCGGGCTATTATCGCCATCTGAGAGAACTGGAAGCAAACGGTATTCAGCAGATCTCCAGCCAGGAATTGGGTCGAAGAATGCATCAGACGCCGTCTTTGGTCCGGCAGGATATCAATTCGTTCGGCGGTTTTGGTCGCCAGGGTTATGGATATGATGTGAAGGAACTGAAGGACTGCATTGGAAACATTTTGAACCTGAATGAAAAGCATCGAATGATTATTCTTGGTGCGGGAAATATTGGCACGGCTGTAGCGCGGTATCGCAGTTTTTCCCGGGAAGGATTTGAAACGGTGGCCATGTTTGACATAAGCCCGGAACGCATCGGACAGCGGATCGGGGATATTCCGATCCTGTCCATGGAAGAACTGGAAGCATATCTGCATGGGCATATGGTGGATATTGCTGTGATTGCGCTGCCGGGTGAAGATGCGCAGAGTACTCTGGAAAGGCTGATTGCATGTGGTGTTCGTGCGGTATGGAATTTTGCCCCGATCGATCTGACACATGATGAAAAGATAATAACCATTGTAAATGTGCACCTCTCTGATTCCTTGCAGGTACTGTCCTATAAACTGGCCCATCGGGATGATGCGAGCGATGATGAGGAGCATGGTATACAGGATGATTTGGTGCATGGAGCAGAATCATATGCAGACACAGTCCAACAAAAGGAATGAGAGTCCGTATGCTCCCAGAATGCGACGCCAGGCACTGGGAAAGACGGAGGCGCTGCTGGAAGAAGAAGCACGACGCGCCTATCGGGACGGACGTACCCCACGTCGACAGGAGGCAATGGTCTCACAGAAGAAGAAGCATCCGGTGCTCTGGGGAATAGTTGCCCTTATATGCCTGATTCTGCTTGTATCGCTAGCCCTTTTTCTTGCACCGCAGTTACTGGGTGTCCGGTATCAGACCCTGCCTAACCTGGCATTTACGGGGGAAGGCATGATTGCGATGAACGAGGAGACGCTGTCTTCGTATCGGGCGCAAAGGGATGCGGTGATGAGCACCGCATTTTATGACGGCATTGTCGTGGATGGCATTTCTCTTGGTGGCATGAGCATGCAGGAAGCGCGGGAAGCGCTTGCTGCGACGGAAGCAGCCGGAGGCGGTGGCTTCTCCGTTATGGTGCGCGTCGGCGACAGGAATTACATGGTCGACGACACAATGGTGCCGCTGGAGCGCAATGTGGAAGAAGTATTGCAGAGAGCCTATAGTCTTGGCCGGGAAAATACGATTGTTTCGCAGACAGGTATGACCCCCATGATGGAGCGTTGGAATGCCATTCAGAATCTTGCGGATACGGGCATGACATTGGAGACAACGCTTTCTTATGCCCCGGAAACAATCCGTGAGATTACAGATCAGATTGCCGATGTTACCTATCAGGCACCGGTTTCGTCGCAGGTTGCATCCTTTGACATGAATTCTCTGGTTTTTTCTTTTACGGAGGATCAGAGCGGCAGACAGATTGACAGGGAAAGACTGTATACAGACGTTTTGGAAGCCATCCGACGCGGGGAAAATCCGGGTATGATAGAGGTGGACGTAGAGGAGATTCTGGCGCCGGTAACAAAGGCAGAGCTTATGAATTCCTTTGGGAAGATCTCATCCTATACAACGACAACAACTTCCAATGCGAACCGGAATACGAATATACAGCTTTCTGCGGAGGCAATCAACGGTACTATGGTGGGGAGCGGAGAAACTTTCTCCTTTAACCGCACGACGGGACAGCGCACTGTTGAGAAGGGGTATAAGGAAGCCACAGCTATCTCGGGCGGACAGAATGTACCGGAGGTTGGCGGTGGCGTGTGTCAGACGAGTTCAACGCTGTTTAATGCAGTGGCTCGAGCGGATCTGGAAATTGTTACACGATCTCCGCATGCCTGGCCCTCCAGTTATGTCGCAAAGGGCATGGATGCAACGGTCAACTGGCCAGGACTGGATTTTCAGTTCCGCAATCAGACGGATTGGCCTATCTATATTGTGGCTTCCTACCGCAACCGAAAGATTACCGTAGATATCTATGGGCATCTTTTAGGCGATGGGATTTCGATTGATCTGGAAAGTACCGTTGTACAGACCATTCCAGCCCCCAGTGGGGTGAAAGAAGTGCTCAACGAAAGCCTGCCCCATGGCACGCGAAAAACCACGGTGAAGGCACGCAAGGGGTATGTGGTGGAAACCTACAAGGTATACAGTCAGGCAGGAAAGGAAGTCCGCAGGGAAAAACTGTGCACTTCGACATATAAGGCGTATCAGGAAACGGTTGAGTACAATTGAATGGACATGCATGGACAGCAGAGAGGGGACTGAGATTGTTTTTCTCAGTCCCCTCTCTGCTGTCCATGCAACGCAAGGCACAGACAATATCTAGAATATGATGCTTGTGCATATCACAGATCAGAAGGTAAAAAAGGAGAGGGTGTGATGCATGTCACACCCTCTCCAAGAAAACGCAGTACAGAAAGAAGAAATGCTTATTGCACATCCAGCCCATTGGGTACCGAACGGAAACTGGAGAAGGGGAAAACAACCTGTACAACATGGCCCATGATCATGTTTCGATCGATGGAGCCGACATAACGCGAGTCATTGGAATTATTCCGATGATCACCCATGACAAAATACTGGCCTTCAGGGACGGTAAAGGCGGGATATGAGTAGCCCATTCCTGAACGGTACTCATCATTAATATATGGTTCTTCGTAGCGCTCCCCATTGACATAGAGATAGCCGGCAATCAGTTCTACGGTATCCCCCGGGAGACCGACAACACGCTTGACGAAATTGGTGCTTCCGCGTCCGGGATAGCGACAGATGACAACGTCAAAGCGCTGCGGATCTCCGAAAAATGTGGCTTTGGCACCAAAGAGCCAGAAGGAAGAATAGCCGGTTTTGGAGACGTACATGATTTCCTTATCCGCCAGTGTATCATCCATGGAGTGACCGTCTACCTTGACGGGTTCAAAGATGAATGTACGAATGACCATGGCAATCACGACAGCAGCGGCCAGTGTGCCTATCCATTCGAGAATTTCGCGTCCCAGGCTTTTCTTGGGCTGTTCCTTCTTCTTTTTCGGATTTGTGTTTTGTGCCTCGGTCTGCATTTCCGGGCTTTTTTCTAACTGATCCATAGATATTCCTTTCTTATGCCTGTCCGCGAAGGGCAGACAGCTCATTGGTTACCATTTCCTTTGTAGCATAGTTCAGGGGGGAGAAACGGCCTTCCAGGGCTTTCTCAAGCTTTTCCATGGCGGCTTTGCTGTCACCCTGCGCGAGATCATACCGGGAGAGGAAGTACAGGGTATCAATCTGCGTGTCCTTCTCAGCAATCGCCTTGTCAAAGAACGGTTTCGCGCCTTCGCGGTCATCCATGACGCGATAGAGGAACTGTCCCATATTGTCCAGACAGATCGGGTCTTCGTCGTCATAATCCAGCGCTTCCTGCAGAAACTGAGCAGCTTTTTCTTTGCCCTGAAGCCATGTGTCCTTACTGCTTTCCGGTGCCTCAAAAGGAACCGGCACATATTCATTATGGGTGATTTCCGCTGTGGAACGGGCTTCTGCATCGGCTTTTTCCCAGGCTTCCTGCGCGTTCTTCAGATTTTCCCGATCCATGGCATCAAAGTCGGGTGTTTTTTCGTGGTCATACTTTTCCACATACAGATAGCCCAGTGTTTCGTAGATCAGACCACTGGGATGATGCATGTGCTGCTTTTCCATCAGCCGGATGCCTTTATCGATATGCCCCATTTTATAATCGCAGGCTGCATAATTCATGATGAGCTGCGACTTCTGTTCTGCTGTAAGGCCCGGCAGTTTTTCTGCCTTGCGCAGTACTGTCTGCGCCTGGGTATACTTTCCGTTTCGCACCAGCAGCACGGAATAAGCCAGCATATGGCGTGGCGAGTCCATGCCATCCGCAAATGCCTGTTCATAAAGAGCCATGGCTTCCTCACTGTGCCCTTTAGACTGCAGCGCATAGGCTTTCTGTGCTTTGAGATTGGAGAAAAATCCCATTTAATCACAAACCTTTCCTGAACGCTTCAACAGGCGCTCATAGCGATATTGTAGCGCAAAGCGGGTTTCTTGTACAGTCGTATCACTCTCGAGGGTGGGCTCGGCGAGCAGCATCAGTGCCTGTCGAGTCAGGTTCAGTGCGCCTTCTATATCCCGCAGTGTATGCTCCTTGTACTTGGCAAGGGCAATATAGGGCATAACGCCGCCTTCATGGTTCTGTATCATATGTTCATAGATGGTAGCAGACATCTGCTGATTGCCTTCCCGGCGATGAATATCTGCCAGACGCATCTGACTGGAAGCGTGCAGTTTTCCCTGCGGGACCTTATGATAGAGCATCCTGGCTTTATGCGGATGCTTTTCCTTTTCAAGCGCTTTTGCCATGGAGAACAGGTCTTCACATGGCAGATTGTCATCCGGTGCACGGTAAAGATTGGCCATATGACTGAGGAGCACGCACATGCTGGCGACATCC
Source organism: uncultured Eubacteriales bacterium (assembly GCA_902764915.1). GTDB lineage: Bacteria > Bacillota > Clostridia > Christensenellales > Aristaeellaceae > UBA2943. The sequence goes on along the minus strand of CACWXY010000020.1, from coordinate 14,760 downwards.
TGCGCATTATGCCGAAGGACGTCTTCCAGAAGGGCAAATTCCCCGGTCTTCAGATAGGAAAAATAACGCTGAGGTGCTTCGCTCCCCGGCAGATCGTCCATGCGTGGCATGTGCAGGATTTCTGTTTCCAGACGCTGCAGTGTGCACTGGCGGATCCGAAGCTTCCAGATTCTTCGGGCCAGGGGCAGAAGATCAATATGGGGCATGTCCAGACAGGCCGGATTCATCCGATTCATGAGGAATCGTGTTCTGAGCAGCGGTATATCAAAGGATTTGCCGTTAAACGTACACAGAAGATCCGCGTTATCCAGGGCATCCTCGACGCGCTGGAGCATATATTTCTCTTCCGGGTAGTCCCGCATGACGAGCTGTGTTATCTGGAATCCATCCGGTGTTAGTTGTCCCAGACCGATCTCAAAGGCTACTGTACCAGCACCTCCGCCGAGCCCGGTGGTCTCAGTGTCGAGATACAGAATTCGCATGGGATCGACCGGATCTGGCAGATCCTGTGACTGCATCAGCATCAGGCTTTCACGCGAAAGCGACAGCGCATAGGGAAACGCATCCAGCTCTCGCGTTTTTTTTCGGACATAACAGTCCGAAAAAGTTCGAGGTGCAGGTGCGGGAGCCTTGGCGGTTCCGCCAACGGCCCGGACTTTATCAAGCAGTGTCATATGATCCCCCGTCAGTAAGTCGATGAGTGTAGCATACGCAGGATATGACGGATTGTCAAATGTAAAAAACCGGGGGTACTGTCCCCGGAAAGTATTTCAGGATTCCTTCTTGCGAGCACGACGGAGCATATCCCGAAGGATCAGTGCAGCATGTTTTTTCCCAAAGGCACCGACCTCGCCGACTGGACCGACACAGGACGGACAGCCGGCCTCACAGGGACATTGCTGTACAATATCCAGGGCTTTCTCCAAAAGCAGATCCTGCATGCCATATGCTTTCTGGCTCAGACCGATGCCGCCAGGAGCGGAATCATAGATAATCAGACTGGGTTTGTCAGTTATCGGGCTTTTTACCTGATAGACAACGACAATGTCCGTCGGTGCGCACATCAGATAGAGTGGCACTACAATCCGGAGCAGGTTGGCAACCCCAAGCATGCCGTTTTTCAGATCGTCGCTGGCAAAGCTGCCACACAGTTCATCCGGGAGAACCCACCACATGGCAGAGGTATGCATATCCATCTCCGGGAGTCTTACGTGTCCGAAACCAAGGTTCTCATGGGTATCAAACCGTATTTTCTTGAACATGGTCACCAGCGATGTTACCTTTACCTCACCTAAGGCACGGGGCAGACCGTCCGTGCTGTTATCCTGCTCTTCTATATCCAGAAGTGTGAGGGATATATTCAGATCAGCATCTGTGTAGTATCCGACCTCTACATGGCGGATATAGGCTTTGCAGGCATCGAAGTCCAGCTGTTCTACCTGGTACTGTACACCTTCATGCATATAGATGGCGTTCTCATGCAGAAGCATGGGAACCGTATAGCGGTCCATTTCTCCGATGACCCGGTGATGTGCGGGATCTGTAATGTCAATAATGACGAAGTTCTCGCTGGCTGCGGAGCGCAGGGAGATTTCACTGGCAGGGAAATCTTCCGCCATCCAGTGATATCGGCCGTCTACATGATGGAGAATATGAGACTCAGTGAAGTACTGAAGAAGTTCATCAGACCCCGGCGCATTACCGAAGGTATCTCCGTCTTCAAAGGGCAGTTCGTAGGCGGCACATTTGAAGTGATTCATAAGAATATAGAGATTGTCCGGGTTCAGCAGCGCGTTTTCGGGTGATTGTGCCAGAAAATAGTCCGGATGTGTGACGATGTACTGATCAATCGCTGCGGAACTGGCCACAAAGAAAACAATACTGGTGTCCTTCCGCCGTCCAGCACGTCCGGCCTGCTGCCAGGCACTGGCGATGGTTCCGGGGTAGCCGCACAGGACACAGGCATCCAGCGCGCCGATGTCAATCCCCAGTTCCAGCGCATTGGTGGATACCACCGCATCGATCTGCCCGGCACGCAGCCCGCGCTCAATTTCCCGACGCTGGGTGGGCAGATAGCCTCCGCGATACCCGCGCACACGTCCGGCGTTTCCCAGCGGATCGCGAACCATTTCCTTGAGATAGCGTACAAGAACTTCCACATTCAGCCGGGAACGCGCAAAGGTAATGGTCTGGATCCCGTTCTTGAGAAGCATGCCGGAAATATGGCGTACCTGTTTGACTGCGCCGGCGCGTATTCCAAGCTGCTGATTGACGACCGGAGGATTAAAGAACACAAAGTGGCGTTTTCCCATGGGAGCGCCATTGTCATCGATCAGTGTGATGGGGCGTCCGATCAGTGTCTGCGCGAGCTCTGTGGGATTGGCAATGGTTGCGGAGCAGAGAATGAACTGTGGATGGGAACCATAGAAATCACACAGGCGGAGGAGACGGCGCAGTACATTGGCCAGATTGGAACCGAAGACACCACGGTAAGTGTGGATTTCGTCAATAACAATGTATTTCAGGTTTTCGAAGAGTTTGACCCACTTGGTGTGATGAGGAAGGATACCGCTGTGAAGCATGTCCGGATTGGTGACCACAATGTGTCCGGCCTGTCTCACTGCCTTGCGTGCACTGCCGGGCGTATCGCCATCGTAGGTAAATGTCTTGATATCCACTCCCATCTCTTCGATGAGTTCATACAGTTCACTCACCTGGTCTGCCGAAAGCGCTTTGGTAGGGAACAGGTACAGGGCGCGAGCATCCGGGTGTGCCAGAATTTCCGAAAGTACCGGCAGGTTATAGCACATGGTTTTGCCGGATGCCGTTGGGGTAACGACAACGACATCATGACCGGAAAGAATCTCAGAGATCGCATGTGCCTGATGGGTGTACAGCTGATGAATGCCCCGTTTCTCCAGGGGCACAGTCAGCCTGGCATCCAATTGCCTGGGAAAAGGACAGTATTGCGCCGGACGGGGTGGGAGTTCTTCCCAGCGCACCACATTGCGCATGAAGTCAGGGTCCCGTCTGAGGACTTCTGCAAGCTGATCAACATTCATGCTTGGCTTCCTCCCTGTCAGGACTGCCCGAGAGAACGGGTGTAGGAACGGAGATATTTGTCAGCATCGCGTAAAATACCGCGGTCATCCTCATAGGTCATGGCCTTCAGGGCTTCTTCCAGCGGCAGAAATTCCAGGGAAGAGACTTCTTCCGGCTGCGGCGTTGTTTCAATAGAGTCTGCGCGTGCCAGAAAATAGACAACCTCCTTCTGTACGCCTTCAGCAGGCGAATAGCAGGCAAGGGTCCGAAAACCGGGAACAAAGGACACGTGAAGTCCGGTTTCTTCCAGGATTTCACGCTGTGCGGTTTCATATTCTGTCTCTTCGCCCTCTACATGTCCCTTGCACAGGGCGGTATGTCCCAAAAGCATATGCTCTACCAGATACAGCCGCTGTGTGTCTGTGTCATGGAAGACAACAGCACCGCATGATTTTTCATATCTCAAGTGAGATCACCTCTGTCACAGAATGCAGGAAAATCTTAGCACGCACAGAGTACACACGCAAACAGGCATGCAGAACATGCATGCCCGTGTGCATTTGGATTGCTTTTCGGAATGAGACAGGGAAGGCAGACCAGTAACTGACACTTGTGCATGGCTGCTGAGGGCGCAGAAGGCCGGCGCTGCAGCATGCATGTCAAAAATGCTGCATATATGTGTATGCAGTTCCCGTTATCATAGGCGAAGAAGCGTGTATGCGCTATGGAGCTCCTATCTTTGAAGCATTAGTATGGAGAGTGTATGATTCAGATGCGGAGACATCAGATGCCTTCATACTTGCCTGCCAGTTTCAGACAGACCTCCGCAATGGCTACGGCGTCTTCGTAGATATATGTATCGTAATAGGCATCCATGAACCAGTCAATGTAGTAGTCTTCCGATATATCTGTATCCTGGACCTGACTGAGAATCACGTTTTTCAGCTTTTCGTCAAGGATCCAGTCGATCTCTTCAAGATAGAGAGCATCCTCCGTAAGCCCAAAGCTTTCCAGATATCGCTTCGCGTTTCCCTGGGTGTCGTCATCTACGTACTCATAATTTCCGGCGGGAAGAAAATAGAATGCGTTCTCAGAAAAAAGCATGTCCAGGTATGCCTGGTACTTCTTGGAAGCCTGGACTCTGGCGCGCACGGTTTCCTCTATGGTCAGCTGATCTATGCCATAGAGAGCCGCCTGGTTTCGGATGACCTGGCGCTGCTCCAGGTCGAATGTTACTTTGGTCAGGACATCAATGATGGTCAGCCCATCTGTGATATTGGTGTCATGTCCGGCTGAAGCGGCGTAGAGCGCGGAGATGATCAGATGCTGATTCATGGCGCTCTCAAGCTCTTCTGAGGTGATCTCTGTATCCTCAATGGTTATCGCAATCTCTGAAAAATAGACAGCTCCCGCTTCTGAAGCAACAGACATGCCAAGGATCAGGACAAGAATCAGGCAAAGAAAGCGTTTCATGATGCTATTCCTCCGTTTTTTTTTCAGTATATCATATCTTTCCTTTTTGAGAAACGGAAAATGCCTCCCGTATGAACCGGGAGGCAAAGTAATCGGGTATTATTGAATCCATTCCTTACCGCCCATGTACATCTGCAGGGGCTGGGGAATGTGAATGCGGCCATCGGCAGTCAGATTGTTTTCCAGGAAAGCAATCAGCATACGCGGCGGTGCGACACAGGTATTGTTCAGGGTATGAGCGAGATACTTTTTGCCGTCATTGCCGCGCACACGGATCTGAAGGCGGCGTGCCTGGGCATCGCCCAGATTTGAGCAGGAACCAACTTCAAAGTATTTCTTCTGGCGCGGGGACCAGGCTTCCACATCCAGGGACTTGACCTTCAGATCAGCCAGGTCGCCGGAGCAGCATTCCAGTGTACGAACCGGTATATCCAGAGAACGGAAGAAATCGACAGTGTTCTGCCAGAGACGGTCGAACCACATGGGGGATTCTTCCGGCTTGCATACGACGATCATTTCCTGCTTTTCGAACTGATGAATGCGATAGACACCGCGCTCCTCAATACCGTGGGCACCAACTTCCTTGCGGAAGCAGGGGCTGTAGGAGGTGAGTGTACGGGGGAGCGTATCCTCATCAAGAATGCTGTCGATGAAACTGCCAATCATGGAGTGTTCGGATGTACCGATGAGGTAAAGATCTTCCCCTTCAATCTTGTACATCATGTTTTCCATTTCCGCAAAGGACATGACTCCGTTGACCACGTCTCCGTGGATCATATAAGGCGGAATCACATAGGTGAATCCGCGGTCAATCATGAAATCGCGGCCATAGGACAGAATCGCGCTGTGCAGGCGAGCTATATCACCCTTGAGGTAATAGAAACCGTTTCCGCTGGTGCGGCGAGCGGCATCCAGATCAATCCCGTTGTATTTTTCCATGATATCTACATGATAGGGTATTTCAAAGTCGGGAACGACGGGCTCACCGAAACGCTCGATTTCCACGTTTTCGGAGTCATCCCGACCGATCGGGACAGAGGGATCGATGATATTGGGAATAACAAGCATACGTTTGCGGATTTCTGCCTTGAGTTCTTCCTCACGGTTTTCCAGCGCCTGCAGTTCGTCGGCCATGGCAGCGACCTGTGCCTTTACCTGCTCAGCTTCGTCTTTCTGGCCTTTGCCCAGGAGACCGCCGATCTGCTTGGAGAGTACTTTGCGCTGATTACGCAGTGCATCGCCTTTCTGGATTGCATCGCGGTATTCCTTATCCATGGCGATGACTTCATCCACTAATGGCAGTTTGGCGTCCTGGAACTTCTTTTTGATGTTTTCCCGCACAAGGTCAGGGTTTGTGCGCAAAAGGTTGATATCGAGCATGTAAGTCTTTCCTCCTTTGCCCATAAAAAAATCCTTCATCCCAAGCCGGGACGAGGAATGCTCGCGGTACCACCCAGTTTGCCTGTCAATGACAGACCGCTTATTCTGGCTGTAAGGGGCCACCCCGCAGGCTCATCGTCTGCTTCCTTCGGGAGTGGAAAACCGGCATGCATTGAATGCCTTGCAGCGAACGGCATTTCTCTGAAATCCCGCATATCGGCGTTCTCCCGTCAAACGGATGCCGTGATTATACGTCGGGGCATGTAAAAATGCAAGCGTCTGAAAGGTGCTCATGAAAAAGCATGCGGTACAGCCAGGAGAGACTGCACCGCATGCGTGAAATATTGGCAGGCTTATTTTTTCTTTCCACCCAGCAGACTGGTAATGGAACCCATAATACCGCGGGTAAGCTGGCGTGTTACCTCACGGGTGGCGGTGGAAATGGCGGTATTCTGCACGCGTCCGAGAATGGAGTCGTTCTTGCGAGCACGCTCTGCGCGCTCTTCCCGTAATTCTTCGGCCCGCTTGCGGCGTTCCTCGGCGAGGCGATCCTTTTCCGCCTTCTCTTCCGCTTTCCGCTGCTTTTCTGCTTCCTTGGCAGCTTTTTCTGCAGCCTTGGGGTCTATGGGCTTTGCCTGTTCAGGCTGTACAGGAATATAATTGCCGGTTGCAGGATCCAGCTGCATGGTCATCATTTTCTGGATATACTGATTGGTCTGGGGATCAAACACCATGACCGGCATCTGGGTGACCTGCGGGGCAACCGGTGCTGCCTGCTCCACCTCAATGGTTGGCACCGCAGTCTGAGGCTTGGGAGTAACCTCAATCTGAGGCTTTGGTGCCACCGGCGTCATGGTGGGCAGCTCTTTCTGGACATAGGAGCCAGTAGCAGGGTCATAGACCATAAAGCCCTGAGGCTTGGAGGCAACCGGAGAAACCGCCGCCGGAGCGGCTTCCGCTGCGGGTGTGTCGTCAGGGGTATAGACCAAGGACGGCACTTCTTCAGCGTCATAGGAAACCTCATCTGGCTGATAGACGAGGGTGGGAATATCCATGACCGGATTTTCAGCTGCGGCATTCATATCGCTGACCAGCATCTCATAAGCACTGTAGCGGTCAATCACCTGATCATAGACGCCGGCAAAAGGACTGGACTGGATACAGTTTTCCCGCAGACTATCATTGATTGCGCCGATATAGGACTGCGGCGGAAGAATGGTTGTGCGCTCCACAATACCAGGCGCTCCTTTGTGATCCAGGAAAGAAACGAGTGCTTCGCCAGTATGCAGATTGGTAATGGCTGTCTCTGTATTGAACGAAGGATTGGCGCGGAATGTCTGAGCGGCAACCTTCACAGCCTTCTGATCCAGAGGTGTATAAGCACGCAGAGCATGCTGCACACGATTGCCCAGCTGTCCGAGGACTGTCATGGGGATATCCGTGGGGGACTGGGTAATAAAGAAGATACTGACGCCCTTGGAGCGGATCAGACGGATTACCTGTTCAATCTTTTCAAGGAGTGACTTGGAGCATCCATTAAAGAGCAGGTGTGCTTCGTCAAAGAAGAAGACCATCTTTGGCTTTTCCAGATCACCGACTTCCGGAAGCGACTCATACAGTTCCGAGAGCATCCACAGCAGGAAAGTGGAGTACATGGTAGGATTGCGATAGAGCCGATCAGCGGCCAGCAGGTTAATGACCCCCTGTCCGTCTTCGTCCTGCTGCATCCAGTCACCGATGCTCAGTGCCGGTTCGCCGAAGAAACGGTCACCGCCCTGATCTTCCAGCACAGCCACAGCGCGCTGAATGGCGCCAATGGTTGCTGAAGCGATATTGCCGTACTTGAGGGTATAGTCATGGGCATGTTCACCGACATAGTTCAGCATGGCTTTGAGATCCTTGATATCAAGAAGAAGCATACCCTGATCATCGGCTACACGGAATACAATATTGAGGACTCCGCTCTGGGTATCATTCAGGCCAAGCATGCGGCTGAGCATGATCGGGCCCATCTGAGAAACCGTGGCGCGCACAGGGTGTCCCTGTTCACCGTACATATCCCAGAAAACAACCGGGAAGGAGCGGAACTGGAACCCAGGTACGCCGCACTCTGTCAGACGGGAGGAAATCTTGTCGGAGTTTTCCCCGGCACGTACCATACCGCTGAGGTCACCTTTGACATCAGCCAGGAAAACCGGCACACCCATGGAGGAGAAGCCTTCTGCCAGGACCTGCAGGGTTACCGTTTTGCCGGTGCCGGTGGCGCCGGAGATCAGACCATGACGGTTGGCCATGGCTGGATTGAGTAAGACGGGCTGGCCACTGGTGGAGGTGCCGACCCAGATTGCATGATCAGTATACATGAAAACCTCCTGATGGTGGATTCCCTGCATGGCAGGGTATATTTGCTAAAACTATTGTAACGATCCACGGTTTTTCCGTCAATCATTATTGCGGGAAAATGAGCATCTGCTGCTGCAGGACAGCAGAGAACGGAGGCATTCCGCAGTTGCTCCCTGCACGCTTACAGTCCGTCGGAGAAACTGGTAAAGGCGTGGGCAGTTTCTTTTTCAGGCAGTCCGAAGCGTTCTTTGCCCAGCTGAATACTCGAAAGCAGGAAAGCCATGTTCCGTGCGAGGGTACGCATGGTCTGGAGGCCTTCCAGATCCTTATGGGCGTCCTCTGCGACAAAGCCATGAATGTTGTTCCAGTACTGGGAGGAGACAACAGGCATACCGGAAATGGTAAAATACTTGTTGAGTACGTCAAAGCTCGCTGTATTGCCGGACCTTCGGCAGGAAACCACACTGGCGCCGACCTTCATGGTCTTGTCAAAGGATGTGGAATAGAAGAGACGGTCCAGAAGAGCCAGCAGTGTAGCATTGGGAGAACCGTAATAGACCGGGCTTCCCACTACCAGACCGTCTGCTGCCTCAAATTTGGGGGCAAGATCATTCACTATATCGGAAAAGACACAATGCCCGGTCCGACTGCATGATTGGCATGCGATGCAGCCACGTATATTCAGATGCCCGACCTGAATCAGTTCGGTCTCAACATGGCAGGCTTCCAATGTCTGTCGGACTTCTTCCAGTGCTGTCGCTGTGCATCCGTTCTTATGCGGGGAACCATTGAGCAGCAGTACATATGCCATAGATCATTGTCTCCTTGCTTCATTTTCGTTTTTTTCCATGCCCTGGGTACGCTCTGCGATGATATAGCGTGGACGGGCTTTGGTTTCCAGATAGATTTTTCCGATATATTCTCCGATGACACCGAGGAAAAGCGTTTGAATGCCTCCAAGGAAGCAGAGAATACAGGACATGCTTGCCCAGCCTGCTACGGTATGTCCGGAAAGTGCGGTAATTACAACCCAGACAATGCCGATGAAGCTGATAAGTGAGATCAGAAGACCTGTAACGGTTACCATGCGAATGGGCTTTACGGAAAGACTGGTAATTCCATCAAAAGCCAATGCCAGCATCTTGCTGAGCGGATAATGGCTTTTGCCAGCCAGACGCTCATGACGTGCGTAATATACGCTTGTGGACTGAAAACCGACAAGCGGTACCATACCCCGCAGAAACAGGTTTACCTCATGGAAACCTGACAGCGCATGCAGAGCGCGAGACGAGATCAGCCGATAGTCAGCGTGATTATAGATGACTTCTGCGCCCATGTGGTTCATGAGCGAATAAAAAGCCTGCGCGGTATGCCGTTTGAAGGCGGTATCAGAAGAACGGTCATCGCGTACGCCATAGACGATCTCACACCCGTCCCGATATGCTTTGACCATATCATCCATGGCACGCACATCGTCCTGACCATCACAGTCAATGGAGATTGTAATATCGCAGCGATCTTGGACCTCCATAAGACCCGCCAGTACGGCGTTCTGGTGTCCACGGTTGCGGCTTTGCGCAATTCCTTGAAAGACGGGGTTGTCATGACTGAGACTGGAAATGATCTCCCATGTCCGGTCATGACTGCCATCATTGACAAAGAGTATGCGGCTGTTTTCGGAAACGAGGCCTTCCGCAATCATATGCTGCAGCTGTTGCAGAAATAATGGGGCGGTGAGCGGAAGTACCTCTTCCTCGTTATAGCAGGGGATTACCATATATAGAACCGGTTGATCCGTGAGAAACACCCCCTTGGGACGCATTATTTGGATGGGAACAGGGAAGGGGGATAGAGGCCTTCCTCTGTCTTGGCCCGCAGAGCAGCGATGACACCTTCCCTGTCTTCATGGTAGGTGACGCCATACCATTTGTCATGACTGGAGAGCACAGATACGGTTGCCATCTGGCGGGACAGTGCATAGCTTACCACACTGGGAAGGAAAAACTCTGCTTTGAGCGGATTGGCAGGCAATGCCTCGGAGAGAAACACAGGGAAACGCTCCTTCATAATGCCAAGGATGGAAGGCGTAAAGCCCCACATGTTCATGGACACCTTGGTGTCACGCGAAAGAAGGGTATAATGTATTCCGTCTTCGGTATACAGAGGTCCGTCGCAGCTTTCAATAATATGGGTGCGTTCCTGTACACTTTCCAGATATCCATCCTTGATCTGACATACACCGCGGGCGACATAACCATTGGGCGTGGTAGTATTGCTGAGGTCATAGCCCACCATCATCCAGCGTGCCTTTTCATCATCAGCAGCTTGGGAAAGATATGCATAGGCACTCTCGAAGCTGGATGGACCATAATAGTCATCAGCATTGATAACCGCAAATGGCGCGTCCAGATATTCGGCTGCACAGAGCACGGCGTGAGCGGTTCCCAGAGGTTTGGTGCGCTCCGTGGGTAGTGTAAAGCCTTTTGGGATGCTGGAGAGTTCCTGGAAAGCATAGGAAACCTGCATATATGGTTCCACACGCTGGCCTACGAGACGGCGGAAATCGGCTTCAATCTCATGCTTGATGAGGAAAACAACGCGCCGGAACCCGGCCCGTCGAGCATCAAATATACTGTAATGCAGTATGACTTCTCCGTCGGGGCCCAGAGAATCCATCTGTTTCAGTCCGCCATAGCGGCTGCCCATCCCGGCAGCCATGATCAGAAGTATAGGATCATTCATGTGCTACGTCCTTTCTTTGCAGCAAGCCGCACTACGTTCTGCATCTGCGGCATATAGGGTTCCATATCCATCAGAAGCGTGATCTGGTTCCATGCCCGTACCAGGTTATGAGCAGGATATGCAGTGTGAAAATAGGTATCTCCACTCAGATAGTCGGTCAGGAAGCGCATCCCGCATTCATAGGTCATCATCCATGCACCGAGCGGAAGCGAGTCAATCTCGTTTTCTGTCAGCATATTGCTGCATTCGTAGAGATAACCTTCTGCAAATGCCTGGAACATGGGCAGTGAGAAGTGAATTTTTGATTTGTCCGCTTCGTCTTCCGCTGCGGTGTTGGCACCAAAGCGAATGGCATCGCCAAAGTCATAGGCGACGAGCCCCGGCATAACGGTATCCAGGTCGATGACACATACAGCGTGACCGGTTTTCTCGTCCAGAAGCACATTATTGAGCTTGGTATCGTTGTGCGTGACGCGAAGGGGAAGCGTACCGGCGTTTAGCTGATTGACCAGATCTCCCGCATGGCAGGCACGATCCAGATAGAGTGCAATCAGATCCTCCGACTGTGCTTTCCGATTGCATGCATCGCTGCGAACTGCATTGCGCAGTGCGTCAAGGCGCCGAGGCGTGTCATGAAAGTGCGCAATGGTTTCATGCAGTGATGCTGCGGGAAATCCGTCCAGATCCCGTGCGAACATGCCAAAAGCACGGCCGGATTCCAGAAAAATGGCGGGGCTTTCAGGCAGGTCCAGACTTTTGACGCCGGGAATACATACCGTCATGCGCCATACATGATGATCCTTGTCCTTGTAGTAGGTTTCTCCTGTTTTCAGCGGGACTACGCATAAGGATTCACGGTAGGGATCACCGCCGCGGGAGGCAATGGCACTGCGCAGATGAGAAGTGACAAGTGCCATGTTTTCCATGATGTGTTCCGGGTGAGGGAACGCCTGCGGACTGATGCGCTGAAGTACATAATCCCGCTCAGGAGTCCTGATGAGAAAAGTGTCGTTTATGTGTCCGTTTCCAAACGAACGAACATCTGTGGGAAGGGAAGGTATCGCAAACAGAGAAGCGATTTCCTCGGCGCTATGCCCAAGGTCTTGCACGCGCAGTCCTCCTTTTTTTATGGATTGATCTTCTGCATCATAAATCCGAAGGTGAGAAAAAGCAAGTTTTGCATGAGCATATGGGCAAAACATCCATTGACAGCCTAAAAAGTGATTACTATAATTGTTACAATAGAAAGCCTGCAAGCGGTTTGCTATGAATTTCGGCTTGACCGAACTGCGCTTGATGTCGGGAACGGAAGGGGATAACAATATGAAATGTCAGTATTGTGGTTGCATGGACAGTCGAGTGGTAGATTCACGTCCATCCGATGGCGGTGCAACGATTCGGCGCAGAAGGGAATGCATACGTTGCGGGAGAAGATATACAACGTATGAAAAAGCGGAGACCTCCAAGCTGATGGTAGTCAAGCATGATGGACGTCGGGAGGCCTTTGATCCGGAGAAGATCCGCACAGGAATTGTGCGATCCACCGGAAAACTGCCGATTTCTACGGATCAGATTGATGAAATTGTGGATCGCATTGAAGCAAATGCGCATAACAATAATGCCAAGGAGATTTCCAGCCAGGAACTGGGCGAGATGGTGATGAATGCCCTGAAGGAAATCAGTGAAGTCGCGTATGTACGGTATGCCTCTGTATATCGCAAGTTTACGGATCTGGGCACATTTATGGAAGAACTTGAAAAACTGGCCCATGAGAACGCACAGACAAAAGAAAACTGACTGGTGGGCACGGCAAAAGGCTGTGCCTTTTTTTATCTGCTGCGCAAGACGAAGCGGCGAAAAAGGCTGGATGCGTTTGCAATTTAAGACACAAAAGCGTGATGAGCGATAGAATGTGATCATGGACATCTGCTCAGGCATTTCCTGAGGAGGGAGTGATCAGATGATGATTTACCATGAAAGGTACATCACCGGATTCGTTCTATGATTGCCAGGGCTGTCAGGGATAGATGTATTGAACATGATTTTATGGTTGCTGAACAGCCATATGCTGTGTATGCAGAGTCAATGTGTAAGAGGGAAAGGAAAGCAACAGAAAATGAAAAAGGGAAAAAGGCTGACAGGCTTTATTGTCGCACTTGTTATGTTCATGGGGGCGTTTATGCCTGGAATTGCGGAGCGGACGGCAGAGCAACCTGTCGCACAGACATTGATTGAGCGGCTTGTCATATCTTATGCCGCTTACGGGGAAAGGGACAGCCAGGCATTGGAAGAACTGGCAGCTGCAGACGCTGTGCGGGGAGAACAGTGGACTCGCATCATGGATCTGTGGGAATCGCCGATGATGGTACAGGAAGCGCTTTCAGAGGATCTGCCCCAGGACAATACATTGTGCCTCGTGGCATTGGGATTTCAACTGAACCCGGACGGAACAATGCGGGATGAACTGATTGAACGGCTCAAGGTCTTGCTGGCAGCTTCGGAACAATATCCGCAGGCCGTTATTGTATGTACGGGAGGTGGTACCGCTGCGGACGATCCCAAGGCAACAGAAGCAGGGAAGATGGCAGAGTGGCTTCGGGATCAAGGCGTGGAACCTGTCCGTATTCATGTGGAGGATCAGTCTGTTACTACGGCACAGAATGCTATTTATACTTTTGACATTCTGGAAAAGGATTGTCCGCAGGTAACCCAGATTGCCATTATTTCCAGTGATTATCATATTGCTACGGGCACACTGCTGTTTGGGGCAGAAGCTATTCTTCGGAACAGCGATGTGACCGTCATCGAGAATGCTGCCTGGCATGCACCCAGCGGGACACTGTCTGCCATGTTTCAGGCGGGTGCGCTGATTGAACTGTCAGGGGATGTGGATACGGCGTTCGCAATCTATTACGAAACCTACGACATTCATGAGCTTCCGGCTCTCCATGGTATGGACGAGGCAGAAACTGCGAGGCTGACACTGGACAGAGGGACGGTTCTGAGCCGTCACAACATCCGTTCTCCCTTATTGGGCAGCGGTTCTCTGCTGGGAGATATTACCCCGCACGCATGGTTCGATTGGACACCCAAGCCCAGTGAGCTTTCTCTTTGAGGGGCCATGCTGGAAACCGTCATGGGACAGTATTTCCGTCTCTGGCTGGAAAAGGAGGGCCTGTTCTCTGAGAACTATCGTTCAAACGAGCAGATGGTGCGTTTCTGTGCCAACGCAAAGCAGCGTACGCTGGCAACCGCCCGCTATTTTTCCGCGGGGCTTCTGCCGGTATTCAGAGCATACATGCGGGACTGAAGGATGCCATCTCTCTGCTGATGCATGTGACCGATATGGATGAAAGCGAAACATATTGGTCAGGGTCTTACGGTGATCTGCTTTCCGATGAAACGATCTTGATTCTCGAGAAATGGAACGAACCGGGCATGAAAGGTCTTATTAAAACAGCGACCAGTGCAGCGGACGCGCTGACACTGGAACATCCGTCTGTGAAATATATGCTGCATTTTTGCCGGTGACAGTGAAACCGAAGATGGCATGATTTCCGGGGATGATCTTTTTGGTATTCTGGATGGAGCACTTGCAGAATATGACACGCTGCTGACACAGTATGAAGTCGAAAGTGGACAGGATAACGCTGCGTAAGATAACCGGCTTTCTCAGATTACCGTAAGCGTAAAATAGAACCACACCTTCCGCACATGTAATGAATGCGCAATAATGGGGCATCGAGAGAACTCCCTCAATCGATGCCCCATTGTTGTGTA
>CACWXY010000019.1 GCA_902764915.1 uncultured Eubacteriales bacterium | reverse complement strand
GATTCCTGGGAAATAGTGATTCACTGATATTTCCCAATGGACTCCCCAAGAAGAGACCCAATGAAACTGTTCAGGAATCTACAGATAGTTCTGCAAATGAATTTGATCAGAAAGCAGGTTGAATGGAGTCGATAGGCAAGAGAATTAGTACTCTAATATCCTGACTAAACAGTTACTGGATCTGTATGAAAAGACCCGGAAGCAGCTGATGATTGGGATCATCGGATGTCTGCTGTATGTGTGCGGTGACTTTTTGTTTTCCGCAACGGGAAAAGGACAGACCACGGAAATGCTGGGCATGTTCACCCGTGTTGCCTATCTGGACATGTCCACATGGCGCATGGTTGTCAGTATTCTGTGCGGTTTTGTGGGAACGCTCATGTACTATATGGGCTTCCATCGCTTCTACTGGCTGCTGAGAAGGCATAGGACGGCGGAAAAGCATCCGGCATGGATGCGGATTTTCCATACGGCATACATAACGGGAGCGGTTGCCTGGACATGGGTACATGCCATGTTTATGACGGATGCCTTGGTTTTCCGTTTTGTCTACCAGGCATATGGCGACATGCAACAGGTGGCCGATATTGCCAACCGTGTGTTCTATGCCAATGCGCCGGGCATGGCGGCCGCATATATTCTGTGTGATATCGGATTATCAGCAGCAATGATAGCGATGGTCTGGAAAGGTGTGATTCCGCTGAAGAGCCAGGCGGGCCGGATACTGGCAACAATGTGCAATCCCATCATGTGTCCGGGCCTTGTCGGCAATCTTCTTTCGCTTTTTCCCTGGCCGCTTAACCAGCTGGACCATGGAACAGAGTCTTTTGGTCATGCACTGGTACTAATGCTGGGAATCATTCTGCTGAAGGAAATGCACAGATCAGGAGAACTGCATGCCGGCTATGAACAGGAATGAGGGTCTATGTTCCGGGATCGGGTGGCAGGTGTGTAAGACGTGTTTGTGAAGAGAATCAACCGGAAGGCACACAGGGCATTGTGCAGCATTGCTGCACAATGGATACAGCCAAATGACGATGTACTGGAATGTGACTGGGGCACAGGGCTTCTCTCCCGGGTGATGGCAGGGCGATGCAGGTCTCTGACAGATGCGGACTTTGCGCCGAAGATGCCGAGAAAGGGGAGAAAAACTGTGCGGCTATTTCCCAGTATTGTGTTCTGTCAGGCGGACATTACGGTACTCGATTCTGCGGATTCGTGCTTTGATGAAGTCGCTGCCGGGAATGCCATTCATCTCCTGGGCGATCCCATGAAAGCACCGCTTGAACTGAACCGGGCATGTAAATCAGACGGCCTGCTGATTATTCCAACCTGCATGAACTGTGACCGGAAAGGAAGGATCAGTTATTCTGCCACTGCTGTGGGCAGGACAGGAGCGGAATTCAAGTGTAAGTTTACCGTGGGAACCTGCAGGGGGTCAGAATGCAGGATACAGTGATAGGCAGGTGACACTGGCCGATAGCCGGGTTCCCTGTGCGGTGGCTGTGATGAAAAAGAAGACATGACTTGCATGCAGGGACAGAGAAAGGGACAGGACAGAGCCTGTCGGAAAGGCACAGTGAAGGAGAAAATATATGGCAAGGAAAGATTCAGATCATCAGAAGCGGTCCATGAGTGCACTGTTTCGCGGAAGAGCGATTTTCAAGCCGCTGAACACAGGCAGAATTGACGAGCATGTAGCCTGTGTGCGGGAGTGGGTCGCCAACATTTTCTTTTATACCAAAAATGGCGTCACAATCATGATTGATGCGGGATACAACTATGCACGGCTGCAGGAAAAAATGGGATGGCTGGACATGGATCCGGCTTCCATTCAGCACATTCTTATCACGCACCAGGACACCGATCATGTAGGTGCTCTGGAGAACGACAGCGAACAGCTGTTCAGGAATGCGACAGTGTATATCGGTGAGATTGAAAACCGCTATCTGACCGGTGAAGCCAGGCGGAAGGTTTTTCATGGCTGTTACAGGCTGCCTATGGTCCGCATGGACAACCGGCGGGTAACACTGAAGGATGGCCAGATCCTGTATTTGGGGGACATCAAGGTTGAGTGTATCCTGGTTCCCGGCCACACCTGGGGGCATATGGTTTATCTGATTGATGACAGATACCTGTTTACCGGAGATACGATCTGGTTCGGTGCAGACGGAGGATACAGCTTTATCAGCACACTGGCGGAAGACAATAGGCTGGCAGTGCGTTCACTGGAAAAACTGGAAGCGAATATTCGTTCCAGAAAGCAGCCTGTGGCAGTGATTACCGGGCATACAGGCTGGACGGATGATCTGGACTTTGTTTTTGCCCACAGGACTGAGATCTGCAAGCCATTCACCAGACATTACAGCGATCCGGAAGCGCCGTATGACGGGTATGTGGAGGATGAGGATACGGAGGAAAAGGCGAGAACGCAGCGTCTGACAAAGAAAGCGGATGGTCGGAGGCAGAAAGGGTAAGAACTGGAGTTTTCGAAGCAATCATTGAATCCGTAAAGCTTTCCTATGGATACAGGCAAGGGACTGGACAGACATCGCAAAATGACAAAGAGGCCGAGCCGATGCGCATTTTGCTTTGGGAGGTATCCGGTTTTGGGAAAGTCATGGCATACCCATGCAAAAAAAGCTGCTGCCCCTTTATCGGGTGCCGCAGCTTTTTGCATGGGGAATGGCTTTTTCCAGGCATCGGTACATGCTGCGCTGTCTGGAAAAAGCGGATCTCTCAGAGGAACATCTTTTATCAGATGTGAATCCAGCCATGCCGGATGCCACCTTTCACCGGTCTGGCTGAAAACGGGGATGTTCTCCGAAAAAAAGATTGTGCAACCGATGCATCCTGTGTATGATAGGGCCGGTTTGAGCCGGCAGTATGACATGACTGCAGGAATAACGAGGGGCAGTGTCCCCGTGACAGACGGGAGGACAGATGTATGACGAAAGTCCATGCGATGCAGCTGAATACTGCACGCGGCTACTTTCAGAATCAGGGTGTCAATGTGATGGCCTTTGACGATATCTATCCGGAGGGGCACCAGTCCGGTGTGAGTATTCTCATGCATGGCAGGCGTATAGCTACCTGTGGCGATGTGCGCCTGGAACCGACGCCGGGGCAGTGGCAGCCGGTTCCCCGGCAGCTGAGCCGAAATGTGGATGAAAAGGCAAATGCGATTGTTACCGAACTCGCTTATCCGGATGAGACGCGCCATCTGCAGGGACTCAACCCCATGATTTATCCGGATCTGGAGATGAAATACCGTGTGACGGTTGCGGGGGAAGGCGATGCGGTACTTGTGACGGTGGATCTGGATGCACCGCTTCCAGAGGCATATCAGGGAAAGGTCTGCCTGAACCTGGAGCTGTTTCCGGGACTGCTCTTTGGAAAACCGTGGATCATGGATGAGCAGAGCGGTATTTTTCCCCGTCAGCCCAATGGACCGGTAGCGGGACAGGAAAGCCTGCGCCTGCGCGGCAGAAGACAGCGGGAAGCGTCAGCAGAGGGTTTGTGTGCAGACTGGAAGCGGCTGACAGGAGAGGCGGGCACGTATAATCCGATCATTGCGGATGAGTGGATTGCCTCTCCCTATGCGGAGGGACGATCCCTGACGGTCTGCCCGGATGATCCTCAGATGCGCCTGCATATTGCCTGTCTTACAGAAGGTGCAAGCCTGAGGCTCTATGACGGACGAATGAATCATAACAACGGATGGTTTGTTGTTTCCAGTTTCCTGCCCGCCGGACGCAGCGAAAAAGCCATGTGCTGGCGGATTACCCCGCATGCGGTGCCTGGCTGGCAGGCACCGACGGTAGTTCAGGTTTCGCAGGTCGGCTATGGCTCCGCCTGGAGCAAGCGTGCCGTGCTGGAAACGGATCCTGAAAGAAAAATGCCGGAGACGGCCCAGCTGTATCGACTGACGCCAGAAGGCGAAGTGTGTGCAGCCACGTTTCCGGTTGTTCCCTGGGGGAATTTCCTCCGTTACCGCTACGGACATGTGGATTTTACGGAAGTCAGGGAAGCGGGACTCTACCGCCTGAAATGTGAAGGAGCGGAATCGACACTTTTCCGTATTGGAGACGACGTGCTGGACCGCGGTGTCTGGCAGCCGGTGCTGGAGTATTTTCTGCCTGTACAGATGTGCCATATGCGCGTGCAGGAAAAGTATCGGGTCTGGCATGGGTGCTGCCACAGGGATGATGCACGCATGGCACCAACGGATCTTAATCATTTCGACAATTATCGGCAGGGCGCTTCCACGCTGTCATGCTATCAGCCGGGGGATGTGGTTCCCGGCCTGAATGTGGGAGGATGGCATGATGCGGGAGACTATGACCTGCGGGTGGAATCGCAGTCGGGAGAAGTGTATGTGCTTGCTTTGGCCCGGGAAGCTTTTGGCGTGGACTATGACGCGACCTCCGTGGATCAGGAGAAGCATGTGGTGGAAATCCACCAGCCGGACGGAAAGCCGGATATTCTTCAGCAGATTGAACATGGGCTGTTGTCGATCGTGGGCGGATGGAAGACGTTGGGTCGGCTGTACCGAGGTATCATATGTCCTACGCTGCGGCAGTATGTGCTTCTGGGGGACGCCGTGAACATGACCGATGGAAACGCGGGAAACGAGGATGACCGATGGGTCTTTACTGAGGAGAACCCGTCCCGGGAGCTTACGACAGCCGCGCACCTGGCTGCCGGCGCACGGGTAATGAAAGGCTTTAACGATACTCTGGGTGCTGAGGCAATGGCGGCTGCGGAAATGCTGTTTGCCCAAACCATGGTTTCACAGGATGATGAAAAGGCAAGAAATGCGAAAATTCTGGCCGCCGCTGAACTGTTTCTTGCGACCGGGAAGGATGCGTATCGGCGTTTTCTGATAGAGGAAGCAGCATACATGGCGGAACATGCTGCACAGATCGGATGGATCGCTGCCAGAGTTGTTGACAGGCTGCAGGATGTGGCGTTTGAGAAGACAATCCGCGGCGCACTTCCGGCACTGCAGGCACTGCTGCAGGCGCAATGCGCGGAAACGCCGTATGGAATTCCCTACCGCCCGCATATCTGGGGCGCCGGATGGGGCATTCAGGCGATGGCGTTCCGCTATTATTTCCTGCACCGTGCCTTTCCGGAAATGTTTGACGGAACGCTTTTGGAAAATGCGATGCACTTTGTGCTGGGCTGCCATCCGGGATCCCATGCGGTTTCCTTTGCCTCCGGTGTGGGGACGCACTCTGCAACGGTGGCCTATGGCATGAACCGGGCGGACTGGTCCTATATCCCGGGCGGTGTCATTTCCGGTACAGCGCTGATACGGCCGGACTTTCCGGAACTTCTGGAATATCCTTTCCTGTGGCAGCAGACGGAATATGTGCTGGGCGGTGGATCCTCAAATTATATGTTCCTTGTCCTGGCTGTGCAGGAGATCCGGCGGTAGACAGAAAATAGTGCACGGACCGGAAAGCATATCGGTCCGCGCACTGCAGACTGTCCGCCATTATTGTCGCCTGTTTCAGCAATGGCAGCTGGGCGTGCCGATGGCCAGTGTATACTTCCGGACAAAAAGGGAAGATGACATAGGCCAGGTTATAGCAAGCGGCATGCCTGTATGGCGCACAGAAAGCATCCCCTTTATGAACCGGTCTCCTGCAGACGCCAGTACTTGGTCGGTGCGTACGAACACATAACAGCACGTCTGTCTGCGGAACCAGGGGAATCCTTATCCGGAAAACAGTGGATTTTTCAGTAAGGTACATATATGATGAAAGACAGTGACAGAAAATAGGCCGGGCTGTGAAGACAGCTGACTGGACGATGTTTTCATGAGAAGAAAGGAGAACAATGCATGGTGAAGTATGAACCGGAAGTGTTTCTTCATGGCGGGGATTATAACCCGGACCAGTGGCTGGATTATCCGGAGATTCTGGAGAAAGATATAGCACTTATGCAGCAGGCTCACGTGAACGCGGTGTCCCTGGGCATCTTTTCCTGGGCCCTGCTGGAAAAAGAGGAAGGCGTCTATGATTTTTCATGGATGGATCGGATCGTGGAGCGGCTGACTGAAGCCGGTATCGGGATCATTCTTGCGACACCTTCCGGAGCCCGTCCGGCATGGCTGGCACAGAAATATCCGGAAGTACTGCGGTGCAATGAACGCTTTGTACGGCAGCATTTTGGCAGGCGGCATAACCACTGTCTGACATCGCCTGTATACCGGGAAAAGGTTCGGGCGATGGATACAGCACTGGCACAGCATTATGGCCGGCATACAGGCGTGAAACTGTGGCATATCGGCAATGAGTTCGGCGGGTACTGCTACTGTCCTCTGTGTGCGGATGCTTTCCGGGAATTCCTGAAGGAAAAGTATGGTACACTGGACGCGCTCAATGCACGGTGGTGGACAGGATTCTGGAGTCAGCGCTATACGGCATGGGCGCAGATTGAACCGCCGTCCAGTGAAGGACAGGACAGCAATCCTTCCATGATGCTGGACTGGCGGCGTTTTGAGACGGAGCAATGCCGTTCCTTCATTGCCATGGAGCGGGATGCGGTGCAATCAGTCAATCCGGACATACCCGTGACCATCAATCTGATGGAAGGCTTTCTGGACTATGACTATTTTGCACTGCAGGAGGCGGTGGACGTGGTCTCCTGGGACAGTTATCCGGAATGGGGCAGTGGAGATGATGTGGCGACGGCAGCATCAACGGCTTTCTATCATGACCTGATGCGAAGCATGAAATCGCAGCCTTTTCTGCTCATGGAATCCACACCGTCGCAGGTCAACTGGAAACCGCATAACAAGCTCAAGCGTCCGGGCATGCATATGCTTGCTTCTCTGCAGTCGGTTGCTCATGGCAGTCAGAGTGTGCTTATGTTCCAGTGGCGCAAAGGCCGGGGCGGTGCAGAGGCATTCCATGGCGCAGTGGTAAGCCACGATGGACGGTCGGATACCCGTGTGTTCCGGGATGTGGAAGCGGTGGGGGAAACGCTTCAGAAGATCCCCGAGATTCTGTCTGCAACGGTCAAGGCCCGGGCCTGTGTCATCTATGACTATGAAAACCGCTGGGCACTGGAAGGTGTGGAAGCCGCGCAGAAAGGGCATATGCAGTATCTGGAAACCGTTATGAGCATGCATCGCGCGCTCTGGGAAAAAGGCGTGAGCGTGGATGTGCGGGATATGCGGGAAGAAACCGACCTGTCCGATTATTCGCTGGTGGTGGCACCGCTGCTGTTCATGTTCCGCAACGGGTTTGAGGATAAGCTCAGAGTGTTTGTGGAGAAAGGCGGAACGCTTCTTATGACATACTTTTCAGGAATTGTGGACGGGGACCGCCTGACATTCCTGGGGGATGCGCCGCATGGACTGACGGAAGTGCTGGGGCTTCGGGCTGAGGAGATTGATGCGCTGTATCCGCAGGATCAGAACACCTGTGTGCTTTCTGACGGCACATGCTGTACGGTGCGGGAACTGTGCGAAATCCCCAGGGATGTTACGGCACAGGTTATCGGACGGTATGGGAATGATTTCTACGCAGGCCTTCCCTGTCTTACAGTGCACAGCTATGGAAAAGGCAGAGCCTGGTATCTGGGCGCAAAGCTGTCTCAGACGGACCTGATGCGGGTGATGGAACGGGTCTGTGGGGAAACCGATCTGGCTGCTGCCTGGAATACACCGCTTCCCTATGGCGTCATTGCGAGCCGGCGGGGGGATTATGTGTTCCTGCAGAACTTCAGCGGCAGGGAACAGAAGATCGAATGTTCCGGTACTTTCCGGGATATTGTGAACGGACAGTGCGTGACAGACACATGCATGCTTCCGGTAAACGGGATCATGATTCTGAAAAAGGCATAGAATAAAGCCGGACACTGTCCGGCTTTTTCTCAGTCTGGTGTATCCGCAGAAGGCGTAAGACTGTCATAGATTTCCCGGTAATAGACCATGTCGCTTTCCTTACTTACCAGGGATTGCAGGCGTGATAAGAGTGCCTGATCCATAAGGCAGGCAGTCACAAGCGGCGAAAAGCGTGTGCCTCCCAGTGCTTTCGCATCCCTTACAAGGTGATCCCACGCTGCAGTGCCCTGCGCCAGATAGTCTGCCAGGGCCAGGACGTCTGTCATCTGACGATAGGGGGATGCATTGCGCACATAATCCACAGGATAGCCATCGGCACCGTTGTACCAGCGGTGATGTCCCAGCGCTATATCCGCAAACCGCGCGGTGGATGGGCGCTGGGACAGAAAATCATAGGCGGCGACAGTATGCAGGCATTCGATCTGCGCCTCCTCTTCCAGGCACTGCCGTTTCTGAAACAGGCGCTCTGTGTTCATGGGAAGTTTACCCAGATCATGGAAGAGTGCGCCTTCAAAGGCGAACTGCATGACTGCCGTTTTTTTAGCGACTCCGGACAGAATGGAAATATGCGGTATGTCGTCAAAGAAGGCTGGATCGGTGGCAAGGAGCTCTTCACACAGACATTGCGCAATGTCTCCGGTTCTGCGGGAATGAAGATACAGCATACCGGCAAATCGCTGCATGATCTTTAAAAGAACATCATGGTAGCTGGGAAGGCCGGGCGCTTCCCAGTAATGGGCAATGATAAAGGTCAGAAGATAGTGCAGATAATCGTCAATCTGCTGTGTGGGAAGCACCAGTAGTATGCGGAGCATCTTCTGACAGGCGTCGGAAAGAAAGCGCATATGCAGATCATAGTCCCGGATGCCAGGATGATTTTTCAGAAGCATGCCCATATACATGGGCAGTTGCACATGCGCATACAGTCCGCTCATGGTAAAGTCGTCTTCTCGTGTGTCCTCTATGAGTGTCTTCATACGGACCAGCGTTTTCTGAATATCCACCAGACCGCAGTTATATTCCATCTCGTAATACGGCCAGAGCCAGCGCACGGAGGGGTTCTCAGAAGCAGTCTCCGGTTTATAGACTTCATAGCAGGATTCCAGTACCAGTGCCAGTTCTTCCTTTGTCAGGTCACTGGAGGACATTTCCGTGCGGTTGGAGCTCATCTGCTGATGCGTTCTGCGCAGAAAAGTGTCCCAGGGAAGCGAAGGCGCCATGCTCCGGTAATAGGGATCCTGTACGATCTGCAGGATCATGTGGCTGGAAGCAATGCGCCGGTGCAGGTCCGAGGTGCAGATGGAGATATTGGCAAGACTGCGCAGGACGTAGCCCTTGGTTTCATCCTTGGGCATCTGCGGAAAGTATGGAAAATAGGAAGCCGCTTCCGTGAATACCATTTCGTTCTGGAACAGGATGGCATGCGTGCGTTTGCGGTCAATGAGGGAGACCATGCGATTGCGGTAGTACAGGCCCATGCCCAGCTTGTACAGTTCCTGGATAATACTGCAGCGGTCCTTCTGTATACGGGCGAGGGAGAGCATGGCATCATGGATCTGCACATACAGTCCGCAGTCAAGGTTGGTTGTCCAGTCCATGAGCGCGTCGGCAAATTCGTTCAGTGCGGACAGTGTGTCCGCATCAGCGCTGTACAGTGTGTCAAGGGTCGGAAAGAGATAATCTCGAAGAAGACGGTGGTTCTCTTCGCGAAGACGGTGGATCTGAAAAAGTGCGTCTTGACGGGAGGCATACCAGGCATTGAACCCATCCTCCATATGACGGTGCAAGTCATGCAGCTCCAGTATGGTACGGCAGTTGTCGATGTATTGAACCTGATAGGGCAGCAACATCAGGCCCCCCTCTCAGTGAGTGTCTGCAATACCTGCATGAGATGGTCAATATCCACCGGTTTGGAGATATGGCCGTTCATGCCGCAGGCACGTGTTTTCTCTATGTCCTCGGCAAACGTATTGGCTGTCATGGCAAATATCGGTATGGTCTGCGCGTCCGGATGCGTACTCTCCCGGATGGCGCGGGTGGCAGTATACCCATCCATGACCGGCATCTGTATGTCCATGAAGATGAGGGCATAGGTGCCCTGACGGGAGGAGACAAACCTTTCCACAGCTTCTTTTCCGTTTTCTGCGGTATCGATGTGCACATGCGTCATGGACAGAATCTCACAGGCAATTTCCTGGTTGATCAGATTGTCTTCCACCAGAAGGATTGACTGCCCGGTAAGGTCCGGATAGCGTGTGAGCGGGGCGGAACTGCTGGCACTGGTCAGGGCGGATGCGATACCGGACAGCAGGGACTTCTGGAAAAAAGGCACAGGTATGAAGGAAATGATTCCGCATTTGCGGGCACGGTATTCGATATCTTCCCATTTGCGGGCGCTGTAGAGCACCAGAGGAATATCCGGGCGTGCCTTGTGCAGGTATTCTGCCACGTCCAGGACATCCTGCGCGCCTTCGATGCTTTCTCCCAGCACAATGACGTGGAAACAGGACTGGCTTATGTCGGCCTCAGCCATGACCGCGAGGGCTTCCTGTGCAGAAGCAGCCAGGGCACAGAAAACACCGGCGCCTTTCAGATAACGCATAAGCAGTCCCCGGCGTGCCTTCTGGCTTTCCAGCGCCAGAACACGGATATCCCGGAGTGCGGGAAGTGTGCTTTCAGAGGCGGATAACGCAAGGGGGATATCTATGGATACAACGGTTCCCTTGCCCGGTGCGCTCTGGATTGCAATGGTGCCGTTCATGGCATCGATCAGCTTTCTGACAATGCTCATGCCCAGGCCTGTGCCCTCCACACCGGAGAGCGTGGAGGACTGTACGCGCTCAAAAGGAACAAAAATCCGCTGGAGGAATGCTTCTTCCATACCGATGCCGTTATCCTGACAGACAAAGCGCAGCAGCGTCTGATTCTCCTGTCTGTGGCTTTCAACCGTTAATGTGATCTGGCCGGAGGCAGGCGTATATTTGATGGCATTGCTGAGAATATTGATGTAGATCTGCCGGAGGCGCAGTATATCTCCTGAGAATTCTTCTACCTCCACATTATCAGTGATCAGCGTAAATGTATGATGCTTGGCATCGATCAGAGGCTTGGCCAGGATCAGGAGATCGTGCAGAAGATCACCGAGGGAAAAGCGGTCCAGGGTCAGCTGCATATGTCCGGAATTGATGCGCGACATATCCAGCACATCATTGATGAGACTGAGGAGATGACCGCTTGCGGTTTCAATCTTCTCCAGTGCATCGGCCACACGGCTCTTTTCATCGATATGCTTCTGAGCCAGGGCGGTCATGCCGACGATGGCATTCATCGGTGTACGGATATCATGGGACATATTGCTGAGAAAGGCTTCCTTGGCTGTATTGGCGGCTTCCGCGGCTTCCAGGCGGGACAGTAGTTCCTTCTGGGATGGCTCGCCACAGATCCGAAGAACGGTTCCGTCTGTCAGCGGAATCTCCTGCGTCACAGGAGCCGCACCATACCCTTTGCTTTCATGGAGAATCCGGCCAGTCACAGGATCCAGGACGGCATAGGTGGTTTCCATACATTTCCTCCTTTTCCAGAGCGGTCAGGAAGCGCGGCTGAACAGTTTACGTTCGCAGGGGGTAAAGACCATAGGATACAGACCGAGCGTGGCAAAGACGACAAGTGCGTAGCGCAGCATGCGCACATACAGCGCGGCCTGGCTTCCGCTGGCAAGGAAATCAGAGGAGAAAGGCATCTTACAGACTGTATTCAGTGCCAGGAAGAGAAGAATGCCGCCTATGGTCCGCAGGGCAATTTTCAGGGGATGGCGTGTGGACGAAAACTGCACAACGCGCTTTTCAAAGGGAATGGAGAGAAGCAGCCCCACCAGCATGCCGAGGGAGGAAAAATAGTCTTCACTCCGGCAATAGAGCAGTCCGGGGAGCGCGGAGAGAAGAATCAGGCCATAAAAGAGCGGACGGGACTTGATTGTCCGGTCAAGCAGGGGGATCAGCCAGAGTGCCAGAAGCCCCAGAAGATATCCGGCGAGGACATCTGTGGGATAATGGGCGCCGACAATGACCCGGGAAAAGCCGACAAGAAGCGGCACGACAAAAGCGAGTACACGGAAAAGGCGGCGGCGCATGTAGCGGGCAAGAGCACCGTAGAGAGAAACGGCGTTCGTGGAGTGCCCGCTGGGAAAAGAGTATCCCTGCGCCTGAATATCAAAGGCGTCTGCTTCCGGTTCTACCACGCGGAGAATACGCACGCTGGCGTGGTCAAAGTATGGACGGCGGCGCAGAAAGAGATTCTTGATCATGGGATTCCACGTAATGCCAGTGAGAACAATGAGTCCGATCTTCTGTCCCTTGTCCTTGTCAAGACCCCAGTAAAAGATCCCGAGCACCAGAATCATCACAAGTGCCTCACCCAGCATGGAAAACCAGGAAATGACAGTTATCAGACCCTGCGGAATATGTGTCTGCAGAAAGGCCATAAGCGCAGGCTCAAAGCCGAGGTAGAATGTTTGACCGGTCAATGCCATGGAAATCCTCCTCAATTCCGTGTACTAGGAGAAAACCTTATGGAACAGAATGATTGTAACATGAGGAAAAAGGGGCGGCAAGAAGCGAAGAAAGGCAGCGAAGAAGGCGAAAACCAGAAACGGAAAAAGATGCAGGAGCGATTTCTGCTGCCTGTCTGCGATCAGAATCCTGCCAGAACATCTTCCGTCAGGCCGGCAAGAATACTCTTTGCTAGTGTCACGCCGCCGGAAAAGTCCGAAAGCGTGGCGAAGCCGTGATGACTGTGAATATAGCGTACAGGAAAGCCAATGACGATGCAGGGCACACCCCGATGAGACAGATGAATCGGTGCGCCGTTCGTGGCACCGCCTGTGCGCACTGCCTCCTGAACCGGAATGGAACAGCGCGCTGCAGTATCCAGCGCAAAGCGCTGAAAACGCGGATGCGTGATCATGCGGGCATCCAGATGGCGCAGCATGGGCCCTTTGTGCAGCGCGGTCTGTGAAAGCCAGGGTTCCACAACTGTATCATCTGCCGGGCAGCCCTCAAAGACAATCGCCAGGTCCGGCTGCACACGCCGCGCAGTGACCACTGCTCCGCGGGTACCTATTTCTTCCTGTGAAGCGATGGCGCCTACCAGTTCTACGGGAAGCTCCTGAGAGGACAGCGCTTCCATGACAGAGAGAACGGCAGCACATCCCAGACGATTGTCAAAGGCCTTTCCCAGCATAAGGTCGTGAGAAGCATCATATTGGAAGACCACATCGGGAACGACCGGCGCACCGATACGGATGCCGAACTGATCCCGGGCTTCTTCCAGGGAGGAAGCGCCGACGTCTATGGATAGTTCCTCCAGTGCGGGCATACGATTCTTTTCTTCCGCTGTCATGAAATGCGGCGGTTTGGCGGAGATGATTCCAGGAATCCATTCACCGGATGCAGTGCGCACGCGGACCTTGTGCGCGGGAATGTTGGATGTCACCCAGCTGCCAAGCGTGACAAACCTGAGCGTACCGTTCGGACGGATGGCCTGCACCATCATTCCAACCTCGTCGGAATGGGCATCCAGCATGACCACCGGGCGCTTTCTTCCTTTGCTTTTCGTAAACAGATACAGATTGCGGAGCGAGTCTTCTTCCAGGGACAGCTGCGCAGGCGCATAGTCGCGAAGCACACGGAGAACATCGTCTTCAAAGCCGGAAGGCCCGGCAGCGCACGAAAGATCACGAATAAGAGAAAGTGTCTGCATGGACATATTCCTTTCATGTCATGGATATGAAGATGAGAAAGAGAGAACAACAGAGGCCAAAAAGGACTCCGAGCATGCTCGGAGTCCTGGAAAGAATCATGGATTAATGGGTCCTGTGCTGAACGACACCGTTCACGGTCCAGGCGCCATCGCCGTTGACGGTGCTGCCGTCGACGGAAGTGTTGGTGACAAGATAGCCCAGTGCATTGAAGTAATAGCATTCAGACAGACCGTCACCATTGCCGTCAATCCAGCGCCAGCCGGACTTGGCATAGGAACCGTCACTGTAGCGATACCACCATCCGTTGGCATCCTTCTGCCATCCAGTGGCTGCACTGACACTGGCAGTGGCCTTGCCGGTGGGTACCCAGGCACCGGTTGCATCGACATAATACTTGCCGTCAATCCAGGTGCTGACAGCCATCTCGCCGGTGGCGGTCAGGTAGTAGTTGCCCACCCACCTGTTGGTGACCATATAGCCTCTGGCATCAAAGTAGTACCACTTGCCGTCAATCTTTTTCCACTGATTGGCCACATAGGAACCGTCCGGATAAGCATACCACTTGCCGTTAAGGCTGGCGTGCCATCCACTGCTGGTGGCAGATTCAGGACGAGAATCAGGGCTGCCCGGGATGTAGCTTACGCCGACAGCATAGGGATCATAAGGATCGCCGTATGTGCCGCCATAGTAGTAGCCGCTGGGCCCCGTCATCTTGGACAGCGCCGTGTTTACTTCGGCGGCGGTCAGCGGATCGCTGACGGAAACCGTATCCGCTGCGAAGAGTACATTCACCTTCACAGGAATGTTTTCCATGGCAAGGTTTCCACGATAGATCTTGTATCCGGTATACTTGCCATTTTTGTCATAATAGATTTCCGCTGTGCCGGCAGTGCCCAGACCGATTACGTTGGAGACGTCCAGGACATAGCCGGAGCGGGTGTCATTCTTGGAATTGGTAATGTCTTTGGTGTAGCTTGTCGACAGCACGCATCCATCAATTGTTGTGGTGCCCACATAGGCGGTTTTGGTGCTGGACAGATTCTTGACAGCCTTGACAGTCATGGCTGCGTCGGTAACCGTCGGCGGTACGGTGATAACCGCATCGTACGAGGCCGCACTGGCCATCTGGACGCACGCCAGAACCAGTACCAGTGCCAGGAGCATGGATACCCAGGTCTTCCTTTTCATAAAAATATCCCCCTTCAGATATCGCAGGTCATCCCCCCGCTCCATGCAGCCAGTCTGCTACTGGCTGAACATGAAGAAAGTTATCAGAACGCCTGCAAAAGGCATTTTACCACGTTTCCCGATGCTTGTCGATTGTAAAAGCGCCAGGAGAAATAAAGACTGTGTAAATTTTGGGATGCAGAGGGGCACTTTTGGGCATTCTCAGGATTTACATGTAGGTGATGCCGTGGCAAAATGAAAAAAAGGAGGCTCGATCCATGCAGCCCATTCGGAAACTGGAAGACTATGCTGATATTCTGAACGAGAAGGCACCTGTGTCCGGCAAGCATCCGCTCATGTCCAGGGAAAAACGTGCTGCCCAGTTTCTTCCCTTCAGCGCACTGACGGGTTTTGAGAGCGTGATTGCAGAGACGGCCAGGGCTACGGAAAAACACAGGGAGCTGACACAGGAAGAGAAGGAAGCACTGGGCCGGAAACTCTCCCGCCTTATCAGAGGCCAGAAGGTGGCAGTCACGTACTTTGAAAAGGATCCCCATAAGGAGGGCGGTGCCGCGTGCCTGTATCGGGGCGTCGTTCATGCAGTGGATGACGTGTCGCAGACGATACAGTTTGAAAGTGGAAAAAGAATCCGTTTTTTGGATCTTTACAGCCTGGAAACGATAAAGCTATGAACCGGCCCGATGACCGCCGATCTGCTGATTGCGATCCCGGCCGGTAGCTTCTTCCTTCAGGCTGATGCCCTTGAGGACCGTGTTTTTCCCGTATTTTTCCCGCACATGAAGAAGCGCCTCCTGAAGCTTATGCTCACGGGACCGGGCTTCTTCATCCCTTGCCTGTGTCTCGGCATCTGAAAAAAGGCTCAGCTGTTCATACTGCGGTACGGCTGCTTCGCTGCGCGGCATGGCGTGCAGTGCCGCAATATACATGCGCCTGACCATGAGATGCGGCGAAACAATGCGCTGGTACAGTGTCCGGCATGCGCGGAGAAAATCACGCGAGGAAGAGGAATAGATCCGGTTTCCCTCGGCATTGGTGATGGGAATGCTGCCGGAGGCGGGGCGGGGCACGGATCGGCCGTAGAAATCATCCACAAGATCGGAAGCAGTGCTGTCGGCGTCATAGCCGATGTACAGGCTCAGCGCATCGGCGACAAGGTCCTGCGAGACCAAATCCAGGACCAGCTGGTCGACCATCTCCTCCACGACAGTCAGTGCCCTGTCCGGCGTATAGGCGCAGGCAAGCACCTGTCCGGCGGTCAGCGAGTGATCCTGCGGACGGAAACGGCGGATATCCGCAATGGTGCAGGGCTCTCTTCCCCAGGCGTGATCGATGAGCAGTTCGGCCTTGACACCGAATTCGCGGTACAGTGTGTCCTCATGTTCCAGAGAAAAGCGTGCAATGTCGCCCATGGTCCACAGGCCATAGCGCTGAAGACGGTCTGCGGTCTTCTTTCCTATCCGCCAGAAGTCAGTCAGCGGCATATGGGCCCATAACTCACGATAGCTTTTTTCGGTAAGTGCAGCGATGCGCACGCCGTCCGTATCCGCGGGAATGTGCTTGGCGACAATATCCATGGCGACCTTGGCTAGATAAAGATTGGTGCCGATTCCAGCGGTGGCTGTAATGCCGGAAACGTCCAGAATCGCCCGTATGATGGTGCGGACCAGGTCGTGGGGCGACTGATTATACAGTTTCAGATAGCGGGTCAGGTCCAGAAAGACCTCATCGATGCTGTAGACGTGGATGTCCTCCTCGGAAATATATTTCAGATAAACCTCCCGGTAAATGCGGGCGCTTTCTTCCATGTACAGGTGCATCTGCGGGCGGGCTATGACATAGGGGAGGCGGGTTCCCGTCCGGCTTTCATAAGCACGGACGGCCTCCTCCACTTCATAGAGCCTGCATCGGCCGGGCAGTCCCAGTGCTTTCAGAGAGGGCGATACCGCCAGGCAGATGGTCTTGGACGTTCGGCTTTCATCCGCCACCACAAGGTTGGTGGTGAGAGGATCCAGTCCGCGGGCGGCACATTCCACTGAAGCATAAAATGATTTAAAGTCAATGGCGGCATAGACCTGCACGGATGTTTCACTCTCCTTTCATGGTTGGTACGCAATGGGTGTACGCTGCTGTTCCTCATGCGCGTGCTTCATGCTGCGCACTGCCGGACAGACGGACCCTGGCTGCATCATCCTCTATTCGACAGCGGAGCGGGATGCCCTTCTTTTTCAAAAGGTGCTATACTACCACGAGAAAGGGAGGCGACAGCGTGCACAGGAAGGGAAATAACCTGAAAAATCTGAGACCGGAAATGGTCATGACCCTGGGATTCAGCATTCTGATTCTGGTGGGATCCGTGCTTCTGTCTCTGCCGGTCAGCGGCCGCAACGGGCGCTTCCTTCATTGGACGGACGCACTGTTTACGGCCACATCGGCCGTGTGTGTGACAGGGCTTGTGGCGGTGGATACCGGAACGACCTTTTCCTTGTTCGGCAGGGCTGTGCTTCTGGTGCTGATACAGGCTGGCGGACTGGGGTTCATGATTCTGGCGAGCCTTGCCATGCAGGTCATGGGACAGAAGCTGTCGCTGCGCACCCGGCTGCTGATGCGGGAATCCATGAACACGGACACCCTGTCAGGCCTGGGGTCCATGGCACGGCGCAATGCTGTGATGGTAGCCGCCATTGAAGGCACGGGCATGCTGCTTATCAGCATCCGAATGATCCCGCGCTTTGGCGTGGGACATGGGCTCATGCATGCGCTGTTTCTGTCGGTCAGCGCTTTCTGTAACGCGGGGTTCGACTGTTTCGGGTATTATCAGAGCCTTACAGCTTACAGCGGGGACGCCCTGATGCTTCTGACCATCTCCGCCCTGATTATTCTGGGCGGTATCGGGTTCCCGGTGATTGCCGAGGTGACAGGCCATCCTGGAAAATGGAAAAAATGGAGCCTGCATACGCGCATAACGCTGAGTGCATCCGGCATACTGCTTGCGGCGGGAACGGTGCTGTTTTATTTCTGCGAGAGAGAGAATCCGCGTACACTGGGCAATCGTGCACTGGGCGAGCAGATCCTGGGTGCGTTTTTTCAGTCAGTTACCATGCGCACAGCGGGCTTTAACTCGGTAGACCTTGCCGGACTTCGCGGTGCAAGCAAGCTTTTTGCCTGTCTTCTCATGCTTGTAGGCGCCTCTCCTGCCTCCACCGGAGGCGGCATGAAGACGACAACCGTCGCGGTGGTGATTCTCTATATTGTCAGTATTGTGCGGGGACGGGAGGATGTGAATCTTTCCGGGAAAAGACTGCCGCAAAGACTGATACGGCAGTCCATTGCCATTGTCGCCATTGCCGCAGGCGTCTTTTTCACAGGGCTTCTGGCACTGTCACTGCTGGAAGGAAACCGGTTTGCGCTTTCAGATCTGACCATGGAAATGGCCAGTGCTGTGGCAACGGTCGGCGTCTCGGCGATCGGAACACCTCGACTGCATGCGACGAGCCGGGCTGTACTCATACCCGTTATGTTCCTCGGACGCGTAGGACCGCTGACATTGATGATGGCACTCAGCGGACGACCGGATACGGTACATAACCGGATCCATTATCCGCAGGAAGATCTGTTTATTGGCTGAGGAGAAAACAAGATGCGTAGTGGTGGAAAGAAACAGTTTCTGGTAATCGGGCTGGGACGATTTGGAACCAGCGTGGCAAAAACGCTTACGGAAATGGGCCATGAGGTGCTGGCCATGGACCGGGACAATCGGATTGTGGAGGACGTGGCGCCCTTTGTAACCCAGGCGGTGCAGGGCAACTGTACAGATGATGAGGTGCTTCTGAGCCTGGGCGTGGAGAGCTATGACGCAGTTGTGGTATCCATTGCCAGCAACATGCGCGATTCCATTCTCGTCTGTATGCTGCTCAAGGAAATGCGTGCCCGCTATATTGTGGCGAAAGCCATGGACGATCTT
The DNA here is from genome assembly GCA_902764915.1 of uncultured Eubacteriales bacterium. GTDB lineage: Bacteria > Bacillota > Clostridia > Christensenellales > Aristaeellaceae > UBA2943. The sequence continues at coordinate 40,247 of CACWXY010000019.1, read as the reverse complement.
CACGCAAAGGTGCTGCAGAAGATCGGGGTGGACCAGGTTATTTTTCCGGAGCGCGACATGGGAAAGCGTACGGCGCGCAGTCTTGCGACAGGACAGCTGCTGGACAGCATGATACTGCCGGACGATTATGAGATCGGAGAAATCCGTGTGCCGCAAGAGTGGGAGGACCGGTCGCTCGGGCAGATTGATATCCGGAAGAAGTATGACCTGTCTGTGCTGTCGGTACGCAGAGGAAAGGAAATGAAGGTGTCCCCGCGTGCGGACTTTGTTCTGCGCAGGGATGATGTGCTCCTGGTTCTGGGTCAGACGGCACAGCTTGGAGAGATCGGAAGACTGTGAGGTGTGCCTTACCTATAAGCATGGCTGTACAATACGGGCATACTTTGGACGGTTGACGAATGCACAAAAAGTGCCTATAATACGCTTCAGATATAAAACCGTGTGCGCACGGTTCAATTGCAAAGGAGGAATTCCATATGAAGAAACTGATTGCATTGGTTCTGGCAGCTGTCATGATGCTGACACTTGCTGTACTGCCGGCAATGGCAGAAGGCGCCGACACCAAAGGAACCGGCGTCCCGCTGACCATCTACACCAATTCCGGCTCTTCAGGCCGCGCTGAATGGCTGACCGATCGCGCCAAGCAGGACGGCTATGAGATTACGGTTGTGGAAGAAGGCGCAGGCGCTGTTCAGCAGCGTCTGATCAATGAAGGCGCAGCCACGCCCTGTGATGTGGTCTTTGGCCTCAACGCCATTATCTGGAACGATCTGATTGCCCGCGGTATCCTGCAGGCTTATGACGCGCCTTCCTGGGCCTCCGAAGTCAGCGAAGGTCTGAACGATCCCAATGGCTACTATTATGCCATCGTCAAGCAGGCCATTCTTCTGGCCTATGATGCCAATCAGGTTTCTGAAGAAGATGCGCCTAAGGACTGGCCCGATCTGTGGGAAAACGAGAAGTTCTGGGGCAAGTATGAAAGCCAGATCAAGCTGACCGGCGGCACCACCCGTAACGTGCTGGCTGGCATTCTGACCCGTTATATGGATCCCGAAGGCGAGCTGGGCGTTTCTGAAGAGGGCTGGGCCGCCATCGAAGCGTTCTTTGCACACGGCACCCCCGTGGAAGACGGCGTGGATCTGTATGCACAGATGGTCAATCCTGATTCTCCCGTCCTGATGGGCCAGATGTGGTCTTCCGGCGCTTTGCAGTATGATGAGCAGTATGGCACCAAGACTGGCGTTGCTGTTCCTGAAGTTGGCATCCCCTATGCTGTGGAAGGCGTGGGCATCACCAGCGTAACCAAGAATCTGGATGAAGCCAAGCGGTTTGTGGAATGGTTCGGTTCTGCGCAGATCCAGGGCGAATGGTGTGAAAAGTTCAACACCATGCCTGCCAACGAGAAGGCCGCGGAAAAGGCTGATCCTCGGCAGGTGGAACTGTGCTCCATCCCCGCTCAGAATATTGACTGGGCCGTGGTGGCTGCCAATATCGATAACTGGTGCGAGAAGATCATGCTTGAGTACATGCAGTAATGCGCTCCTGTGATCGGATCTGAATGATAAAAGCGGGGGCAAGGGAAGCCTTGCCCCCGCTTTTTCCAAAGTCGCATCCGGCCTATGCGGCCCGCGCTGCGGACCGTGCAGGCTGGAAAGCGAGAAAAGTTTTGTGGGAGGAGACCATGTATGATTGACCTCAAAGGAATTGAAGTGCGCTTCGGTGACTTTACGGCACTCAAGGACATTAATATTCACGTGGAGGAAGGCCAATTCTATACCTTCCTGGGACCATCCGGCTGTGGCAAGACAACCACACTGCGTACCATTACCGGATTTATTGAACCGACGGCAGGCGCTGTGTATGTCAGGGACAAGGACATCACGCATGTGCCGATCGAACGTCGTAATATCGGTATGGTGTTCCAGAACTATGCGCTTTTCCCGACCATGAGCGTGTATGAAAACATTGCTTTCGGCCTGAAAGTCAAGAAGGTCAACAAAACCGACATTGACCGCCGGGTCAAGGAAATGGCGGGCAAGGTAGATCTGACGGAACAGCAGCTCTCCCGCAAGGTGGCTGAGCTTTCCGGCGGTCAGCAGCAGCGCGTGGCCATTGCGCGTGCGCTGGTGACCAATCCGGAGATCATTTGCCTGGACGAGCCGCTCAGCAACCTGGACGCCAAACTGCGTGTTCAGCTGCGCGAGGAGCTGAAGGAAATGCAGCGCAAGTTCGGCATCACGACAGTCTATGTCACCCACGATCAGGAAGAAGCCCTGACACTGTCAGACTGCATTACGGTATTTAACAAGGGAAAGATTGAGCAGACAGGTACGCCCTATCAGATCTATAATCATTCGGCCACGGAGTTTGCCTGCAACTTTATCGGGGACATCAATAAACTCAATCCAGGCTTTGTCAAGGCGATCGCCCTGCAGTCTGGAAGAAGCATGGATCCCAACCGGCCTACATACATCCGTCTGGAACGCATTCATGTCAATGAACCGGAAAAGCCCAATCATGTCGGTTTCGAGGGCAAAGTCGTGGGGCGTGAGTATTTTGGACTCTACTTCAAGTATCAGGTGGATGTACAGGGTCAGGTTATCAAGTGCATTGAGAAGAATGACGGACACAAGAATTTCAATGAAAACGATATTGTCAGGATTTCACTCAACCCGGATCATCTGATGATTTATGAGGCAGGTGAGAATGCATGACGGCAAACCGCACACTTGCGCAGGGAAAATCCCCGCTGGAGCGGCTGAAGATTACTCTGGCGCGCATGACGCCGGGACAGATGGTGCTGATCGTGGTCATGGCCGCAGTATTCATCTGGGTGATCATGGCACTGATGGTTCTGCCTATTATTAATCTTCTGCGCACCGTGTTTTTCGAGGGCGGCACGTTTTCCCTGGACACGTTTACCAAGCTTCTCAAATCCAAGCGCGCCATGAAAGCGCTGCGCAATTCCTTTATTCTGGCTCCGTCCCTTTCCATTACGGTAGGGATTGTAGGCATATCGCTGGTACTGATTACAGAATACTTTGACATCAAAGGCGCTAAGATTCTGCGTCTGGGCTACCTTACCACGCTGATCTATGGTGGCGTTACCCTGGTATCCGGATATAAATTCATTTATGGCAGCAACGGTATTCTGACAACGGCACTGCGCAGCGTTTTTCCGGATATGAATATCAACTGGTTCCAGGGGTATGGCGCGGTCCTTTTTGTCATGACCTTCTCCTGTACCTCCAACCATATGATATTCCTCAGAAATGCCATGCGTGCCGTGGACTTTCAGACCGTGGAAGCGGCGCGGAACATGGGCGCAAGTCAGTGGTATATCCTGCGGCGGGTTGTTCTCCCGGTACTGCTTCCCTCCCTGTTTGCCGTGACCATTCTGACGTTCATTACCGGGCTTTCCGCCATGTCGGCGCCCATGCTGGTCGGCGGTACCGATTTCCAGACAATCAACCCCATGATTCATGATTTTGCGAATATGACGACTGCCAGCGCCAAAAGCCTGGCGGCTGTGCTTTCCCTGATCCTGGGTCTGGCCACCATGCTGCTTCTGGCCGTCATGACGGCCATTGAACGCCGGGGACATTACATGTCCGTGTCCAAGGTCAAGACCAAGATCGTCAAGCAGAAGATTTCCAATCCGATCGTGAATGTCCTGGTGCATATTTATGCATATGTGCTCTTTATCATCTATGTAATTCCCGTGGTCATGATTGTTCTCTTCTCCTTCTCGGATACCGTGCATATTCAGGCCAGGCAGCTGGATATTTCGACCTTCTCTCTGGAAAACTATAAGTCTCTTCTGTCTGCCAACAGTGCATACCGTCCGTTCATCGTCTCAATACTCTATTCGCTGGCAGCGGCTGCTGTGGTAGGCCTGCTGGTTGTGATGGCCTGCCGGTTCATTCAGAAGCGGCGCAATTCGCTGACATCCAATGTACTGGAGTATGGTCTGATGATTCCGTGGCTGCTTCCGACAACCATGATTGCACTGAGCCTGATGCTGAACTATAACCAGTCACGCTGGTACATGTTCAATCAGCCGCTGATTGGCACACTGATACTGCTGCTGTTCGGCTATATCATTATCAAGCTGCCTTTTACCATGCGCATGACGAAAGCGGCTTTCTTCTCTCTGGACAATGCCCTGGAAGACGCAGCAAAGAACCTGGGCGCCGGGGAAATGTATACGTTCCGCAGGGTCATATTCCCGGTTATCCTGCCAACTGTCATGGCGATTGCCGCATTGAATTTCAACTCGCTACTTACAGACTATGACATGTCCGCCTTCCTCTATCATCCCACGAATCCGACACTGGGCGTGAAGATCAAGAGTCTGACGGAGGATATGGGTACCAATCCCAACGGCATGGCGCTGACGTTTGTATACGCGGTGCTGATGATGATCATCTCCGGCGTTGTGCTGTATCTGGTTTATGGTCGCGGTGAACGCAGTGATCTGAAGGAGTGACCTATTTGTTCGGACAGAAACGGTTTTCAGGAGTGAACAGCCGGCTGAATGCGGCGTTTGCGGACAAGCATGTCCTGATTGCTGCCCACCGGGGCAGCTGGCATGGCAATGTGATTCAGAATACCAGCCGGGCCTACCGCGCGGCAATAATGATGGGCGCGGACATGCTGGAAACGGATACCACGATTTCCAAGGATGGAACGGTCTATTCGCTGCATGACGGCGTCGAGCCGGTGCTTCTGGGGCTTTCATGGAATGCGATGCACCTGACACAGGCACAGATAGAATCACAGACCTGTCATAACAGTCTGGGTGTGCCCTGCCTGCAGAAGGTGGAAACGCTGGACACTGTCTTTGATAACCTGAAAAACGGGGAACTTATCAATATTGACCGATCCTGGCGGGCCAGGGGCAAGGTACTGGAAGTGCTTGACCGGCATCCGCATATGCTGTCGCAGGCGCTGGTGAAAGCGCCGCTTCGGGAAAGACAGGTGCTGGAACAGCTTAATGCGCATGAGAAGAAGTACATGTTCATGCCGATCTGCTACAGTCTTTCGGATGTGAAGGAAGCCCTGGCGTATGAAAATATCAATACAGTAGGCGTAGAGCTGATTGCGAAAAACCGGGACAGCGAAATGTTCTCGAAAGAAGCGATCCGGTATATCCATGAGCAGGGACTGTTCTGCTGGGTGAACGCCCTGGTGATCACGGACTATGATCCGGAGGAAGCGCTCTATGCCGGACTGGATGATGACGTGTCCATCAATGAAGGCCCGGAAAAGGGCTGGGGTGCGCTGATGGATATGGGCATTGACCTGATTCAGACAGACTGGCCCAGTCTTCTGCGGGATTACCGCAGAGCGCGTTTCGGGGTATAAACAGAAAGGGTGCGTGGAAAACCATGCACCCTTTTTAAGGAGGCACGCAATGGAGAAAACCATACTGATTGGCACGGGAAACCCAGCCAAGCTGGGCTTCTTTGCCTCTCTTCTCAAGGGAAGCGGTTACCGTCTTCTCTCACCGGCCGATATGCATATCACGCAGTCGCCTCCGGAGAACGGGAAAACCCCGCTGGAAAATGCGCAGCAAAAAGCGCTGTTCTATGGGCAGTATGCGCCTGTTGTGTTTGCAACGGATTCCGGCATGCGCTTTGACAGTCTTCCCGCGGATGATCCGCGGCAGCCGGGTCTGCATCTGCGCTCACCGTATGGAAAACGGCTCACGGATGAGGAAATGCTGGCGTATTATGCAGGACTGGTGCGCGGGCTGGGCGGCAGCGTGCTGGCATATTATCAGGATGCCTTTGCGCTGAAGGTCGGCGACACCATCTATCCCTTTGAGGCCAGTCGGGAGGAACTGCTGGAGACTGCTTTTACGCTGCGGGATACACCCGTGGAAAAACGGGTGGAAGGCTGGCCGCTGGATTCGATTTCGTGGGACCGGTTCGGCGTTTCCTTCCTGGACGGCGGGCATGCTGTGACGCCGCAGGAAGCCTGGGGCTATCTTCCGAGGCTTCGGGCCTTTACATGGGAAAAGCTTGGTCTGTGAAGGACGGCACAGAGACAGGAAAAGACAGTTGTGTGAGACGAACTTCCCATGATATGATACAGACAGTGCATGAAAGCAGGCACGGAGAAAGGATGTAGAGGTATGCGTATCGCATTGATCAATGAAAACAGTCAGGCAGCCAAAAACAGCATGATTGAGGCCACCCTGAAGAAGGTCGTAGAGCCCATGGGCCACACAGTGGCAAACTTCGGCATGTATACAGCGGAGGACGAGTGCCAGCTGACCTACGTCAAGGTAGGGCTTCTTGCTTCGATTCTTCTGGAGAGCGGCGCAGCGGACTATGTGGTGACGGGCTGCGGTACAGGCGAAGGCGCTATGCTGGCCTGCAACTCATTCCCTGGGGTTCTGTGCGGACACCTGGTGGATCCGTCGGACGGGTTTATGTTTGCCCAGATCAATGACGGAAACTGTGTAGCGCTTCCCTTTGCCAAAGATTTTGGCTGGGGTGCGGAACTGAAGCTGGAGATGATCTTTCAGCAGCTCTTCGGGTTTGGCCATGGCAATGGGTATCCGAAGGAGCGGGTTGTGCCGGAACAGGCCAACAAGAAGATTCTGGATGCAGTGAAGAAGGTTACCTACCGGAAGCTGACGGACATTCTTCCGGAGCTTGACCCTGCATTCGTCAAGTCCGCACTGTCTGGAGCACACTTTGATGAGCTGTTCTTCCCCTACTGCAAGGATGAGGCCATTGCATCTGCCGTGCGTGCTGCCAGAGCATAAAAGAAGTTTGAAAAAAGATACCGGGCGCTGCATGTCCCGGTATCTTTTTATTGCTAGGAAGTTTTGAAAAAGCCGTGTTTCTCTTCAAAACTTCATTTGATCCCTGGCAGGGGATGTGATACACTGCTGTGGCCCATATGGATAAAGTATGCACACAAGGAGACGCCTCAGGGCGAACGCACTATGAATGATACACTCGTCATCCGCGGCGCGCGGATGCATAATCTCAAGAATGTGAGTCTCCGGATCCCCCGTGACAAACTGGTGGTCATGACGGGGCTGTCCGGGTCCGGCAAGTCATCCCTGGCCTTTGATACAATCTATGCAGAAGGTCAGCGGCGCTATGTGGAAAGCCTTTCCAGCTATGCAAGGCAGTTCCTTGGACAGATGGAAAAACCGGATGTGGATGTGATCGAGGGCCTGAGTCCCGCCATATCCATTGATCAGAAAACCACCAGCCGGAACCCGCGATCTACCGTAGGAACAGTTACGGAGATCCATGATTATTACCGCCTTCTGTGGGCGCGGACCGGGATCCCGCATTGTCCGAACTGTGGCAGAGAAATCCGCCAGCAGACTGTGGACCAGATGGTTGACGCAGTGCAGGCTTTTCCCGAAGGCACGCGTATGCAGGTTCTCTCGCCCGTCATCCGGGGGCGCAAGGGAGAACATGCCAAGGTTCTCGAAGACGCGCGCAAGGGCGGTTTTGTTCGTGTGCGCATTGACGGCACAATCTATGAACTGGAAGAGACACCGGCGCTGGATCGCAAGAAAAAGCATACCATTGAACTGGTGGTAGACCGTCTTGTCGTGCGCGCAGGCAAGGAGTTTCAGAAGCGTCTAACCGATTCCATTGAAACAGCCACCGCCAGGGCGGCAGGACTGGTGATCATGGATATGTTTGACAAGGGCGAAATGCTTTTTTCCATGAATTACGCCTGCCCGGACTGCGGGATTTCCATTGAGGAACTGTCTCCCCGGCTGTTTTCCTTTAACAGTCCATATGGCGCATGCCCGGCATGCTCCGGCCTGGGCGTACAGCGCAAGATTTCCGAGGATGCCCTGTTCCCAGACAAGTCACTGTCTCTTGCACAGGGCGCGCTGAATGCGCCAGGATTCAACACGGAGGATGAAAACGGCATTGCGCGGCAGTACCTGACAGGCATGGCGAAGAAGTACGGTTTTTCTCTGGATACGCCGGTCAGAGACCTGCCCAGGGATGCCATGCAGGCCATCCTCTATGGCACCGGCAATGAAAAGATTGAGATTTCCTATCAGTCGAGCCATGGGGTCATGACATATGCGTCCAGCTTTGAAGGCGTGATCCCGACTCTTGAGCGGCGGTATCAGGAGACCAGTTCTGATGCTGCCAAGCAGATGTATGAGGAATACTTTGCAGAGGAAGTATGTCCGGTATGCAAAGGCCAGCGACTGAAGCCGGAAGTCCTGGGGGTTACTGTGGACGGAAGGAATATTGCTGAGGTTTCGGAGCTCAGCGTGCAGGGAAGCCGTTCTTTTTTCGATGCGCTTCCTGAAAAGCTGTCCCCCAAGGAAAGAATGATTGCCACACCCATTCTCAGAGAGATTCAGTCGCGGCTGGGCTTTCTGGATGACGTCGGGCTTGGATACCTGACGCTGTCGCGCGGCGCTGCCACGCTCTCCGGCGGGGAAGCACAGCGGATTCGTCTGGCGACGCAGATCGGCTCGGCACTGATGGGCGTGCTGTATATCCTGGATGAACCGTCCATAGGGCTTCACCAGAGAGATAACCAGAAACTGATTGATACGCTCAAGCATATGCGCGACCTGGGAAACTCCGTGATCGTGGTAGAGCATGATGAGGACACCATGCGCGCGGCGGACTGGATCGTGGACGTGGGCCCCCGGGCGGGTATTCATGGCGGTAACATTGTGGCAGAGGGAACCGTGGAGGATATCATTGCCTGTGAGGAAAGCCTGACCGGGCAGTATCTCTCGGGGAAGAAGTATATTCCGCTGCCGCCGGGAAGAAGAACACCGAGCGGCTATCTGACAGTCCGCGGCGCACAGGAACACAACCTCAAGGGCATGGATGTAAAGATTCCGCTGGGCGTGCTCTGCGTAGTTACCGGGGTCAGCGGTTCAGGCAAGTCCAGTCTTGTCAATGAGATTGTCTATAAGACACTGGCAAGGGATCTGAACCGTGCCAAGACGCGTCCTGGACGATATCAGGGGATGGAGGGCGAGGAAAATCTGGACAAGATCATTATGATTGACCAGAGCCCAATCGGACGCACGCCCCGCTCCAATCCCGCTACATATACAGGATTGTTTGACATGATCCGCAAGATCTTTGCCATGAGTCCGGAGGCCAAGGCCCGCGGATACAAGGAAAACCGCTTCTCATTCAATGTCAAGGGCGGACGCTGCGAGGCCTGCCAGGGCGATGGACTGGTGCGGATTGAGATGAACTTTCTTCCGGATATCTATGTACCCTGTGAGGTGTGCGGTGGAAAGCGCTATAACCGTGAAACGCTGGAGGTGACCTATAAGGGCAAGAATATCTATGATATTCTGGACATGACGGTGGAAGAAGCCCTTCGCTTTTTTGAGAACCACCCCAGCGCCATGCGGAAGCTGGAAACGCTCTATGATGTGGGCCTGGGCTATATGAAACTGGGGCAGGCCGCCACAACGCTTTCTGGCGGTGAGGCACAGCGGGTTAAGCTGGCTACCGAGCTTTCCAAAAAAGCAACAGGAAAAACGATTTATGTTCTGGATGAGCCGACGACGGGTCTGCATACCGACGATGTGGCCAGTCTGGTGAAAGTGCTCCAGCGTCTGGTGGAAAGCGGGAATTCCGTGCTTGTCATCGAACACAACCTGGATGTGATCAAGGTGGCGGATGCGCTGATTGATCTGGGACCGGAAGGCGGCAGTGAAGGCGGATATGTGGTATGTACCGGAACACCGGAGGAAGTTGCAGAATGCAACCGTTCCTATACCGGCACTTTCCTGCGGCCGGTGCTGGCAAGGGCACATCAGATTGCCATGGAGCATGCGAAAAAGAAGGCATCCGGCGCAGATGTCGGAAATCCCGTCTGAACTGGCGAAAACCCGACTTTCACTCCGCATGCCGATGATGTATCCTATCATCACAGCAGGGGAGTAACCAAACGCGACAGCGTGGTTCCTATCCGTCAAGCCGATGCTGCAGAGGCGGCATCCGGAGGAAGCGAAATGGTGAGACCTGCGCCGGAGGAGACCCGGTGCAGGCCTTTTGTCTGGCTGGATCCCTCCGGATAGAGGAAAGAAACCGATTCGGAGGATAGGAAAATGCTGGGTATGATTCTCTTGGCTGTAGTTCTGGGTTATCTCTTCCGTCCCGTACTGCGCGGCGGTTATCATCATCGTTCTCTGCTCAGCCTTCTGTTCTGGGCACGGATGTTCGGTGGACGGGGCGATCGCCGTCCGCCCATGGGCGGTATGTATCATGGCTTTCATGGACCGCGGGGCATGGATCCCTTTGGCCCCATGCATCATAGACGGCATGGTTTCCATGGGCCCATGGGACATGGACCGAGAGGCCGTTTCTGAACAGGCGGCATACGCACCGGATCAGCGAATAACCGGGAGATGCTGACGGCGGTATAGGTATTCAGCAAAAGAAGAAAGGCACTGCATAAGACGTTTTAGCAGTGCCTTTTTTTCAGGGAAAACTGCCATGCAAAAGAAATGGCTTGTCTTTTCTTTTGTGTGTATTCCGGTATAATGCATATGCAGACCGTTGAGGAGGAGAGAAGAACATGCAGGATTTCAGAGAGATTGCCTATCAACGTCCGGATATGGATGCAATGGCGGAAGCATACCGCAGTGCAACGGAAAAGGTGAAGACGGCAGACAGCTATGCGGCGGTGCGTGAAGCGTTCCTGTCACTGGATGCGATTCGCAGAGAAACCTATACCATGGTTACCGTAGCGTCTGTGCGCAATTCCGTGGATACAGGGGATGCGTTTTATGAGGCGGAGATGGAGTACCTTCATAAGCGCATGGCGGAGCTGATTCCGGTTGACAAGGCGTATGTGGAAGCGCTCTGTGACAGTCCCTTCCGTGCAGAGATGGAAAAGGAATTCGGATCGCAGCTGCTTGCACTGCTGGACGCATCCCGCCGTACGGGGGATGAGCGGCTGGTGGAGGACAATATACGCGAAAGCAGGCTGACGCAGGAGTACCAGCGCGTAACAGCCAAGGCAACGACGGATTTCCGGGGCGAAAAGTGCAATTTTTATGGGCTTCTGGGACATATGGAAAGCCCGGACCGGGCAGAACGCAGGGAGGCGTTTGCCGCCTGGGCCGGACTCTATGAAGCGATCAGCCCTCAGCTGGATGAAGAGTATGACGCACTGATACAGCTGCGGGACGGAATGGCGAGAAAACTGGGCTTTGCGGATTACACCCATTTCGCATACCTCAATCGCAGGCGGTTTGACTACACGCCGGAGGACGTGAAGGTGTTCCGCGATCAGGTGAAGAAGCTGATTACGCCGGAGGTCATGCGTATCCGTGAAGTCCAGAGACAGAAACTGCAGCTGGACAAGGTGTACTATTATGACGAAGCGCTGCTGTTCCCGGAAGGAAATGCGAATCCGATCGGCACAGAGCCGGAACTGGTGGCCAAGGCACAGCGCATGTACCGCGAGATGAGTCCTGAGACAGGCGAGTTCTTCGACTTTATGGTGCAGTACCATCTCTTTGACCTGACCAGCCGTCCAGGCAAGCGGATGGGCGGATATATGACCCGTTTCCCTGCCTGGAAAGCGCCGTTTATTTTCTCGAACTTTAACGGGACCAGTGCGGATGTGGATGTTCTGACTCATGAGGCAGGGCATGCGTTTCAGGGATACCTGGCCATGCGCTCCATCCCGGTTGGGATGCTGCAGGGGTCGACGTCGGAGATCAATGAAGTGCATTCCATGAGTATGGAGCACTTTGCCTATCCATGGATGCCGCTGTTCTTTGGGGACAGCGCGGACAAGTACCGTGCACAGCACCTGATCGGTGCACTGGCTGTGATTCCGTATATGACATGTGTGGATGAGTTCCAGCATGCCATGTATGAAAACATTCACCTGACGCCCAAGGAGCGCCGTCAGGTATGGCGCGCGCTTGAGAAGGAATATATGCCTTGGCGCGATTATGACGGGAACGCTTTCCTGGAAGAGGGCGGTTTCTGGATGCAGAAGCAGCATATCTTCCTGTATCCCTTCTATTACATCGAGTATGCGCTGGCGCAGATGTGCGCTTTCCAGTATTATGGCCGCATGAAGGAAGACCGGAAGGCTGCCTGGGAGGATTACCTGCATCTGTGCCGCTGCGGCGGTACGAAAGGCTATCTTGATCTTCTCAGGGAAGGAAAGCTGCTCAGTCCGTTTGCGGAGGGGACTGTGGAGAAGAGCGTGCGGCACGTTGTGGAAGAAATTCAGGCAATGTATCGGTGAGGAAAGATCGGGAGATGGTAGGAAAATGACAATGGAGCAGAATGAAACCGAGGGAATACTGGAAACGCTGCAGCTGGCAGGCCGTGTGATCATGGAAAACGGGGGCGAAACCTACCGCGTGGAAGAGACCGTATGCCGCATGGGACGTGCATTCGGACTAACAGAAGTGGAAAGCTTCGCTGTGCCCAGCGGGATCTTCATTACCTGCAAGAATGCAGAAGGTGACGTAAAGACCGGCATTCAGCGGGTGCGGCGCGGGGGCATTCATCTGGAGCGTGTGGATGAAGTGAACCGCGTATCCCGGCATACCGAGCATGAGGGCCTTCCCTGGAGGGAAGCGCGGACTGAACTGCAGGAGATTGCCCAGAGAAAAGGCATGCCCACATGGCTGCGGATCCCGGCAAACAGTCTGTGTGCAGCCGGATTCTGTGTCATGTTTGGCGGTAATCTGCTGGATGCGGGGATCACCGGTCTTGTGGCTGCGCTGAGCGAAAGCATGACCATGACGCTGGGGCGTTTCCGGATGCAGTCCTTTGCCTCCCTGCTTCTGGGCAGCTTTTTTGCAACCTTTATACCTTTGGGCTTGCTTCGCTGGCTGCCGGGGCTTCACACGGAAGCCATGGTTGCAGGGGCACTGATGCCTATGCTGCCGGGGCTCGCCATGACCAATGCTGTGCAGGATACCATGCGCGGAGACATGATCTCCGGGGTTTCGCACTTCGGGGAAGCTGTACTGACAGCGGCGCTTCTGGCGGGTGGATCCATGTCCGGAGCCTATATGATCCGTCAGCTGATGGGGGGCGCGTAAGAAATGAGTATTCTGACGGTAGTTCTCTCCTCGTTTGTCGGTACGCTCGGTTTTGCGATGATTCTTCACACACCGGCCCGTACGCTGGTTCCGGCCAGTGTCATCGGTGCTGCGGCGTATGGGCTGTACTTTTATCTGGAGTCGGTGGGATGTCCGGAGCCCGCAGCGATTTTTCTGGGAACGCTGTTTGGTACCCTGCTGGGACAGGAGTGCGCACGGCGCATGCGGCGCATATCCACGATTTTCACTACCCTGGCGATTGTCTCCCTGGTGCCCGGGCTCGGACTCTACCGCTGTATGGAACTGCTGGGAAGCGGAGAAAGTGATGCAGGGCTCCTGGCGGGCGTAAGCGCCATGATTACCATTGCCATGATTACCCTGGGTATTGCGGTGGGGACCTATCTTTTCCGGCTGATTATCGGCAGCCACGGGCATCCCATGCCGGACCGGTAGCCAATAAAAAAAGAGGCAGATGCCTCTTTTTTTTATTGATTTGCAACAGGATTGGCAGAGTAAAGCCTCCGCTGCGTATCTTCGCCGGCCACACCGTCCACATGCAGACCGTTTCTCTGCTGGAACTGGCGTACCGCCATTTCCGTGGAATAATCATATTCCGCATTGCGGGTGGTTTCGTAGCCAAGCTGCAGGAGCGCGTCCTTGAGCTCAAGCACATTCTCGCCGCTGTCACCCGGGCGCAGCGTGGTGTAGGTGGCGGAAGGCGCAGTATCCGGGATCGCATCGGAAGAATACAGGCGCGTGAGCGTGCTGTTGCCTGCAATCCCGTCTACCGGACTGATCTTGTTCTGGATCTGGAAGGCGCGCACGGCATCGGCGGTTGTCTGGCCATATATGCCGTCAACGCTTCCGTCGTAGTATCCCAGTTCGTAGAGCGTGTACTGCAGATTTCTGACGCTGTTGCTGCTGTCTCCGGGACGAAGCGTGGAATAGGTCGTCTTCCCGGAGGACGTGGAGTACAGCGCGCGCTGCGTAGCAGGGCCTGCCTTTCCGTCCACTTTCAGGTAATGCGCTTTCTGGAAGTCGATCACAGCGGTTACCGTGGCATTTCCATAATTCCCGTCCACAGAGCCGGTGTAGTAGCCGAGACTCTTCAGTTTCTGCTGCAGCTGACGGACAGCACCGCCGGAAGAACCCTGTTCCAATGTTACGTATCCGGTGGATGAGATCTGATTGGAGGTGGGGGCGGGCGTAGCGGTAGACTTACTGGATGGCGCATCGGAAGCATAGAGCTTGGCGAGCGTGTCCTCGCCGGCAATGCCGTCGACCTTCAGTTCGCGGGCCAGCTGGAAGGCCATGACAGCAGCTTCCGTCTCGCGGCCATAGCTGCCGTCCACACTGCCCTTGTAGAAGCCCAGTTCACGCAGCCGGCGCTGCAGTGCGCGTACGCTCTGGCCTTCCGAACCGGACTGCAGTTTCTCGCCGACGGATGCGGCGGCATTGTTGGATTTCGGCGCGTTGGAGGAATAGAGAAGTGCCAGTGTGTCGGGACCGGCAATGCCGTCTGTCCACAGATGTCCGGCACTCTGGAAGGCACGTACTGCGGCCTCGGTGGCGGCACCGTAATCCCCATCTGCCTTCCCGGAAAGCCAGCCGAGCTCGATCAGGCGCTTCTGGAGCTGCGTAACGGATGAACCCTCGGAATCCACCCGGAGATACTTGTCGATATTGGGTGTCGCTGTCGGGCGCGGTGTTGCTGTGCGCCGGGGTGTCGGCGTGGCTGTTTTTCTGGGCGTCGGTGTCGACGTACGCCGCGGCGTGGCAGTAGCTGTAGCCTTTGGCGCTGTTACCGCACTGGAACTGTTCATTTTTTTCAGGGTTTCCGAACCGACCTTGCCGTCGACAGTCAGGCCATTGGCTCGCTGGAAGGCTTTGACTGCATTTTCTGTGGCGGTGCCAAAGTCTCCGTCAACCTTGCCCGTATAGAAGCCGAGTGTTTTGAGACGCTGCTGAAGCGTACGGACGTTTGCACCGCTGGAACCCTTGCGCATGGCGGTAGCGGCAGGCGTCGGCGTGGCAGTGGGACGGCTTGTAACAACCTCCAGCGTGCGGAGCGGCGCCAGTGTCGGCGTGGCCAGAACTGCCAGCGTGGGGATGACGGAGGGAGACGCAGGGCTTATGCCTTCAGAAGTAGACGGCGTGGTCAGTGTGTCCCAGCCATCCCAGTTGACGGTGGCATACGGGTTGACCGTGGGTGTCGGAGACGGTGTCGGCGTAGCCGGGGGAATGGTTGCAAAGGGGAGTGCGCTGCCCGCACCGGAAACTCGGGGAGAATCTGTAATCTCGTCCGGTGGCACATAACAGCTGCTTAACACGAGGCAGGTCATGCAGAGGACACAGAGGAGCCGAACCTTTCCTGTACATTGCTTTTTCATATATGGCAACCTTTCTGCCTGAAAGGATCGCAGGCGATATATATTCATCTTATTGTACCTTTTTTTGAAAGACGGTGGCAAGCGTTTTCCGTGCATGGCGCGGCAAAGCTCTGTAAAAACACTGCGTCAAGTCTCGTTGCCAACCCCTGTATTTCGTGTTATGCTACCCGGGAGGTGAAAGACATGTCAGAATGTACACATGATTGTTCGACCTGTCAGAACAAATGCGAGCAGGCAGACCTGCGTGCTCCCATGAATGCTTACAGTAACGTAAAGCATGTAATTGGTGTTGTCAGCGGAAAAGGCGGTGTCGGCAAAAGCCTGGTGACCAGCCTGCTGGCTGTGGAAATGCGCCGCAGAGGATATCAGACCGCGATTCTGGATGCGGACATTACCGGTCCCAGTATTCCTCGCTCCTTTGGCGTGGAAGACAAGGCAATGGGGAACGAACTGGGCATTCTCCCGGCCGAAACATCCGGAGGCATCCGGCTCATGTCCACCAATCTGCTTCTGGAGCATGACACGGATCCCGTGGTGTGGCGCGGCAGCCTGATTGCCGGTACGGTGAAGCAGTTCTGGACGGATGTCGCCTGGGGCGATGTGGATTACATGTTTGTGGACATGCCTCCGGGAACCGGAGACGTGCCGCTGACGGTATTCCAGTCTCTGCCTGTGGATGGGATCATCATTGTCACAAGCCCCCAGGAACTGGTGGACATGATTGTGGCCAAAGCGGTGAATATGGCTAAAATGATGAACATCCCGATTCTGGGTCTGGTGGAGAACATGAGCTATATGCTCTGCCCGGACTGTGGAAAGAAGCTGTATCCTTTTGGGGAAGGCAAGATACTGCATACCGCAGAAGAGCATTCGCTGCCGGTTCTTGCGCAGATTCCGATTGATCCGGGTGTTGCGTCTGCCTGCGATGCTGGGCGGATCGAGACCCTGCGCCAGAAATGGATGGACGGGGCGGCAACCATGCTGGAAAACCTGAAAAAAGCGTAAGCGGAAAAGCCGCACCCACGCGCTGGGCTGCGGCTTTTGCAGTGTGGGGAGAATGCGGATGGAAAGACCAATGGACGAAATGCTCCAGCGCGCAGCAGGGAGAATACGGGCACATATGCCGGGCCACAGTGGACGGGCACCGCTGGGAGAAACAGAGCTGTATCGGCTGGACACGACGGAAACGTCCTGTACGGATAACCTGTATGCCCCTGAGAGCGGCATCCTGAAAGCACAGATACTGTATGCCCGAAGCATGGGGAGTGCAGCGTGCATTTTTCTGCACAACGGTTCTACCCAGGGTGTGCATGCCATGCTGGAGATGGGGCTGCGGGACGGGGATACGGTGATTCTTCCCCGGAATGCGCATCTGTCGGCGCAGAGCGCCTGTATTCTGGCGGGACTGAGGGCTGTGTGGATTCCGCTTTCCATGACGGAGGACGGTTATCCGTATATCAGACCGGAGGATGTTCTGCAGACCATGAAACAGACGCCGGAGGCAAAGTGTATCCTGCTTACGCGTCCGGATTACTATGGGGGCTGCATTCCGCTGGAAACAATTGCACAGGAAGCGCATGCCATGAAAATGCGGCTTGTGATTGATGAGGCGCACGGCGCGCATCTGCATTATCTGCATGATTTCCCGGATGCCGGTGCAAGCGGCGCGGATGTGTGGGTGCAGTCCGTTCACAAGACATTGCCGGCATTGACCGGAAGTGCCGTACTGCATCTGGCGGATCCGGACGATCTGCCGCGAGCAATGGAGGTTATACGGCGGGAACAGACATCCTCTCCGAGTTTTCTTCTGATGCGCTCTGTTGATGATGCGCGGGCGTATATGGAAACGCAGGGCAGGGATCATCTTGCCCGCGTGTGTGCGGAAGGGGAGCATCTGCGGAGAAAACTGCCCCAGTGGGGATATGCGGACCCGACAGAACGCTGGCAGGAGATTACAGGCTATCGGTTTGACCCACTGCATGTGGTTATTGAGGCACCGCAGGGCGGACGGGCACTGATGCGTGCACTGGAGGCAGCGGGCGCGGATCCGGAAATGGCAGATGACCGCCGGGTCGTGCTTCTGTATGGCGCGGGCACTCCGGTGGAGATAATGGAAAAAATGGAGGATCTTCTGGAAGCTGTGCCGGCATGCAGAGCACCGGCCCGCATGTTTCCTGATCCTGGGCCGTGCCCGCCCTGTGTGCTTTCCATGCGGGAGGCGGCACTGGCGGATCGGGCATGGGTGCGATGGGGTGAAGCGGAAGGCAGAGTCTGTGCGCAGGCGTTCGGGCTGTATCCGCCGGGGATTCCACTGTGCATGCCAGGAGAGAGGATTACCAGGGAGATTCTCCTGCGGGTCGGTGCTGTGCCGCCGCAGGACCGTTTCGGAATGAAAGGAGAATATGTGCAATGCGTAGAGCCGTCATATTTGACCTTGACGGGACACTGACACAGAGTGAGGAAGGAATATACAACTGTGTGCGCCATGCAGCGGAAACCATGGGATATCCTGTGCCGGACCCGGAAACGCTGCGACGCTTTATTGGACCGCCGTTGTATTACTCCTTTCGGAAATACATGGGCATGAGCGACGGACAGGCGGACGAAGCAGTGCGCATATACCGGGAACGCTATGTGAAGAAAGGACTCTTTGAAAACAGCGTGTATCCGGGAATCCGCAGACTGCTGCGCATGCTGAAGGCACGGGGCGATTATGTTGCCGTGGCAACGGGCAAGCCGCAGCGTCCATCAGAGCGGATTCTTCGGTACTTTGGGCTGTCTGCCTATATTGACAGAATTGTCGGTCCTTCTGAGGATGTAAAGAGTGCGGATAAGGAGAGCCTGATCCGGCGTGCGCTGCCGGCAGACCATGAAGAAGCCTGGATGGTCGGCGACCGAAAGTTTGATGTGAAAGGTGCACGTCATGCCGGGGTGAGAAGCATAGGCGTCGGTTATGGATACGGCTCGGAAGCGGAACTGCGAGAGGCGGGCTGTGACGCCTATGCCCCGGATGTGGAAAGCCTGATTCAAATGCTGTGCCCCGGGATGAGTGCGCCGCATGGAACCTTTCTGAGTATGGAAGGACTGGACGGCAGCGGGAAGAGCACGCAGCTGCGGGCACTGGTGGAGACGCTGCACCGGTTCGGATATGAAGTGGTGGAAACGCGCGAACCTGGCGGTTGCCGGATTTCGGAAAAAATCCGGGAACTGCTTCTCAGCCGGGAAAACGTGGGAATGACGGAAGAAACGGAAGCGCTGCTGTATGCGGCCAGCCGGGCACAGCATGTGCATGATACGATTCTGCCAGTGGTGGAAAGCGGAAGGATCTGCCTTTCCGATCGCTTCCTGGATTCGTCGGTTGCCTATCAGGGCGGAGGCCGGGAACTGGGAGTGCAGGAGGTTATGGATATCAATGCGCATGCGGTTCATGGTCTGCGCCCGGATATTACCGTTTTTCTGGAACTTCCGCATGACGTTGCTCTGCGGCGCCGGTATGGGGCCAGTGAACCGGATCGCATGGAAATGGAAGGCGATGCGTTTCATGCACGGGTGGAACAGGCATACCGGGAAATGCTGCGGCGCGAACCGGAGCGCTTTGTCGTGGTGGATGCGTCCGAAAGCGCAGAGACAATCAGCCAGAAGATAGCGGACCGTGTACTGACACGGCTTATGGAGAGGGAAGGCATACAATGGGAGAAAGAATTGTCGTAGGCATGTCCGGCGGCGTGGACTCGTCTGTCGCTGCCCTTCTTCTCAAGCAGCAGGGGTACGATGTTGTCGGCGTGTTCATGAAGAACTGGGAGGAGAATGATCCCAACGGCACCTGTACAGCGGAACAGGACTGGCAGGATGTGCGCAGTGTATGCGACAGAATCGGAATTCCCTATTATGCAGTGAATTTTTCAAGGGAATACTGGGACCGGGTCTTTTCCTATTTTCTCGATGAGTACAAAGCCGGCAGAACGCCGAACCCGGATGTGATGTGCAACCGGGAGATCAAGTTTAAGGCATTCCTGGACTTTGCCATGCAGCTGGGGGCGTCCCGTATGGCAACAGGGCATTTTGTACAGACGGATGCGGAGGGAAGGCTTCTGCGGGGTGCCGATCCGCAGAAAGATCAGAGCTATTTCCTGTATATGGTTCACAGCCGGCAGCTGCGCAAGTCTCTTTTTCCGGTGGGCGGCATGACCAAAAAGGAAGTGCGCGCCATTGCGGAAGAGAACGGTCTGGTGACAGCGGGAAAGAAGGACTCCACGGGGGTATGCTTTATCGGCGAAAGAAACTTCCGGAAATTTCTCTCTACCTATCTGCCGGCCATGCCGGGCGAAATGGTGGATCCGAAGGGAACCGTTGTCGGACGGCATGAAGGGCTGATGTACTATACCCTCGGGCAGAGACGCGGACTGGGGATCGGCGGATGCGGCGATGGAAGAAGCTGGTTTGTTATCGGCAAGGACCTGGAGAAAAACCGGCTTCTGGTGGCACAGGGAGAAGATCACCCGCTGCTGTACTCGGACGTCTGTCTGGGGTCCCAGCTCACCTGGGTCGGAGAAGCACCGGTACAGGAGGGGGAAACGCTTCGATGCACCTGCAAGTATCGTTACCGTCAGGCAGATCAGCCGGTTGCGGTGACGGTGGAAAATGGTAAGGTGCGTATTGTGTCCGATATGCCGCAGCGGGCGGTCACGCCGGGACAGAGTGCTGTGTTCTATAACGGCAGTGTCTGTCTGGGCGGGTGCATCATTGATACAGTGGTTCCAAGGGAATGAAAAAGCGTTTCTTTCGCCGATGCGCATGTCATGCCTTCAGCAGTCTGAGAAAGTGAGATGCTTTCGTAGGGATGCATTCAGACATACCGTTCCATGATGATGCCTTCGGCGAATGAAGGCATGACACTGCGAATGCGATCATACCATGGCAGACTGCGGCGCTGGACAAACATGGTTGCATCAGGTATTCTTTGTCATGCCTATTGAAGAGACGGATCACGTGCCGCTGACAGGCGCGCAGGACTGTTTCAGACAGCGTTACAGAATCATCAGAAATCAATGCGGAGAGGGAGACGGAAGATATGGGCAAGAAACTCATTATCTTTACAGATATCGGTGATACCATCATTGATGAGGGTACAGAGCAGAGACAGGGCGAGGTTGTCATACGGGCAGAGTGCATACCGGGGGCACGGGAGACAACGCTGAAGCTGCATGACGCGGGCTATACCATTGCCATGGTGGCGGATGGGCTCACGGCGTCCTTCCATAACATGATGAATCTGCATGGACTGTCGCATGTTTTCAGTGCCTGGGTGATTTCAGAAGAAGTGGGTGAGGACAAACCAGGCGCAAAGATGTTCCAGACCGCAATGCAAAGGCTTTCCCTGACGGATGCAGATAAGGACCGGATCATTATGGTGGGCAACAATGTCATCCGCGATATGCGGGGTGCGAACCGCTTCGGGATCCGTTCCGTGCTCATGGACTGGTCTGATCGCCGCTCTTTCGAGCCGCAGCTGCCGGAGGATGTGCCGACCTATCGGATTCATACGCCTTCAGAACTGTTTGCTCTGGCTGAGAAGCTGAATGCGGAACTGGAAGCGGGTGAGGCCAGGTGACTGACTGGGAACGCCTTATGACGCATCAGCCGATCCTGCATGTGGACCGGCATGAGACCATCCCGTTCCGGGCGATTGGCTGCAGTGTGTTCCATGCCAGCCAGGAGAGCCGGTCGTTTCCCGGACGCGTAATCCGGGTTCCGGAAAACGGTTGTGTTCTGGAGTATGCTTTCTATCTGGATTATGACGCAGAGCATATGTATGACCTGGAGCACATCTGGGTGACACTGGATGCGCATGAAAACGTACTGGATGCCCAGGGCAGCTTTCATGGGAAGGTGCTGAACCTGCTCATCCCCGAATGGGAGGGCTATCTGCCGCCCGAAAACGGCCGTATTCATGCCTTTGTGCAGCCGGGCAAGCATGCCATGCTCGCCCGGCCTGAAATGACCCGGCTGTATCCCGGCTGGGATCAGTGCTGCCGGATGGCAGGCGGGCCGGTGCTTATCGGGAATCCATTCAGTGCACGGTTTGCTCCCGGCGGCAGGGATCTGTTTGTGCCTTCCAGGGAGGATGATGCGCACAGCTGCAGATGGCTGCGGGAACACCTGTCCTTTGTACCCAGCCTGGAGTTTGACGTCCTGCCTGCGTTTGAGAAGGATCGCTTTTTTACCTGGGAGGAACTTTATCGGTGCATCCCTGGCTGGATTGCAGAGGAATGCGCCAGACTGCATGCCTTGTATGGCTGATGGAGAGTAAGCATATGGATTTTGATCCCATTCAATTCGGCGCCAGAGCGGATGGTATTACCGATGACGCTCCGGCGATTCAGGCGGCGATCCAGGCCTGCGCGGACGCAGGCGGAGGCCGAGTGATCCTGAAAAGCGGAAAGACATTTCGAAGCGCGTCCCTGCACCTGAAAAGCTTTGTGGAACTGCACCTGGAAGCGGGAAGCCGCCTGCTGGCTTCGGACCGGCTGGAGGAATATTTCCGCCCTGATCAGCCCGGAAATGACGGGGATGCATCCAATGTAGGCACGCCGGTGACAGGCAAGCCCAGCTATGTGTTTCTTTACGCTTTCGGCGCAGAACATGCGCAGATTACTGGTGCCGGCGTGATTGACGGATGCGGCACTGCTTTTGTCAGACGCGTGTCTCCCTGGTATGTCACCGGAGATTTCTATCCGCGTCCCACCTTGATTTATGTGGAGAACTGCAGGCATCTCACATTCCGGGATACTGTCATGTGCAACGTGTCATTCTGGACGCTTCACATGGCCGGATGCGAAGACGTGCTGGTAGATGCCATCCGTATACTGAATCCGCTGGACGTAGCCAACTCGGATGGGATTGACGTGGATCACAGCCGGTATGTTCGCATACGTGACTGCCATATCACCTGTGCGGATGACTGTGTCTGCATGAAGAATACCCTGGGAAATACCGAGTATCCGAATACCAGAGGCGTCATTGTTTCCGGCTGCACTCTCATTTCTACCAGCGCAGCGCTCAAGATCGGAACAGAGGGTGTCGATGACTTTGAGGATATTCTTTTCACGAACTGTGTGATTGACGCCAGCAATCGGGGACTTTCGGTGCAGGTGCGGGACAAGGGCAATGTGCGGCATGTGGTCTTTGATCAGATCTTAATCAGAACACGCCGGTTTGCGGACAGCTGGTGGGGCTGTGCCGAGCCCATTGCGGTGACTGCGGTGGACCGGAGCCATGCAGTGCCAGGCGGCAGCATAGAGGATGTGCGATTCTCCCATATTAACTGCGAGGGTGAGAACGGGATATTGCTCTATGGGGAAAAGGGCCGGATCCGGAATATCCTTATGGAAGACGTGAATGTCCGCCTGGTGAATACATCTCGCTGGCCGAAAGACCGGTATGATCTGCGGCCGGGAGAGGGGATGACAGTGGTGGAGCATCCCTCTGTGCCCATGCTGTGTCACGGCGTGGAAGAACTGGAAATGCGTCATGTGTCTCTGAAGGACGTTCAAGGAAAGAACTGTGAGCCGGCATTCTTCTGATCGTTTCAGGAAAACGAAATACAAGACAAAAAACGGGGAAACGCTTCCCCGCTTTTTTAATGCCTGCTGTCAGGAACGGCAACCTCCACACGGATATCCATGGCAAGGAGCTGGTCGAGCCAGTTCTTGGGGATACGCGGGTCTGTGATAATGCAGTGGAACGCGTCCAGCGCTGCATAGTTCATAAGGCTGGTAATGCCGAACTTGTTGCCTGTGACCATCAGCACGGCACGGTCTGTATGGGCGACCGCTGCCTGCTTGATCGAGTATTCCAGAGGAATGGAGTTGGTTACGCCGCTTTTGGAGATACCGGTGGCAGCCATGAAGGCAATGTTCGTGCTGAAGCGGCTGAGATAGTCCGCGGAAGTATCCCCTGTGACGGCGTGTGCCTGACGGTCCAGTTCTCCGGGCAGTACAATGAGCTGAATACTGGGATAGTTCATGGCACGGGCGATGACCTCCATATTGTTGGTGATGACGGTCACATGCCGGTCGGCGAGCGCATCGATGAGATGGATGGTTGTCGTGCCGGAGTCAATGAAAATCGTATCCCCATCGTTCACCAGTTCCGCTGCTTTTCGGCAGATCGCCTGTTTGGCCAGCGATGGCCGGAGAGACCGCTGCTCATAGGGTATAAAGCCGCTGATTTTCCGAGCAACCCGGACACCGCCGTAGACTTTTTCGGCGTCGCCGCTGGCCACAAGGGCAGCTACATCCCGACGGACTGTATTCATGGAGACGCCGAAATGATTCATGAGCTCCTCCATGCTGGCGGATTGGTGTTCGGTGAGATAAAGCATCAAGCGATGCTGTCTCTCCAGTTTCATGGTACCTTCCTCCTCACGGGAGTATTTGTTTTCGCGGGGATAGCGGGGGAGTGTCGGGATAAGTCTACAGAGGAGAGAAAGGTCTGTCAATTCATCAAAGCACATATGATTTTGAGTAACTTTTGAGCAACTATGCCTGTTATATGAGCAAATGTGGGTAAGTTGCCCAGAATTCTGTTGACAAGAGCGGAGCAGATTGTTAAAATCCGTGACAAGGTGGAACATTATTCACCAAAAAAGACAAAATGAGGTGCAGTTTGGATAACGTTGCCAATCTCACGGACCTTATTGTACAAAGACTTGATCGAAATGCAGCAGATATTCTGGAACATCAGACAGCCGAGGGCAGTTTCCTCCGGCCGGATCTGTTTACGGATACACGTTATACAGGCTTTTGTGTGGCACAGCTGATTACCGCATTCAAAGACCAGGATTCCCGTTATGGCGGAAATGCGGAAGTGAAGACGGCAATACGGAAAGCGCTTGTCTATCTCAGGGAGTCCCGGCGTCCCTCCGGATTGTTTGATCTGAGTTCCTGCAACTTTGACTCTGCTCCGGATACTGCCTTTACGCTGAATGCACTGCTGGATGCCTACCGGCTGCTGGATGAAGAGGATACGGAGCTGGCACATCCGCTCCGTGAACTGATTTCGCGTGCGTGCTTTGGCATCTGTGAAGGCGGATTCCATACGCCAAATCACCGCTGGGCGATTGCGGCATGTCTTATGACAGCGGCTCAGCTGCGCCTGGACGGGGAGCAAACATTTCGCGATACCGCGCAGATCTATCTTCGGGAGGGACTGGATCAGAATGCGGACGGAGAGTTCGCAGAGCGGTCTGCGGGCACATATAACCTGGTCAATGATGATCAGATGGTGCGTCTGTTCCTGGCAACGGAGGATGAAACCTATCTTCAGGCAGCCTGCCGGAATCTCCGTATGATGGCTGCCTATATGGAACCGGACGGAACCGTCTATACGCTCAACTCCAGACGGCAGGACCGGGGCCATCGGGTCTATCCCGGCGCCTATGCGCTGCAGTACCTGCTGGTAGGGTATCTGGTAAAGGACAAGGAAATGGCCGCGCAGGGCCATGCCCTCTGGAATACGGCAGTCCGGCACGGGGATGTCCCTTCAGGGATTGTCTGGTTCCGGCGTTTTCCGGAGATGGAAACCTTTGGATGCGACACCGTGGCAGGTGACCCGTTCTTCCACTATGCCAGATGTTTTCCTGATTCAGGCATTGCACGTTTCCGGGACGGGAAAATGAGCGTGACGGTCAAGAGCGGGGATCCGGACTTCCTGTATGTCCGATGCGGTGATCTGGACCTGTGCATGTCCCTGTACGGGAATGTGTGCGACCGGCGCAACTTTACGGCAGAAGCCCTTGAACCGCTGGACGCAGATGAAATCCGGCTCTTGTGCCGCATGCCCTTGTGGTACTACCTGCCGTACAGTCCGGGCGAACAGCCCGGCACGACCGACTGGTGGCAGATGGAGAGTGAAAAGACCCGGCGCCGACAGGTCAGGGATGCGCTGGAAATGGAGATCCGCATCAAAGTGGACCTGGAAGGTCATGGAATCGATGTGCATATGCAGGCGACCGGTCTTACGCGCGTGCCTCTGCGCATGGAGATCGGACTTTCCGAAGGCGAGCTTCGGGGCGACAGCTTCCGGATGCGTTCCGCTCCCGGCGGAGAAATGGTTGTGAGTGCCGGCAGTCTTCAGCTGACGAAAGGAAGCGATGTGCTGACACTGGCTCCCTGTCATGCCGAGCATGCCGTGCTGGACCGTATGGGCGGTGCTTTTCCCAGGGACGAGGGACGCTTTACCGTGTATCTCACCTTTATATCCCCTTGTGAGCATGTCCTGCACATCGGTACGGAGCGGATCTTCCCGATGGGGATTGCATGATTTCATGTATGTTGCAGGCTGTGCCTGTGAGATAAAGTATCCATTCACTAAGACGCTAGCAAAGGAGCGATGGCGCGTATGACCACCAAAAACCCATCGGAGATCAAGCCAGACCGCAAGGGGTGGTTCAAACCCTATATTGCAGGTACCTGGCAGCTGTATCTCATGATGCTGATTCCCATCATCTACATCATATGCTTCAAGTATAAGCCGATGCTGGGCATCGTCATGGCTTTCAAGAAGTATACGCCCTTTGGCGGACGGTCCATGTGGGAGATGGACTGGGTCGGCATGCAGTGGTTCCAGGAAGCGTTCCGGGATTCCCTGTTCTGGAAATCTCTGGTCAATACACTGGTTCTGAATCTGGGCGATCTGGTATTCGGCTTCCCCTTCCCGATCATCCTGGCCATCTTCCTTAATGAACTGCGCTCCAACAAGGTCCGCAAGACCACACAGCTGGCCCTGTACCTGCCGAACTTCCTGTCATGGGTTATCATTTCAGGTATTACTTCGCAGGTTTTCGCTGCGTCTGGTCTGGTGAACAACATTATTAATGCGCTGGGCGGGGGAACGGTGCCTTTCCTCTCCAATACCGTATGGTGGAGGTTTGTGTACTGGATCATGGGTATCTGGCAGAGCGCTGGCTATTCGCTGATTATTTATCTGGCCGCCCTCATGTCCAATGATCCGTCGCTGTCGGAGGCGGCCTATATTGACGGCGCCACTCGCATGCAGCGTATCTGGCACGTGACTGTGCCGCAGATCATGCCGACGATCTCCACACTGCTGATTATGCAGGTGGGCAAGGTTGTCAGCATTTCCTTCGATCGTCCTTACATGATGCGCAATGCACTGGTCACTGATGCGGCGCAGGTTATTTCCACATTCGTCTATGACAAGGGCCTCAAAGGCGGACGCTTTGACTATGCGGCTGCTGTCGGCCTCTTCCAGTCGGTGGTGGGTATCGTGCTGATTCTCATTGCCAACCAGGGATCCAAGAAAATGGGACAGGAGGGTATCATCTGATGAGTCAGACAGCTGTGAAAACCGCAGGGCCGAAGATGGATAATACCTCCGGCAGCGGTGTGTATAATGCATCCGAGAAGCGCTACCAGTTCTTCTGGTCCCTCTTCTTTATCCTTGTATCCATTATCGCGATTATCCCGATCCTTCGCGTCATCTCGATTTCTCTGTCCTCCAAGGATGCGATTATCAAGGGTGAAGTGTTCATCTGGCCTGTTGGATTGAATACGGACGCCTATTCCAAGGCACTCAAGACGGGCAATTTCATGGGTACCATGGGCTATTCGGTAGTGCTGATGCTGGCGTCAGCAGCCATTAACATGGTAATGACGATCCTCATGGCCTTTCCGCTTGCGCGGCGGAATCTGCGGCTGGGCAGCGTCATCATGACATTCTGCGTTCTTACCATGTACCTGAATCCCGGCACGATCCCTACCTTCCTGAATGTGCGTGACTTTGGCCTGATCAATACTGTCTGGGCATTGCTTGTGCCCGGCGCCATGAGCGTATACAACATGATCATCATGCGCACGGCTTTCCGCGCCATTGATGAAAGCCTGTATGAGGCAGCCCGCATCGAGGGATGCAGCGAGTTCCGCATTCTGTGGCAGATTGCTGTGCCTCTGACCGTTCCCACCATCGCGACCCTTGCGCTTTTCTATGCCGTAGGCCGCTGGAACGGCATTGAGGATCAGATCTACTACATTAACTCCTCTTCCCTGTACACCGTACAGATGACACTCAAACAGATGATTGAGTCCATTGCCATATCCGCGGAGGAGGGCTCCACGACCCAGATGACACCCGAAAACGTGAAAGCAGCCAGCATTACTCTGTCCATGCTGCCCATGCTGATCGTCTATCCGTTCGTACAGCGCTTCTTTACGCAGGGCATCATGCTCGGCGCTGTCAAGGGCTGACCGGACGTCCTGTCAGATTCTCTTTTTCTGGAATTGAGCCTTCGGGCTGATTCATATACTTTACTATCTTATAGGAGGAATGCCTTATGAAAAAGTTCCTGTCTGTTCTCCTTATGGCGGCGATGCTCCTGACCATGTTCAGCATCCCGGCAATGGCAGACGACACAACGACCCTGAAGGTCATGCTGTGGGACCGCGGTGATGCGCCTGCCGGCGGCACTGTGGAAAACAGCAAGATGACCACCTACATCAATGAACAGATTGCTCCTCTGGGCATTCAGGTGGAATTTGTCTCCACGCCCCGCTCCGGCTCGGATGACAAGCTGGTGACCTGGATGGCTGGCGGCTCTGCTCCGGACATCATCTTCACCTATGGTCAGTCCACTTTCCTCAACTTTGCGACGCAGGGCGGCCTGGTTGACCTGGGTCCCTCCATTGAGAAGCTGGGTCCGGACAGTAACATCCTCACCTATGTGGGCGATGTCATGAACATGGGCAACATTGATGGCGCGCAGTATGCACTTCTTTCCAAGCGCGGCGCTGCCAATCCCCGTCATACCGCTTACATCCGTCAGGACTGGCTGGATGAGCTGGGACTGCCCATGCCCACCACCAAGGAAGAGCTCATTGAGACCCTGTACAAGTTCAAGGAAGCTAAGCCGGATTGCATTCCGTGGGCAATGAACGGCCGTACCGATACAGAAAAGACCTATCTGAACTTTGTCGGCTCCTATGTGGACTTTGCCGATCTGAAGGATCAGTACAGCTATTCCGAGGGCTACATCGTCATGCATGATGGCGCTCTGGAAGGCATCAGAACCCTGAACAAGCTCTACAACGATGGCATTATCGGCCAGGACTTTGCAACCGATACTACCGAAGACCTCTTCAAGGCAGCCGTGGCTTCCGGCAATGTTGGCTTTGTGCTGGATGACAACACCCGCATCTTTGACTACATGGAAGCGCTGAACTGCGAGAACGGTGCTCAGGTGCGCACGACCTTTGTGCCGGTGTCCTGCTTCACCATGGCCAATGGCGAGATCCGCAATCCCTTTGAGTATGCCTATGGCATGTACATCATGGTACCGTGGACCAGCGCCGACAAGGTGGACGCTGTTGTGACCTACCTCAACTGGCTGGCTGATCCGGTCAATGCGGAAAATGTGGCCTATGCGCCTGAACACACTGTGGACGAAGCCGGCGTGCCGGTTCCCTTCACCGGTGATGAGCTGTCTGCCATGGGTTACAAGACCACACTGGACGACTTCAACATCCTCAACAAGCACTTCCTCTTCACGGAAACACGTGAAGGCGTCATCGCTGGCTATCAGGGCAAGAACATCTTTGAAAGCTATGACTGGTTTGCCAAGCTGTATGACACGATTCAGGTGGGCTTCTTCCGCTATCCCACCATGCCCATGGCTCCCGAAGTCGAATCCCAGAAGGGCGACATCGTCAAGGCCGATATGATTACCTATGTGTATCGCCTGATCTCCTGCCCCACTGATTCCTTCGACAGCCTGGAAGCGGAACTGCACGCCAACCTGGTCAACGCCGGCCTCAATGAGATTATCGAAGCCCGTGGCGCATACTATGACAGCGTAGCGCAGTAATTCGTATCTGTAAACAGAAATTCTCTGTGCCCTGTCCTGCAGCGGTTTTCCGCGAGGCAGGGCACACCCTAAAAAGGCCGCCCGGTTTTTTGGCCGGACGGCCTTTCTTGAAAATGACGATAAAATGGCAGATCAGGATGCAGCAGGTCAACTGCAGGAAAGCGATTCAGCGCTCGCAGGCAGGAGACTGATGCAGAGATCGGCCTGACTGTCCGGAGCAAGACGATATGCGACGCGGACGACGCCGGGCTTCACGGCACGGATCGACATGGGCAGCGAACTCTGGACATGTACCTCCATGCCCGGCAGATGCCAGACAGTCTCAGTGAAACTGTCTGGATGCAGATCTGGACACGCAAGCTCAAAGAACAGCACGACGGGTCGAAGGACAGAGGAGACTGCGTGAACTCGAACGGTATTCGAAGCATCCAGGACGCAGTCGATGGTTACCAGATGCAGATGACACATTTCGCCGTCTTCCAGGCACCGAAGAAGTTTCATCGTTCCCACATTGCCGGTGGCAGGATCTCTCCAGAAAACCACCAAGGGATGGAGCTGGTGACTGGTGTTGCGGCTGCCTCGCATGGCGCCTGCCATGAAGTCCGGTGAAATGAATGCATCTGCCTGGCACAGGGCCGGGACTTCGGCGGGATTGCCGCGCTCTGAGAGTTCGCGGAAGGTTCTGTGCACATGGCGGGGCGTGCATTTCCCCAGAAATCGGTCTTTCAGATATGTAGGGATGTGCACGTCTCCCAGCACCGTCAGGGGAGCGTTCGGGCCTTCTATTGCATAAGGGTGCCAGGGAAAGCGTTCTTCCCCAAGCCCCAGGTACAGCAGGTCATAGAAGCAGGTGTGAACCGACATGTCCAGCTCATAGCTGCGGCTGTATGGTCCGCAGAAGGCACGCATCTGTGGATTGTAGAATTCTGCCATGTCCGCCCAGATTCTCTCTTCCAGCCGATCCATGAAGGCAATCAGCTTCTGATTATCGGAATACTGACGGAAAAAGCCAAGGATGGACAGGTCCACGCCGCAGTATGTAGGGGAGTTGAACTCTGCCACGCCTCCGCTTTCGGTGTATTCGTCTGTCAGACTGGCGGCTTCTCTCTCTGCATCCATGATCCATTCCGGCTCGTCCAGTATTCTTCCGAATTCGTCCAGCAAAAAAATATGCATGATACGGATATTGGTGTTCAGCGGTGTCAGATTCAGCTGCGAGCGCATGCGGGCTCCTTCCATGAGCGAGCGGCAGGAGAGACGGATACGCTGGACCAGGTCCGGACTCAGGCGATCGGTAAAATGCTCAAGCAGCATGGCAAACGTCATGCCGATAAACTCGCGCAGATTGGGCTCGTAGGTATCCCAGGCCACGGGAACCGTCCGGAGAAGGGAACGGCGCAGCAACGCCTGAATCTTCTTTGTCTGCTCGCAAAGCGCAGGATCCGAACGCAGTTCTGCATCAAAGCGGTCCGCAATCTTTTCCCACAGAAGGTCTGCATGATAACGGCTTTGAGGCGTGACCAGCGTATAGTCAAAGGGCAGTTCCGGCGGCATGGGATCGTCCGGGTGTCGGAAGACGCCGTGATAGATCTGATGCGGGGCAATGATCTGAAGACGCAATGCAGTTTCGCATATCTGAGAAGCGATGGCAGGTGCATCGGGTTCGTCCAGTATCAGGAGGCCCAGGGCAAGGTACATGGAGTTGCGTATATTGCGGAAGGGCGTGCCTTCCAGCGTGTCGGTCACAAGACCGGTATCGGGGTCGTATTCGGCCCTGAGGTGATCGACGGCTGTGCGCACCAGGGTGCGCGCTTCATGGGAAAGAGAAGAAATGATAGCATCGGGCTGCATGATCTGCCTCCGAGATATGATGTGGGTACGGCGGAAAATGGTAAAACAGGCCCTTCAGAAAGTCAATCCGGTTATGCCTTGCATAGGAGTCAAATATGCTGAAAAAAGGCCGGAAACCAGCTGGGAGGCAGCCTGATCCTGTCGGTACAAAGACGGATTACGGGCGACCCAAGCAAATTACAGATGAGGTGCAGTATGATCGTTAATATGCGTGATCTGCTGCGGGATGCGGAGGCGGGCGGCTATGCCCTCGGTTCCTTCTCGGTGGCGAATATGGAATGCATACAGGGCGTGATCAGGGCGGCAGAAGAGTGCAGAGCGCCTGTAATTCTGCAGATTGCGGAAGTACGCCTGCCCTACAGTCCGCTGTATCTGATAGGCCCCATGATGCTCTCCGCGGCGCAGCATGCCTCGGTGCCTGTCGCCGTGCATCTGGACCATGGAAAAACACTGGCATGTATTCAGGAAGCGCTGGATCTGGGTTTTACTTCTGTCATGTGTGACGGTTCGGACCTGCCGATTGCGGAGAATGCTGCTCTGACCCGGGAAGTGGTCCAAAGGGCCCGGAGGACAGGTGCAGCCGTAGAGGCTGAAGTGGGGCGTGTCGGACGCAATGAGGATGGCAGTGAGAACACAGCCAGCATTGCGACTCTGGATGACTGCAGGGTCATCGCGGAAACAGGGATTGATGCGCTCGCCCTTGGTATAGGGAATGCCCACGGCATTTATGCGCAGCTGCCCAAACTTCGCTATGATGTTCTGGAAGAGGCGCACAGCGCTCTGGATACGTCTCTGGTTCTGCATGGAGGCAGTGGGCTTTCGGATGAGCAGTTCCGGAAGCTGGTACGTCTCGGCATGCGGAAGATCAATATTGCCACGGATATTTTTAACGCACAGGCGCGCAGCTGCGACACAGGGGATATGTTTCAGAATATCGCCAGGTCTGCGGAAGCTGTCACTGAAGTGGTGAAAAGGTATATTCATCTGTTTGGTTCTGATCATAAAGCAGAATGAGAGCGGAAAATGAAACCTACGATACGCAGAAAGGAAGATGCAAAGCCTATGCAGTTTGATCTGAATCGGCGACTTCACATTATTCCAGTCGGACGGGTGGCCATCGACTTTAATCCCACGGATTACTACAGACCTCTGGAGAAGAGCGAAAACTTCAACCGCTACCTGGGCGGGTCTCCGGCCAACATCGCCGTAGGCATGGCCAGGCTCGGCAATCGGGTAGGATTTCTCGGCCGCGTGTCCGACGATGCTTTCGGAGATTTTGTCACGGACTATTTTGTGCAGGAAGGCATTGATGTCAGTCATATCCGCCGGTGCGAGAACGGTGAAAAGCTGGGGCTGACCTTCACGGAAATGAAGTCCCCGACAGAATCCTCAATCCTTATGTACCGCGAGGGCGTGGCGGACCTGCAGCTGTGTCCTGAAGACGTGGACGAAGCATATATTGCGGATTCCGCTGTTCTTCTGATTTCCGGTACGGCTCTGTGCACAAGCCCCACGAGGGAGGCGAGCTTCAAAGCCCTGACGTTTGCCAGGAGACGGGACGTACGTGTCGTCTTTGATGCGGATTACCGGGCCTATACCTGGAAAAGCCCGGACGAGATTGCCATCTACACGAGCCTGGTGGCTGAAAAAGCGGACATTGTCATGGGAAGCAGGGAAGAATTTGATCTGATGGAACGCCTCCTGAATCTGGACGGATCAGATGAGGCCAGCGCCAGATACTGGCTGGACAAGGGCGTGAAGATCTGCGTAATCAAGCACGGCAAGAGTGGCAGCCGGGCGTACAGCCGGGAGGGATGCTACGAGGTCAGGCCCTTCCCTGTGACTGCACTGAAGGGCTTCGGCGGCGGAGACGGGTATGCATCCAGTTTCCTGCATGCCTATATGGCCGGGCATTCCCTGGCGTCCAGTCTGGAACGGGGCAGTGCAAGCGCAGCCATGCTGGTGGCGAGCCATGCCTGCTCGAAGGATATGCCGGGAGAGGCAGCGCTGGAAGCTTTCATGGCTAAAGAAAAGGAAAAGTGCGGGACAGTCATCTCCGAACTTCCTGCCCTGTGAATGCGGGCATGGTAAGGCACAGGAATGCATGGAACATTACAACGTATTGCTGAGAAACAGGAATGAAAAAAAGGAGTGGATTGCCATGGGAGAAGTCAAAGTAATGAAGCCCTTCATCGGGGGCGAGTTTGTGGAAAGCAAGAGCGAGAAGTTCAATGAAATTCATGATCCTTCTACGGGTGCGCTCATTGCCAGGGTGCCCTGCTGCACGAAGGAAGAAGTGGAAATGGCTATCTCCGCAGCGAAGGCGGCCTATCCGAAGTGGCGGGACACCCCCGTGCGCAAGCGCGCGGCGATCATGATGAAGCTCAGAAATCTCATTGAAGAGAACATGGACGAGCTGACACTGCTGTGCGCCACGGAGAATGGCAAGTGCTGGAGCGAGGCTGCCGGGGATGTAGGCAAGGCTCTGGAAATGACGGAAATGGCATGTTCAGCACCATCTCTGCTCATGGGCGAAAGTCTGATGAATACCAGCACCGGTTACGATACCACCCTGTACCGTGAGCCGATTGGCGTGTTTGCGGGCATTGCACCATGGAACTTTCCTGCCATGATCCCTGTGGGCTGGATGGCTCCCCTGGCCATAGTGTGCGGCAATGCCTTTGTGCTGAAACCGGCTTCCACGACACCCATGACAAGCCTGCGCTTTGCGGAACTCTACAGGGAAGCGGGCATTCCGGACGGGATCTTTAATGTAGTGCCCTGCAGCCGCAATGAAGCGGAGATATTCCTGACGCATCCGGATGTGAAAGGCATTACCTTTGTGGGCTCGACTGCAGTTGGCCAGCATGTGTATGCAACGGCTGCCGCGCATGGAAAACGCGTGCAGTGCCTGTGCGAAGCCAAGAACCATGCCCTCGTACTGAAGGATGCTCCGATCACACGTACGGCGGCGGGCATCATGAACAGTTCTTTTGGATGTGCAGGCGAGCGCTGCATGGCATTGCCTGTGGTCGTGGCAGAAGAAGCTGTCGCAGACAAGCTGGTCGCTGAGATCGTGCGGCTGTGCAAGCAGCAGAAAGTAGGCCCTGCCTACGACAAGACGAGCAATCTTGGGCCTGTGGGCTCGAAGGGACACATGCAGTTTGTTCTGGACTGGATCCAGAAGGGTGTGGAGGAAGGCGCCCAGCTGATCCTGGATGGCCGTGATGTAAAGGTCCCTGGCTATGAAAATGGCTATTACATCGGGCATACGATTTTTGATCATGTGACGCCGGAAATGACGATCGGAACAAGGGAAGTTTTCGGCCCGGTGCTGTGCATCAAGCGGGTACATGACTTTGAAGAGGGCATTACCCTCATGAATCAGAATCCCTTTGCCAATGGCTCCGTGATTTTCACCCAGAGCGGATACTATGCCCGTGAGTTCGCGCGCAGAACAGACGGCGGCATGGTCGGCGTGAACGTAGGCATTCCGGTTCCGATTGGTATTTTCCCCTTCTCCGGCCATAAGCAGTCCTTCTTCGGAGACCTGCACTGTCACGGCAAGGATGCCTTCCGTTTCTACACCGAATCCAAGACAGTAACAGTGCGCTGGTTTGATGAGGAAGAAATGAAGAAGGAACAGGTCAGCACCTGGGACGGCTCCCTGTAAGGGATTGCTTCCGAAGAGGCGCACAGGGCCTTTCGGAAAAGAAAAAAACGATCATAGAGAGGCCGCATTCAGGCGGCAGAACAAGAATCAGGAAAAGAGGCAGATACATATGAACAAACTGAGAATCGGCATTGTTGGCGCAGGACGCATCGGTAATGTGCATGCAGAATCCATAACCTACCATATTCCGGAGGCGGAAGTGGTTATGGTAACGGACGTCATTGAAGAAAGTGCGAAAAAGCTGGCGGAACGTTTTGGCATCCCGAAATATTCCGGAGAC
This sequence comes from uncultured Eubacteriales bacterium, assembly GCA_902764915.1. GTDB lineage: Bacteria > Bacillota > Clostridia > Christensenellales > Aristaeellaceae > UBA2943. Next base: position 5,111 of record CACWXY010000019.1, on the reverse strand, counting down.
TACATGGATATTATTCATGATCCGGACATTGATGCGGTCCTGGTATGCTCGCCCACGCCTACCCATGCAGACATCACGATTGCTGCCCTGAAAGCCGGCAAGCATGTGTTCTGTGAAAAGCCTGTGCACACGTCACTGGAGAAAATCCGTGAAGTAGCGCAGGCAGAGAAGGAAACAGGAAAGAAACTGCAGATTGGATTCAACCGCCGCTTTGATCACAACCATAAGGCTGTGCAGCGCCTGGCGGCAGATGGTTCTCTGGGAAAAATCGAGCTCATCAAGATTACCAGCCGCGATCCGGAGCCCCCGTCACCTGAGTATGCAGCCAGCTCCGGCGGACTCTACATTGACATGATGATCCACGACTTCGACATGGCCATGTTCCTGGCAGGCTCGGATGTCACCGAGGTATATGCCATGGGCACGAGTCTTGTGGATCCGAGAATCGGAGAAGCCGGGGATGTGGATACTGCGATTGTGACTCTTACATTTGAAAATGGAGCACTGGGGGTTATTGATAACAGCCGCCGGGCCGCCTATGGCTATGATCAGCGGGTAGAAGCTTTCGGCAGTCTGGGCATGGCTGCGGATGAGAATGATGGGGACTCGACGGTACGTCTGTCTACGGCAGCGGGTGTTGTCAGCGAGAAGCCGCAGTTCTTCTTCCTGGAACGTTATATGGCCAGCTTTACCGAGGAAATGAAGCAGTTCATTCATGCGATTGTCAATGATACGGAGGTGCCGGTGGGCATCCATGCGGGCTATATGAGCGTGGTGCTGGCCAAGGCAGCCAAAAAGTCTCTGGATGAGCACAGACCGGTGAAGATCGCAGAGATCCTGTAAGGCTCCGTGCTGACTGACGGGACGAAAAGAAACTTTCATCTGCACTGGCATGATGGATAAGACAGGTCGGGACCCGTACTGTACTGGTCCCGACTGACAGAGCCATTGAGCACCGCCTGTATACGGGGAACAGCGAGGGCGATTAAACGGTGCTATGAAACTACGAATCACAAGAAAAAGCGGCCTGGACGCACGGCCTGTGTCCGTACGAGGCGCTGTTTTGGAGGAATGAATATGCCTGAAAACATCAGGAAAGCCGGCGGAGCCCATCCTTTCGGGCTTACCTGGATTGCCCGGCGGGACGGCGTGCACGCGGAAATGCTCATGGATTTCGGCGTCTACCGGATGCAGAAGGGAGACGTATTCGAGGATGCCAGCGATCTGGAAAAGGCAGTTCTGCTGGTATACGGCAAGGTTGCCTTTGAATGGGACGGAAACCGACATGAGGAATATCGGGAGAACTGTTTTGATGTCCCGCCTTCTGCTTTGCATGCGGATGGCAAAACGGCGATTAAGGTGACCTGCCTGTCGGATGAGGCGGAAATCAACATTCTGACCACGGATAATCCGGTGGCATTCGGAAACCATATGTATCTGCCCTGCGATACACCGGATGAGTTCCGCGGTGCCGGACTGATGCGGGAAACCAGTACGCGTATTGTACGCACGATCTTTGACTATTCCAATGAACCTGAGGCCAAACTGGTTCTGGGTGAAGTCATCGGGTTCCCCGGCAAGTGGTCCAGCTATCCCCCGCACCACCATCCGCAGCCAGAAATCTATTACTACAAGACCAATCCGGAAAACGGGTTCGGATACGGAGAACTGGGTGAAGATGTGGTAAAAGTTCACAACAATGACACTGTATTCATTCAGCCGGGCCTGACCCATCCTCACTGCACGGCACCGGGGTATGCACTGTGGTATCTGTGGGCGATTCGGCATCTGGACGGAAACCCGTATCGCAGTCCGGACTATCCGGTGTTCATAAAGGAACACCTTTGGGTCATGGATGAGGGCAGCCGATACTTCGGCGATCCCAGGGAGTGAGGGCTGACAATGGAAACGGTACGTTTGACCATGGCACAGGCGCTTGTTCAATTCCTGGACAACCAGTTTGTGGAACTGGATGGCGCCGAGCATAAATTTGTCAATGCCATGTTTGGCGTTTTTGGTCATGGCTGTGTTGTTGGCGTGGGCCAGGCACTGCAGCAGGGCGGACATTCCATCCGATTCCTGCAGGGAAAGAACGAACAGAACATGGCACTGGCAGCAACAGCTTTTGCCAAGCAGAAAAACCGTCTGGAGATTATTCCCTGTGTGTCCAGCATTGGACCCGGAGCGATGAATATGGTGACAGCGGCGGGCTGCGCCACTGCCAACCGAATCCCACTGCTGCTTCTGCCTGGAGATACGTTTGCCTGTCGTCAGCCAGACCCGGTGCTGCAGCAGGCGGAGTTTTTCCATTCCTTCGGACAGACTGTAACCGATGCTTTCCGAGGCGTATGCCATTACTTTGACCGGATAGAGCGTCCGGAACAGCTTATGACGGCAGCCATGCATGCCATGCGAGTGCTGACGGATCCTGCAGATACAGGTGCTGTATGTCTGGCAATGCCGCAGGATGTGGAAGGCGAAGCCTATGACTATCCTGTCTCATTCCTGAGGAAGCGCGTCTGGCATATGGATCGGCGTATGCCGACCGACAGTCAGGTGGAGCGGGCAGCGGAGATTATAAGGAATGCGAAACGGCCTATCGTGATTGCTGGAGGAGGCGTTCGCTACAGCTATGCCCATGATGCACTGAAAGCTTTCTGCGAAGGGACGGGTATTCCCTTTGCAGAGACGCAGGCAGGCAAGAGCGTGCTTCCGTGGGATCATCCTCTCAACCTGGGCGGCATAGGTGTAACAGGCGGCGAAGCAGCCAACGTGATTGCCAGGAGCGCAGATGTTGTCCTGGCTGTCGGTACGAGACTGAGTGATTTCACCACCAGTTCCAAGTGGCTTTTTGATGAGCATGCAAAGGTGATTGGACTGAATATCTGTCCGTTTGATGCCATTAAAATGGATGCAGAGCCCATGATCTGCGACGCAAGGGAAGGCCTGATTGGACTGGCAAAAGCACTGGCAGGCTATCGGTATGAAGAAAGTGCAAAGGTTCAGGCCGCTATCTCCAAGTGGAATAAGACGGTGGATGACTGGTATGCAGCGGAAAGCAGCCGGGGCCTGACACAGACGAAGGCGCTGGGCATCATTAATGGGTTCATGCAGCCGGGTGACATTGCCGTAGGCAGTGCCGGGAGTCTGCCGGGCGATATGCAGAGGCTGTTCCGGCCGACGGGCAGGGATGCCTATCATATGGAGTACGGGTTCAGCAATATGGGCTATGAGACCAATGGTGCACTGGGGGTCAAGCTGGCTTGCCCTGACCGGGAAGTGTACACATTCTTCGGAGATGGCACCTACCTCATGGCACACTCCGAGCTGGTGACCTGCGTACAGGAAGGTCTTCGGGTACATTTCTGCCTGTTTGACAATTCGGGATGGGGCTGTATTGAAAATCTGCAGAACAACCAGGGCACACCCACCTTTGGAACGGTATTCCGCTTCCGCAATCCTGAGACAGGTGAACTGGACGGTGCGGCGATCCCGCTGGATTTTGCCAAGAATGCCGAAGGATATGGCCTGAAAACTTACAGTATTCATACGGAAAAAGAGCTGAAAGCAGCGCTTACAGATGCATTGAAACAGGACCGACCGGTTCTGTATGATATCAAGGTTGTGCCGGGCAGCATGACACCTGGCTATGAATCCTGGTGGCGTGTTGGTGTGGCGGAAGTTTCTACACAGGCACCGGTGCAGAAGGCGTACAAGGATCTGATGGATCATGTGAAGGATACGCGGAAGTTCTGAGAATGGATAATGCCGCTTGGCGAAATGTACAGCCAGGGGCAGGTGAGCAAATAGACAGACAGGAGAGATGGACTATGCTGGATCCCAACAAGGTAAAGCTGGCAATTGCGCCTATAGGCTGGACGAATGATGACATGCCGGATCTGGGGGCGGAAAACACCTTTGAGCAGTGTATCAGCGAAATGGCGCTGGCAGGCTTCAAGGGCAGCGAAATCGGAAATAAGTACCCCCAGGATGTAAATGTGCTCAAGCATAAGCTGGAAGTGCGCGGATTACAGATCTGCAATGCCTGGTTTTCTACCCTGTTTACCTCTGAACCTTACGAAGTGACCATCCGGAATTTTATAGCGCATCGCGATCGCCTGTACGCGCTGGGAGCCAGAGTGATCGGGGCAAGCGAACAGGGTGATTCCATCCAGGGCAAGGATGTGAATATCTTTGGCAGTCAGAAAGCTGTCTGGACTGATGAGCAGTGGGCTTTGATTGCAAAAGGCTACAATGAGCTGGGAGCCCTTGCACAGGAAAAGGGCATGACATTGACCATGCATCATCACATGGGAACAGGGGTTCAGACCGTGGAGGAGATTGACCGCTTTATGGATGCGGTGGATCCCGAAAAAGTGTTCCTGCTCTTTGACTCGGGGCATCTGACATTTGCAGGTGTGGATCCGATACCGGTATTAAAGAAGTATATTCACAGGATACGGCACATTCATCTGAAGGATTGTCGACTGAAGATCCGGGATCAGGCGAAGGCGGAAGGCTGGAGCTTTCTGACTGCGGTGCGCAACGGCGTATTTACGGTACCTGGTGATGGAGATGTGGATTTTGCTCCGATTTTCCAGATCATTGAAGAAAGCGGATATGAAGGCTGGGTCGTTGTCGAGGCAGAACAGGATCCTGCCAAGGCAAACCCGTTTGAATATGCACAGATGGCACGCAAGTATATCCGGGAGAAAACGGGACTGTGATCGCACTGGGAGGCATGAAAAGCGTGCCTCTCTTTTTGATATACAGGAATTCAGCAGTGAATGGGCGATGCGCGGTGCTGCGTTTGATGGAAAGCGGATAAGAGGGACTTGTTTGAATAAATGTCAGACGAGAGGGGCGTGTCTTTTGTTTTACCTGTTTATTGAATGGGAAAAGAATGTACGAACATTAAAATCAAAATTCGCAATAAATGTTCGGCACCATATGCCGGACAATAAGAATGAGGGCACAGAGTAAATTAAAATCAAAGCCGAATTATGACCAATAGTGTCAAAAACATTCAAAAAAGCGCTTGACACAAAAGCTGGGGCGGTGTATTATACACAAGCTGGCTCGCGAGAGCACAGCGATGAACCTTGAAAACG
>CACWXY010000018.1 GCA_902764915.1 uncultured Eubacteriales bacterium | reverse complement strand
TAAACGCTTTCCATGTCCTGATCCGGAAAAACGGATTTCCTGATCCGAAAACAGGGAAAAGTTTTTCCGATTTTGCGGAAAACCTATTGACAAAACACAATGCGGATTGCTGAAGATGAGCTGGTGGGGTGATTCCTGCCAGATTTTTGCTTTTCAGCCATACTTTCTCTACAGTCTGATCACATAAAAACATTGATAAATCGGGCTGCTTGGGGTATACTGTTATTTGGGTTTTTGCGCTCTTTTTTAGGGCTGGGAAGGAGGCAGATCGGAATGGATGAGGTGTTTGATCTTGCCAAATTTGATAAATACAGGGAAGATAATCGGCTTGAAGTGAAACGCGCAAAGGACAGATTACCGAATGCATTGTGGGAAACCTACTCCTCTTTTGCCAACACTGCTGGTGGATGCATCATCCTAGGCGTAAAAGAGCGGGATGACAGATCGTGGTACACGACCGGATTAAAGGATGCCGAGAAACTGAGAAAGGAATTCTTCGATTCCCTTCATAACCAGAACAAGGTGAATATTGCCCTTGTGAGCGATGACAATGTCGTTTCTTACGAGGTAGACGGTGATGTAATCCTTGTAATAAAGGTTCCAAAGGCCCGCAGGAAAGAGAAACCGATTTATATCGATAACGATATGTGGAACGGAACATATCGTCGTGATGGTGAGGGAGATTACCACTGCTCACGGGAAGCTGTCCTTGCCATGCTGCGTGACCAAACCGAAGATTCTCCGGATATGAGGGTTCTTGAGGATAAGGAGATTGCTGATCTTAGTGAAGACAGCATCAAGTCGTACAGAAACAGGTACAATGCTTCTCATGAAGGCCATCCTTGGACGAGCCTGCCTGACGATGAGTTTCAGATTGTCCGTAAGAAGATCGTTAGCGGATACATCCAGGGCCTTGGCGATAGAGATTAATAATTCCAGACTCAGTTTTCTGGAACCACTTTCAACATAGCTAATGTGAACACTTGATGTCAGTATCTCTTCCGCTCTTCCAGATGATACAAAGAAATACTTCGTGAAGCTTCCCGACTACGATACACTTCGGTTTATCCTTACGACAAAAGTTGTTCTTGTGGAAGGACCAACTGATGACCTAATCATACAGAGAGCGTACTTTGACAGACACGGGAACGGTAACGCCTGCATTTCCTACGGGTGCATCCAATCCGTGACGCTGACGCATGGACATTTTACCTTCAATATGTATGTCAATCGCATTGTGGACGATCGCCCTGTGTGAGTACTGCGGGAAGCTTGAGTAAATTAACGCCTTCTGATAAAATTCTTCTGCTTATTAGTGAGGAGTGTGGCAAAGCATATGGTTCAGACTTGCGAATTGATTCGAGAAGGGAAAAGCAAACGCATTTATGCAACGACAGATCCCACAAAAGCTGTAGAGTATTTCAAAGATGAGGCGATGGCCTTTCAAGGATTGAAACGGGGGCGAATTTTAGGGAAAGGAGAAGTGAATAACGCTGTCTGTAAGACATTTTTCACATTGCTGTCTGAGCATGGTATTCCAAATCATTTTATTCAGCAATTAGATAGCAGACAAAGTTTAGTGCTTCGCTGTGAAATGATTCCTTTAGGTGTGAAAGTACGCAATCGTGTAGCTGGAAGCTTGGAAAGAAGAACAGGTCTGCCCGGAGGAGAATTGCTTATACCTCCCGTAGTGGAATTTGTTTACAAGAATGTAAATATGATGGATAAACCCCTTGTTAATGTATCTCATATTCTTGCTTTGAAGATTGCAACCACACAAGAACTGGAATATATTACAAGCATGGCTCTCCAAATAAACGAAATCATCAGTGCATATATGCGGGACATTGAGATTGAACTTATTGATTTTACTCTGGAGTTTGGTCGTTACAATGGAAAAATCCTTGTAGCAGATGAGATTTCTCCGGACGTGGCAAGATTCTGGGATGCGCATACCCATGAACCTTTAGATATTGATCGGTTCCGTCGAGATTTAGGAGACACGGAAAAAGCATATCAGGAACTTTTGCATAGAATGATGGGGATGGATAGATAAATAATATGGGCAAGGAAAATAAGGAAACATGACTCAGATTAATATGAGTCATGTTTCCTTATTTTTTTATATATTTCGCTTGAATGGATTGCAATGAAGAAAGAAAACCTGTATGATTGGAAGGCTAAAATAAAGAATTAGCAGTTTAGTTAAGGAAGGATAATGTATCATGACGACGAATTACGAACGGACTGCGAAGGACGTTGTCAAGGCAACATGCACTTTTGACTGGGAAGAACTGAAGCCAAAGGTGGATGATGTATATCGCGAAGTATCCCGTACAGCGAGAATTCCTGGATTCCGCAAGGGACATGTGCCGCGTAATATGTTGAAGAATTTTGTCAATGAAAAGCTCGTACTGGAAGACGCAGCAGAAGAGCTTGTGCGCGGTCAGTTAGTGAAGATCGTTGATGAGATAGATGAAATCGTGGTTCAAGTTAACAGTATTTCTTTTGCACAGTTGGAAACTGAGAAAGATGTGATTGCGGAAGTTCTGGTTTCTATTCAGCCTGCCGCTGTTTTGGGAGAATGCAAGGGCTTAACCGTCGAAGTTCCGCAGGAGATTGTAACAGAAGATATGATTGATCAGCGTATCGATCAGGATCGTCAGCGTATGGTTACAGAAGAAGATGTCGAAAACCGTGCTGCCGAGATGGATGATACAGTATATATCGATTATGAGGGTTTTGTAGATGGTAAAGCTTTTGACGGCGGTGCCGCGCAAAATCAGCCTTTGGTACTTGGATCTAATTCGTTTATACCAGGCTTTGAAGCTGGTGTTGTGGGAATGAATCCTGGAGAGGAACGTGAAATTAACGTAACTTTCCCTGAAAACTATCATGAAGCAAGTCTTGCAGGAAAACTTGCTACTTTTAAAGTAATCCTTCATAGGATTGCAAAGCAGGTCATTCCTGAACTGGATGATGATTTTGCAGGTGATGTCAGCGAATTTACTACTTTCGCTGAGTACCGCGCGGATATTGTCAAACAGTTGGAAACAAGGGTCAAAGAGCAGAACGATAGTGCTGCGGTTGATGCTGTATTTGGAAAAGTTGTCGAGAACGCTGAAGTGGAATTGAATCCTGAGTTGGTTTCTCAGGAAGCAAAGCGTCTCTTTGATCAGCAGGCACAGCAGTATAAGATGTATGGCTTGGATCTTACGGAACAGCTTCGTGGTGCAGGAATGACGGCGCAGGATTTCACAGAGCGTTTCCTTAAAGGACAGGCTGAATCAACGCTACGCTCACAGCTTGTTTTTGAAGCGCTCAGCAAAGCTCAGAACTTGGGAGCGACCAAAGACCAGATAATAGAACTGCTTAAGAAGGAAGCCAAAGATCAGGATAGCTTTAATGGGGAAGAAGCCTATGAGAAGCTTGACAGCAAAATGCGTGCTAATTATGAGCAGCAAGCAGAACAGGATAATTTGAAGAAATTCCTTACAACAGAGAATACTGTTGTCTTTGTGGATAAGAAGCCTGTTGATATGGAAGAACACGAAGCGGAAACAGCTGAAGCAGAAAATGCTGAAGAGGAAACAAAGGCTGGGGAATAAGTCAATGAGGACAGGTGTTAATCACCTGTCCTTTTCTTCAGAGAGGAGAACGGTATGAATTTGATCCCTTATGTGGTAGAACAGACAAGTCGTGGCGAACGTTCTTATGATATTTATTCGAGACTTTTGAAAGACCGCATTGTTTTTCTTGGCGGAGAGATTAATGACGATATTGCGAATTCTGTAGTAGCGCAGCTGCTATTTTTGGAAATGGAGAACCCAGAGGCAGATATCAGCCTTTACATCAATAGTCCCGGCGGATCGGTTACTGCTGGAATGGCTATTTATGATACGATGCATTATATTCGTCCGCAGGTAAGAACAGTATGTATTGGCATGGCGGCTTCCATGGGGGCTTTTCTGTTAATGAGCGGCGCCAAGGGAAAAAGATTAGCGCTTCCCAACAGTGAGGTAATGATTCATCAGCCTCTTGGCGGTGCACAGGGACAGGCGACAGATGTAGCCATTCGTGCTGAATGGCTTGTCAGAACAAAGAAGAAAATGCTGGATATGATGGCTGACATGACAGGCCAGAGCCTGGAGAAGATTACTGCAGACTGTGAAAGAGATTACTTTATGACAGCACAGGAGGCACTTGATTATCATATTATTGATGAGATCTATCAGCCTCGGACCACGGAATAAACGATTGCTGTTGTATAAGGGCAAGAAAGGCTAAAGGATTTATGGCAAGGGACGATATTAATAAGTCATCCAGACATTGTGCGTTTTGTGGGCGGTCACAGAATCAGGTAGATCAACTGATTGCAGGACCGAACAATATATTTATATGCGACAATTGCGTCGACTTGTGTAATGATATTCTTGAAGCAAATGGAAAACGCTCATCACGCAATGACCGTGAAATGTTTGCAATGGATATGCATGATCTTCCTACCCCGATGCAGATGAAGGCTTATCTGGATGAGTATGTAGTGGGACAGGAAGCTGCAAAACGTACATTGTGCGTGGCTGTTTATAATCATTACAAACGCATCGGACAAGGACGCTCGAAAGATGATGTTGAACTGCAGAAATCCAATATTCTCATGATAGGTCCAACCGGATGCGGCAAGACGTATCTTGCCCAGAATTTGGCGAAGATGCTTTCTGTACCTTTTGCTATTGCTGATGCGACAAGTCTTACACAGGCAGGATATGTGGGCGAAGATGTTGAGAATGTGCTTCTGCGGCTTCTTCAGGCGGCTAATTTCGATGTAAAAAAAGCCCAACGTGGCATCATTTATATTGACGAAATTGATAAGATAACCCGCAAGTCAGAGAATCCTTCCATTACCCGCGATGTGTCAGGTGAAGGTGTTCAGCAGGCACTTCTGAAAATTATAGAGGGAACAGTTGCTAATGTTCCCCCAAATGGCGGAAGAAAGCATCCGCAGCAGGAGACAATCCCGGTCGATACAACGAATATTCTTTTCATCTGTGGAGGTGCTTTTGAAGGAATTGTTCCGATTATTGAGAACCGCATTGGTAAAAAAATGCTGGGTTTCGGAGCCGAACTGCAATCAACAAGCGGAGTGGATGTATCAAAAGCACTAAGCGAACTGGAATCGGAAGATCTGACCAAGTTTGGCTTGATTCCTGAAATCGTGGGTCGTCTCCCAGTTACGGTGACATTGGACCCGTTGGGAGAGGAAGCTTTAGCGAATATTCTGACGAAGCCCAAGAATGCACTTTGCAGACAGTATCAGAAGCTTTTATCCATGGATGGCATTGAATTGGAATTTACAGATGAAGCTATTCGAGAGATCGCACATCTGGCGGAAAAGAAAAAGACAGGTGCGCGCGGACTGCGGTCCATTGTTGAGCATGCAATGCTTGATACAATGTTTGAGCTGCCTGGTCGGAAGGATGTAACTAAATGCATTGTCGATGTTGAAGCTGTAAGAGGTCAAGGACGTCCGAAACTGGTCATGAAGAGTAAAAAGCTTGAGAAAAAACAGGCAGCCCTTCCACAAGACTGATATTAATATTGATCTGGTTTGGCGTAAAGAAGAAAAAATGCACGCTGTTTTCAGTGTGCATTAGAACTCCTTATTGATAGTCTTCTATATTGAATACATAAAGGTCAGTACTGGTTGCAAGCTTTTTCATTCCAAGCAGTTCTGTAACAGTGACCATTTCATATCCTTGTTCCTGCAATTGGGGAATAATACAGGAAAGGCACCGAATGTCTGCCGGACGAGCGTGAAAGAGGAGAATGGAACCATTGCGTACGGCCTGGAGTGCTTTCTGAGGATTGGTCTGAGATACATCCCACAGAATGACATGCTGAAATCCACTGCGCTGAATAAGGCGTGTAGTATTTCTTACGTTGCCATGCTCATCAGCGTAGCTGCCGTAAGGCGGACGCACAGTTTGGATGGGATAGTGATACCCTAGAAGACGATCCAGGACCTGCTGGGGCCTAAGGAGATTGGAAAGAATACGATAAGTGCCACCGTGGCCCATGTTTCCATGGGTTTGCGTGTGTGTGCCAATCTCACAATCAGATGCTGCAATGGTGAGCCAGAGATTGCGATCTTCCTCATAGAGGACGCACCCCAAGGGGTAGAAAGTAATGGGAACGCCGAACTTCTGACAAAGGTCGAATGTTTCCTGAACATAGGCTGCGGTATAACAATCATCCATGGTCAGTGCAATTCTTTTTTGATTTCGATCTCCGTGATGAATGGCAAATGGAAGAGATGTGGAATCTTCTGAAGAAACAGACGATAAACCTGTTGGAAACTCAGACAAGGCAGTTTTCGGGGAAAAGTCCGGAAGGCGATCAGTGAGAGGGTATGATGCCATGACATGCGTAGCGTCAGGCAAGGTAATGCTTTCAGGAATCAGCAGACTATCAGAAATGGAAGCCAGGCCCAGGATTGGAATGCTGAGAAAGATAAGCATCAAACAAAGAGAACGGCGCATGGTGATTCCTCCGGAAAAGAAAAAGAATAGGCTTTCTTTTGTGAGAAAGCCTTTGAATGCATTAGAGCACAGCCGTAAGCCGAGTTCTGTCGAGGACGATCATCTATCCAGATCCGACGTTGCCGCGCGGATTCAAGCGATTGCGGAACATGACGGGCCGCCATATATGTTCCATTGCATCTTGCACCGGGTGGGGTTTACAGCACGGACAAGTTGCCAAGCCGTGGGTGAGCTCTTACCTCGCCTTTCCATCCTTACCGGTTGCCCGGCGGTTTCTTTCTGTTGCACTCTCCTTGGAGTCGCCTCCACCAGCCGTTAACTGGCACCCTGCCCTGTGGTGCTCGGACTTTCCTCATGCCAATGGCACGCGATCGTCTAGCTGCCTCAAATGCTAAAGAAATGATAGCTTTGCAGGGTTTTTCTGTCAAGAAGCGAAAAGAATACATGTTGCTCCCGTCATGGTCTGACGTTGATTGGATCATGTTCATTATAATTTTGGAAGGAATGATACAGTATGAAGGTTATTCTGCTTAAAGATGTCAAGAATATTGGGAAACGTGATGATATCGTCAATGTATCTGACGGTTATGCCAGAAATTTCCTTTTTCCTCAGAAGCTTGCCATGGAAGCCAAAGCAGGTGCAATGAAGGAAGTAGAACGGAAACGCGCGGCTGAAGCGGCTCGCGAAAAGGAACGCAGAGCGGAAGCAGAAGGGAAAGCGCTGCTGCTGAAGGATAAAGGAGTTACTCTTCCTGTAAAGTGCGGCGATAAAGGACGTTTGTATGGCTCTGTTACCACGGCTGAGATCTCTGCTGAATTGGAAAAACAGTATGGGATACATGTTGACAAGAAGAAAATCGAGCTTTCTGAGCCGATTAAGCAGATTGGCGATGTAACCATGAGTGTCTGGCTTTACAGTGGAATTACTACGCCCATGGTGGTGCACGTGGTTCCTTTGGAAAAATAAAAAACAAATAGATTAACGGAAAGGAGAGGCCGGACATATGAGTGAGTACCAGGGGTTTGTGCCTCCGAATTCTGTTGACGCGGAAAAAAGTGTGCTCGGCGCCATGCTGAAAAATAACAGCGCGGTCCTTCAGGCGGTAGAGAGGCTGACAAAAGAGGATTTTTACCTTCCTCAGCATCAGGAAATCTTTGATGCAATGTTATCCTTGAATCGGTCCCAGTCACCTGTGGACCTGGTTACCGTTGATGCAGAACTTTCAAGGCGCGGCACACTGCAAGGTATCGGAGATACTGTATATCTTGCAGAACTTATGAGTTATGTCCCAACGACAGCGAATGTCCTTGCCTATATCCAGATTGTGTCTGAAAAAAGTACATTGCGAAAATTAATTTCTGCCAGTCAGGATATTTCAAAAGAATGCTATGCGCAGATGAATCCGCTTCCAGAAACATTGGCACATGCGGAAAAAGCCATTTTTGATATTGTCATGCATCGATCCAGTGGAGAGTCATTGGTTCCGATCCGTAGTGTACTATATAACACCTATGGTATTATTGAGGAACTAAGTAAGCTCCAAGGAGCCATTTCAGGCGTTCCGACGGGGTTCCAGGCACTAGATCATCTTCTGACAGGTCTCCATGGCGGCGAACTGATTCTGATTGGTGCGCGTCCTTCTATGGGAAAGACCAGTTTCGCGATCAATGTAGCCAGTTATGCTGCTTTTTCTGCGGGGAAGACAGTTGCATTCTTTTCTTTGGAAATGCCACGGGAACAGATAGCCATGCGTATGTTATGCTCCGATGCCCGGGTTGATATGCAGAAAGTGCGTTCAGGGACACTTGCTAATGACGAATGGATGCGGTTGGCTCATTCTTTGGGACCTATGGCGGCATCCAAATGCTTTCTTGACGATACAGCGGGGATTTCCCCAACGCAGTTGCGATCCCGTTGCCGAAGGCTGATGATGGATCATGGTCTGGATCTTGTGGTTGTGGACTATCTGGGACTTATGCATTCGGACGGACAAGCAGAGAACCGTCAATTGGAGGTCAGTGAGATTTCACGTCAGCTGAAAGCCATTTCTCTTGAGTTGAAGATTCCACTGATTGCCTGTGCACAGCTTTCTCGTGCTGCAACAACACGTACCGATAAACGTCCTGTTCTTTCTGACCTTCGTGATTCGGGGTCTATCGAGCAGGATGCAGACGTTGTCATGTTTCTGCATCGAGAGGCGTATTATGATCCTTCTACTGAAGAGAAGAATGTTGGAGAGGTCATAATTGCAAAACAAAGAAATGGTCCTTTGGGAACTGTGAAAGTTGCATGGCTTCCAGAGTTTGCAACATATGCCAACCTGGCTCCGGAAGCAAACAGCGCAGCATTTTAATAGCGGATTTCGATAGTGAAAAATGGAGCGAATGAGGAGGTGGCAGCTCCTGTAGAGAGAAATACAGGAGTGTGCCGATTAACACATGAGGGAACAGAGAACGTTGGCAAGCCTTGCTGTTGGAGATTCTTTTAAAGGTTTTCTTATGGTGCGGTCTGCGGAGGTTCGAACCGATAAGCGAGGAAAGGAATATGCAGATCTTAATCTAAGTGATCGAAGCGGAGAGTTTAACTGCAAGATGTGGAATCCGCTAAGGAAAATCCCTGCTGTTTCCAGTGTCGTCTGGGTTGAGGCTGAGGTACAGGAATTCAATGGGCGGCTTCAGATGAAGATTGAACTGATTCGGCCGCCGATGACAGATGAAACGGTGGATTTGGCACAGCTGGTTTCGTGTGCGCCTGAGACATCAGAGAAAATGCTTGCGTATATCGACAAAAATATAGATAGTTTTTCTTCCGAAAAGCTGAAACGACTTGTACGAGGCATGTTACGGAAGGCTGGCGATCGACTGGATTATTATCCGGCCGCTATGCGCATGCATCATGCGGAGAAAAGCGGTCTTTTGCATCATATAACGGATATGCTTCATGTTGCCGAAGCGTTGCTGCCGTGCTATCCATTTTTAAATGGAGATCTTCTTAAAGCGGGGATCATTGTTCATGATCTTGCAAAAATCGAAGAAATGAGCAGTGATGATCTGGGTAATGTGTCTGACTATAGCCGGGATGGTCTGTTAATAGGGCATTTGGTACGAGGCGTTGTAAATCTGGAACTTGTGGCAAAAGAAGAACATATTGACGGTGAATATGTTGAACTTCTGGAGCATATGATTCTCTCCCATCATGGAATTCCAGATTACGGAAGTCCTAAGCTTCCCATGTTCGCGGAAGCGATCGTACTACATATGATAGATACTTTGGATGCCAAAATGAATGAAGTAAAAGGAATACAGGACCGTACTCCGTGTGGTGCGTTTTCTGAGAAAATAAATAGTCTGGATGGCAGGAGAATGTATCATCCTAACTATAACGATGAAGAAGAGTGACACTTCATGCTTCCTGAAAACAACATATGGTTGTTTATCTTAGACACTTTGTTGAACATCCATAGATAAAACGCAATTCTGCATTGTATAATATAAGCGCATGGTTTTGGCAAGAGTAACAATTGGAAGATCGGAGGCAGTCAATAATGAGAAGAATATTCTTGGCATTGGGAATGCTGGCAGTCATGTGCATTCTGTCTGCATGTGCCCCTAAGGAGACGCAACGTTATCAAGTTATGAATAATCCTGCTTCTGCCAATCAATCAGAGACAATTCCCGATATATCAACTGATGCAAGTTATGGGAGTGCTCCCGGTAACACTGAGAATGAAGCATACAACTTTGATATAGGAGATTATGATCCAGCCAGTGAAGAAGGTATATTGGACGATCTTCCGAATATATTGGATGGAAGTGCGTCCCTTACAACAGAGCCAACACCAGTGCCTACTATGCGTTCCAGTTATGCGGGAGCAACACCGGTAGTATTGGATCCTATAGATAAACCCACCCCTACTCCTGTGCCTCCTCTGACGTTTGCAAATTATGCAACGTATGATGCAACCAATATTGGAGTATCGTTTTCTGCGCCGGTGGGATGGACAGAAGAAACAGGCAACGGTTCCTATACGATTGTGAATCCTGATACGCGCATAGATTATGCTGCCCGGCTAACTGTGTCCATGGCTTCTGTGAAAACAGATTACACGAAGAGTGAACTTACCAAGGAAGTCAAGGATATTCTGGCAGATTTGCGAAAGCAGTATGATTCTTTCTCGCCAACCAATACTGCAGAACGTTCTTTGCTGGATAAGTCTGGGGTATATGCCGACTTTACGGCACTTATAAAGGATTCTCAGACGAAAATCGGTGGCCGAGTACATGCAGTGTGTGTCAATAAGAAGCTCTATGTATTGACAATGACGTGGCCAAGAGATTATACAGAAACATATAAAGATACTGTATACAAGAATTTCCGCCATACAATTCAGGTAACCAAGTAATAAGTGCAAGCAGATCGTAGACTTGCAGTCCGCTCGTTTATAGTATGACATATCACTCGAATAGCTTACAGATGCGTAGGAGGAAGAATAAATGAATATAAATGAATATGAACAGTATGCAGGAGAGGAGGAAGAATTCTCCATAAAAGACATTCTATTTCATATTCTGTATCGCTGGCGCAGCTGTATTGTCGTGGCACTGGCTGGCGCTATTCTGCTTGGTGGATATCAGTATTGGAAGATATGGTCTGTGCATAAAGAAGGTGAATTAACTGAAGAGGAACAGAGTTATATTTACGAACTTGAAAACTATCGAAACAGCTTAAAAAATGCACAAGCCAATATACAGAACTACACGGAATTGTTAAATGAGAGAAATGAATATTTAGAAAAATCTATATATCTGAATCTTGATTACGGGCATGAATGGATTGGTAGCCGTACATATTATGTACGGCTATCAGATATGGAAACAAGTCAGCAGAATACCTCGTTGGATCCAACCGATGCGTTATTAAACGCATATGTTAATGGAATGGGGGGACATCTTTCAGACGAAGTGGTTACATCAGTGTTGGGGACAGATGATATTACATTGATTAAAGAAGTGATTCAGACTAACGCTGATTATTCTGCCAATATTTTTAAAGTGAGCGTGATAAGTAATGGAAAAGAAACAGTTGAGCTAATTCTTCAGCATCTGGATGATGTTGTACAACAGACACTTTTCCCAATGGTATCTGAATTGGAACCGCACTTGGTCAGTATCTCATTTGATTCTATTTCGCAGCAGAAAGACAAAGAGGTTCTTAATGCGAGAGACAAGGTGACTGCCAGCATTACGGATTATGAGAAAAAAATAGCAGACAATCAAAAAATTGTGGATAAGCTCATTAGAGATGAAGAGCCTAAAGCCCCAGGAAAGCATATTGTCCGATATGCAGCGATTGGCTTTGTTTTGTTTGGCTGTATTATGGCAGGATTCTATCTGGTAATGTATATATTACAGGGCTATATTCATAATTCTGATGAAGTAAAATCTGTGATACCATTGCCGGTTTATGCTCAGAAGACGATAGTCAGGGCAAAACGAGATAGGAATTGGATAGATCGCTTGCTGATTCAGCTGGAATTTGGGAAGAAAAAGCAAAGTGATCAGGCATTTATTGAGAGAATCGCAGCTCTGATTTGCGAAAACTATACAGATAAGAATGTGGTATTTACAGGGGATTGCAGCGAGGATGAACTGAAACAATTGCAAGGTGCTGTCGCAGATGCCATTGGAAAAACAGTAACGATTAGTACATGCAAAAATCTCCTGGATTATCCGGAAGGGCTCTCTACATGTACGGAAGCGGATGTTGTTTTATTAGTGGGAAAACGCTATGTATCCAAAATGCAGACACTCATTGAAGAGTATTCCATGCTTCAAATTGGGAAAGCACCGATATCGGGAATTATTCTGATTTAAGCCAAAAGGACTGGATTCAAACATGTATAAACGTTATAGTCAGAGCTGGCTAAAGCATATTGATTTTATCATTCTGGACATAATCAGCCTTCAGGGAGCTTATCTGATAGCATTTGCCATTCGTCAAGGTGGAGTCCCTTATGCAGTTCCTCTTTACCGCATGCTAGGGATTATTCTGGCTCTGGTTGAAGTTCTATTCATTGTTTTGTTTTCTACAATGAAAGGTGTCCTG
The DNA here is from genome assembly GCA_902764915.1 of uncultured Eubacteriales bacterium. Lineage (GTDB taxonomy): Bacteria > Bacillota > Clostridia > Christensenellales > Aristaeellaceae > UBA2943. The sequence goes on along the minus strand of CACWXY010000018.1, from coordinate 47,139 downwards.
TTTCGTGGATATGGCATAGAACTGAAGCAGACGCTGGAACAGGCTTCCGGAGTATTTGCTGGCATTACTGCTTACATGTTCATTGTTCAGATTGGCGATGCATATTCCCGAATTGTTGTGTCGTTGACAGCAGGATTCTATTTTCTTTTGAGTTATATTTTTCGCATTTTATGGAAACGTGTTATTCGAGATCATGCTCTTCATAATCAGGCGAAACCGACCATGATAGTAGTTGCTGACCCTCAAGATGCAGAAGAAACAATCCAAAATCTGACAAAGCAGGCTTATCTTCCTTATAAATTGTGCGGTATTGTATTAACAGAAAACATACAAAACGAACATGACGTTCAAGGTGTTCCCATTCTCTGTACATTTGATGAAGCAGCTACCTATATCTGTCGTGAATGGATTGATAGCGTTTTTGTCAATGTAAATGAGTGGAATGATGATATACACATTTTTTTGGAAAGATGTCATGAAATGGCCATACCGACACATGTATGCATGCCACAGGTTCTGTCAGTTGGGTCCAACCTTGATGCGGAGAGTATTGGAGACTACCTGGTTCTTACTTCATCGATTAAACTGGCTTCACCAGGGCATCTTTTCCTTAAGCGCTGCATGGATATTGTCGGAGGCCTGATAGGATCTGTTATTACTCTTTTCATTCTTCTTGTTATTGGTCCTATGATCTATCGGAAATCTCCTGGCCCCATTTTCTTTAAACAGGAAAGAATTGGGAAGAATGGGCGAAGATTTAAAATGTATAAAATACGTTCCATGTCACTGGATGCGGACCAAAAGAAAGCTGCGCTTATGGCGCAGAATCGCGTGCAGGATGGAATGATGTTTAAGCTTGATTTTGACCCTCGAATTATAGGAAATGAGATTCTTCCGGATGGAAGCAGGAAAACGGGTATTGGGGAGTTTATCCGCAAAACGTCACTGGATGAGTTCCCGCAGTTTTTCAATGTTTTGCGCGGGGAGATGAGCCTTGTAGGAACACGACCACCGACGGTGGACGAATGGGAGAAATATCAATTTCATCATCGCGCTCGGCTTGCATGTAAGCCAGGTATTACTGGCATGTGGCAGGTTAATGGACGCAGTGAGATTACCGATTTTGAGAAGGTTGTAAAACTTGATACCGAGTATATTACCAACTGGAGTTTGAAGCTTGATTTTCAGATTCTTCTCAAGACTGTGGTGATGGTTTTCAATGGCAAGGGAGCTATGTAATCAGATTAATTGCTCTTCAATTGTGCAATTCAGTTGTACATTTGAAGAGCTTTTTTGATGTTTTTAGAAGGATGACATAAGCTATGCTGAAAAAGACATTACATAATAAGCAATGGAATGGATCGCTTATTATGGCGATTGTAATCGGAATATATATGCTTTGGGAACTGGAGAAGATGATCAATTTTCCAGGCTCTGATAATATCACATGGTGGATGCTGATTTCTGAGTTAGTTATGTTTGGTATGGTTCTTTCCAAAATTGATTTTCGGAAGAACCCTTGGATGGAAATTATGCTGGCAGGTTTGCTTCTTATCTTTATCACGTCTGCCATACGCCCATCCATCGTATTGGAAAACACGAAAATGACATTAATGCGGGGTGTACTGGTTTACATTCTATGTCCTTCTGTAGCATTACTGTTATCTCGTAAAGAACTGCAAGTTTATCTGCAGATATTTGTATGCATCTGGGTTACATTCCATACAGTTTTAAGCGCTGTGGGTATTTATTGCATGTATCATGGCATACAGATTATTGATTACAGTCTCCAATATGAAATAAACAACAATGGTGGCGTTCTGAAGCTCATGGCCTATCATACTGTCTCAGCAGCCAATCTGACACTCGCGATTATGATGGCGCTGATTGGAACGACCATGTGCCGGAAACAGATCGTGAAAGTATTGTATTTTGTAGGCATTCTGATTATGCTTTACGCTCTGGGATTGACGACTGGCCGGGCTGGTATGATAGCAACCGGTATCGGTTTTGGCATAGCGCTTGCTGCATTGTTTGTTAAGCGTTATCACACAAAGTGGAAGCATAAGTGGATTCTTATTCTTCTGTGTATATGCATTGTCCTGGTTTCCATGGTTGGAACCTATGAGGTTCTCAGTGTTGCGCAGTCGAGTTTTAATGGAATTGTTCAAAAAATCAATCAGGGAGAGATTCCTGGCACAGCCTATGCAGATTCACTGACATTGAATCAACATGCCATTGGGCAGATTCGTCCTCGAGATGTTGGAGTGTACGGCATTTCTGGCAGGGAAAGGGGATATAGAATTGCATTTCGGCTTCTCAAAGAGAAGCCATATCTCTTATTGACAGGTACATCTGTCCCTCTAGTTATGGAATATATTAATAAGACAGAATATCTGGGGTTCGACCATATTCACTGTCTGCCTTTACAGATTTTACTGGAAACAGGCATCTGGGGCCTTGCCCTATTTGTCATTTTTCTGGTATTCCTTGTGAAAGCAGTATGGAAACTGTTTTTTGCAACAGAGCAGCCATTCTGGATGAATATTATATATCTTCCAACCGTCTGTATGCTCATTATTGAAATTGTTGAGTGTATCACAAGGCTTGAAAAAGGATTGCAGGCGGCAGTTCCAGCCATGTTTTTTGCGGGTATTTCTTTACATCTGAGTAAGCATCTTCATGAGTCAAACTATCAGATATAAATTGCAGATCCACTCAATGATTGTGATATGGATTGAATCATATCTGATGCTTCCGATTCAAAATGAGAATAGCAATCAATTAACGTCGATGCCAAGTCGTTCTCCCAATGTGCTTCGAAGTGGGAGAGCATTGTCTTAGGGAATGGCTTATTCGACTCTGCTATTGCGGCTATAGAGACTATCCTCTTGTGTGGATCTATCCATGATTTGTCGGCACCATGTCACAAAGGAATACGGATGACATGGTGCCGAAATATCAAATCGGTGTATGACATTGAAAGTGCTCATGCGATGGAAGAACTTCATAACGAACAGGAAAGATAATTGATGGAATAACGCTTATGCTTTGATTGATATGGATTGATAAAGGAAAGAGACATGAGAGCAAAGATTAAACCTGAATATGATGCTGAAACCATACAGGATCATTTAGTAGCGGCTGTTTGTGATGCTTATATACAGAACCCTTCCATACGTTCTATTGCGAAGCATTTCCATCTCAGCCCCATGAAAACCAGAAAAATCCTGATTACAGGGCATGCGTATTCTTCTGAAATGTGCATCCTGATTATGCGCCTCTATCAGGATGGAAAAACGATCTCGGAGATTGCAACATTTCTTCAAACAACCGCATCTAATGTCAATTCTTATCTTCCCTATGAGCGTATCATTTACAAACTGGAAGAGAAAAGTGTGGATGCAGACCGTCAGAAACGCTATAGGGATCGGAAAAATGGAATGCTTCCAGCGCTACCTCTTTCCGCACCACTTCCCCAGCTTCCGGCAGATAGTGAGCACACTTTATGCATAGTGATTGGGAAAAGACTGTATTCATGGCTGCCTTCAAGCTGGATTGATGAGGATACGGATCCGTTAGGAAGGTTCAAGGATTCTATGAAGGATGGAGAAGGTGAATACATATGGTGTGCAGAGGGTGTAGAATACGGAATGGAGAATAATGTCCGTCGCTGGGTTTTTCTTATGAACAGCCGAACCGGTTTTATGATCCGGATACCATTTTCTGAGATGAAAACCTGGATGCATGAAGGAGCAGAGGATGGAAATACAGAAGACAGTGAAAACATACGGCCAGACAAGGACAATGGAGGCCAAAAGGCACAGCGAGCCTTGGAAACGATTCTGCAGGCGTTTCTCATGTTTGGTATTCCAAAGATTCGTGCGGAAGCCTATACGTGTGCTATTGATAGAATCCGCATGGTAAAGGGACGAGAGTCTGCCACAATGAGGCGGCTGGTTGCATATATGGAAAGCAAAGGTGACAGTTTTGATGATGTGTATGCTGAGGCAAGAATCGTCAGTGATAATTTTGCCTATCGAGTCCTTGGAAACAGCCAGCCTGTATGGAGCGTGGATCATGAGACTTTACATATGCTGAAACTCACAGAAGAAGAAAAGGATGCATGGATACATCAGATTGTGCATCGCATGCTCTGTGATGAGTGAAATCGATAGGTGAGATTGGAGTATAAGGAATAGACGAGGACTGAAAAAAGAAGGATAGCCTTTGCGCTGCACAGAATCGGATGGAACAGGTGAACATACACTTGTCTGCTGGACACCTGTATGTCCGGGGCCATGTTAAGTGATGTTCTGCTGCACAGAAGAGGGGACAGGAATATTGAATTCTTGCGGACACAAAAAAAGGCAGTAAGCGAATTGCTTACTGCCTTGCGGTTTTGAATGGCGATTAATACATACCGCCCATGCCGCCGGCACCGCCAGCAGGAGCTGCGGGTTCGGGAGCAGGAATGTCTGCCACCAGAGACTCTGTGGTCAGCACCATAGCGGCAACAGAGGCTGCATTCTGTAGTGCAGAACGGGTGACCTTGGTAGGATCGATAATGCCGGTCTCAACCATGTCGACATACTGATCATGCAGTGCGTCGTAACCATAATTCGGGTTGGCATTTTCGCCCTTCTTGGCGTTCTTGATGTTTTCCACCACGACGCTTCCGTCCACGCCCGCGTTGGCAGCAATCTGGCGGATCGGCTCTTCCAGAGCGCGAAGTACAATCTGGACACCGGTCTTGGCGTCGCCGGAATAGTTGTTTTCAATTGCCTTTACATAGGAAAGAACATTGAGCAGGGCGATACCGCCGCCAGGAACGACGCCTTCTTCGGCAGCTGCACGGGTTGCAGCCAGTGCGTCTTCAATACGCAGCTTGCGTTCCTTCATTTCCACTTCGGTCGCAGCGCCAACCTGGATAACGGCCACACCGCCGGCCAGCTTGGCAAGACGCTCCTGGAGCTTTTCACGATCATAGTCGCTGGTGGTTTCAGCAATCTGTGCGCGAATCTGCGCGACACGGGCATCAATGTCAGCCTTCAGACCAGCACCGCCCACGATAGTGGTGTTTTCCTTGTTTACCTTGACCTGACGGGCTTTGCCCAGAAGATCCAAGGTAGCTTCCTTCAGTTCCAGGCCGGTCTCGGAGGAGATCACGGTGCCACCGGTCAGAATGGCGATGTCCTGGAGCATTTCCTTGCGGCGATCACCGAAGCCAGGCGCCTTGACGGCTACGCAGGTAAAGATGCCGCGGAGCTTATTGACAACGAGAGTAGACAGCGCTTCGCCTTCCACGTCCTCAGCAATAATCAGAAGCTTCTTGCCGGACTGTGCAACCTGCTCCAGAACGGGGAGGACCTCCTGGATGTTGGAAATCTTCTTATCCGTAATGAGTACCAGCGGATCGTCCAGAACAGCTTCCATCTTTTCGGTATCGGTAACCATATAAGCAGAAGCATAGCCACGGTCAAACATCATGCCTTCGGTGGTGGTCATGCCGGTAGACATGGTCTTGCTTTCCTCGACAGTGATGACGCCATCGTTGCCAACGGTTTCCATGGCATCGGAAATCAGCTTGCCGATGGTCTCATCAGCTGCAGAAATCGCAGCGACCTGCGTAATGGCATTCTTGCCGGAAATGGGCTGGGAGATTGCCTTAAGGCCCTTCACGGCTTCTTCTGTTGCAGCCTCAATGCCCTTCTTCAGAACCATGGGGTTAGCGCCGGCTGCGAGGTTGCGCAGGCCTTCACGGATGATGGCCTGGGCCAGCAGTGTGGCAGTGGTTGTGCCGTCGCCAGCTACGTCATTGGTCTTGGTGGATACTTCCTTTACGAGCTGAGCGCCCATGTTTTCAAAAGCATCTTCCAGTTCGATTTCCTTGGCAATGGTCACACCGTCGTTGGTAATCAGGGGAGCACCGTACTTCTTGTCAAGTACTACATTGCGGCCCTTCGGTCCCAGCGTGATCTTTACGGTATCAGCCAGGGCATTTACGCCTTTTTCCAGGCTGCGGCGAGCGTCTTCGCCATACTTAATCTGCTTTGCCATAACTGTCAGACTCCTTACTTTCTATCTTACTCGACAACGGCGAGAATATCGGACTGACGGACAATGATCAGCTCTTCCCCGTCAATTTTGACTTCGGTGCCAGCATACTTGGAATAGATCACTTTCTGACCTACCTTTACCTGCATGGCGACTTCCTTGCCATCCACCATTCCACCGGGACCAACGGCCAGGACTTCTGCCATCTGGGGCTTTTCCTTGGCAGCACTTGTCAGAATCAGGCCACTTTTGGTGGTTTCTTCTGCTTCAACATTTTTGATGACAACGCGGTCACCCAAAGGCTTCACGGTCATAATTCCATCCTCCTGTCTTGACTTGTTAGCACTCAACTCTGTCGAGTGCTAATCGGTACAGCGCATAATATACGACATTTGGGGGAGATATGCAAATATCATGATTGTAAATTTTTCTGCCAAATCATGAAAAATGCATATAAATCTGCAAATATAAGCGGAATTCTTTGAAATGCTTCTGAATTTGAAATAATTCTGCTTTGAGTACGGAAAAGAGATATGCTACAATCGGCCATTACAGAAGGGATGTGAGGCAATGAACAGAACAGAGCCCGATGCCAGAATGGTCCGTGAGGCACTGCTTTCATGGTATGATGAGAATCGGAGGGAACTGCCTTGGAGAGGTACCCGGGATCCCTACCAGATCTGGGTATCGGAGACCATGCTTCAGCAGACCCGGGTGGAAACCGTGAAACGATACTATACACGCTTTCTGGAAGTATTTCCCGATGCGGCAGCGCTTGCAGCGGCTACTCGGGAACAGGTTCTCAAGGCATGGGAGGGCATGGGGTATTATCGAAGAGCAGTCCTTCTGCATGAAGGGGCACAGCAGCTTATGCATGCCATGCAGGGACAGTTTCCCCGCACACGGGACGCGCTTCTCCAGATTCGTGGCATTGGAGAGTATACGGCAGCCGCGATTGCTTCTATTGCATTTCAGGAACCTGTTGCGGCTATGGACGGAAATGCCTTCCGGGTGTATGCGCGGATTCTGGGAGAAGAGAGAGCCGTGGAACAAGCGGATACGAGGCGAACGCTTACGGAATGGGGGAATGCATGTGCGCTCGGTCCGCGGCCGGGCGATCTGAATCAGGCGGTTATGGATCTGGGCAATGGTCCCTGTCGGGCGGGGGTTCCTCTCTGTGATACATGTCCGCTTCGGAAAATCTGTGCGGCCCATCAGCGGGGGACGCAGGACACAATTCCCCGTCATAGAAAGAAAACTCCGCCAAAGGAAATATCCTATGCACTGGCTTTGCTTCTTGGAAGCGAGAATGATATCGGTATGGTGAAACGGCAGGAACAGCTCCTGAAAGATCTGTGGGTGTTCCCTTTGCTGGAAAATGTGAAAGGCGAGATATGCGTTACATCCGCACTTATGGAAAAAGGGATTCAGGTAACAGGAAAAGTTACGGAACTGGGCAGTTACCGCCATGTTTTTACGCATCGAATCTGGAAGATGACAGTGTATGGGGTGTCATCCTTTTCCGGGACTATGGAGGGGCTTCAGATGATTCCCCTTGAAGCCATTCATGGACAGCCGATACCTTCCGCCATGCGAGGTGCGCTGGAACAGATGGAAATCTGGCTTTCAGGGAATGCGGACAGGAAAGAATAATAGGAGCATGCAAAAAAGCCGGTGAAAAAAGTTACCGGCGGAACGTAACACATGGATGAATTCCGGAATCCTTTTCCTGTCAGTCTCTTGGGCAGAGCGTTCCGGAAATCTCAAAGCAGGGGATATCCTCTTTTTTTCCAGTATAGAAGAAAGTATTGTTTTCTGTTTGCAGACATGTCTCAATCTGGTCATCCGGGCGGATTTCGTGGAGATAACGGACGAGAAAGGAGTCAACGTACGATGTACGGAGACATGCAATTCCCAGAGCATTGCAGCACAGATCCAGATAGCGGGCGTTATTGACATGATGGTTATTGTCAAGGTCCGTATAGACTGCCTGATAGGAGCTCCGCTGGGCTGATACGGACAGACGCCGCGGCAGAGACGGAAGTGCGGCGGGTGCTGGAATGTCGCTGTTATCCGGCATCAGCCTGGCCTCTTCTGTTCCGGGCAGCATCTTTCTTGTATCCAGATCCATCAGTGCCCAGAGGCTGGAAAGCGTTCCCAGCGTTTCGCCGGAAGTGTTTTCCCGCACCACAAAAAAGCGGGGAAACAGACCGTGGCGCATGGGACGAAGAAAGGTTTCCAGAGAGATGGATTCTGCCAGATGGGGAAGACGTGTAAAGCGTGCTTCAATAGCGGTGGCAACCCACACCATGCCTTTGCTGAGCAAGGCATTTCGACCAAGGCCCATCGGTTCACAGTGACTGGAGGCGCATTCCTGACAGTGCTCCAGAATTGAGGATGGACGCCATGTGTTCATGAAGTCTGTTTCTGCGGTCGTGAGGGTAAATGTATCAATATGGCGTTTATGATCCATGGGTTTGTCTCCTTGCTATTCCGGATTCACTTCCAGTCCGCGCTGCAGTTCCACGCGGCATTTGGCACATACGGGTTTTCCACAATAGACGACCAGATCCTTCTCGGAAGCACAGAAAACGCAGCCGGGTTGATATTTTCGGAGGATTACCTGGTCACGATCCACCAGAAATTCCATGGGCGTCCCGTCGTGAAGATGCAGCTGGCGCCGCAGTTCTGCGGGCAATACGATCCGTCCCAGATGGTCGATGGGGCGTACCACCCCCGTCGATTTCAGCATGGCAAGGTTCGCACCTTTCCTTTCAGATTCCTATGCATTGTATGATGCGCCTGAAGATTCGTCAACGGAGAATGCCCCATGTGACAAGCTGGCAATGATCTTTTCTGCTCGCTTTCCGAACATGGAGGTTCTTTTCCCATGATCGCGGGCGACGGGCATGCGCCACAGCGCATCATATCGGACACGGATACGCCATCTGAAAAGAGAATGCCTGAACGGAACGGAAAGGCTTAGCGAAGCATCATAAATATGATAAAATACCTGTGCACAGTCAAAGGCAGGGAGGAAATATCGCCATGAAGCGTATCAATATTGCACTGGACGGCCCTGTAGGAGCCGGCAAATCTACAGTAGCGGACGCAGTAGCGGAAAAGCTGGGTATTCTGCATCTGGATACCGGCGCCATGTATCGCGCACTGGGTGTGTATCTTCTGGATCAGGGTGTGGACCCTGACGACCGGAAAGCGGCGGAAGCGGCGGCTGCGCAGGTTGCGATCCGCGTTTCCCATGAAAAGGACGGACAGCATACCTATGTGGAAGAAGAGGATGTGACAGGGCGCATTCGGACGGAAGCGGTAAGTCGTGCAGCCTCACGCATTGCGACCTATCCGGGGGTGCGCCGCGCCATGGTTGCCAAGCAGCAGGCACTGGCGGCGGAGCATGATATGCTGGTGGATGGCCGTGATATAGGTACCCGTGTCCTTCCGGATGCAACACTGAAAATCTATCTTACCGCCTCGGACGAAGTCAGGGCACAGAGACGCTTTCTGCAGATGCAGGAAAAAGGAGAAACCCCGGTCTTTGAGGAAGTGCTGGAGGACCTGCGCAAACGGGACTATCAGGATATGCACCGGGAAACAGATCCCTTGATGATCGCTGACGGTGCCATAGTTGTCGATACAAGCCATATGACATTTGAGGAATCAGTGGACGAAATCGTCCGCATGGCGAGGAGGGAATATGGTGTCTGAACAGAAGAAGATCAGTCCGAAAGAGCGACGGACTTTTTTCTACACAGGCGCAAGGTGGATAGCCCAGATTCTTTTTCACACGATCGGTCCTGTGGAGTATCTGCATCCGGAGCGGATTCATGTGGAAGCCCCCTTTATCCTGGTATCCAATCACTGGTCCAATATGGATCCCTTCCTGGCGGGTTACCTGATCCGGGACCAGGAGGTCACATTCCTTGGAAAAAAGGAACTGACGAAAAATGCCCTGCTCCGGGCACTTTTCCGCCATATGCATATGATTCCCATTGATCGGCATAATACGGACATGGAAGCCATGCGCGCCTGTAACCGTGCACTGAAAGAAGGGGAGATACTGGGTATTTTTCCGGAGGGAACCAGGCACCATAAAGGTGTTATGGAACAGCCGGAGAATGGTATTGCACTTATCGCGCTGCGCGCCAAGGTGCCTGTGCTTCCGATATATATACACAGCAAGTATCGGCTTTTCAGGAAAAACCGTGTCTGTATCGGGCAGGTACTGAAAACGGATGACCTGATTGCACAGGGCGTGAACCGGGAAAGCTGCGAGACGCTGATGAAGAGAATAAAAGAAGCGTATCAGGAGATGATACAGGAAGTGGCAGACGGACATTCCTAGTGCACAGACAACTTCCACGTTACCTGCGTCATAAAATTGTTACATCGGAAGGCGCTTTTCTGTAGCAGAATAACGCTGCCAGGAGGGCGTTCTTGTCAAATGAAGCCGGTTTTTTTCCATATTTCACATACGATCCATTCTAAAAAAATATCTATTCAGGAAGGAATTGGCAGGCAGATGTCGAAAGGTATAAAGAAGGAATCTGCGGAAGGAGGATGTCATGGAGATTAAAGTCGCACCCCATGCCGGATTCTGTATGGGCGTACGGCGTGCTGTGGAGGCAGCGTGGAAAGTGGCGGAAAGTGGAGAATCAGCCTGTACACTGGGTGAGCTGATCCATAATCCTCAGGTTGTGGATGCACTCAGCGAGAAAGGGATACCGTCTGTAACAAGCCCTGAGGAGACGGCAGGCAGGCTGGTGCTTATTCGAAGCCACGGTGTTTCTCCCGAAATACTAAAACGGCTTACGGAACTGGGAAGCCCTGTCATGGATCTCACATGTCCCTTTGTCAATCGGCTGCATCAGATTGTAGCGGAGAAGACAGAGAATGGCATGCCTGTGATTCTGGTGGGGGAACGGGACCATCCCGAGGTTCAGGGAACCGCAGGATGGGCCAGAGGCGATGTGTACATCGTGGATCGTCCGGAGGAGGCGGAAGCGCTTCCCCCTCTGGAGAGCGCTCTGGCGTGTGTTCAGACCACCTTTCCCATGGAAAGATGGCTGGAAGTCCTGAAAACACTGCGCAGGAAGGTTGATCACCTGCTTGAGGAGTGTACCATCTGTTCCGCAACCGCAACGCGACAGGCCGAGGCAACGGAAATGGCGTCCCAGATGGATGCCATGGTGGTTGTGGGCGGCCGGAGAAGCGCCAACACGCACAAGCTGTATGAGGTCTGTCACAGGCTTTGTCCCAACACGATTCTCGTGGAGCGTGCGAGCGAGATCCCTCATGACTTTCTGTCAAGCGGATTCCGGAGCATAGGGGTCACCGCAGGTGCATCGACACCGGATGACTCACTCAAGGAGGTTGTCACTATTATGACCGACATGGAAATTCAGAACCAGGTAACCGAACCGCAGGAGGCGCAGGAAGCTTCCAAGAATGACTTCATGGCGGAAGTCGATGCCACACTGGTACGTATTCGTCCTGGCCAGACTGTGACCGGCAAGGTCGTGCAGATTACGGACGACGAAGTGAGCGTCAACATCGGCTATAAGTCCGACGGCATCATCAAGCGGGCCGATCTGGCTCAGCAGGATGTAAAGCTGGACGATGAGATTGAGGTCGAAGTCGTCAAGGTCAATGACGGCGAGGGCAATGTGGTGCTGTCCCAGCGCAATATTGTCAACCGCAAGGCTTGGGATGCACTCATGGCCAAGTATGAGGCCGGCGAGTATGTTGAAGGCGTATGCAAGGAAGCCGTCAAGGGCGGCCTGATCTGCAACGTGGACGGCGTGCGCGCTTTCGTTCCCGCTTCTCAGGTAGCACCCCGCTACATTGAAAAGCTGGGCGAGTTCGTGGGCAAGGATGTCCGCCTGAAGATCATTGAGATCGACAAGCAGAAGCGCCGCGTGGTGGCCAGCCGCAAGGCCGTCATCATTGAGGAAAGCGAAGCCCGCAAGAAGGAAGCCTGGGACCGTCTGGAAGAAGGCATGGTCATCCATGGCGTCGTGCGCCGTCTGACTGAATTCGGCGCGTTTGTGGACCTGGGCGGTGTGGACGGCCTGATTCATATCACTGATCTGAGCTGGGGCCGTGTGCATCATCCCAGCGAGGTTGTCAAGCCCAATCAGGAGATTGACGTCAAGATCCTGGGCCTTGACCGTGAACGCGAGCGCATCCAGCTGGGTTACAAGCAGCTGCAGCCGCGCCCCTGGGATAATGCCGATCAGAAGTATCCGGTTGGCGCTATCGTTGAAGGCAAGGTTGTCCGTATTGTCGCCTTTGGTGCCTTTGTGGAGCTGGAGCCCGGACTGGATGGCCTGGTTCATATCTCCCAGTGCGCTCCCACCAAGATTGCCAAGGTGGAAGATGCCGTGCAGGTGGGCGATATCCGCCGCGTGAAGGTCCTGAGCGTGGATGTGGAGAACAAGCGTATCTCCCTGAGCATTCGCCAGGCAATGGACGATGAAGCAATCGAAGCGGATGAGGAAAGCCTGGAGCTGGACGACGAACAGCCTGTGGCATCCATTGATGCAGAGGAAGCACCTGTGGAAGCAGCGGAAGAAGCCGCTCCGGAAGCCTGATAGACAGCAATCAAAAAAGTGGCGCAAGCCACTTTTTTTGATTTGGGGAGAGAAACGGATGGGAACATGCTATGTATTGGGCGCCATGTACGCAGGAGAATGGCAGCGCATACTCCGGGACAGACAAAGGGATGATCTGATTCTCTGCGCGGATGGCGGACTGGATGCGGCGATCCGGTATGGTATTAAGCCTGATTATGTAATCGGAGATTTTGACAGTATGCCGGCGTCACATGCGCAGGGGTATGCCCATTGTACATTGCCTGCGCACAAGGATGATACGGATATGCGGGCATGCTTTCTGGAAGGCGAAAAGCGCGGATACCGGGATTTTGTGTTTCTGGGCGGCACAGGCGGAAGACTGGATCACACGCTTGCGAATATTCAGCTTCTTTCGGAGTGTGCGCAGAAAGGATATCGCAACTGCCTTTCGGATGACTTCAATACCATGCGCGTGTATGCGCCGGGAACATACCGTATTGCAGGAGACGAAACGATTTATCTTTCTCTGATAGCACTTTCCGATCGCGTGGAGGGAATCACGCTTTCCGGCACAGAATGGGAACTGCATGATGCGGTGCTTACCAATACCTATGCCCTGGGGTGCAGCAATGAGACACGTGCAGAGACCGTGATGCTGAGGTTTGCCAAAGGGCTCCTGGGTGTTCTGCTGTGCAAGAGAATACAGGGAAGAACAGACGGCAGCATGGCGTAGGGCGCGGAAAGGAGAAAGGAATCATGATCGGTATTCATCTGGGAAGCTGTGAGACGCGCATGGCCAGTCTTGTGCAGGACAGTCTTATGGTGCTTCGAAACAGTCAGGGTGATGAGGCAACTCCCACAGTGGCCGCCCAGACATCGCAGGGAATTCTCTTGGGACAGCAGGCAGTGCGTGCCGCACGTGCCTATGGGATTCCACTGAGAGGCTTTGTGGCACATCCGGATGACACCCGGGTACTGGGAACGGTGACAGGAGAAGCACTGACAGTGGCATTTCTGGAGCGGCTGCGGTGCAGGGCGGCGGAAATGCTCAGAAGCAATGAGACGGATGCGGTGTTTACGGTTCCCGGTTTCCTGTCGTATGCAGGAAGGCAGCAGATTCGCGCATGCGCGGAGCGGGCCGGCTGGAAGCGCTGCTATATGCTGAACCATTCCGTGGCGGAAGGACTGGGTTATCTGCTGTCGAATCCGCAGGAAAATGTACTGGTTGTTCGCTTTGGGGCACGCGGTGCGGAGACTGTCTGGATGGAGCATACAGACGGAGTATTTGAAGTACTGCACACCTGGGGGCGGGAAGGCTGCGGCGGGAACGCATGGACTGCGAGGATTCTTGACTGGATCGACACGGTGCTGGAGGAAAGCTATCAGATTTCCGCTGCGTGGGTGGTGGAAAGCCGCCAGGAAATGGAGAGACTTGCTGAGGAAGCCCGGGAAATGCTGTCCTCTTCACCCTATGCGGAGATTCCTTTGACGATTCGCATGCCTGGTGCCGCGCTGCGGCAGCTGGTGCTTCGCCTGATGCGGGACACCTTTGAGAGAGTGATCGCGCAGGATCTGGAAAGCGTGTTTCGGGACATAGTAAAAGCGGTGCGTGAGACGGAGCGTGTAGCCCATGCGCCGCTGAAGCATGTTGTGCTTTCAGGTGGGGCCGGTCAGACACCGCTGGTGGGACGTATGGTGCGTGACATACTTATGCCGTACACGCGAGGAAGCCGTTCACTGACGGCTCTGGGCGCCGCAGGACTGGCAGGCATCAAAGACGGCAGAGTACGCGATCGCCTGCTTCTGGACGCGCTTCCCTTCGGCTTCTGTGTGGGACCGTCGGAGGAACACGCAGAGACACTGCTTGCGCCGGATACCGCGATCCCTGTGCGTCAGAGAATACGGGTGCAATGGAACGCGCAGGATGGGTTTGTTCCTTTCACGGTATTTGAAGAAAGGGAAGGGAAAAAGCAGGTTCTATGGGAAAAGGCTGTCAGGCTTCCCGGTGTCGGGGACGAACCTGTTTCCCTGGAGGTGCAGGGTGAGACCGATTTCTGGGGGATCCTGGATGTTTCCGTATTCCTGCCAGGACAGTCGGAACCGCTGGAAGTGACGGAAAAGAGTGCAGTCCCGGCGCATGCGCAGGAAAAGGAACAATCACCGTGTACGGATGCGCTTCCATCCCTGCGGACGGCGGAAAACCCGGGGAATACGGAAACGGAGCCCGAGAATGCGAAACCGGAGACTTCTGCTCCAAGGGATGCGGAAGGAGAAAAGCGTGTGCTGATCGCCATGCTGGATGTCATGGATAATCTGGAGCGGGCACTCCTTGTGCAGACAGAGGATTCGCCGCTGAAGACCGGGGTAGCCATGACGCTTCGACAGATGCAGGACTGCTATCGCAGATTTGGCGTGGAGGAAATCAATCCGCTGGGCGAGATGTTCGATCCGCATATTGCCAATGCAGTTATGATGGGAGAAAAGGAGGAAGGCGAAGCCGGCCATGTGTGCCAGGTGATCCTCAAGGGCTACCGCCAGGGTGAAAGCATTCTCCGATATGCGCAGGTCAAGGTTGTGCCTTTCTGAAAAGGGAAAACGACGGGCCGTGTCTGATGAAAAAACCGGAGGCGGTCCGCAATGGCCTGAAAAAGTCGTCAAACTAGTTGGAAAGCCTGTTGACAAATTTTTACGTCATCCGTATAATCTCGTATGGTCACGATGAGGGAGGGCGTATGCAATGCTGGACGTTTCGGAATGCACCCGTAATCCTGGCACACAGTACCTCTTCCATGTGGAGCAGGCCATTGCTCCGCAGGAGATCGGCGGCGAAACGGTAACGTTTGACCCGGCGGAATTGTCGGGGACGTTTTTTGCCGACGAGGATGGGAATGTTACCGTAGACGGAAGCATCTGCGTATGGGTTCATGCTCATTGTGCCAATTGTCTTGCGCCGACCAGCACACAGGTGGAAGGGGAGTACCGGGAAACCTTTCTTCGGGAGGGTGATCCGGAAGATGATGAGATCTTCGTCTATTCCGGCCACGTTGTGGATCTGGAAAAGCTTGCCATGAGCTATGCGCTCCTGAATATGCCCATGCGTATTCTGTGCAGAGCAGACTGTGAGGGCATGAAGCAGTATATGGTGCAGGACGATTCCATGGATCGCCAGAAGGAAATGCCTGGTCAGCATCCTTTTGCGGCATTGCAGCAACTGCTAGACCAGAATTTGAGCAGTGATGCGGATCAGGATTGAATGCACCCAAAGCGATTTGGGATCATGAATGAGGAGGTGTGAGTATGGCTCTTCCGAAGGGAAAAATTTCCAAGGCTCGTAAGCACAGCCGTCGCGCAAACTGGAAGCTGGAGCAGCCGGCTATCGTTGAATGCCCCAGGTGTCATCAGATGAAGCTTGACCATCATGTGTGCAAGTTCTGCGGCTATTATAATGGCGTGGAAGTCATCAAGATGGCTGAAGAAAAGCGGGCGTAATGTCCGATAAGATACTCGCGGAAAAAAGAGGAGTACACGGAGAACACGATCAGAGAGGACGACTCATCGGCTGAAAGGTTGTCTGCGCAGCGTATCCGTGGAAGGTCGCTTTTGGAGAGCCGGGATGAAAGGCACTGCTGTCAGTTCCGGCGGATGCACCCGTTATCGTGCAAAGAGGCAGTTCTTTTCTGCGAAGTAAGGTGGTACCACGGTGCAATTCCGTCCTTCGGGATGGGATTGCTTTTTTCTTTTTTCCCATACATCAGCGCAAAGGGGGACGAAGCTTGGACGCTGCATGGTTACAGGGTGTTGCAGAGCGTCTTCTGATGCCTGGCACGCTG
The DNA here is from genome assembly GCA_902764915.1 of uncultured Eubacteriales bacterium. Taxonomy (GTDB): domain Bacteria; phylum Bacillota; class Clostridia; order Christensenellales; family Aristaeellaceae; genus UBA2943. The sequence goes on along the minus strand of CACWXY010000018.1, from coordinate 30,662 downwards.
CTTGTGATTTTCGGGGCAGTGATTGCATGCCTGGGCAGACCGATCGGAAAGATTCTGTGCACATCGGATCCGGAGCGCGGAAGACTGATCGCCAAGGCGATGGGCTGCGGAATTGCCCTTCTCGGCGCGGTTCTGCTCTTTGCCGTGGACTGAAGAATAAAGGAGGAGACACACATGTCTGAAAAACCGTCTACACAGATGGATACACGCTTTACCCCGCAGGCGATTGAACAGGACATCTATCGCGAGTGGGAAGAAAGCGGTGCATTTACCGCGCACCGGGTGGAGGGAAAAAAGCCCTTTACCATTGTAATGCCCCCGCCCAATATTACCGGTCAGCTGCATATGGGGCATGCCATGGACTGCACACTGCAGGATGCCGCGATCCGTTACCACCGGATGAAAGGGGATCCTACGCTGTGGCTGCCGGGCACGGACCATGCGGCGATTGCCACAGAGGTCAAGATTATTGATGCGATGCGTGAGGAAGGCGTGACCAAGGAGTCTCTCGGCCGCGAAGGCTTCCTGAAACGCGCATGGGCATGGAAGGAAAAGTATGGCAACCGTATTACGCAGCAGCAGCGGCGTATGGGCGCTTCCTGCGACTGGAGCCGGGAACGCTTTACCATGGACGAAGGCTGTTCAAGGGCTGTCCGGGAAGTTTTCTGCAATCTCTATGAGAAAAAGCTGATTTATCGCGGCGTAGGGATGGTCAACTGGTGCCCGTGCTGCAATACTTCCATTTCGGATGCCGAGGTGGAGTATGAGACCAAGGACGGCTTCTTCTGGCATCTCTTCTATCCGGTCAAGGAAACAGGGGAAATGCTGGAGCTGGCTACCACGCGTCCCGAGACCATGCTGGGCGACACAGCGGTGGCCATTAACCCGGAGGATCCTCGCTATGCGCATCTGCATGGATGTCACGTGATTCTTCCGCTCCTGAACAAGGAAATCCCGATCGTGCTGGATGAGCATGCGGATATGGAAAAGGGCACCGGCGTTGTAAAGATCACACCGGCGCATGACCCCAATGACTATGAGGTCGGAAAGCGGCATAACCTGCCCCTGGTGCGAGTGCTGACCTATGACGGACATATGACCGGTGCTGCGGACAAGGAAGAAAACGATGCGCTTTTCGAAAGCGGCAAGGCTGCTGTCGGCGAGCCGCGGGTGCTGGACTGCGGCAAGTATGCCGGCATGACAGCGCAGGAAGCGCGTAAGGCGATTGTCAAGGATCTGGAGGCAGGCGGCTTCCTGGGGAAGGTGGAGCCTCTGAGCCATGAGGTTGGCACATGCTATCGCTGCCATACGGTGGTTGAACCTATGGTGGCGCGGCAATGGTTCGTGAAGATGAAGCCGCTGGCTGAGCCTGCCATTGAAGTGGTGCGGACCGGAGAAACCCGTTTCCTGCCGGAACGCATGGAAAAGACCTACATGAACTGGATGGAGAATATCCGCGACTGGTGCATTTCCCGTCACCTCTGGTGGGGACATCGGATTCCCGCCTGGTACTGCGATGACTGCAATGAGACGGTTGTCTCCCGGGAAGACCCTTCGGTCTGCCCCAAGTGCGGCGGGCATCACCTGCATCAGGATGAGGAGGTGCTGGACACCTGGTTCTCTTCCGCGCTCTGGCCTTTCTCCACGCTCGGCTGGCCGGATGAAACGGAGGACCTGAAGTATTTCTATCCGACAACCATGCTGGTGACCGGCTATGACATCATTTTCTTCTGGGTGGCGCGCATGATCTTCTCCGGAATCGAGCAGATGGGGAAGACACCCTTTGAAACCGTGCTTTTCCATGGTCTTGTGCGTGATGAGCTGGGAAGGAAGATGTCCAAGTCCCTCGGCAATGGTGTGGATCCGCTGGAGATCATTGACGAGTATGGCGCAGATGCTTTGCGCTTTTCACTGCTGATGGGCATCAGCCCCGGCAATGATACGCGCTACTCCCGTGAAAAGGTGGAGAGCGCGCGGAACTTTGCCAATAAGGTATGGAACGCAAGCCGTTTTGTGCTGATGAATGTGGACCGGAAGGTGGAACTGCACCCCGAGCGCTTCACGATTGCAGACAAGTGGATTCTGACCCGCTTCCAGACCGCGGTTCGCGAGATCACGCAGCATAACGAAGAGGGCGAGTTCGGGCTGAGCGCCAATCGAATCTATGATTTTGCCTGGAGCGAGTTCTGCGACTGGTATATTGAACTGGCCAAGCCCTGGCTGCTGGGTGAGGATGCACAGGCCAAGGAGAACGTACAGGGTGTGCTGCTCTATGTACTGGAAGGGCTCCTGAAGCTCCTGCATCCCTTCATGCCCTTCCTCACCGAACAGGTGTACCGCTATCTTCCCGGCTCGGAAGGCTTCCTGATGCTGAAGGCGTGGCCGGAGGCACGGGAGGAACTGGACTTTGCTGCGGAAGCGGAGCAGATGGAGAATATCATGGAAGTCATTCGCTCGGTGCGCAATCTGCGTACAGAGATGAATGTGCCCATGGGCAAGCGTACCCGTCTGATTTTCCTGCCCAAGGATGCAGCGCTCTCCGCAACCCTGGCACACGCAGCGGCGTATTTCCAGCGCCTGGCCGGTGCCAGCGAGGTTTCTTTTGTGGAGGATGCTGCGGCTGTTACGGAGAAGACGGTCTCCGCAGTGACGCATGCAGGAACGCTCTTTATTCCGCTGGGTGACCTGGTGGACTTTGCCAAGGAAGTCGCCCGTCTGGAAAAGGAAGAAGAGAAGCTGCAGAAGGAAATTGAGCGGACCGAGGGCAAGCTGAATAACCCTGGTTTTGTCAACAAGGCGCCGGCACAGCTGGTTGCACAGGAAAAGGAAAAACTGTCGGCCAATCGCGAGAAAGCGGATGCGCTGAGAAAGCGGATCCAGGAATTGAAGGAGAATCTGGGATGACATCCCGTGAAGTGATTGACGCGATTCATGCGCGTCAGCATACGGCGAAAAAGGTGGGGCTCGGCCCCACCTTTCGCCTCATGGAGGCACTGCATATTCCTCCCAAGCCGGATGCGGTGATTGTACATGTAGCGGGTACCAACGGCAAAGGCAGCACGTGTGCCATGCTGGAACGGGTGCTGCGGGAGGCAGGCTATCGGACGGGGCTGTATACCTCGCCCTTTTTGCAGTCATATCATGAACGCATCCGCATCTGCGGTGAGCCGATGGATGATGACAGACTGGCTGTATTGGGAAGCCGGCTGCTGGCGTGTGCGCGGGAACTGGAAGCACATGGAGAAAGCCCGTTTCAGCCCTTTGAACTGGGGACCGTGCTGGCTGGCATGGCCTTTCTGGATGCGCACTGTGATATATGGATCCTGGAGACCGGTATGGGCGGACGCCTGGATGCTACAAGCTGTTTTGTGCCTTCGCTTTGCGCTGTTACGCGCATCGGCATGGATCATATGCAGATCCTGGGGGATACCCTGGAGGCGATTGCCGGAGAGAAAGCGGGGATCCTGCGTCCAGGCGTACCGGTTGTTGTGCATCCATCACCGGAAAAAGCCAGACAGGTAATTTTTGCACGCGCAAAGGCGCTGGAATGTCCCGTCTATGACGTGCAGGCGCAGGATATGCATATCCAGGAGGAAGATTCCAGGGGACTGACCCTCACATGGCATGGCAGAACCTATCGTATTGCGCTTCCCGGAACGCATCAGGCAGAGAATGCCTCCGGCGTGCTTCTGGCCGTAAAAGTGCTTCAGACCATGGGACTTCAGATTCCGGAGGAGGCGGTGTCGCATGGACTGGCCCGGGTGGTATGGCCGGGACGGCTGGAATGGATCGGGCCTGTGTGCCTTGACAGCGCGCATAATACGGATGGCATGCGCGCCTTACTGCGGTATGCGGACAGGATACCGGGCGGTATGATCCTGATACTGGGAAAAATGAAGGACAAGCAGATGATGCCCGCGCTGATGACGCTGGCAAGGCGTGCAAGACTGGTGTACTGCGTATGCCCGGAAGAAGGCCGCGGTATGGAAGCCGGGGACCTGGCACGTTCCCTGCGGCGCGGGGGCTGTGTGGCACTGTCATGCGAAAGCCCGGAGGAAGCCCTGGAAAAGGCACAGGCCATGCGCAGAGAAACGGAATGGATCCTGGTGACCGGGTCCATGTACCTGGTCGGCCATATGCGCACGGTCCTGGGACAGGCGTGGAGGGGAGGTAATCCATGAGTTTTCATCATATTCCCGTGCTCTTTCCGGAAGTCATGGAATGGATGCATGCGATACCCGGAGGCGTATACCTGGATGGAACCCTCGGCGGAGGCGGCCACAGCGAGGGAATTCTGGAAAGCTGTGGTGGCCGCTGTACACTGTATGGGATTGATCGGGATCCCAGTGCGCGGGAAGCTGCAGGCCGCAGGCTGTCGCGCTTTCCCAGCTTTCATGCGCTGGCAGGCAATTTCCATGATGCGCGCGCCATTCTCGTCTCTGTCGGCGTGCAGGCGCTGGACGGCGCACTGCTGGACCTGGGCGTTTCTTCACCGCAGCTGGACCAGGGGGAACGCGGCTTTTCCTATCATGTGGATGCGCCGCTGGATATGCGGATGGATCCCACACAGCGTCTGAGCGCACGGGAAATTGTCAATACATATCCGGAAAAGGAACTGACACGGATTCTGGAGGACTACGGAGAGGAAAAATGGGCGGCGCGCATCAGTCGGATCATCTGTGAGCATCGCGCGCAGAATCCACTGGAGACCACCATGGATCTGGTCCGGTGCGTAGACGCTGCGATTCCGCGAAAGATACGTGCACGGGATGATGGACATCCAGCCCGCCGGACATTCCAGGCGATCCGGATTGCGGTCAATGATGAACTGGATCCGCTGGATCAGGCATTATGTGATCTTGTGGATATGCTGCGCCCGGGCGGACGCCTGCTGGTGATAACGTTTCATTCCCTGGAAGACAGGATTGTCAAGCGCTGCTTCCAGCGGCTGCAGCACCCCTGCATATGTCCGCCCAAGGCCCCTATATGCACCTGCGGCCGCAAGCCAAGCATACGCATTCTGGGCGGCGGAGCGATTAAGCCCAGCCAGGAAGAAATCTGCGAGAACCCGCGCAGCCGAAGCAGCATACTTCGGGTATGCGAGAAAAGGGAGGTCATGTAATGCCGAAACTGTACGTGGTCGCCACGCCCATTGGAAATCTGCAGGACCTGTCTCCCCGAGCCCGCGATGTTCTGGAAAGCGTGGGCTTCATTGCCTGCGAGGATACCCGGCAGACCATGAAGCTGTGTGAGGTGTTTTCGCTGCACACCCCGCTGGTAGCCTGTCATATGCACAATGAGGATACCAAAGGTGTGCTTCTGGCACAGCGTATGCTGGATGAAAGCCTGGATGCCGCACTGGTGACGGATGCGGGAACGCCCTGTATCTCGGACCCGGGTTACCTTTTCGTGCAGGCCTGCTGGGAACGCGGGATAGAAGTGCTGACAGTGCCCGGCTGCTGCGCGGCGCCCAGTGCGATCTCCGTGAGCGGTATGGATGCACGTGAATGGACATTCTATGGCTTTCTTCCCCGGGATCGGAAGGAACGGCGGGAGAAGCTGCAGCGCATCGGCCAGGAAGGCCGGCTGTGCGTGATCCATGAATCCCCCTATCGTGTGCTGGAACTGATGGAAGCGATCTGCGAGACACTGCCGGGATCCATGGTATCGGTATCCTGTGATCTGACCAAGCTTCACGAGTGTACCCTTCGGGGAACAGCGGAGGATGTCCTGCTGCGCATGCGGGCCAATCCCAAAACGGAAAAGGGGGAGTACTGTCTGGTTCTGTCCCCGGCAAAACCGCAGGTGAAGGAGAACAAGACGGAACCGGCGGAAATGCCGCTTCCTGCACGGATTTTTCAGTGCCTTGTCGAGGGAATGGACCTGCGTGCCGCGCAGGCTTGTCTGACAGAGGCAGGGTATAAGAAGAATGCAGTCAAGCAGGCTGCACTGCAGGTGAAGCGGGTTATGGAAGAAAATGTGGAATAAGGAAGACACGGGCGGGAAAGGACAGAATATGCCGTTCTTCATCTCCTGGAACCCCTTTTCACACCTGTGTTTTCCTGCTTTGCAGAAACCACGTTTTGACATATAATGGTCTGTATCATTTTTTGGGGGAAAGGAAGCATGGCCTTGCCGAACTATCAGATTACGTGCTCTTCGACCGTGGATCTTACATGGGACCATCTGTCCGGAAGAGACATTCGCTATATTCCCTTTCATTACCAGCTGGATGGCAAAGATCTTATGGATGATCTGGGACAGAGCATGTCCATGGATGCATTTTATGATGCCATGGATCATGGTGCGGATACGCGTACATCCCAGATCAATCAGGAAGAGTACGCGGAGTTCTTTGAAGAAATACTTGCCTCCGGGAAGGATGTGCTTCATGTCTCTCTTTCCAGCGGTATTTCAGGAACCGTAAACTCCGCACGCCTGGCTGCTGACATGCTGCGGGATCGCTATCCGGAGCGCAGGATATTTGTGCTGGATTCGCTGGCTGCGTCCTCCGGCTATGGCCTGCTCATGGACGCCATGGCGGACCAGCGGGATGCGGGCATGGGCATTGAGGAACTGGTGGAATGGACCGAAAAGAACAAAAAGCGCGTACATCACTGGTTTTTCTCCACAGATCTCAAGTTCTATATCAAGGGCGGCCGTGTGAGCAAGACCGCCGGTACGGTTGGTCAGCTGCTGAACATCTGTCCGCTGCTGAACGTGGACTATATGGGCCGGCTGATCCCCCGGGATAAGATCCGTACCAAGAAGCGTGTGATCCGGGAAACCGTGGCGCGTATGGAGGCGCTGGCAGACAATGGGCATGACTATGACGGAAAATGCTATATCTCCCAGAGCGCATGCTATGAAGATGCCCGGGCCGTAGCGGACCTGGTGGAAGAAAAGTTCCCGAAACTTCAGGGTAAGGTGGAAATCAATCATATCGGTCCGACAATCGGGGCGCATACCGGTCCCGGAACCGTAGCCCTGTTCTTCTTTGGCAGGGAGCGGGTGGACTGAACCTTGTCTTGCCGGGCATCGGAAACCCTGCTATAATGAAACAGAATCAATGCTGAGGGAGAGGAGTGGACGATGTGCGATCCATGACCGGGTTTGGCCGTGGCGTGGCACGCAGTGAAGCATGGGAGGTCACGGTGGAACTGAAAAGCGTAAACCACCGTTTTCTTGACCTGGCAATGCGGCTGCCACGGGAAGAGATTTTTCTGGAAGACATGCTTCGGAAAACCGTGTCCGCGCGTCTTGCTCGGGGACATGTGGATGTCTTTCTCAGTGTGGTCCCTCTGTCTTCGGAAAGCCTTGTTCACGTGAACGCAGGCACGGTACAGTCCCTTTATCAGGCAGCCAGGGAGATTGCCAAAATGACAGGGCTTCCCATGAAACTGAAGGTTTCTGAGCTTCTGGGAATGAGCGGAGTGCTGGAGACATCCGTGGATGAAGATGCTACAGAGGCATTGCGCGCGCTTGCGGAGACAGCCGCAGAGCAGGCGCTGGATGTGCTCATTGCCATGGGCGAAAAGGAAGGCGGGAAGCTGAAGGCGGACCTTCTGGCGCATCTTGCCCTTGCCGAAGAGCTGCGCAATCAGGTAGAAGCACTGGCGCCGCAGGTGCCGGTGCGCTACAGGGAAAAACTGGAGATGCGCCTTAAACAGCTGGAGGTTTCCGAAATCGATCCGCAGCGCCTGGCACAGGAGGTCGGCCTGATGGCTGACCGGTGTGCGATTGATGAGGAGCTGGCCCGGCTCAGGAGCCACTTTGAGCAGATGCGTGCACTGACAGACATCCAGGGCGAGTGTGGCAAGAAGATTGATTTCCTGATCCAGGAGATGAATCGCGAGGCCAATACGATCGGATCCAAGGCGTCCGACAAGGAAATTACAAGGCTTGTGGTGGAATTGAAATCAGAGATCGAGAAGATGCGGGAGCAGATCCAGAACGTGGAGTAAGTGATGAATCTAGTTAATATCGGCTATGGAAACATGGTCAGCGCCCAGCGGATTCTTGCCATCGTTTCTCCGGAATCCGCACCGATACGGCGCATGATTCAGGACGGACGCGACGATCATAAAGTGATTGATGCGACCTGTGGCAGACGTACACGGGCGGTGGTTCTGCTGGACACGGGGCACATGATTCTCTCGCCTCTGCAGACAGAGACACTGTCGCAGCGCACGGAGGATAAGACGCAGAAGACCGCCGAGGCTGACTGAGGAAAGGGAGGAAAGGTATGCGGGAAACGAAGAAGGGAATGCTGCTTGTCATCTCAGGACCATCCGGAACCGGGAAGGGGACACTGGTGGATCGTCTTCTGAAGGAGGATCCGAGCTTTGTGTTTTCTGTCAGCTGTACGACACGCGCGCCGCGCAGCAATGAAATCCCGGATGTGCATTACCATTTCATCACGGAGGATGCGTTTGAGAAGAAAGTCCAGGAGGACGCATTTCTGGAGCATGCTACCGTGCATGATCATCGGTACGGTACGCTGCGCAGCGAGGTCTACGAGAAGATGGACCAGGGACTGAATGTGGTTCTGGACATTGATCCGCAGGGAGCACGGCATGTCATGGAGCGTGAGCCATCATGCGTTTCTGTGTTTGTGCTTCCGCCGAGCTATGAGGAACTCTATCGCAGACTGCATACCCGCAATACCGAAAAGGAAGAGGAGATTGCCAAGCGGATGCGCAATGCGCGGGGCGAGATAGCCCAGAAGCATCTGTATCAGTATCTGCTTGTCAATGATACCGTGGAGGCATCCATGGAGATACTGCGCGCCATTACCCGTGCGGAAAAGCAGCGCGCCATACGATATTTTCCGGAAATATCCGAAGAGGAGGAAACGAATCATGTCGATTGTTGAACCGAATGTACTGGAGCTGTTGAAATATGCGGATACCCGCTATACCCTGGTGGTGGAAGCTTCCAAGCGCGGACGTCAGCTGGTAGCCGGCGCGCAGCCGCTGGTGGATACCAAGGATATGAAGCCGCTTGGCATTGCCGTGGAAGAGATTGACCGCGGGCTTGTGACCTACGATAATCCCGCACAGCAGGAATAGGAAGAGAAGGATCCGTGGGGATCCTTTTTCTTTTGGAGGGACAGAAGCATGAAACTGGAAGGAACATATCGGGATCCGGACCTGGCAGATCGGATCATGACGACGACACTATGCATGACGCGGCAGTGCTGGGAACAGGGTATGCTGGCTTACGCATGCCAGTTCTGCGGGGAAAAAGGCCTGCTGCAGCATCTGGTGCAGGATATGCTTGTGCGGGAAGGGCCTGACGGCAGACTCTGTGTGGTGGAAAACACACGGGCGGTAACGGACTCGGCCTTCTGTCTCGTGCCCGCGCTGGCAGTTTCTGATGCGTCTGTTCGGACTGCCTGCGGGAGAAACCTGGATTTTCTGCGCACACGTGCCGAGCGAAGTGCGGAAGGGATTCTGTATCATGTGGCGGGCACACAGGAAATCTGGGCGGATTCTGCGGCATTTCTGCCCATGGCTTTTGCTCTGGACGGGGATATGGCGGAGGCGCTGCGACAGATGAGAGGCATTACGGCATGCCTGTCTCTTTCCGGCAGTCGACTGTTTGGACATATACGCTGTGCAGACGGGACATGGATTGACCGGCGTCCCTGGGGGGTGGGCAACGGATGGATTCTGACAGGCCTGCTGCGTCTGATCCGGGTCATGCGCAGGCATGGGGAGGATACACGGGAGATGGAAGCGGCTTTCCGCGACCTGATGCAGGCAATGCTGGAAACACGCGACGCACAGGGCCGCTTTCATAATGACCTCTCGGATTTTCGGAGCTTTGCGGACAATGAGACTGCGGCGATGGTGGCCATCGCCCTTCTTCAGGGAATCCGGGAAGGACTGCTGGATTCGTCCTGTCGTGGCACAGCGGAATCCATCCATGCGTGTATCCTTTCAGACGTGGATGCGGACGGCTATGTCCGGAACAGCTGCGGTTCGCCCCGTTTTGACAGAAGCGGAACGTCGGTGGAGTCGCAGGCGCATATGCTGATGCTGGAACATCTGCTGACCTGCTGAGCAACGGACTGTACGCTTCCGCCAAGGTTCTGTTCCGTTGAGAAGAGGGAAACTTTTATGGCAATTCAGACCTTTCCTCTCAGGAATGGAATTGACATATGGGGTATTCTTCCCTATAATGAGATCTGACGTGATTTGTATACACGCAAAGCGCTCCATGTACCGCGCTTTCTGATACATTTCCATGCATGGAATCGCCATTGGGCAGAAGGGAAAAAGATTATGACACATGAAGCGTTTGACGATCTGATTCGCGCATCATATAACGTGGAGCCGCAGAGCACACGCAAAGACAACTGGTATTATGAGTATCCGGGTACCAAGAAAAAGTTTGCATCGCTGTTTCTGATCCCGGGGACCTCAACGACGAGTATGTCGCCTGTCTATGATCTGTTTCCGCCGACGGACGGAATGAAGCTGATTCTGAATCTGCGCTGTGATGATCCCTCCCGTTTCTCTTTTTTGAACGATACGACCTACTGCAAGGGATACCGACTGCAGTCATGGGACTGGATTGCGATCTGCCTTGATGGGGATCTGAAAGATGAGGAGATCCAGAAACTTCTGCAGCGCAGTTATGATCTGGCCGCGAAAGCCAAACGCTGAATGCAGGGATGAGGTTGAAAAGGGAAGCCTTCTCACCCTTATCCTTTTTCATTGCCCGGGAATAGCAATATGAAGAAGCAAAAGAGAAGAAGATAGAAAAGCGCGTGCGACGGTGACCTAAGCGTCCTTCCCCGGTGCAAGGCGGGAAAATGATATGCTGTGACAGGCCGTCGGAGACAGCGCTATGGGCGAAGAGAACACAACGGAGGGATGTTCATGCAGGTATATCTGCATTCCATTGCAGGAATCGAGGATGCGATTCTGTCCATGTTTATCAGCAAGCGCAGCTGGAGCCGGGCATTGGAGGAACATGTGTTCTCCGTGTGCTCACGGGCACTGACGCGGCAGGGGCGTCTTCTCAGACCCGGGGAGGGTGCCTGTACGGAGGAAGATTACAAAGAGGTCACCGACTGGCTGGAACGTCTGTGCAAGTGGGGCTGGCGGCATATCACGCTGATGCGGTTTATTGATATGGCGATTACCGTGGAGGGCCTGCATCGGGCAGGACAGGACGACTGGGATTCTCATGCCAGACGTTTCAATAATCGTATTATCCGCTCCAGCACCAGACTCTCCCGGTTTGACTACGAGATGTCTTCATGGTACCAGGATAAGATCCTGCCCACAGACCTGGCACTGAAGGCACTGGGCATGGAAATGCCGCAGGAGATCAATGTGGACGGGAAGACATATGTGCGAGCCGTAAACGGCTATATTCTCAAAGGCATGGAAGAACAGAAGGACGTCCGCCGCGGACTGTATATGCTTTCCATTCCCTCGACGTTCCTGTTTAAGGTGGATCTCACAGAATGGTGCCATGTATATAAGGAACGGTATGCAGGCGGTACAGCGAATCCTGAGGTCAAACAGTGCTGTGAGGCGATTGCCGATCAGATTGAATCGTTTATTCCCATGTTCAACAGAGATCTTTTCCTGAAGGTACAGAACTGAGGCAGCATCCGCTGCCTTTTTTCTTTTCCATGAAGCCACGGGATCAGGAACGATGCAGCACATCCTGTAAGGCGTCCTGTGACAGAATGCAGGGAAGAGGCATCATGAACAGGGAACGGAAGGCAGCGCGTGTCTGCTGTCCCAAGCAGTGATATATTCGGCATATGTGCGCAGGCATGGACAGGGGAGCCGATCTTTCCATGCCTGCCAGGCGCAATCCCGTGAGCTGACACGCGAAGTACAGGAAGAAGACGCTTCTGACTGCGCCGCGTCGGAAAGATCTGCAGCGGGCACATCGGTCTGTCGGCATTTTTTCACGTCTTTCTCCCTGCACATTCCCGAAGCGGATGTCTGCCTCTTTTCCTGCCCATATCAATCTGCTACAATGTCATTGAAGGAAAAGAAAAGGAGCGAACATATATGGGCATGCGGGGCATTCATACCTCTATCAACGATATCCGGAAAAAGGTCTTTGCGGAAGTTGCCAGGCTATCCTATGCCTATAAGCCCGGCGATCTGAGCGACATGGAAAACATACCGTACCGGATTATCCCGGGCGAAGTATCGACGTATCGGGAGAGTGTATTTCTGGAGCGCGCAATTGTGAAGGAGCGGATGCGTCTTGCCATGGGGCTTCCGCTGCGCGATGTTACGGAGCATGCGCCGGTCTCTCAGGGGGCGGAGGAGTGCGTACACCCGGAAAAATATTACCAGCCGCCTCTGGTGAATATTATCAAGTTTGCCTGTCACAAGTGTCCTGACAATGAAGTGGTGATTACGGACCAATGTCAGGGCTGTCTGGCTCAGCCGTGCCGCCAGGTATGTCCCAGGGACGCAATTGAAATGCGTCAGGGACGCATGCATATTGAGACGGAGAAGTGTATCCGCTGCGGCAAGTGCATGAGCGTCTGTCAGTATGGTGTCATCCTTCGCATGGAACGCCCCTGTGCGGTTGCCTGCGGAATGAAAGCGATTCATTCCGATGCCTATGGAAGGGCTGAGATCGACCAGGAAAAGTGCGTTTCCTGTGGTATGTGTCTGGCCAACTGCCCGTTTGGTGCGATCGCGGATAAGGCACAGATTTTTCAGTGTATTCAGGCCATACGAAGCGAGACGCCGGTATTCGCGGCCATAGCTCCGGCCATTGCGGGACAGTTCGGAAAAGAGCTTTCGCCGGAAAAGATGCGCGCTGCTTTTATGGCACTGGGATTCCACGATGTGGTGGAGGTCGCCATTGGAGCGGACCTGTGTACCATGCAGGAAGCGAAAGATTTTCTTGAGGAAGTGCCGGATAAGCTTCCCTTTATGGGAACTTCCTGCTGTCCGGCCTGGTCGGTCATGGCCAAGCGCGAGTTCCCGCAGTATGCCGAATGTATCTCCATGGCGCTGACGCCTATGGTTCTCACCGGCAGGCTGATTAAAAAGGAACATCCCGGCTGTAAAGTGGCCTTTATTGGTCCCTGTGCAGCCAAAAAACTGGAAGCCAGCCGGAAATCCGTGCGCAGCGATGTGGTCTTTGTGCTGACCTTTGAGGAAGTCATGGGCATGTTTGAAGCGCGGAACGTGGATTTTACGGCTCTGGAAGCGATGAAACTGCCCAACGAAGCCAGTGCAGACGGACGTGGCTTTTCTGTCAGCGGCGGTGTGGCGAGCGCGGTTGTCAACTGCATCAGAAAGCTTGATCCGACCCGCGAGATTCAGGTGGAGCATACGGAAGGCCTGAACGAATGCCGAAAGATGATGATGCGCGCCAAGGGCGGAAAACTCAATGGCTATCTTCTGGAAGGCATGGCCTGTCCTGGCGGATGCATTGGCGGTGCAGGGACCCTGGAGCTGATTCCGAAGGCCGCGCAGGAAGTGGACAAGATTAAGAAGGCATCGGGAAAAGCACATGCCTATGAAAGCGCATATGGCCCGCTTCTTCCCTCGCTGGAAGAGTAGTATGGGTATAGGAGTGTGAAAGCGTCGTGTTTTTTGAAAAGAAAGGGAATGCTCTGGTCCTGCACAACGGCACGGAACAGGTGCTTCTGGAGCCCTGGGGCGAGGACAGCCTTCGGGTGCGTGCGACACACCGCGCGGAGATGAGCGGGCGTGACTGGGCGCTGATGGAAACGGTTCCCCAAGGCAGTGCAGAGATTGAGATTGAAAATATAAATTATACCGAAAAATGGAATGTTGATCGACCGGACAAGCAGCGGACCGGACAGATCGCACGTATCCGCAACGGCCGGATTACGGCGGAAGTCGGATATGAGGGATGGATTACATTCCGCAATGAGAAAGGTGAGGTACTGACGCAGGAATACTGGCGTCAGCGCAATGTACTGGGCGGATATGTGGTGCCGCTTCGTGTGGACGGCCGGGAATTGCGGCCGATTCAGGGAACGGATGACTACCTGCTGACTGCGCGGTTTGAAGCTTTTGCGGATGAAATGATTTTCGGGATGGGACAGTACCAGATCCCTCAGCTGAACAAGAAGGGCTGTGTGCTGGAACTGGCACACCGCAATTCACAGTCTTCCGTGCCGTTTTATCTCTCCAGCCGCGGATATGGCTTTCTCTGGAACAATCCATCCATCGGACAGTGCGTATTCGGCATGAATCTGACTGAATGGACATCGCAGTCCTGCAAGGAATTGGATTACTGGATTACAGCCGGGGATACGCCGGAGATGATTCTGCGGCATTATGCCGATGTGACGGGACATGTGCCCATGATGCCTGAGTATGGCATGGGGTACTGGCAGTGTAAGCTGCGTTACCGCACACAGGAGGAAGTGCTCAGTGTGGCACGGGAACATAAAAAACGCGGATATCCCATGGATGTGATTGTTGTAGACTTCTTCCACTGGCCGCTGGAAGGCGATTTCCGCTTTGACAGCCGCTGTTTCCCGGATCCCGGCAGCATGGTTGCAGAACTGCGGGATATGGGGATTGAAACGGTGGTCTCTGTATGGCCTACGGTGGACAGACGCTCGGAAAACTTCCGAAAAATGGCGGAGCGCGGATATCTTGTGCGCAATGATCGGGGCGTGGGCAACCAGGGAAGCTGGGTCGGCGAGACAAACTATTTTGACGCTACGCATCCGGGGGCGCGGAAGTTCGTATGGGAAAAGTGCAGGGAAAACTATATGGATGCGTATGGCATTCATATATTCTGGCTGGATGAAGCGGAACCGGAGTATGGACCGTATGACTTTGATCTCTACCGCTATTATGACGGTCCTGCACTGCAGGTAAGCAATGAGTATCCCAAGTGCTATGCCCAGGCATTCTATGAGGGCATGAAAGAAGCCGGCCGGGATGACATTCTCAGTCTGGTGCGCTGTGCCTGGGCCGGCAGCCAGCGGTATGGCACCCTGACATGGTCCGGGGATATCTCATCCACATGGCGTGCTTTCCGGGAACAGCTGCAGGCAGGTCTTTCCATGGGCATTGCGGGGATTCCCTGGTGGACAAGCGATATCGGCGGATTCCTGGGAGCTATGCCGGGTGATCCGGCGTTCCATGAACTGCTGGTGCGCTGGTTTGCCTGGGCCTGCTTCTGTCCGGTCTTCCGCATGCATGGCGAACGCCAGCCATGGTATGATCCGGACGAAGCGCACCCGGAGTATGTAAACGGAGTTCTCCAGATTTCCAGTGGTGCCCCGAACGAGGTGTGGAGTTTTGGACCGGACGTGGAGAAGATTCTTGCCAGGTATATGTTCCTGCGGGAGCGCATGCGGCCTTATGTGCGTGAAGTCATGCGCATGGCCCATGAGACCGGAGAGCCGGTCATGCGTCCGCTGTTCTTTGCTTTCCCGGAGGATGAGAATGCCTGGCATGTGGAGGACACCTATCTGTTCGGACCGGACCTGCTTGTGGCTCCGGTTCTGGAGGAAGGTGCGCGGGAAAGGCACGTATACCTGCCCTGCGGTGCGTCCTGGAAGGATGCGTGGAGCGGGACAACCTATACCGGCGGACAATGGGTAACCGTGCGTGCACCGCTTCATGTGATTCCGCTGTTTACACGCAATGGAGCGGACCTGGGGCTGCAACTGACAGAGGAGGCGTAAGGGATGGCACAGTGTATTGTACTGGGCGTAACGGGGGGCATAGCTGCCTATAAAAGCGTGGAGGTTGTCTCCCGGCTGCGCAAGAAGGGCTATACCGTTCGTGTGATCATGACACGTTCTGCGACGGAGTTTGTGACACCGCTGACCTTTGAAACCTTATCCGGGGAACCGGTTGTCAGTGACATGTTTGCACGCCCTGAAAAATGGGAAGTGGAGCATATTGCGCTGGCTAAGGCAGCGGATCTGTTTCTGATCGCACCGGCTACCGCGAATATCATGGCGAAACTCGCCTGCGGGATTGCGGACGACATGCTTTCCACAACCGCACTGGCGACCAAGGCGCCGATACTTCTGGCGCCGGCTATGAATACAGGCATGTGGACGGCTCCGGCTACCCGGAAAAACCTGATGACGCTCCGGGAACGCGGCGTAATGACGGTCGGACCGGAGGGCGGTTTTCTTGCATGCGGAGATTCCGGGGAAGGCCGCATGAGTGAACCGGTGGACATCGTGGAAGCGGCGGAAAAGATCCTTGCGAGGAAGCAGGATCTGGCCGGTGTACGCGTGATGGTTACGGCAGGCGGTACTCGGGAGTATATGGACCCGGTGCGCTACCTGGGCAACGAGTCTTCAGGAAAAATGGGGTTTGCCCTTGCTGAGGCCGCGATGGCACGGGGGGCGGTGGTAACGCTGGTGCGGGGAGCCGTGACAGCGGAGATTCCGCAGGTGACAGAGGAGATTTCTGTTGTCTCAACGGAGGACCTGTATCAGGCTGTACTGCATAACGCAGCGCAACAGGATATCATTATCCAGGCTGCGGCCCCGGCGGATTATCGGTTTGCGGTACGCTTCCCGGAAAAGTTCAAGAAAAAGGATGGGGAACCGCTGGTGTTTACGCTGGTGGAGAATCAGGACATTGCCCAGGCTGTCGGTGCACAGAAAGGTGAAAGACAGGTCCTGATCGGGTTTGCTGCTGAGACAACGGACCTGAAAGCGCATGCCAGGGAAAAGCTGATGCGGAAAAACCTGGATATGATTGTTGCCAATGATGTGACAGCCCCGGGAGCCGGGTTTAATGTTGACACGAATATTGTAAGTCTGATCACTGAAAACGGCGAGGAAGATCTGCCGCTGATGACCAAGCGTGCGCTTGCAGATCAGATCCTGGATCGGGCCATGGCTATATACCAAAAGAAAACCGGGCAGTAAGCCCGGTTTTCTCAGTTATATGGATCAGAATGCATTTCATAGTCGCCGACATAGAAAGGCTTGACTGTGGTCGCAGAGGCGGGACGTGAAGCGGATACAGAAGCTGTGTCCTCGATTTCCTCTTCTTCTGCGACAGGGGAGAGTGCAGCTTCCGGTGCGGACGTGGGGTCGACCGTGTCTTCCTCTAGCAGTTCATCCGGCGCTTCTACTTCGGTTTCCTCCGTGAGTGTCACAAACTTATTGTACACATAACCGTGCCAGCCTTCCACGTCGATTTCGCTCCAGTGACTGGTCTGGGAAAGCACGGTACAGGGTGTGCCGGGAAGCAGCCGTGTCAGGCGGCGGCTGGACTCGGTAGCGGTGGTATAGAGATTGATTTTCTTGGTACTGGTGGCAGAACCTTCATAGGTGAGAATACCAGTCTGGTAATCGGATGTGGAAGCATGGAACTGAAGGACGGAATGCAGAAGATAACCGGCATTTTCGTCGTAGTACACGCCAGCACTGCTGGACTGCATGTCCCATACCATGACGACGCGCCCGCCGCTGGCTTTCTGCAGTATCTTGCTGTTCTTGCTTTCTGATTTGCGCAGATTGGCATTGCCGCCCTTGGGCGCATAGATGACAGCCAGGCGATGATCAGCGTCCGCATTGGTATTCCATATAAGGTCATCGGTGGGGACAGTATAGGTTTTTTCCTGATAGCTGATGGTACTGCGGCCAAGGCCCAGGGAAATGACACTGACCGGAAGCAGAGCGCTGTTTTCCTGTCGCCAGTAGATATTCTGCGGTACCGGGGTAGGCTGCGGCGTAGCGGTTGGCTTGGGTGTGGCCGTTACCTTGGCACCTTTGCTGTGGGAGGCAGTCGAATTCTTTTTCGGTGCTGCTGTTGCGTCTGCACTCTGTGTGGGCGCAGGCGTTTCCGATGGCGCTGCCGTTGGTTCCGGGGTAGGCGTTTCGCCTTCCGGCAGTTCGACACCGGTAAAGGAATCGTTTTCCTCGTAGTAGTCCCCCTCCGTGGTGGGGGCTGGCGTAATCTGGGAACTGTATCCGGTCAGCGCTTTGCTTATGTCTTCCTGGGAAGCGGATATGCCGCGGTAATTCAGATACTCGCTGACAAAGGTGGCATTGACGCTGGCTGCTTTGGGCACGCGTACGGAGGTTCCGCCGATTTCAAGGGTGACATAGTTGCCGGAGATCGCGCTTTTGTCGATCACGACCGAGTGCGTTGCACCGTCCTGTCCGAGATAGGTGACCTGACGGTAAGCGTCCTGAATGGTATCGCCGGAGGATACGGGTGTAGATCCCGGCAGGGTGCCGATGGAAACCAGTGTCAGGGAACTGTTTCCGTTTTCATCGGTTGTGGTCTGCGCGGCATACATCTCCGTATCCCGGTTCGTGATATATAGATAATAGCGTGCGCGCTCGCTATAGGAGACGGCGGCCTGCGCGCCTGCAAGCGTCAGGCACAGGATGGCCGCGAAAAGAATCAGTCCGATCAGTCTGCGCACGAGAATCACCTCATTTCTGCTTTGTGGGATTCATTGTAACGCTTTACAGAAAAATAGGCAAGATGTGCAAAAAAACAGACCGCGGACAGCGCGGTCTGTACAGCCGATGCATTACACGGGCCATGCCTGAAACGAAGTGCTTTCTTCCAGGCAGAAGATCTGTCCCTGGGTCAGCTGTGTGAGCTGATTTTCGATATCAGTCCGGTCTTTTTCCCGAACCAGCAGGCTGAAGGATACGGATGCCGCGTACTCGACATGCCGTATCTGTACCGGGGCGGTTTTCATGGCATGCTGCAGGGAATCCCACAGCGGATAGGCAATCTCGCACAGAAGGCTGACCGTGGGCTCCATGGTGACAATCCCGGCCTGCGCAATCCCAAGGGCACAGCTTTGCGTATATGCGCGAAGCAGGCCTGCAGCACCGAGGAGAATGCCCCCGAAATAGCGCGTTACCACAACACAGCAATTGCAGACGGCTTTCTGTTTGACAACCTCCATCATGGGAAGCCCGGCAGTGCCGGATGGCTCGCCGTCATCTGAATAGCGCATGATGCCCATATTGCTGCCAATCGTATAGGCAAAGCAGTGATGGGATGCATCCCTGGACGCATTCCGGATGCGCTGCAGGAAGGCCTGGGCGTCTGCTTCGGTGGCTACGGGGAGGGCATCAGCGAGAAAACGGCTTTTCTGGATTACAATCTCGCCGTGCCCTTCACCAGCCAGTGTCTGATAGGACGACATCATATGAGCACAAGACGGCAGTAATTCTTTTTGCCTTTGCGGAGCATAAGCCCGTCCGTGCCAAACATGCTCTCGTTTACGGTAAAGTTGACATCGGTGACCTTCTCATCCCCGAGCAGAACAGCACCGGCGGTCACCTGTGCGCGTGCATCTGAGCGGCTCTTGCACAGCCCGCACAGATGCAGGAGTGTCGTGACACGGCCGTCTTCCGCAAGCTGTGCCTTTGTAACTTCATAGGAAGGAATGTTGGCGCTCTGTCCGCTTCCTGCAAACAGGGAAGAAGCGGCATCAGCTGCCTTCTGCGCTTCCTCCTCGCCGTGCACGAGCTTGGTGACTTCATAGGCGAGGATTTTCTTGGCTTCATTGATTTCCGCACCTTCAAGGGCGCCCAGGCGACGGACTTCATCCATGGGAAGGAAGGTAAGAAGTGCCAGGCATTTCTCTACATCGTGGTCATCCACGTTGCGCCAGTACTGGTAGAAATCGAAAGGCGAGGTTTTCTTGGGATCCAGCCACAGTGCGCCGGCTTCCGTCTTGCCCATCTTTCTTCCGTCATGGGTAAGCAGCAGCTGGAATGTGCAGGCGAAGGCCGGTTCATGATCCTTGCGGCGGATCAGGTCAGCGCCTCCCAGCATGTTACTCCATTGATCGTTGCCGCCCATCTCCAGACGGCAGCCGTAGCGATGAAAGAGTTCCAGGAAGTCGTAGCTCTGCATGAGCATGTAGGTGAATTCCAGGAAAGACAGGCCATTGTCTGTGGCCATACGTGCCTTATAGCACTCGGCTGTCAGCATTTTATTGACAGAGAACAGTGATCCGATGTCCCGCATGAACTCAATGAAGTTCAGATGGCGCAGCCAGTCACCATTATTGACAATCAGCGCTTTTCCGTCCGAAAAGTCCAGGAAACGGGACATCTGCTTCTGTATGCATGCCACGTTCTGGTCAATGGTTTCTGTTGTCATCATCTTGCGCATATCGGTCTTCCCGGAAGGGTCTCCGATCATGGCTGTACCGCCGCCCATCAGGGCAATAGGACGATGACCCGCCCGCTGCATATGTGCCATGGCCATAATCGGGATGTAGTGTCCGATGTGCAGGGAGTCTGCTGTAGGATCAAAGCCGACATAGAACGTGGTCGGTTTGTCCAGCAGCTTGTACAGATCATCTTCAAATGTGGTCTGCGCGATAAATCCGCGCTCACGCAGGGTATCAAGAACATTCATGGGAATAACCTCCTCTTTCTGAGATGCTTTGGTAAACAGATTGATTTACAGGGCAAGGGTTTCCTGGAATAAGCTGCGCAGGACATCCATACCTTCATGAATCTGAGGAATGGAAGCATTGGAAAAGTTCAGACGCAGGGTATTTTCATGACCGCCCAGGGCGTAGAAATGCGTTCCTGGCACATA
The DNA here is from genome assembly GCA_902764915.1 of uncultured Eubacteriales bacterium. GTDB lineage: Bacteria > Bacillota > Clostridia > Christensenellales > Aristaeellaceae > UBA2943. The sequence goes on along the minus strand of CACWXY010000018.1, from coordinate 10,110 downwards.
AGCCACATGACGTTCCACAGCCTTTTCCAGAAGGGGCTTGGTATCAATGCCTTCAGGAAGCTCCACCCAGATGAACAGTCCGCCTTCGGGTACGGTAAAGCGCGTGCCCTCCGGGAAAGAACGCAGATCATCCAGCATGGCATGCATCTGCTCTGCATACCCCAGGCAGATGGTACGGATGTGCGGAATAAGCTGATCATTGCGCAGATAGGCATCCACGATTGCCTGGGTGAGATTGGCAGTGTGCAGATCGGAGGACTGCTTGCCCAGCGTACACTTGCGGATGATCCCGCTGTTTCCGGCAATATAGCCGACACGCATGCCAGGAGAAATGACCTTGGAGAAGGAACCCAGATAGACAACAAAGCCGGAAGTGTCCATGGACTGGATCGTTGGGAGTGCAGTGCCATCATAGCGCAGATCCCGATACGGGTCGTCCTCCGCAACGACAACGCCGTATTTTTCTGCCAGTTCCGCAATCGGTTTTCTGCGCTCCAGGGGCAGTGTTTTTCCGGTCGGATTCTGGAAAGTGGGAATCACATAAAGCATTTTCGGATGAAAACGCTTCATTTTTTCTTCCAGGTCTTCCAGGTCCAGCCCCTGTGCATCGCTTTTCACAGGCACAAGGTTTGCCTGATAGAGTCGCATGCACTGCAGGTTCCCTAAAAATGATGGGTCTTCTACCAGAATGGTATCACCGGGATCAATCAGTGCCTTACAGAGCAGATCCATAGCCTGTGTGGAACCGGTGACAGGCAGGATAGCTTCCGGGCTGACGCCCAGAGACGACTGAATATAGGCACGAAGACTTTCCAGAAAAGGCGGATACCCCTCCGTGGCGCCATACTGCAGGATGCGCTTTCCGTCATTTTCCAGAACACTCCTGGCGATCGGAGCGAGTTCATCGTTGGGGAGTGCTGCCGGGCTTGGGTTGCCGCCGGCGAAGGAAATCATGCCGGGCTTGGCAATCATTTTAAAGATTTCACGGATCGCACTGCCGGAGATGCCGTCAAAGCGCCTGGCAAACGTCAGATCTTGGATATGCATCGAGTTACCTCCTTCTGTGATGATAAAAAAACCGCCTTCCCAGCTTCAGCCAGGAAGGCGACAGTTGTCACGGTACCACTTCCGATTTTGGCAGTTTTCCTGCCCTCAGGGAATCCACAGGGGATTCCTGCGCTGTCACCGGCGCTCCGGACAGCAGCTACACACCCATGTAAAGGACAGGCTTCACCGCTGCAGCTCACGGATGTACTTCACGCACGTTTCCTGCTCTCTTCCACCGACCGGGAGCTCTCTGAAAGGCGTCAGGTGCGCTACTCTTCCGCTCATTGCTTTTGTTTTGACAAGGCGCATGGTAACATGGGATGCAGCAAATGTCAAGCGAGAAACCAGGCGTATTGGCCGATTTCAAAGGGGCCCCTGACTCATATCGCTGAGAAAATGCGGGATGTCAAAGCATTTGTACATGCTTTCAAGGCGCATGGAAAAGCGTTTTGATGGACATGGTGGCGCAAAATGACTATGCTGGCGATGTCAGGAACACAACGAAAGGGAGGCACGGAGATGGATATTGGGAGCAAAATCAGGCAGGCACGGATTACGGCCGGATACACGCAGGAACAGGCTGCGGAAGAACTCTGTGTAAGTCGGCAGACGATTTCCAACTGGGAGAATGCGAAAACATACCCGGACATTGTCAGTGTCATACGGATGAGCGACCTGTACGACGTGCGTCTCGATGATCTGCTGAAGGAGGAAAAAGAAGTGAAGGAACGGTATGTGGACTATCTCAGGGAGAGCACCGATACGGTAAAGAGTCATGAGCGGCTGACCAAAGGCATTCTGCTGGCACAGAATCTGATTCTTTATACCGTGGTGCAGCTGGTTTTCTGGTTCTTTGCGAAGGGATCGCTGGTTCCCGTGTACAAGACAGTATTTCAGTATGTTCTTCTGCCCATGTCGGTGCTGATTCTGGGGGTCTTTGCAGGACATGGCAACTGGTGGGGAAAAAGAAAATGGCTGCTCACAGCCGTCTGCGGTGCACTGTTTGCGCTGGTGCCCTCTGTGTCGTATGTGTCCGGGGAGACAGAAGCGGCACTGACATTTCTGTGGCCCAGCTTTCTGTATCTGCCCCTGGGTGCTTTTTCCTATACGCTGGGGTGTCTTGCGGGCAGTATTATGCATGCTGAGGATGGAAAAAGGCAGGAGTAGGAAGCAATGATGCAAAAAGCCGGTGCGCATGGGCATCGGCTTTTTGTTTTCATCATGCCCGTCCTCAGCGTGCGAGTGCTCCGGGCTGTTCCGGGATGCCGGGTTCCGACAGCACCTGCACTGCACTGACGGGGCCGATCTCAGAAAGATCCTGGAAAACCCATACGACTTCCTTTTCTCTTGTGACCTCAACCATCTGAGGGGAGAGTCCGTTATTCCCACGGGAGCAGAGAATCGTATTCCCGTTTGCAAGCCGGGTACAGCTCTGGGAATCATGAAGGCGGTACGGAGCGGGAAGCTCGGAGAGAGAGATGGACCAGGCGATGTGTCCGTCCTTTGTCACTTCCATATGCGTCTGTGTTTCTTCATCCGATATCAGGGTGCTTCCGTAAGGCAGACGGACCGCAGCCCAGGGCTTTCCCACCTCATATGTCCAGATCGGACGGAACGCGGCATTGTATTCCACGACTTTCCCCAGTCCCAGACATGGCATGAGATAGGTGCCTTCCGCTGTCATGCGAAACCGGCGGCATTGTGAGTGCACGCTCATGGACGGGTCGTAGAGGAGAGAATGCTGCTCCAGGACGGTGCCGGAGCGCCAGTCAATCAGCATGGCCATGGGAGGCATATCATTAAGCACCAGAAGCACATGATGCGGTCCGATCGGCTGCAGCGTATGGATCTCGGTGCCGCTCGGGGCATCCATCCGCCATAGGATTTCTTTACGCGGAGAGATCATGGCAGCCCAGTACATCCGTGAAAAGAGGATATTACCGCTGGACAGCATCCAGACATCATCGTATTCCCAGCCTTTACCGGCACATAAGGTCCACAGAATCCGGCCGTTATGGACCAGAAACATCCGATTGCAGCCTTCACCGACAAGCAGCATGGAATGCTGTGCAAGCCCTTTTCCGGGGAGTGTAAGTGCGGGGTCTGACGGTGCAACCCGCCATGTAGGCGGATCAATTTCTTCTTCCGAAGGCGCAAAGGCAGGAATGGTCGGATCAGCGAACAGAGAAAGTGTCTGAAGGAGAGTGGGAGAGGAGAACACGGCATGTTCACCAGCGCTTTCTTTGATATTGTCAGATGCATTATACCTTGCACGCGTGCAGGAAACCATATCATGCTTTTCGATCAAAGATTCCTGCCCTTGAAGGTATCAATCTCAAAGAGAGGAGCTGACCGAAGAACCTTATACGCCGCTAAGCCCCCTGTAATGTATGGGAGCAGCAGAATGACTATTTTGCATCAAAAAGCGGAACCATGATGAGAATGTGATGGCGCTGGCCGCAGACATAAGCTATAATAATCCGTGATGCACACGTGGGCTGGTGAGTGTCCGGCTGCGCATCAAAAAATCCGGCGCATCTGCCCGAAAGAAGCACCGGATTTCATGCTGAAGCTCAAGACAAGGAGGAATGAACGATGATGAAGAGAATCATGGCGATTCTGCTGGCACTGGTGCTGATCTGCACCTTCGCGATGGCGGAGAATCTGGAAGATAAGACCTATGCCCAGGAACATCCCGGGGTGATGAACTATGACGGATATTGGATTTCCGAGGATGCAAGCACGCTGATCGAAATCATGGTGCGTCTGGACGGGGTAGAGATGGTGATTTACAAGACGCCGGGCCAGAAGGAGTTTACATCCTGGGAGTATCTGCTGACCTATGATGATGCAACCGGCATCCTTCATTCCGATGATGGGATGAAGAGCACAAATACGGTGCAGGAGGACGGGGGACTGGGCAGCGCAAGCGTATATGAATTTGAAGATGGACAGGCAGATTTCTCCATCAATGAGGAGGGCAGACTGGTCTGGAAGGATCTGAAGGAAGACGCCGGTGCCGGCCAGACATTCATTTCGATTGGCAGCTTCCTGGGCGACTACGCCTGTGACAGAGCGAATATTTCCTTCCGCTGGAATGAGGGACACTACGCGGTGGAGATCAACTGGGCAGACAGTGCGATGGTCAACAACACCTGGCAGTATGTGGGCGAGTATGATCCGGCAACCCGAACCGTGACTGCAAAGGGGCTCTCTCAGAAGCTTACATATAAGGAAGACGGAACGGTGGATACAGAGGCGGGCTTTGAGGAGCGGGAGGTCAGCGCTGTGTTCTCATTCGACGAGAACTATAACCTGATCTGGGCATCTCCTGACGGTGAGGGCGATGGCCTGGTTTTCGAGAACCTGTTTACCGCAGCGTATCTCTTTGAAATGTAAAAACCTTCATATTAACGTAACAGGATAACAATCATGGTTCCCAGAGTTTCCTGCTATGCATTGCGTTTAGCAGTCCCTAATAGTGCAGCAGACTGATTCAGGAATCTCCATTCTCGGAAATAATCATCGAAGTGTGCATGATGTTAGGGCGGGAAGAAAGGGATATGGAAGAGAAAACGCTGTTTTGAGTCAGTCGAAGGCATTGTTCATAATGCCGGCTCGGTTTTTCATCCGTACATTCATGTCAGCTTTCTTCAATAAAAACCGCTTCCCTGAGAGTATGGATTCCATCTCCATTCTACTCAGGGAAGCGGTTTATTCATAGAAACGGATGATCTGACGGCTACCATTGCTTTCTCTATTCAGCATCCCAAGTTGCCTTCCTCTCAGACGCACCGGCGACTGCACAGGTTGTCCATCACGTACATCTCGGAAAACAAGCGGGGTCAGGGCAACGCCCTTCAAAGCTTCCAGAACACCGAAGACCTTCCTCAACCATCATTTGGATATACCTGATGTGGTGGGAAACCTTTTTTTTGCCACCGCATAACCGATTAATCCGGCAAAAACTCCTATTATCATTCCTCCCAGCACATCGCTCGGATAATGAACACAACGGATGATTCTTGTGATTGCTACAATGATTGGGATAATCAGGAGAACCCATGCCCACTTTTTCTTATCCTTGATAAGGACTGCTGCAAGAGCCGTGAATACTGAAAAATTCAAAGATGTATGGCCAGACGGAAAAGACATGTCATCCTCAAGATGCGAGCCGGCTTTTGCCCAGTGAGTCTGATAGGTATCCCAGAATGCAGTGTCCTTCAGCGTTACATAGGGTCTCAACCTTCCCACACTCGGCTTGATTATGACATTCACCAGAAGAAAGGCCACCAAAAAGGCAACAACCATTGCTACTCCGTATCTTCTGGTTTTCTTCGGGAAACAAAGAATCAGTGAAAGTAGTAAATAAACGATGAATGCCTTCGTGTCTCCCAGGTGCTGGCATACATCAGCGATTCCGACAGTCACGGAGTTCTGAAACTGCCAGAAAAATGTATAGACTGCGGTATCAAATCCGTAAAAAAGTGAATTCAATGCTATACTTCCTTTCCACATGTTTCGTCCTCTGGACATCCTGTGCTACCTTGAGGCTTTTTCTTATCCTTCGGAGGTTTTTCTCTTTCACCCTTTATGTATTTTCAGCGTGTCAGCGTCAACGGCAATTCCTAGTGCGATTAAAAAAGACGCCAAGTGGCGGACAATTCCATTTATGGCAATAGTTATTCTTTAATGATGGTTTTTCTCTCAAACCCAAGGAACAGTTCCTTTCTCTCCACGTCAATGCTAACATTTTACGATTCCTTCCGCCTGTTCTTTTGCAAGCGGAGTGGGAATTCCTGTTAATATCAACTATAATCCATAGCGGAATGTTTGTCAACTTGTGCACGGGGACTTTTACATGACCAACGCGTGAATCGGAATCGTGCAACTAATATCCACGATAATGATGCAAAGATAGGCTATATTTACTAGCGGAAGTTTGGGCCTTCTGTACTGTGGGTGGGTGACCACTTTCAGTTTTTGAGGATTGCAACGGGTTTCCATAGAGAGGTCGGTGTGGTAGCCTGCTGCAGACAGCTCAGTAGCAGCACATACGCATGGTGGCTGCGGGGATGGCTGCAAGGCTGGTTATCCTCACCGACAGGGGCTCCATGTCAACCCTTGCAACCGTAGAAAACTCCCTTAAGCTCCCCAGACAGGCCCATTCGATCAATTCCTACCCACCCAAGACAGCGTTTTCAGCGTCGATGAAAGAAAGAATCTAAATGTTTATCGTCTAAAAAAGGGAGAAAACAGGACAAACTTATTTGTCCAACTTGAACAAATAAGTTTGTCCTGCTACAATCTATGCTGCTAAGGGGGAATTGATTTGATTAAAGTTGATTGCGGTTACAACATAAAAGAAGATATCAGGTTCTTCCTGGAAAGCGAAAGGATGAACCTTTCCGATCTGGCAGAAAAGACAAAAATCTCAAGGACAACATTTGACGGAATAATGAAAAAAGGCAGGTCAGCGGACAGTGTCTGTGAAAAGTTTTACACATATGTTTACGAAAACAGATACAGAATGAATATTGTTAAAGAAGAACTGATCAGAGAAAAATATCAAGATGTTCTTTTCCATGGCTCAAAGAACGGCTTGTCAGAGATAACAGTTACCGGATCGAGAGACCACTGTGACTTTGGGCCAGGCTTTTATCTGGGAGAAAAATATAGTCAGGCGCTGGCATTTGTCTGTGAGAATGAAAAATCATCTGTTTATTCATTCAAGTACTCTGTTGATAACCTGAAGGTAAAACGGTTTGCCTGCTCTCTTGAATGGATGCTGGCCATTTGCTGTTACCGCGGAACACTGGGAGATTTTACCCAAAGCAAAATGGTAAGACAGATAATAGCTGAAACAGAAGATTCAGATGTGATCATAGCACCCATTGCGGATAATAAAATGTTTTACATCATGGCCCAGTTTACAGACGGAGAAATCAATGCGGATGTGGCTCTGCACTCTCTGTCCGCCTCCAGCCTTGGGTCCCAGTATGTATTTCGATCAGAGAAGGCTTTGAAGAAATTGGTTCCGATCGAAAAATATTATCTGTGCAGGCCTGAACGCGAAGAATGCAAGGCTCGTCTGAATGAGCGCAGCTATGAAATTGATACGAAACTGAAACTTGCCAAAAGAGAGTTTAAGAATGGATTATACATTGAGGAGATACTCAAATGAGAGAGTTTGATCATAACGGGCTGCTGCTGGCAGAATACCAGGGAAAGCTATTTGAGAAATCCACAGAGCTGAACTGCTCTTCAGGTATCTTTCTCAGGAGATTTCTTCACTCGGAACTGTTGGACCAACTCGACAAGAATTGTCCTTCATTTCTCACACTGGATGTCGCAGAAGGAATCGACAGTATTCTGAAGCAGTTTGGTAATACGGATTATGGAAAAGAGAAATACCCGGGTAATACAATGTTCTGGATGGGGTATCTCTACAGATACATTTCCTACACAAGAGAATGCTCAACCAGATTTATTGTGCAGGTGTTTCCTTACAGGCAGATAAAAGACGTGTACTATTCATTTCATACCCAGGACCCGGAATGGTGCGTTCAAAACCTGCTGGAATTGAATCATCTGACAGAGAATATCTTTAATAATAATTTCAGACTAAAAGAGATTATACGAGAAAAGAAATATGGATAAACTTGTTTGTCCGGCTTGAACAAACAAGTTTACAAAGAAGATTGATTATCTGTTTTGAAGCAGATGGGAGGAACAATCCGAGTAGTAGAAATTTCCCGTTTTACTACTTTTCTAATATTTTTGGCAGCACCCGGAAATGCGGCATTATGCGGCATCTTCGGGCATTAGGAGGTAGGATCGAACAGTGATCAGGATTTTATTTATCTGCCATGGCAATATTTGCCGTTCACCGGCAGCAGAAATGGTGATGAATCAAATAATCAAAATGCGGCATTTGCAGGCTTTCGCCGCATCGAGTGCGACAACACGGGAGGAAATCGGGAATGATATATATCCGCCTATGGCGAGGGAACTTCGCCGGAGAGGAATCCTCATAAAGCCGCATTGTGCCAGACAGACAGTGCCTGCGGACTATGATGCCTATGATCTCATCATTGGAATGGACCAGGAAAACAGGGAGGATCTTTTCCATATCTTTGGCGGAGATCCCCGGCATAAGATTTCACTGCTTCTGTCATGGTGCAATGAGGCAAGAGATGTTTCTGACCCCTGGTATACGAGAGATTTTGCAGGGGCTCTGGATGATATTGAGAAAGGATGCGCAGCACTTGCAGAAGCGATCGAAATGAAAATGGTGAAGTAGGGAGGCTTATCATGGTATACGATCTTTCCACACCTTTGGTCATTGGTATTTCTTCCCGTGCCCTGTTTAACCTGGAGGAAGAAAACCAGATTTTTGAAACGGAAGGGCTTACAGCCTATTCTGCCTATCAGCTCGCCCATGAGAAGGATGTTCTCCCACGGGGGGCTGGATTTGAGATGATCCGTAATTTCCTGGAATTGAACCGTTTGGATGATACGCGCCGACTGGTGGAGGTAATCATTATGTCACGGAACAGTGCCGATACCAGTCTTCGTATTTTCAACTCCATTAAGGCGTATGGTCTGGATATTACCAGGGCTGCTTTGACCGGAGGCGCGGCGGTATCCAATTATCTGCGCGCATTCAAGACTGATTTGTTTCTCTCCGCTTATGAACCGGATGTGCAGGATGCCATCAATGCGGGGGTTGCGGCAGCACGCCTTTTGACGGGATCAGCAGTGCAGGCACATCATGGATCACAGATACGCATTGCCTTTGACGGGGATGCTGTGCTTTTTGGCGCGGAGGCGGAACGTGTTTATCAGCATGATGGCATGAACGCCTTCCGTGAACATGAGCAGATCCATGCAGAAGAGCCTTTGCCGAAAGGACCGTTTGCGAATTTTCTGATGATGCTTTCGAACATTCAGGATATGTATCCGGAAAGGGAAGGTGCCCCGATCCGGACTGCACTCGTGACTTCACGTGGTGCACCGGCGCATGAGCGGGCGATTCGTACGCTGCGTGCCTGGCATGTGCGTGTGGATGAGGCGTTTTTCTTGGGGGGCGTACAGAAAAAGGATGTTCTGCAGTCTTTCGGTGCGGATATCTTCTTTGATGATCAGAGTGTGCATACGGACCAGGCTGCAGAAGTGGTTCCTTCTGCTCTTGTGCCCTACCGGAGCGGGGATGACCCACGAACACAGGAAAAGGAAGTGTAAGATCAATGACAGTACTGGAACAGTTGAATCAGCCGGTCATGTATCTGATCTGCGGGCTGATCGTACTCTTTGTGGTGGCGGTATGCCTTGTATTCCTTGTGCGCGCTTACCGCGCAGGGAAAGCCATGGGCATGGATACGGAAAAGATGAAGCGTACCATAGTCTCCAGCGCCACTTTTTCCGTGCTCCCGGCACTGGGGATTCTTCTCGGTGTCATTGCACTCAGTGGCTCTCTGGGCATTCCGTGGCCATGGCTGCGGCTGTCCGTAATAGGAGCACTGCACTACGAGACACAGGTGGCCAGTGCGGCCGCTGAACAAGTCGGCATCACCCTGTCTGGAACGGAGATGACGGCACAGGCGTTTGTGACGATTGCGCTTCTCATGAGCCTGTGCATCATGTGGGGCATGATTCTGGATTCCCTGTTTGGAAAGAAATATCTGTCCCGGATGCAGAAAGACCAGGGGGAGAAAAGAAACGGCGGATTTGGCGACCATGCGATGACGGCCATGTTCATCGGAATGGTGAGTGCGTATCTGGGCAGTTATCTGGGCGGATGGATATCCGGGAATGGGATTTTCAGCTTTCATGGCAGCTGGCTGCCGCTGGCGGTTGCCGGTGTGTCAGCGCTTGTCATGGCGGTGTTTACCTATTTCTCTGAAAAGAAAGGCATGCAATGGCCAATGTCAATAAGTTAGTACAACCCGAATACAATAGCAATCAGAGAGCATCCAGATTTGAAATATGATCTGGATGCTCTCTATTTATTGATATTGTTCCAGGATTGCTTTCAACTTTTGAAAATCCTTAAGCATGAGC
>CACWXY010000017.1 GCA_902764915.1 uncultured Eubacteriales bacterium | reverse complement strand
GCTTCTCGCGGTCACTCATCAGTGCTGTCACGTCCAGCATGGATATCTGGCTAGCAGAAGCGTCGTTGGCTCGAAATGACATGTTGGCTGTCCTCCATCGATTTCTTACTGGATATATTCGACAGTCAACCATGGATTTCCCCTTCGAAATTGCTCTAATGTTGTACTTTTATTGGGGTTTCTAACCTTTTGACGCCCTTATCATATAATACGGAATCCGTTTTTCTCCCCGCCGCAGAAGCACAGCCATTCCGTATCCCAGAAGAAAGATGACAATAAAGCCCGCCATCATCAGAAGCGAAAACCAGATCGGTATCATCTGCAGAACACCTGCAATCACGGTAATCCCCAGGAAAACACCAATCACGGGATACAGCGCCGCCTTGAGCATAGACGTATTGCGCCTCATATCCAGACGGTATTCCCAGCGATAGGACCCATCAGGCCACTGTACAACGATGTCCGTCAAGGAACGGTTTTCCTCTGCCATGTCTTTTTCCTCCCGTATTCCTCAGCGGTAATACGCCGCATCCGGCTGGTAGCTCTCCACAGCATTGCGCAGCGCTTCCAGTGTGGTCTCGCCCTCGTTTTCCAGATACTTGGCTGTAAATACCACCGTATGTCCATCCCTTGTATCCCAGGCGCGCAGCATTTCCACCACATGTCCCTGCAGTGTATAGGCATACAGTGCAGCCGGCATATGCCGTCCGCCCAGTACATAGTCCGGATACTCCTCAAAGCGCACGAGCCGCTCTCCGTATTCTTTCTGCATATGCGGCGTGTACTGCTCATGCATATACTCTGCCACATCCACAATCCAGTCCTCGGAGCGGAAGATAAGCACATAGGGAATACTGCTTTCATGCTTCGTATAAATGGTAATCCCGTTTCGCGCATCCCAGGTCCAGGGATATTCCTTCCGGGCGAGTACCGAAAACGCCTGTTCCTCACAGGGGATCGCCGCCATTCCCTCCGGTATGTCGTGCTCTTCCATACCTGTCGTGCTTTCCACATCCGCCTGTATTGGCACATTCTCCTCTTCACTGGCATACACATGCGCAGGATCAAAGACGGCATTCGGCTGATAGTACCGGGCAACAATATCCAGAAGTTCTCTCGTCTTCTCGCCTCGCGCTTCCTCATACTTGGCCATGTACATGACAGTATGCCCATCCTGTGTCTCATAGGCACGCACCATTTCCACGATGGCATCCCCCACACGGTAGCGGTATACGCCCACCGTCATGTCTCTGCCGCCGATCGGGTAACGGGCATAGATGTCCGCACCGAGGAGATCCTCTCCATACTGTTTCTGCAGATTCGGCGTAACCATTTCCTGAATCAGTTCCAGAAGATCCCCATAACGGTCCTCAGAGCGGAATACCGTTACATTGGGAATATAGCCCGCATGCTCTGTATAGACCACAAGCCCGTTCTTTCCGTCCGCCACGGAAGCATAGTCCGGATTGACCAGTGTGGAGAAGGACTGTTCCGGGCAGCTGACTGCCTCCAGTCCCTGCCTGTCATCGCTCTGCGGATCATAGAAGTCCGCTTCCGGGCGATAGAAAATCACGGAAGTTCCCAGTGCTGCCAGGGCCAGATCCCCGCTTTCTTCCGGATAAACCGCCTCATAGCGCACATATCCGTCGCCGTCCGAATCAAAGATCACCATGTCAAGAAGCGTCTGCCCTTCCTGCACAAAGGCATACGCCCTTCCCGGTATGTTCCGCGCAAACATCGGATACAGATCATAGGCGCCGGCCCCAAGATAATCCTTCCCGTACCGCGACCGCAGCTGTTCCGGGTAGGTATCCGTCAGATAGGCTTTCGGATCAAATGTGCGATCCGAAAGCCGAGATATGCTGACTCTGGGAAAGGTACCCCTGCCGCTGGGAAAAATCGACAGTCCCGTATTGCCATATACTTCCACCGAATAGGACTGATCCGTCAAGGTAGAAAATCCCTGTTCCGGGCAGCGCACAATCTGCGAGTCCGGAATCGGCTCACTGAGCAGCCCCAGGCTGACCCTGACATCCGCGGTTTCCACCGCGACCATACGCCCATGGCTGACCGGGATCAGCGCTATCAGGTGCCCTTCTTCATTATGAGTGGCTGCATAACGGTTCTGCAGAAGTGCCCAGAACTCATCGGCAAAATCCATATCCTCGGAAGTGTATCCCAGATATCCGGTCCGTATCCCGTCCAGCCACATCAGGTTCACGCCCTGTATCGGACGCTCGGGATTCTGGTTCTCCGTCACCGCGTAGAACTCGCTCTCCAGCCCCTCCCGCGTCAGAGCAAACGTGCCGTCCGACTCCTGGCGCCATGTCCAGCCTGCCTCGGCGAAGTCCGAGAGCCGGCTCGCGCCAAGCGTGTAGTGTATCCCGTCCACTGTAAAGGTAAGGTACGGCATATCCGATATTGAATCCGCATCAGCCCATGCCATGATCCCCGAAAGTATCAGGCACAGACAGACGATCCCAAGCAGTCTCTTTCGCAGCATGATTCCCCGCTCCTTTCCTTATCGGTTCGGTGTCAGTTCCCGGCTTCCTCCGGGCTGACCGAACGCGCTCGTTGACGCATACACGGTTCCGTTATCGCCTTCATAGACATGGGTGAACTCTGACGGTACCTTTACGCTGGTTCCATCGGAAAGCGTATAGTCATCCTGATCCAGAATATAATCCGTAAACCGGTCATCATTATAGTCATCCCCCCGACTGGTTTCCGCGCGCAGAACGCTGGATACCGCAGAGGAAAACCGGCTCAGGTCCATTGCTGCCAGTGCCGCTTCCCGGATCTGCGCCGAAGCACGCTCATTGGCCTTATTGAACTGGTCACTGACAGTCGTATTAGCCATGAACAGTGTAAAGGCGGGGTACACTTCCAGAAATTGGGACTCCGGAGCAATCATGATATAGGTGCACGGTGCGCTCCAGAGGATATCGGTCTCCGAGATCCCCATCATATCGATCTTCAGCTGCGCGCCTACCGTCATCGTGCATACCGCGCCTATCTGAGGCACTCCATTCACTTCTGTTCTGTAGAATCGCTCCGCCACAGTCATCTCTGCGCCTTCTACCTGATAGCCCAGACCGGCCATGGGGCGCAGTGTATCAAAGTACGCTGCCAGATTCGTTTCAATCGCCTGCTGATAGGAGGATAAATCCGGCCCGCCCACCACGTTCCAGGTCACATCCAGCGGCACATGCGTAATCATGTAATCGCAGTACCCGGCTGCGTTGAGGTATGTCAGCATGGGGCACATCATGGACGTATCATACCCGCCATCCGCATGCTTCCGCACTTTGCCCAGTATCGGGTCTGCCCATGTCGCTGCCTTGACGATGTATTCATAGTCCGACAGCGACTGATACCCCATCATGACCGTCCTGTCGGCGGAAAACGCTGTCATCGTCAGCCGGAGCGGGTGCGCCACACTGGTCTCAAGCGTTCCGTTCTCCAGCTGTGCCGTAACCGAATAATTTCCCGGCAAGGCGGTATGTCCTACCAGCATTCCTTCCGCATACACATCTTGCATCTTCACCGCTGCGGATCCTTCCTCTGCCTGGGCTGACAGCCCCAGAAAAAGGCACAGCGCCAGAAGAAGCCCCGCTTTCATCCAGCACCTCATGCTTTTCGCCTCCTGTTCTTTTCAGTTTTTTATCCTACATCCGCTGATCGGCTGCTTTCCCTCTTCCGCTCCAGGGAAAGCACCTCCGCCCCTTCGCGGCGTCTTTCCCTCATGTCCGGATACCGAAAACGCGCATAGGCTGCTATCAGCTCCATACGGCTTTTGACACCGCTCTTGCGCAGAATATTATGCACATGATATTTCGCAGTGCTCTCCGTCACATACAGTGCGTGCGCGATCTCCGCATTCGTCTTCTCCGCCAGGATCAGCCGCAGCACTTCTCTTTCCCGGGCGGAAAGATCATGCTGCACTGAGAAGCTCTCAAAAACTTCATGCTCGCTGCGCACCGGGTTCTCTTTCGGCGCATAAAGCGTCTGAAAAAGATGCAGCAGAACAAACGCAGCAATAATAAACAGCACCATTGCCAGAGACAGAAGCCATATACTGTGATGGCGAAGGAGCAGATAGATGCCGGTACCGGCTGCATCCCCCAGCCGGCCTGTCAAAAGCCCCAGCGGGGCCATGAAGAACTGCTTCCTCTCCCGGGCCAGGTCCCAGAACAGTACCACCCTGTATACCGAAAAGAATCCGTAAAAGAGATAGTCCAGCGACCAGAGCGCAAAAGCGGGTACCTTTTCCGCGCTGCCGGACAGCGCCATCATAAGAAACGGCATTGCCAGCGCCACCAGCGTACACGCTCCGCCCCACTGTCGTTTTCTGTCACAGACAATTCCTGCGACGACGAGCCCCAGCGCATAGAAAAGCCGGGAGAGTTCCAGCGGCAGTCCCGCTGTCAGATCACTGGCCGGAAATCCGAATCCCAGGTTCTTCACAAGGCTCATAAGAAAGACCGCACCGACAGGCAGTACCCATGCCTGCGGGGATACCTCCTGCATTTCCTGCACATCCATGCGTGTGAGTCCCCGCCTGCCGGCGTACACACAGGCAATGCATGCTGCCGCGCCCGTTATGGGAACCACAAAATGTCCCCGGAACAGCTTTCCGCCATCCAGAAGCGAAAGCAGCCATACGCTGAGAGTGGAGAGTGCATAGCCCGCGCCAAACACGGTTCCCCCGTTTTTCACGTCCTGCCTCAGGCAGGGGAAAAAGAGATAGAACGCCACTATGATACCGCACAGAAGGTTCATGCCCAGTCCAAAGACGAGAGCCGCCGTAAACTGCTGAAAGACAGCCGGCACTGACATGCACACAAACAGGAGCATAACCGCCCACAGTGCTTTCTGCGCACTGACACCGCTTTTTCGAAGAAGAAGACATCCAAGCCCTATGCCCGCTGCCTGGGACGCATATCCTGCCACCATGCTGACTGCATCCACCCGGACAGCATCCATTCCGTCCATGAGTCTGTACAGCCATGCCAGGTACATCATGGAGGTTGCCGAAAAGCAAAGGGCAATCCAGATTGCACATTGGGTATTGGCACCCCCGAAGCGTTTGGTAATCCTATTCACATGACCACATCCTTGTGTAAGAGCGTAACAGATTCTTTTATGGGAATCAAACGCAAAAGCCCCGATATTTCGGGACCTGATCGATTTCTATCCCCCATTTTTTCGATTTTTTCATACGCCGACAGAGGAAGTGAATTTTCACCTTCCCGCCCCTCCGCATTGCACCGCACATACCGGTCTGGCATTCGGCGCTGCAATGCGGCACGACTTCGTGCCTGGATACCTGCTGACTGTCAATGGGCTGCGGTTCGCGGTAATTTCCCGTAAGGTGCGACTTCACCCGGCAGACCTTCGCCATGCCCGGCACACCAAAAAAGGCAGGAGCCGTCTCCTGCCTGTCACAGATGTCCATTCATAATCATGGTCAGCAATGTTCCATTATTGAAGTAAGGCGCCAGTGTGGACTGTGCAATCAGATCATGGACTGCATCCATCGGCGCTATGGTCTCCACCAGGGGTACCAGTGCAAAGAGCGCAAACACAATAATGATACCCCGAAGTATTCCGAACAGTCCCCCCACCGCCGCATCCAGCTGTTTCAGCACCGGAAAGCGGAAGATGGCCCGTATCAGGCTCAGTACCAGAGAAATCAGAAGATACAGCCCTGTAAACACTATCAGGAAAGTCAGAATATTGGTTATGGAGGACAGGACCGTCTGGCTTACATAGCTGGACACAGACGTCGCGCTGCCATAAACCGTGTTGGTAAGGTTAGAGGAGAGAATCTGTGAAAGCGGCTGGGGAAGCCCCGCCTTTTCCACGACCTCTGCAATCCCCTGCGGCGTCAGACTTCCCGCACTCATGACACTCGTTTCCAGGTCACCGATGCGGCTGGCAGCATCCGTAAAATTCAGAAGCGTCCGCTGCAGGTCCGTATTCCCCGCCACCCATTCTGTTGCCTTGGGATAGAGAAGAAAAGAGGCAATAAAGGAGATCAGGCACCCGCCCACATTGAGCACCGAACTGATGAATCCCCGATAAAGCCCAAAGATCAGACTGATCCCGACAATGCCGAGTATCACCCAGTCCACCAGATTCATGGAACCCCTCCTTTACTCATCCAGAAGTCCCAGTTTCCGGCGAGCTTCCGTGAGCACCGGATCATGATCGCCCCCCGGCGCATGCAGTTCGTTGATGGCGTCAATCTCCGCCTTGCGAAGCGGCGGCGTGCAGTAATCGCATCTCTCCAGTTTCGCATACGTCTCCGAATCCAGTTCCCCGTACGGGAAGGCTTCGAATGTCTTGCCGGAAGCTGAATTACAGGTCGGTCCGCTGTGATACATCTGTCCGCCATTGGGATTGTAATAGACCAGGCTGTCATCATCCGGGTACGGGATCTGCCGTCCCTGCCAGTCCTCCCAGATGAGGATGCGCATGTTATTGGTGCGGTGTTCCCAGATCCAGCGCATATTGACGCCTTCCGGCGTCTTCTTGCGCTGCACACGGATGCAGCCGTGACTGGCACGCTCGCCCAGCTTGGGTTCGGTGTTGGAGTAATTATTCGATCCGTCCCGGTTCAGCGTATGCGGCACCTCATGCAGCAGGTCGCCGTTATCAAACCGGATCGCCATGGAACAGTAGAGATTATCGCTGCGGAACTCGCCCACAGCCGGATTGAGCAGAAGGAACTCACCCGAGCGCGTTTCATTGTATGGCTGACGGGCATTGGAAAGCCCGGTCGAAACAAGAAGCGTCGAGAACAGATGCCCGTCCTTGAACACATAGAGCCGCTGCGTCAGCTTGTCCACCACAAAGCCCAGTTCCTGATTGGGCTTTACCGTCTTTATATACTTTGTCTCCACATACCCCTGTACCAGGAAATTCCAGGCCTTGATCTTGGAATTATGGAAAGAAGAGGAGTAGCACTCAATCTTGGTCCAGCCGCTGTCCAGGGTTTCCAGCACATGCACGCCCTGGCTTACGCAGGTTACCACACCCACGCCGTCGCTCTCCAGAGACGGCTCCTTGCGGATGACAATCTGCGTGCGCTCTGACTTATCCTTTCCTGTATCCACCACGGTAATCGGAGAGGTCAGCACCTGCCATACCGCTTCCTCATCCGTAATGTCCATGGGAAGCGTCCAGTAGTTCAAAGAGGTGTCCGTTCCATAGTACGGGCTGGTCCAGTTCGGTGTATACTGCCTCTGATCATTGTCACCGGACAGCACCGGCTCAGCCCTGTCCTCTTCCTGTACGGTTTCCTCTGCGTCCACCGTCTCGTCTTCCGCTTTCTCGTTCCCGGAGTCAGCTTCCACTGCAGGGATGTCCGCCTCAGGGAAACCTTCCAGCGCTACCACGCTGCGGAAGGGCTCCGAGGTATCCCCGGACGCATCCGTCAGCATAAGACTGATAGCCACCGTGCCGTCCGTAAGTCCCTCCGGCGTCCATTCCAGACCGCCCTCGCCTTCCTCTGTCTGCACGCTCACAGAGTCCGTTTCCCCGTTCTCATGCTGTGCAAGAAGCGTCAGCGTACCGCTGCAGGTGAGATAGGCCTTCACCGAAAGGCTCTCCCCCGGGTGCAGCACGGATACGCTCGTCTCCGCCCGAAGCACCATGGGATGAACGTTCCCTACCGTAACCGGCACATAGGCGATTTCTCCCTCGCATTCGAGCACCAGGTACGCGTCCCCGTCCGGTGCAGGCACTCCGTTATAGGTGCCGTTCCACCACAGTCCGCCGTGTCCCTTATAGATCTCGAATGTCTGTGCCACCACGGAAAGCGCTTCCGTGTCTTCCGGCGCATCGCGCAGTGTCAGGCTGGCGGTCCCGTCCCGCGGCGCTTCATATTCGATCAGAATCGCCTGTCCGGGGCGGATCACGCCCTCCACCGGATGCAGTACCAGTGTTTCCTCCCCGGATACTCCCATGCAGACTCCCATGAGGAGCATCATACCAACAAGAAACAACAGGATTTTCTTCATGTCTGTCTCACTTTCTGTATACATTTCGCAGCCTGTCTATTGTAGCAGATCGGGCCGCTGCTTGAAAAGCGTCATTATCTCCCGGACTTCCCGCAGACGATAGGTACACATCTCCCCTTCGAACCGTTTCTCCGGGTCCAGCAGAGCGCTATGGCAGCCCGCGTTCCTTCCGCACTGCACGTCCAGCGGCCGGTCCCCGATCATGACCGTCGCCTCCGGACGCATCTTGTATGTCCGCATAAGGTGAAGGAGTGCCCCGGGGTCCGGTTTTCTCGCAAACCCCATTTCCGCCGTCACACCGCCGGCAAACATCTCCCTGAAGCCTTCCCTTTCAAGTATATCCCAGGCCATGTGATCCCGGTGCGTCAGGAGAAAATGCCGGACCTGCTGTCCAGCCATCGCATGCAGCACTTCACGGACGCCTGGCATCAGTGTAAAGTCCGAAAGCCGCTTCTGCTCCTCCCGACGGAAAATACGGTTCAGCTGGTCCGTATCCACGCCATAGCGCGCATGCATGACCGTTTCACAGAAGGAAAGGGACTGCTTGAGAAGCCCCAGGATCTCCGTATCCGAAAGCGCTATGTCAAACGACGCAAGCGCGGCACGCATGGCACTGGTCATGGCAGGATACGAATCTATCAGCGTTCCGTCAAAATCCCATACACAGTCCCGGATCATGCCAGGGCCTCCCCACATGCGCGCAGAACACGGATTTCCCTGGCATATCCGTCCAGTTCATTGGGCGTTTCCAGAACCATGGGAAGATGGCACAGCGCGGGATGCGTCGTCATCCGCTCAAGCGCTTCCAGTCCGATCATGCCCTCCCCCAGCTTTTCATGCCGATCCCTGTGACTGCCGCGGGGATTCTTGCTGTCATTGATATGCAGCGCATACAGACGCGAAAGCCCGACGGTACGGTCAAAATCCTCCAGCACGGCTTCCAGTTTTTCCCGGATATCATACCCGGCATCCCAGACATGACAGGTATCGAGGCATACACCCAGCCCCGGGGGATCGCCCAGCCTGTGCAGTATGGCCGCAAGCGACGCGAATGTTCCGCCGACCTCACTGCCTTTTCCCGCCATGGTCTCCAGAAGCAGGGTCACATTCCCCCGCGCCGGAAGCAGTGCTTCCAGCGCCTGCGCGATCTGTGCTGTACCGGCTTCCTCCCCCTGCCCGGTATGACTGCCGGGATGAAAATTGTACAGGACCTGCGGAAGCGGCTGCAGCCGCGCCAGGTCATCCAGCATGGTCCGAAGCGAAAAATCGCGGATATCCTCCTTGGCTGAGCACAGATTCAGTGTATACGGCGCATGGGCAATGACAGGCCCTATTCCGTTCCCATCGGCATACGCGAGATATGCGGAAAGATCCTGTGGATTGGCCTCCCGCGCCTGTCCGCCCCGCGGGTTGCGGGTAAAAAACTGAAAGGTATTGGCTCCGATCTGCACCGCCGTGCGGCCCATGGCCAGATATCCTTTGCTGCTGGAGAGGTGACATCCGATTAACTGCTGCATATCTCTGCCTCACGGTGCCCGGGTTGTGCCCGGAACGCTCGGATGCATCTCCTGGAAAGTCTGGTAATGGTCTTCCGTATAGAAGACCAGCCCATCATTGGAATAGATAATGCGGTAGGCATTCCGGCGCCCGCCCGTATAATAGCAGTCGCACTCATAGTACTGCCTTCCCTTGGCCCGGGGCAGAAGCCCTTCATAATTGCCAAAGCGGTCTCCGCCGATGGACATGCCCGGCGCTACATCCGACACATAATTCGATGAATTCCATCCCTTGGCCTGGGCTTCCTTCTTCGTCAGAAAATTATCCGGCAGACAGCCATGGGCAAAGATGTAGTCCGCGATCGACTGCGGGTCCGTGATCGGACCCTCGGGCAACGGAGACACGGTCGGTGCAGGCGTGGCTGTCGGCTTTGGCGTCTTTGTGGGCCGCGGCGTCGCAGTCGGCTTCGGCGTCGCTGTCACCCGGGGGGTCTGCGTGGCTTTATTCTTCTTCTTTTTCTTGGCCGCTACGGTCTGCGTAAGCCGCATGTCTTCCCCGGCCACTGTCTCCCCGCCAGAGACTGCCGGTCCCAGAATCACGCTCAGAAGAAGAACCAGGGTAAACAGAATTGCTGTCAGTTTTTTCATACCGATCTCCTACTTGTGGTAACGCTCGCCTGCTGTAATCTTCATAGCCCGATACACCTGTTCCAGAAGCATTACCTTGGCCAGCTGATGAGGAAATGTCATGGGACTCATGGAGAAAGACTCATTGGCTCTGGCAAGCACCTCGCCGGACAGTCCCAGGGATCCGCCGATCACAAACACGATCCGCCCCTGTGTTGTGGTCATACAGCGGCTCAGCCATTCCGCCGTTTCCTCCGAGGTTCGCATCTTTCCGCGGATCGCCATGGCTATCACATAGTCTGACGGCCGGATTCTGGCAAGTATGGCTGCCCCTTCCCGGTCCATCACCTGCTTTTCCAGGGCAGGCGAACTGTGTTCCGGTTCACTGAGATCAGGCACTTCCATCTCTTCAAACCTTCCAAAGCGACCCAGGCGCTTGATATACTCGTCCGCCATCTGCCGATAAGGTTTTTCCTTCATTTTCCCTACACTGAGTATCACAAACTGCATGCGCTTTCACCTGACAACCCGCACCGGGTTCCCTGCAAGATAGGCTGAAAGATTTTCCTTTACCATGGAAAGACGCATGCGCATGGCTTCCTGTGTAGCGTAACCGGTGTGCGGAAGGAACAGTGTATGCGGCGCGGAAAGAAGTACATCCGCTGCCTGCAGCGGCGGTTCCCGGTCAAATACATCCGTGGCATAAAACCCGAGATGCCCTGTGCGGAGCGCTTCTGCCACGTCTGCGCTGTTTACCACGCCTCCCCGGGCCATGTTCAGAAGAATCGCGCCTTCTTTCATCATGGAAAGCGTGTCCCGGGCTATCAGTTCCTTTGTGGAAGCATGCAGCGGACAGTGCAGAAACACAACGTCCGAAAGTCGGAGCACTTCCGCAAGGGGCATCATGGGAATGCCCGCCCTCTCTCCCGATGTCTGGGTAAGGGACGTGGCCACGACTCTGGCACCAAAGGCGGAAAGCAGTCTGGCTGTGGCAAGCCCGATCTCGCCCAGGCCGATGATGCCGCAGTTCTTTCCGGCAATCTCGCCGCCCGCAAAGCCTTCCCGGTCTCTGCATGCGCGGACGCGGGCATCCATGGCCGGGATCTGCCGCAGAACAGACAGAAGCATGCCGACTGCCTGCTCGCTTACTGCGCGCACGGCATATCCGCTGGCATTGCATACCACAATGTCTCTGTGCCGGCATACTTCCATGCCTATATGATCCACGCCCGTAAATGCCACATCAATCATGCGAAGCTTGGGACACTGATTGATCACCGCGTCCGGGAACGGCATGTTCGCCAGTATGACTATGTCCGCGTCCGCGCATATACAGGCTGTTTCCTCCTGCGTGCCGATCCGCTCTGCCACATGCACCGTATGGCCTTCCTCTGCAAAGCAGGCCAGGGCTTCCTTCACCTCTTCCGCAGGCAGTCCCAGCGGCTGCGCCACCACTATTTTCATATCCGATTCACCCAAGCGCCTGCGCGCTGTTTTTCCCTTCCGGTCATTTATTTATGACACCGAACTATTATAAAAACCCGCCTATCATCGGTCAAGAAACGATAGAATACGAAAAAAATACGCAAATTTGTGACAATTTGTTCATATTTTATTGACGTTCTGTCATATTTTCGCTACAATCAGGATGGTTACCTGTCGAATGGTATACCGCCTGATCTGATAATATCGGGGGAATCAACACATGAGACATACGCGAATCGCTGTCATCATCCTTTGTCTGATGATGCTGAGCCTGTGGGCCGCTCCGGCGCTGAGCGACTCTGTCTATCCTTACCGTACCGTGACTCTGTCCGGCGTGAACATGCGCCGCAGTGCGTCCGCTTCTGCCCTGGTACTGGAAAGACTGGACGCAGGCGAAAGCGTGGAAGTACTCTCGAAAAGCGGCAGTTATTATAAGGTATCCGCCCGCGGCCGCACAGGCTATGTGCTGGGAGATTATCTCCAGCCAGCCGCAGCCATGATTGTGGAGTCTGCCGTCACCGCAGTCCCGGAGACCGTAGAATCCTATCCGTATGAGACTACTACTAGAGACAAGGTCAATCTGCGGGAAAAAGCTTCCACCGGTGCCCGTCTGCTGGATCAGATTCCTGCCGGTGACACACTGCGCGTCAAAAGCGTCACGGGTGATTGGGCCCGGGTGTCCTGGAACGGAAAAGACGGTTATGTGAACACCCAGTATCTGTACATGAAGACCGTTACCGGAAAAGCCGCAAAGGCCACAGCCAGTCCCACCCCGGTGCCGACACTGACTCCCGACGAGCAGGCTTCCTATTACTTTGTACTCTCGGAGGGTTCTTCCGGAGAAGCTGTCACCGCGCTGCAGAATGCCCTGATCGAGCTGGGATATCTGCGTGCCGGCACTGCGGACGGCCGTTTTGGCAGTGCCACGCGCAAGGCCGTGCTCGCCTTCCAGAAAAAGAACGACTATCCCCAGACGGGAATCGTAGATGCCAACATGCAGGCTTTTCTCTATTCCGGAAAGCCGCTGAACAGCAAGGGTACCAAGACCACTGTCAACACACTTCCCCCTGTCCCGGGCGCAACGCTGCGCCTGAATCACACGGGCGACCTGGTAGGACAGCTGCAGATCCGGCTGACCGCCCTTGGCTATTACAAGGGTTCCATTACCATGATCTATGACAGCGCTACACAGAAAGCCGTCAAGGCTTTCCAGAAGAAGAACGGGCTTTCTCAGCAGGCTTACTGTGACAGTGTGACCCAGAACGCGATTTTTTCCGATGCAGCGCTGGCTGTCGATGCCACGCCGACACCCAAGCCCACCGCAACCCCCACGCCGGTTCCTACTTTCCAGGTACCCTCCGGTACAGTCCGGCAGGGCTCTTCCGGAGAAGATGCGCGCCGCGTGCAGCAGCGGCTCAAGGATCTGGGATATCTCACAGGAAAAGTGGACGGCCAGTTCGGTTCCGCTTCCGTGGCAGCCCTGAAAGCCTTCCAGACGAATCACCGTCTGCAGTCCGACGGTATTGCCGGCAATGAAACCATCGCCTGGCTTTTCAGCTATGATGCCCTGAATGCCAAAGCGACGCCTCTGCCCGAGATTACCCCGACACCCGCACCGACAGCCATTCCCACACTGCCTCCGATTACGAAAGAGACCGCCATTTCCGTAAAGCTCGGCACAGCCGGCGACATTGTCTATCACCTGCAGACTCGGCTCACGGAACTGGGCTATTACCAGGCTACAACGGACGGGGTATGCAAAGAGGATGACGTAGCAGCCATCCGTGCTTTCCAGGAGAAGAACGGACTGAAGACAGACGGCATTGCAGGCTATGACACACAGGTCAAGCTGTTCTCAGCCTCCGCCATTGCCTATACTTCTGAAACCAGGGATGCAGTCCAGGAAGGCTATACCGTACTCCGCAAAGGCATGACCGGCGATGCGGTACGTGCTCTTCAGGAGCGCCTGATTGCGCTGAAATACCTGTATGGCAAGGCCGACGGTGTCTATGGCACCACGACAGCGGAAGCGGTAGCGACATTCCAGAAGACCAACGGCCTTTCCATGGACGGCATTGCCGGCGAGAAGACACAGACGCGTCTGTTCTCCACTTCCGCCATTGCCCGCGCAGCTGCTACCGCCACGCCGCGGCCCACGGCAACCCCTGTACCGGTTGCGGAAGTCCTGAAGAAGGGAGATACATCCGCCGCCGTACGGAGCATGCAGGAAAAACTTATCGCCCTGGGCTACCTGAGCGGCAATGCTGACGGCGTCTTCGGTGTGCGCACCTACCAGGCGCTGGTGGCCTTCCAGGAGAAAAACCGTCTGACTGCCGACGGCATTGCCGGGGAAAAGACACTCGCTCAGCTTGCATCCTCCTCCGCTGTAGCCGCCTCCACGGACTCGCTGACACAGACAGTGGTCGCAGCTACCGTAGGCACAAGCAGCAGCGCACCGAAGGCTTCCCAGGTCAAGTATGCCAACTGGTATTCCACGGTGAAGGAGGTAGCGCGCAAGTATCCCTATGCTACCGTATACGATTTCAGCACCGGTATTTCCTGGCAGGTTCATGTCTTCTCCGTCGGCGCCCATGCAGACGCAGAACCGCTGACGGCCAATGATACCGCACGCATGCAGAAAGCCTTCGGCGGCCAGACCACATGGGCCCCCAAGGCAGTGTGGGTTGTATTTTCCGACGGCTCTGTCTATATCGGTTCCACCCATGACACACCGCACTCCGTCGAGCATATCACGGACAATAACTTTGACGGACATCTGTGTATTCACTTCCCGCGCACTGATGCGCAGGTAACGGCCATCGGCAGCTATGCCCGAGCGCATCAGTCCGCCATTGATATTGCCTGGGCGTTCACGCAGTCCATGCAGTAATTCATTTCCGATCGCACAATCAGCCCCGGCCTGTGCCGGGGCTGATGTTTGTTTTTATGATGTTTTATCCATGTCTGTGGAAAACAGCCCTTCCTCTGTCCAACGGGCGATCAGCGCCTTCACGCCTTTCTCCAGTCGCGCATAGGCTTCCTCATATCGCCCATCCTCTGCCGGGTCCGGGATACCCAGGAGCCACCCGCTCTCTGCTTCCCACCGCGCTTTTTCCACCGGTGCCATGAGCATCCGCGCATACGCACCGGCCGTCACTGCCACAAAACGGCTGAAGGCAGTCCATGGATCGGACGACAGCGGCACCGAGAATGGCTGTATCGCCTCCCATCCGATACCATGTGCCGCCAGTGTGCGTATGACCTCCTCCGGAATCACGCTGCCCTTTCCTGTTTCCTCCGCGCTTCTGGCGCAGGCGACCAGCGGAAGACCGCGTTGTGCGGCCATATGGTTTGCAATCGCGGAGGCCATGACACTTCGGTTGAGCCCGCCGTCGCATATGAAGCATACCCGCAGCGGCCAGTCCCGATAGGTCTGCATACTGGAAAAGAACTGCGCTGTCAGGCTCTCCACGGGCAGTCGCAGCACGATCGGTGAACGCGGCTGCGCATCCCGCAGCGCATGCCCGATTTCCGTACCGTCAAGCATCCCCGGCCGATAATACTGCAATGTCACATGCGGAAGACAGGGGCCTTCCTGAGGGAACACCTCCTGAATCCTTTCATACCACATATCCCACAGGCGCCTGTCCTTCTCCGATACCGGCATCATGACACACACCAGTGACAGTGATACCATGTTTACAATGCGGTCTGTCTGCATGCACAGAACTTCTCCGTCACTGTCATGCCGGATCTCCCGCACCGCGTCCATAGCCTGCCGCAGTACTGTGTGTATACTGTTTCTGCATCCGCGCACGCCTCTGCCTGCCATGTTCTCCTGGTTTGCCAGGTCGTGAAGCGTCAGATGAAAGCTGCTCTCCGGCAGCGGTGCTGCGAGGCATCCCGTCCCGCAGAGACGCTGTGTCAGATCATCCCGCATAAGCGCCAGTGCCCTTGTCTGTCTCCGGTCCAGACGAAAAACAGTGGTCGCGCCTGCAAAGGGGACGTACTGCCCATTCCCGTCCACCTTGGCGCACAGCCGCGCAGGCGTATGCCATGTACCCTGCAGCGATTCATCCCGCCATGTCATGTATTGGGTATAATCCAGCATATTGTTTCACCGCCTTTTTCCCCATCCCAGGCATGCCAGCAGCGCATAAGCCGCAAGCAGTCCGATAACGCGCCATGTAAAGCGATCATAGCCCGGTCCGATACAGTAGTCATACACAAGCACCACAGCACAGCATCCCGCCTGTAAGGTGCAGCATCGGGAAACCGCTGTCCAGCCCTTTCCCAGTGCACTGTACACCACCAGAATACCCATCAGTCCGACTCCTCCCGCCACAAGCGCCAGCCCCGCCACAAACGGCGGTGCTTCATGCTCCGAACTGGGATAAAAAGCCGATACCATCAGTATCCAGCTTCCCACGGACAGGACATACCCGAATACCTGCCGTATCCCGCACCGGACGTTCTGCATTTTTTCTCCCGTTCGCATGGTCATACAATTTCCTTCCTAAACACATACCCAGTCCACCCGTTCCGCTTCCCAGGGCATGGGCGGTTCCATGCGCATAAGCATGCGGTCCATTACACTTTCCGGCACGCCATCCACTTTTTCACGATTGCGCCGCAGGTTTTCGCTGTAGCTTGTCTCCAGAAACACAATCCGCACCCCTGCACCATAGCTTGAAATGAGAGACACCTGCGCACTGCGGTACTTTGGCAGGGAATGCGTTTTCCAGACAAAACTGCGGTGAGCACGCAGATAGCCCAGTGCTGTCTCCGACTGCAGTACACCGGCATTCTCCGTATCTCTTCTCCATGGCCATGCGTCCGGACTGACTACGGGCATTCCGTGGTAGTGATCCTGTATCCACATATCCTTTCCCGTGCCTGGAAGCGCACACAGAAGAATAACACTGCCCCACTCAGGAATATACGTCTCCTCATCCTGCCACCCATTTTCTTCCTGCAGATAAACCTTCGCTGTGTGCGCAGAAGGGAACGGATACGGAAAATCAATACATCCGGCATCCCGGGCAGCCTCATGGAAGCGCTCCGCAGCGGACTGCCTTTCTTTCTGATCGTCCGTAATGTTTCCCTGTATGTCCGCCTGTGCAAGCGCGCAAAGCCCCCGAAGAGAAAACAGCGGAGCAGCCTGCCCGATTGCGGCAATCCTGCGGATCTTCCGTTCCGAAAGCAGCGGGAACAGCGGCACTGCATGCCATTTCACATAGGCACAGACCGCCTCCCGGAGCTGCTGATGGGAAGGCGTGCCGCACAGATCATAGTCTCTCCACAGGATCATCCGGGTCAGCCGTCCACCCACATCTCCGCTGTCGGCAGCCTCCGATGCGACTGCAAGATCTCGTCCCCGGCTCACTTTTCCGATATGCTGGAACAGCGCGCCCAGCGCTACCGCGACCTGCATGGCATCACTGAGGCTTTGAAACGCCGACGACTGGGCAAGCGCATCACATGCCCGGCGTGTATGTGTCCAGACACTGCCGTCCTTCTGTCGCAGTGTATCCTGCGGTACATCCCGCATGCGCCGGATCCACGCCTGCATTTCCGGGAGATTTTCCACTGTCTCCCAGTCATACCGGTACATCGGCGCTTTGGGCATGGCTGAAAAAAGCATTTCACGGCTGACCATACGCTCCTCCTTTCGCCCAGGCCGTCTGCCATACAGACCCCATCCCGCTGTCAGCTTTTCCTCCGGAACGCCAGAAAGGCCATCCTTCTGCAGCTGTCCATCTCCGTTTTTTCCCGGCATCAGCCTCTTTTCTGTCAGGTTTCCAGAGGCATCTTAAACCAGTCCCACCCTCTCTCAGGCTCGCCATGAATCATGCGCCATCTGCAGTGGAAACCGTCCTCATAGAAAACTTCCATTTCCATAGCCCTGGGCCAGGTGTTTTCTCCGAAGAATTCATGCAGTGCAATCTCTGCCCCACACTCTTCCTCCCAGCCATACAGGGTTTCTCCGCACAGCACCATACGCACAGGCTTTGCCTTTCCCCAGTACAGCGACAGCCCCTTGAGTCCTCTGCCTACATACGGGGAAGGACCATAGGGGCGGTGCACGCCGTTTTGGTAGCACAGCATCAGGAACCGGCGTGGATCCGCGTAAAGAAAATGTTCCATGGCTGCCACTGCCTTTTCCTTTTCTTCCTCCACCGAAGGCTGTACCCAGGCATCTCTCTGTGCGGCTCTTATCAGCGCTGCACGCATTTCCTCCGCAGACGCATACCGGGACAGCGGATCCGGCGCCGTTGCCCGGAGAATCACACGCCCCACGTCTGACGAGAGAAAAGCATCATCCGGATTGTCCGCCATACGCTGATGCACAATATCAAACCATGCATCCCTGCTTTCCTGACAGTCCTTTCGCCCATGACACGCTTCCCCCCATGCATGCCAGCAGAACATCTCAAACAGCATCATGCCCAGTGCATACAGATCCATCCGGATCAGGCTCTGTGCATCCGTCGGAGCGAGCCGTTCATCCTTGACTTCCGGGGGAAGATAATGCCGGGTTCCCATCAGCGGCATTGTCGCACTGATCCAGCGGATATCCCGCAGGGTACCGTAGTCCCCCAGATACAGGTCTCCCTTCCTGTCCACAAACACATTCTCCGGTTTCACATCCAGGTGGGCATACCCTGCCCTGTGAAGTCCGGCAAGCGCTTCACATATCTGCACACCGGTTCGAATGACATCGGCTTCCTCCCAGAAAGAGAAAGGCAGAAGACAGGGCATCCGACTGAGCCGGTATGGGATGCATTCCTCATCCTGGACCCGTATTTCCTCCAGAACGGGAACCAGGTGCGGTATCTCCTGCTGACTGACAGAAGAGCTCTCCTCCGGTTCCAGTTCTTCCCATATGCGTGAGACCTTCACGGCTCCACAGTTCGGTCCGTTCTGTTCCCGGATCATATGTACACTGCCTTCACTGCCTTTCCCCAGTTCGCGTACATAGGTCCATCCGGGAAAGGCCTGCGCAATCATGATTCCTGGCCGCATATTGCTCTCTCCTCTTTCATTTCCTCACGCATGCGTTTTCTGACGCGCATGAGAATTATCCCAAGGTGATTGTCTCCCTCGCCGGTTTTCCGGTCGACACCCCAGTATCCGTCGTCCCCGTCATTTTCTTCTACCAGAAGACTTTCTCCCGTCCGAAGAAGGCGGGAAGCCAGATCCGGATGCTACAAAAACTTTGCCATCACAATCTTTTCCATAACCGTCAGCCGAATCTTCTCCCAGTCAGCACGCAGCGGAACCTGCCGTCCCCGATTTCTGCTCCTGGCCGGGGAAAGGTCTGCAAACACTCCGCGTTCCTCCCACGTTCTGCACTTCTGTGCCTGAAACGCAGCCTCTGCACTGCCGAAGACAAGGCCTTCATACAGTACGGCTGTCTCATAGGCATTGCTCAGAAAAGCATAGGGTTCCGCATGAAAATCATCGATTACCCGTATCCGAAAGCCCATGCCCGCTTCCTCCCTTCCCCGTTGTCCATGCATTGACGCGATACGCTGATACCTCCTTGCCCAGTATACCTTTTTTCAGGAATCAGGTTGTCTA
The DNA here is from genome assembly GCA_902764915.1 of uncultured Eubacteriales bacterium. GTDB lineage: Bacteria > Bacillota > Clostridia > Christensenellales > Aristaeellaceae > UBA2943. The sequence goes on along the minus strand of CACWXY010000017.1, from coordinate 40,732 downwards.
CCTGCAGTAGACAAAGGAGTCCGCTCTTCCCGTTACAATATTCATGACGAAAGTCGCATTATTTGAAATGCAGGAGGTATCCTTATGGATTTCGAAGGAAGACAGTTCTGTCCGCAGTGCATGCGTATTCTGGCACCAGACGGGAACTGCCCTGTCTGCCGCACTTTCCCCGTCGCGCTTCCTGACCAGCTGGAAAGCGGAACCCTGCTTCGCGGGAAATACCTCATCGCAGGCCTGATTGCCCGCGGAAAAACCAGTCTGACATACTCAGGCTGGGATGAAGGGAACGCGCAGAGCATTGCCATCCGCGAGTTTTTCCCCAGGGGACTGGCGTCCCGGGATGTACAGCTATCCGACACCCTCACCGTAAAGGACGAGGACGCGCCTGTCTTTGCAAAAGCCTATACCGCCTTTGCAGCCTGGCAGAGTCATCTCTGTCGTATGCAGCATCTTCCCATACTCGACTGTTTTCCCGAAAATGCCACGCATTATATTGTCATTCCCTTTCTGCGAAGTCCCGCGTTTGCCGCCTGGAAAGCAGAGAATGATAGGCAGGAGTCTTCCTCCATGGTATAATCAATACACAATGACAGGAGGTCTGTTCCATGACAACCAGTCATGTCTACCGTACCGTTTCCATGATTCATCAGATCCAGGAAGGGGAAGACCTGCAGTGTCTTCTTCAGAGAGTCCAGAAACCACGGACGCTGCCGCAGCTGATTCTGCCTATGCTCCCGGATGATATGTCCATCGAAAAGCTGGGACACCTGGTCGAGTGCAGCAAAGCGCATATCTACAATATCACTACCGGCAAAAGCCATCCGCAAAGAGACATTATCCTTCGCATTGCCGTGACATTGGACATGGATCTTCCCATTGTTCAGGACATGCTTAAGGCGGCGCACCGCACACCGCTTACCGCTGCGCAGCCCCGGGATATCTGCCTCATATACGGTCTTTTGCACCACTATGACCGTGACGCCATGGATGACTGTCTTCTGAGCAGCGGATTTCCACCGCTCTGGCCTGTTTATTTCTGAAGGGAGGACCTGATGTGCCATACGCAAAGCGTTTTCTTCTGCTCCTGTGTCTGCTCTGCCTGTGCACCGCTGCCTGTGCCGAGCCTGTGCACCCCATCCTGGATGCATGGGATGCCTATCTTGCCTGTCAGGAGGATATCCTTTCCTGTGAAATCTGGGCATACGACACGGTTCTGTCCCTGGCAGCCACACCGGACTGGGACACACTTCTTCGGGCACGTGCGGCAGTGTATGCCGCATTGCACTTTCTGGAAGCACGGAACATACCTGAAAACACATTGACGGAGGCCGCGCTTGCGCCCTATGCTGACAGGGATCTCTCCTTTGTGCGTTATGAACTGGATGCTCTGAACCAGGCACTGGGGGACGAGAGAATGTTCGTCAGAAACACCATGCAGCATCTTCTGTGCGATGTTCTTTATCAGCCCACACTGGACTGCATGCAGGCCCATGCAGATTTCAAGATTCGCCTGGCGCGCTGCCATGCGGATTATGCCGCTCTGGCCTCCAACTATCTGCTCCTGCAGATAGGGGATGCCAGCCCCTGGGACACCTGGCAGAAAGCGTATCCCACGCTCTTTGCAGACACGCCATGGTCCGATGATGTGACAAAGGTGCAGACAGACACCGATCATGTACTGGATACCATGGAAGGACTGCTGGTCGATATTGAGAAAACAACCCAGATGACGCTGTACTCAGTCCACAGTCTGGAAGATGCCCTGGAATCCGGGAATATCCGCGAGATCCAGGAAAACATGAGTCTTCAGGGAACCATCCCGCCGATGCTGCTCGTGCCCGCCTTCCTGGACGCCATGACACTGCAGTGGGAAAACATTCCTTTTTTCACGGACGATGCGGGAAACATGGCACTCCCCCGTGTTTTCTGTGACCTGACGCAGCCGCCTCATGCCAGCCTGCTCACCACCGCTCATGTCACGCGCTCTCAGATCGAAGCCTATCTGCAGGACCTGCAGCAGTACCAGGGTCTGACGGTTTTCCCATCGGATACAGTGGACGATCGCTATATCGTTCCCTTCGAACCTTATTCGTTTGTTCTGCAGTGGACAGACGGAAACGCCACACTGTACTTTCCCGAGGAGACACCCTGCATGGTGCCTCTGTATTATCTGCTTTCTCCGTAATCAAAAAGACGGAACCGATATCAGGTTCCGTCTTTTTCCATCGCTGCAAATGTGTATCCGTATTGTTCAGCTGCTGCCTGTGCCGCAGAGCCACGCCGGGCATGAATCACTACATTTTCGGGCAGCCATACCCCGTCCAGAGACAGTTCCGGGTTCAGCACAGCCAGATCACAGAGGGCTTCACAGTCCCGGAATGCGTCGGGTTCCAGTACTGTCAGACTTTCCGGAAGCGATACAGAGCGGAGGTTTTCACACTGTCCCATCGCTTCATTCCGTATGTTCCGAACGCCTTCCTCGACCGATACGCTGAAAAGCCCGGGGCTTCGGAAAAACGCCTTCCCGATCTCATGGACCTGACCGGGAATCACCACATCTCCCAGCGGACAGTCCGAAAACGCATAATCGGGAAGATATCGCACTCCGTTTCCCAGCTTCAGTTCTTCCAGTCCCGTGCATTCCATAAATGCGTTTTCACCCAGCTTTATCAGTGTGTCCGGCAGTATGGCTCGGGACAGGGAAGTGCAATGGGCAAACGCGTAGGCACCAATCTGCACAGTCTGTGAAATGTCCGGTATTTCCTGCAGTCCCGAGCATCCAAAGAACGCATAGTCCCCAATCGCTGTCAGACCGCCGGGTGCTGTAACACGGGTAAGAGATATCCATTCGCGGAAGGCGCCCGCTTCAATCCTTGTCTGAAAACCGGACAGCCGGATCTCCGCACTCTCGCAGCGCTTGGCACCGATTGCCTCAATAGGACAGTTTTCCGCCACATTCATCCAGGGAACCACCACGGAGTCTTCCATGTCCAGCCCCATGCTGGCAACATTACCCTCCAGCAGCATGCGTTCACTCCACAGGGAGGTGTTTTCCCATACGGCACCCGTATTCTGCGCCATATCCCGGGCTGCGCTTTCCGCACCTCCCGCAATCACAAGCTCCGGAGAAGTGCGCTCCAGGCTGTCTTCCGACCATACAGGCGTATCGCCCAGAAGCTGCAGATAAGCAAGGGACTCACAGCCGGAAAAAGCCCCGGCGCCTATGCTCTCCAGAGCAGCAGGAAGCACCAGATAAGACAGCGCACTCCCTGCAAACGCCTTTTCCTCCATGCGCCGCAGTCCCGCCGGCAGTCTGACAGTGGCAAGTCCGCTTCCCGCCAGTGCTGCCGTCCCCATTATTTCGAGTGAGTCCGGAAGGATTGCTTCCGCAAGCGCTGCGGTATTCTCCAGCACTCCCGGTGGAAGCTCCGTCACTCCCTCAGGAATGCTGACACGCACAAGCTGCGTACACCCGGAAAATGCCTGCGCGCCCAGAGACTGGACAGATGACGGCAGTACCGCTTCCGTCAGACTCGCACAGTGATAGAAAGCACGCGCGCCGATGGACACAAGCGTCTGCGGCCACTGGATCTGTGCAAGCGAAATGCAGCCTTCAAAGCTTGATGCACCTATATGCTGCACATGGGCACCCAGGACCACCCTCTCCAGACGATAGTTCTGCCGGCACAGACCTTCTGGAATCTCACGTATTGAGTCCGGAAGGACCAGTATTCTGACACCGCGGACCTGCAGTTTTTCTCCCAGCGCTGTTATCGGAATCCCATCCACGGAAGACGGTATCACCAGCGTATCCGCCCTTGTCGTGATTCCGGTGACCGTCATTCCATTGGCGGTCTCCGTCAGGATCAATTCCTGTCTGTCGACAAATCCCCAGCCGTTTTCCATGGCATACGCTTCCGCCGCACTGCCCCGCTCGCCCCATACAAGAAGCGCCGCGGGATCCCCTGCCAGCACATCCCGGCCTATCTGCGTCACACTGCCGGGAAGCGCCACCGTCTGCAGCGCACTGCAGTCCGCCAGCGCAAGATCGCCTATATTGCGAACACCCTCGGCTACCGTCACTGCCTGCAGGCTCTGATTGCCGCGAAAGGCATTGGCATGGATGCCCGTAACCGGAATCCCCCAGATGGTTCCGGGGACCGTCAGCGCCTGCGCACTTCCCATGGTACCTGTCACCACAAAACCGTCCCTGCGCAGAGAGGCACGGAGTCCACGGCCAGCCGGGAGTCCCCAGAGATAATTGACAAAGAGCAGGGCAAGCATGGCCCCAAGGGCAACCCCCGCGGCCAGAAAACGCCGGATGACCCGTCTGCGCCACAGCGTCTGCTCCGGCAGCGGAAGATGGTAGAGTCTGGCGCGCAGTTCCTCCATGCTCTGGGTACGTTTTTTTACGTCCAGCTGCAGCCCCGTCATCAGCGCCTGGCTCTCTGATCTGCGGATTTTCACGCCCTGCTCCCCTAACGCTTTCAGGGTATCCCGGTGCATGCGCTCCATGGCATCCTCAGGTGGCACGCCGGCAAGCAGGCGATAGGCAACGGCGCAGAAACCATATACATCCGACCAGGGCCCCTGCCGGCCAAACGCCTCGCCGTACTGTTCCGGCGGTGCATACCTGCGCGTTAGTATGGCCGTGGCACTGGTTTTCTCTGTCAGCATGGCTGCACCGAAGTCAATGATCCGCACCTTACCCGTTTCATCCACCAGAAGATTATCCGGTTTCAGGTCCCGGTGTACGATTCCCTGCCCGTGCATGGCAATCAGGCTGTCCGCCACCGGTCGCAGAAGACGCAGCACCGCATGCGCATCCATGGAATGCTGCTGCACCCATTCATCCACAGGCACGCCGCGTATGAATTCCATGACAATATAAGCCGTCTCGTTCTCTGAAAAATAATCCAGTACCTTGACAATGCCCTCCAGTCCCTGTACGGAAGCAAGCACACGGGATTCCCGTTCAAAGCGCAGCCGTCCTGTCAGAAAGGCAATCTGGTTCTTTTCCTCTACCAGGACCGTATCCCCGTTCTCCCGATCCCTTCCCGCATACTCGGCAGGAAAGTACTCCTTAATCGCAACAGGTATCCCCAGCACTTCATCCCAGGCAGCATAGGTAATGCCGAAACCGCCCTGTCCGCGCACGGCTCCCAGCTGATACCGTCCGTGCAGCAGTGTTCCCGCGTCCAGATGTACCCCGGTATCTCTTGTCCTTTCGTCATATCCGCAATAGGGACAGGGACCCGGCTTCTCCAGGATACGCATGCATCGCGCACAGTAGTTTTTTCCCTCAAAATCCATTTCCGGCCCTTTCTCCGTTCCCGGCAGCTGCCGTCTCCTGTTCTTCCTCCAGTACTGCATGAAAAAACCGGAAAGGAAGGCAATTCCGACAGCGCTTCCTTCCGGCGCTCACCAGGCGTTCCTTCGCCGCAGAATGCAAAGAGACGGCTGTCACAGGATAAAAACAGCAGGGCTATATGCCTTACAGTGCGGCTACGATCTCCGTAATCCCCACAAGAGCAGCCTGTCCGCTGATCTGAATCCGACCATTGTCCATGACTTCGCAGTACAGATGTCCACCGCGCTGGGACGCCTGGAAGGCATGAATCTGACGCTTATGCAGCACTTCTGACCAGTATGCCGCGATCTGGCAATGGGCTGAACCGCATACCGGATCCTCTGCAACGGCCAGCTTGGGACAGAAGCTGCGGGATACGCAGTCCGCAGCGCGGCCCCTGGCAGTGGCATTCTGAATCCTGCCCTCCAGCTCAAGAAGACGCGTCTGGTCTGGCTGCATGCTCCGCACCTGATCCTCCGACGCAAACACGCATACCAGGTCCATGCCCAGCAGTGCCCGGATCGGACGCACGCCAAAGGCCGCTTCCATCGCATCACTGACAGGAACCTCCCGCATCGGACCGGATGGAAAATCCATGGTATACATTGCATCGTTTCTTCGGACCGTCAAAGCACCGCTGCGTGTGTGAAAGCACACGGCATCACTGTCCGTGCAGTAATGGTTCAGAATTACATACGCAGACGCAAGCGTAGCATGGCCGCACAGGTCCACTTCCGTTCCCGGCGTAAACCAGCGCAGGTGATATCCCCGCTCTTCTCTGACAAGAAAGGCTGTCTCCGAAAGATTATTCTCCCTGGCCAGTTTTTTCATGGATGCCTCATCAGGCCAATGCTCCATCACACAGACAGCCGCTGGATTCCCGGAAAAAGGCCGGTCCGTAAACGCATCCACAATGTACTGTTTCATCGGCTTCATTCCTCCGCACCCGAAAACATGTGCCGCAGTTATCGACTCACATAGGAAAGCGTATGCGTTATCACGTTCCCGTCTACCTGTACCGCTCCATCCTTGTTAATGGAATACTTCCCCATATCCAGATCCGCAAGCATATATCCCTCTTCGTCGAAAAGGTAATATTCCGCCACATTGTCCTTGTCCCCGTCGATCCACTGCCCGCAGTTCGCAACCCGCTCACCGCCGGGCCGATAATACTTCCAGCCGCGTGCATCCTTTTCCCATTTCCCGCCTGACACCAGAAAAATTTTACCGTCATCCCCCAGGAAGTAGGCGCCGATCCATTGGTGTACCGCCATGGAACCATCCGAGGTCAGATAATATCCGCCGAACCACATGTCATGCACCATGTATCCGTCGCAGTCAAAATAATACCAGTTGTCCTTGTTCCGGTAGCGGATCAGTTCCCACGCCTCTATGGGATAGGTTCCATCCGTGCGCTGGAACCACCAGCCCTTGGCGTTCTTCTTCCATGCCCCGCTGACCGGTGTGACCGGATAACCGTCAATGCCCACATAAGTGCCGTCCACATAGGTATTGGTTGCCATTGTTCCGTCTGACTGCAGATAGCAGTCCTCAATCCAGCGGTCATGCACCTGAATGCCTTTCCGGCTGAAATAGTACAGCTCACCGTCAATCTCTTTCCAGGCGCCGGTAACATAGCTTCCGTCACTGAGCTGGTACTTCCATTCGCCCCCGCTCTGTTCCCACCCTGCCATCGCGGTGGAAAGCATACTGCCAAGAATCAAGATACACGCAAGCATAATGCACCCTTTTTTCTGCATCGCTCTTTCCCTTCCTCTCTCTTATTCTCTTATTTCTGCATATACAAAAGGGGCTGCTCTGCCATGTCCGGCGAAACAGCCCCTCTGTTTTCCTTTTTATTCGTCGTCCTCTTCGTCCGGAAGCTCGGCATTATGGAAGACATTCTGTACGTCATCATTTTCTTCCAGCATATCCAGAAGCTTCTGTACCTTGGTCAGTGTATCCGGATCCGGCACTGCCACGGTATTCTGCGGAATCATCTGTACCTCAGCGGAGATGAAATTCAGCCCCTGCTTTTCCAGTTCTTCCCGAACTGCAGAAAAGTCATTGGGTGCCGTATAGATTTCAAAGGCATCTTCCAGTGCCTTGACGTCCTCAGCACCGGCATCCAGCGCCTGCATCATCATTTCATCCTCGTCCATGTCCGGTGTACGTTCGACGACCATGAGGCCCTTTTCATCAAACATGAAGCTTACCGAACCCGTTGTTCCCAGGTTTCCGTCGTTCTTGGCAAAGCAGTGACGGATATCGCTGGCAGTACGGTTTCTGTTGTCAGTAATGGTCTCCACAATCACGGCTACACCGCCCGGTGCATAGCCTTCGTAGGTGATCTGCTCATAGACCACATTGCTCAGTTCACCGCTGGCCTTCTTAATCGAGCGCTGAATATTGTCATTGGGCATATTGTTGGCCTTCGCCTTGGCAATCACGTCGCGAAGCTTTCCGTTGGATTCCGGATTCGCGCCGCCTTCTCTTACCGCTATGGCAATTTCACGACCGATCTTGGTAAAGATCGCGCCGCGCGCCGCATCAGCCTTGCCCTTTTTTGCCTGTATGTTATGCCACTTGGAATGTCCTGACATGAATACCCCTCCTGCTTCCAATAAGCGTGTCTTTGTTGATTCATGGCATTATACCATTGTCCAAAAATATGCGTCAAGTAATTTTCATGTCTTCTCCGTTCCCTGCCTTATTTCTTCCCTTTTCTTTTACACTTTCCTGTCATATTTGGTCACGTTTTTCCGCTTTTTTCTCTTGATTTCCTTTGACTGTTTGTTTATCATACAGTGCTGCAAGCTCAAGCGCCTGCAAAAAATGGTTTCCGGCGTTTTGCCGGAAGAAAGGATTCCATCATGAAAAAGTATATTGCGGAATGCATTGGTACTTTTGTACTTGTCTTCTTTGCCTGCGGCACCGCTGCCGTGCTCGGCTGTGACGGAAACGTCCCCAACGCGGCTTATGGGCTGACCGCGCTTGCCTTCGGTCTGGTCATCGTTGCCATGGCCTATTCCATCGGCAATGTGTCCGGCTGCCACATCAATCCGGCCGTTTCCATCGCCATGCTTGTCGACGGCCGCATGAGCGTGAAGGACTTCGTGGGCTATGTTGTAGCACAGTTTATCGGTGCTACCGCCGGTGCCGGCTGTCTGGCAGCTGTCCTCGGAAGCCGTGAAAGCCTCGGCTGCAATGGTCTGTACAACGGCAATGTCGGTGCTTCCCTGATCATCGAGATCATCCTTACCTTCGTGTTTGTGCTCGCGATTCTGGGTGTGACCTCCAAGCCTGAGTTCGGCAATGTGGCCGGTCTGGTCATCGGCCTTACCCTCGTGCTTGTGCATATCCTGGGCATCCACTTCACCGGCACCTCCGTCAATCCGGCGCGCTCCTTCGGCCCGGCTCTGCTGGCCGGCGGCGACGCCCTCAAGAATGTCTGGGTCTTTATCGTAGCTCCCATGGTCGGCGGTGTCCTTGCCGCACTGGTGCACCGTTCACTGATCAAGTAAGATTTTCCCTGCCGCGCACGTGTGTGCGCGGCATTTTTTAATTGACGCCCTCCCGACGCTCTGCTACAATCGCCCATAGTCCAGAATGCAAGGAGGAAAAAGAACCCTATGTCCCCAGCGCGCATCGTCGTCATCGGCGCCGGTGCCATCGGCGGCATCACAGCCGCCTGCATGGCCGAAGCCGGTGAGGACGTTACCCTTGTATGCAAGCATGAAGATACGGTGGCACTGTGCCGGACAAGCGGCATTCACCTGACCGGTTACTGCGGAGAAAAGACCGTCCCGGTACAGGCTGTCCGGACCATAGAAGAGCTGAGCGGCACCTATGACCTGTGCCTGATTGTCACCAAGGCCTATGATATGCCGGACTGTGCCCGGCGCATGCTTCCGCATCTCACGGATACTTCTCTTGTCGTCAGCATGCAGAACGGCATCTGTACGGATGCCCTTTCGTCCATTGTCGGGAAAGAGCGCACAGTCGGCTGCGTCATTGGCTTTGGCGCCACGCTGCTCTCCCATGGCCATATGGATATGACCAGCAGCGGAGATTTCATTATCGGTCCGCTCGACAGTGCCGCCTCCGCATCATGCGAAGAACTGGCCCGTGTGCTTTCCCACGTGACGCATACGCGCATCATCGATGATATCTATGCAGAACTCTACTCCAAAATGATCGTCAATGCCTGCATTACAAGTCTGGGCGCTATCTGCGGACTTCTTCTGGGAGAAATGATGAACCGCCGGGACGCACGTCGCATTTTCCTGGCGATTATCCGGGAAGCGGTACAGGTAGCAGATCAGATGCACCTCACCATTCCACCCTATGGCGGGAAACTGAACTATCACACGCTGATGAAAGGCCATTCGCCTCTGGATCACGCACGCCGGCACCTGATGATCTGGATCGTAGGCCAGAAATACAAGCGCCTCAAGTCTTCCTCTCTGCAGTCGCTGGAACGCGGACAGAAGACCGAAGTAGACAGCTTCAACGGCTATATTGCTGAAAGAGGCCAGGCATTGGGCGTCCCCTGTCCCGTCAATGCGCAGCTTGTGGAAATGGTTCACGAGATTGAACAGGGGAAGCGAGCCATCTGCCTGGACAATCTGCACGACCCGATTCTCATGAAATACCTGTAATCTTTGCCTAGGAGGTTTTTCTATGAAAGCAATCATTGCCCTCGACGCCGCACGCCCCGGCGTGCGTATCCCCAGGGAACTGCATGGGCACTTTTCCGAGCATCTGGGACGGTGCATCTATGACGGCATCTTTGTGGGGAAAGACTCCCCCATTCCCAATGAAAACGGAATGCGCCGGGATGTCGTTTCGGCACTGCGCGAGATCGGTGTTCCGCTCCTGCGCTGGCCCGGCGGCTGCTTTGCTGATGAGTACCACTGGCGTGACGGCATCGGGCCGCAGTTCGCGCGCAAGCGCATGGTCAATACCCATTGGGGCGGCGTTGTGGAGGACAACTCCTTCGGCACGCATGAGTTCCTGGAGCTGTGCCGGCAGGTGGGCTGCACACCCTACATCAATGCCAATCTCGGTTCGGGTACCATTCAGGAAATGAGTGAATGGGTCGAGTATCTCAACAGCAGCGGCGACTCCACCGTTGCCATGGAACGCTGGGCCAACGGACAGAAGGAACCCTTCGGCGTGCGCTACTGGGGTGTGGGCAATGAAAACTGGGGCTGCGGCGGCAACATGACGCCGGAAGCCTATGCAGACCTGTATCGCCGCTACCAGACCTATTGCCGGAATTACGGTGAAAACAGACTCTTCCGCATTGCCTGCGGTCCCAGTGAAAATGACTGGCACTGGACAGAGGTCCTGATGCAGAAAGCCGCTTCCATGATGGACGGGCTTACGCTGCATTCCTATACCGTGCCCTCCGGCGACTGGAAGGATAAGGGCTCCGCGACAGAGTTTAACGTGGAACGCTACTATGAGACGCTGCGCCGTGCCGCACACATGGACGATCTGATCCGCGGACATCTGGCCATTATGGACCGGTATGATCCGCAGCACCGCGTCAAGCTGATGGTGGATGAATGGGGCTGCTGGCACAACGTGGAACCCGGCACCAATCCCGGTTTCCTTTACCAGCAGAATACCATGCGCGACGCCATGGTCGCGGCGCTGACACTGGATATTTTCCACACCCACGCAGAACGCCTGGGCCCCTGCTGTATTGCGCAGATGGTCAACGTACTCCAGTCCGTCATACTCACCGAAGGCGACCGCATGCTGATTACACCCACCGGATGGGTATTCAGCATGTATAAGGCGCATCAGGAAGCAGAGCGTCTGGACTATGCCGTTTTCTGCGACCGCATGGAAAACGGCCTGAAGCAGGTTTCCGTTTCCGCCACGCGCAAGAAGGATGTCATTACGCTGACCCTGACCAACCTGCATCCGACAGATACCGTTTCCTGCGAGATTCCGCTGGGAGACGTCCGGATTGTCTCCGCGCGTTCCCGTACGCTGTCCGGCGACATGCATGCCATGAATACCTTTGATGTACCGGAACAGGTGCAGATCAGCCCGTGGCGTGATGCCGCCTTTGCAGATGCCGCGCTGACCATGGCGCTGCCTGCGTGCTCTGTCACACAGGTGGAAGTCCATGTCTGAGCGAAAGCCCTGCCGCTGTCTTCTGGAAGATGTATGGCCGGACATGGCCCGGAGCGTGCAGGAATACCTCTCGCTTCTCCCGTCATCCCAGAAGACGCCGGAATCGGTCCGCATGCAGCGTCTGGCGCACTGTCGCGCCTGTAATATGCTCCTTGACGGCACCTGCCGGCTGTGCGGCTGCTATGTGGAGGCACGCACCGGCAGGGCGGCCTCTGCCTGTCCCCATGTTCCACCCCTGTGGGAAGCTTGCCTTCCCGAAGAAATGCCCTAAAGGAGGTTCACTATGAAACTGACACCTCAGGATATCGCCCGTATGCTGGATCATTCGACACTCCAGCCCTTCCTTACTGAAAAAGACATCCGTCACGGCGCCGAGGTCGCCCTGCATTATCACACGGCTTCCATGTGTGCCCGCCCCTGCGATGTACCTCTCATGGCCTCCCTTCTCAAGGGAAGCGATGTCAAGGTATGCACGGTCATCGGTTTCCCGCACGGGGATCATGAAACAGCCACCAAGGTCTATGAAGCTTCCCTGGCCCTGGACGAAGGCTGCGAAGAACTCGACATGGTCATCAATATCGGCCGCATGCTTGCCGGGGACGAAGCCTATGTGGAAAACGAGATCCGCCAGATCGCAGACCTCGCCCATGCCCGGCACGCGATTGTGAAGGTGATTCTTGAAACCTGCTACCTGTCCGATGCGCAGAAAGCCGCCGCGTGCCGTCTGGCAGAAAAGGCCGGTGCTGATTTTGTCAAGACCAGTACCGGCTATGGTTCCGCCGGGTGCACAATTGACGACCTGCGGCTCATGCGCCGGTCTGTGTCTTCCTCCGTTCGCGTCAAGGGGTCCGGCGGCATCCGTGATCTGGACACAGTGCTGCGTGCACGTGCCGCAGGGGCTGATCGCTGCGGTGTATCCGCCACGGAAAAGATCATGGCGGAAGCTGAGGCGCGCTATGCACAGGGGCTCCTGGAAGAGATCGATGAAGCATAGGAAAAGGCGGCTGATCGCCGCCTTTTCCTATGCTCTGTTCCACAGGTCAATCATAACGCCCGCATCCGTGCCCTCCAGAAATCCCCGCCGTGCTTTTTCATCACACTCGGTCAGATACTGCATGCCATCCCCGCTAAGAAGCCTGGCATCCAGGAAAGCAGTCACGAAGTGCGCATTCAGGTTGTTCAGCTTCCATGTGTCCCACACGGAATCACCCCAGCGCTTATAGATCTCCCAGCTCTCGCTCTGCGCACAGACAGGGGCCGGATTGTTAGCCACATTATGTCCGCAGCCGATATAGCTTACAAACACGCGGTCGCTCCGGGTGCACTTCTCTGCAAAGGCACGTACCTTGTCATAATGCACGGTCCGGTCAGCCGTTCCGCAGACCCACAGCGTTGGTGTGGTAATATCCATTGCTGCACGCTCATCAAACCACATGGTCGCCGGCGCGAACAGAACCGCCGCCTTGACTCGGCTGTCCCCCTGCCATGCGGGCTCGGTAACTGCGTATCCCAGATCTCCGAGCCTTTCCACCATGTCCTGACACATCTTGGCCCCCAGCGTGCGCAGCGCGCCGAAGCCGCCCATGCTGAATCCGACCAGCGCGATCCGGTCCAGGTCCAGCATGCCCCGGAGAAAGCCCTCCGACTCCAATTCCCACAGCTTATCGATCACGAAGCGCTGGTCCAATGTCCGATGCACCATGGCGCTTTCCATGGACCGTTCCTTCAGAAAATCCTCATAGGTATTGTCCGTATGTCCCGGTGCAATCACAATATAGCCCTTGCTGGAAAGGTTTTCGGCCAGATTGCTCAGAAGCATTCTGGATCCGGGATAGCCATGGGAAATGACCACTACGGGATGCTTTCCCGATGCCGTATCCGCATTGGCTCCCAGAAGGCTGCGGGAAGCCATGGTAAAGGGCTTCAGATTTCCCAGGTCAACACGTCCCATGTGATCCGTCAGGCACGCATAGTCCTCTCCCGCATCAATAGCCGGATACCAGACAGCGACACGCAGTGTCCGCGTGTAAGTCTGCCATGCACCGTTCACTTTCCCCCGGCCCACATCCAGCTGATCCGCATGGCTCCATTCCACTTCGCGAAATCCCACCGTCACGCGCCCGCGACCGGCCAGTGCCGGCGCACCGGGCAGTGCGTCTCCAAAGACCGTACCCATGGGCTGCTGTTCTCTTTTCATCTCTGCAACGCTCCTTTCCGCACGTCATGTATGGTTTTTTCCTGCTTCCCCGTCAGTCATAGATTATCCTGCCTTTTTCATCCTCAATACCGCTGAGGCGGTGAAAAAAGCTGTTGCTGACGTCACACCATTCCTGTGCATTGCGCACCTGCTTTTCCATGCACTGGTTCACTGCCTGCCCGACTGCAGCCGGGAACGGAATCGCCTGAAGCACTCGCTGCATTTCCCTTGTCTGCTGCGCGCCGTCAAAGTGATCGTCATAGAGGCGCTGTATTACCGTACGCCCGTCCCGCATACGGTCCGTGTACCGCATCCGATGGAAAAACAGAAGCAGCGTATCCGGGCAGTTTTCCTTCTTACCGTACTTTTCCTGCATTTCTGCCGGATACTGCAGGACATACCCTGTGCCCTTCTCCGTCCGGTCAATCCCCACAGCATTCCGATCAGCCCGATGATACGTGCCCCAGCTGTCATACTCATATCCCATGGGGCTGGGACCATAATGAAAGCCCGGTGTCACCATCCAGCAAAGTCCCAGGGAGCCGGTATAGGACTCATACACGGCCCGGCTTTTCAGAAGAACGCCGCACAGAGTCTCCGTGTCTTCCGGCGACAGCGCATAGGAAAGCCTGACCCAGTCCCGGATGCATGCGGCCACATCCATATGCGGCTGCCAGCCGAAGCGCCCGAAGGCATACAGGTTGACTGCCGCCAGCGGATGCCCGGTCAGGAAAGGCCCGGATCCCAGATTTCCCACAGCACAGACGGCACACAGACGATCCTGAGGCAGTTCTTCCATGACTTCCGCCCACATGGGCGGCATGGTATACAGATCAATCTGGTGTCCCGTGTATTCCTGCGCCAGCTGAACTTCCAGACACAGATGCGTTTTCTGCATGCCAAGAAGCAGGGGAGACAGCGGTTCCCGTACCTGGAAGTCAAAAGGACCGTGCTTGACCTGAAGAATCACATTGTCACTGAAGCAGCCATCCAGCGGCATATAGGTCTGATATGCAGCCATAGGCCGGTCTGTCTTCTGATCCCGCCAGTCCTGCTGACAGTTATACACAAATGCGCGCCATACCAGCACGCCTCCGAAGGGTGCAATCGCGGATGCAAGCATGTTTGCGCCTTCCGCATGATTTCTCCCATAGGTAAACGGTCCCGGTCTGTGTTCACTGTCCGCCTTGACGAGAAAGCCCGCCAGATCGGGGATGGCTTCATAGACCCGCCTGGCCCGTTCCCTCCACCACGCCTGCACCCGCGCATCTAGAGGATCCGCCGTCGGCAGACCGTTCCGAAGCGGATGAGAAAAGTCCACGGACAGCATCAGCCGGATGCCGTATGCGCGGAAAAGGGCGGCAAGTGACGCCACATCGGGCAGCATACTGTCAATCAGCTCCTGTGCAGGCTCGCGGACATTGACATTATTGATGCACACCACATTCACGCCGCAGGAAGACAGAAGCCGAGCCGCCCACTGAATGCGCTGCGGCACAAACTGCACGCGGCCTTCGGAAAACCACAGCGAAGGGCCAGAGTACCCGCGTTCAATACTCCCGTCCATATTATCCCAGCAATTGAGCATGCGCAGCGCATAGCACGGCTGCTGCATTCCCTGCGGCAGCGGCTTTCCCAGTCTCTGCGAGGCAAGATACTGAAATGCGCCCTGCAGCACGCCCGTTTCTCCGCCTTCCACAATCCCGCTGCGCAGGCAGTACGCTTCGCCCATCTCCGGCTTTACACACACCTGAACACCGGCGCCCTCCGAGGCATGCGCCAGTTCCCATTCCGCGGCTTCCTTCGGTGTATGCACAGGAATCATGCCCTCCCAGGCATGCAGCCACGCTCTGTCCATTTATCCTTCCCCCTGCTCATAGATATCGATCCACACTGTATCCATAGTCGCCTGAAGCCGCCTGCGCCTGGACCCGGATCCGTGTCAGCGCATACCCGGACAGTACTGCCTTCACATCCAGTCCATCCTCACCGGCTGTACAGCACTCGCCCCGTACGCCTGGCACCGCGCTTTCCCGCACAAGCCGTTCCTCATCCGCAGACAGGCTCTGGGGCTGTCCCATAGCCAGCCAGACCTTCAGCGGATTTCCATGATCCTCGTCCACGGTTTCCCGCATAACGCAGACCGGTCCCGTCATCGGGATGTGCCATGTTTCCTCTGCCGTTTCCCTTCCCGGATTCCAGGCGACAACAGTATATGCATCCCCGTCCCGTACCATGACACTGTTTTCCCGCACACATACCGTTTCTCCCCTGAGTCCGGCAAAGAAATGGAAGGCCCACAGCGTGGGCTTGGGAATGCAGCCCTGCGCCATCAGGCCGAAGCCGCCGTGGAAGAGACGCGAGGGTACGCCCTGTTCTTCAAACACATCCCCGAATGTCCAATAGCTGTAGCTGTCCGCAACGCGCCCCATGCGCAGAAGCAGCCCACTGATCAGCACAGCATTGTACAGCGTGTCATGAATCGGACAGAAGGGGTTATAGCTGGTATTGAACTCGGTAATATACAGCGGCAGATCCCGGAAGCGCGGGAATTCTTTCATGACATCCCTTGTCGCTTCCAGCTCGGCGATTACGTCTTCCGGACGGTTCATGTCATGATACAGGTACCGGCCCGCATGCTCCGGCGTCTGCCCCATATACGTATGCCTGGATACATAGTCCAGCGGCAGCGCTCTCTCCTCGCAGAAGCGGAGGAAATCCCGGATCCACTGCAGCGATCCGTCACCGCCGCAGATCACCGGTCCCCCTACCTGAAAGCACGGCGATACGTCGCGCACTGCCTGTACCGTAATCTCATACAGCCGGAAATACGCCTGCTTGTCCGCATCCTTCCAGAAGCCGCGCAGGTTCGGTTCATTCCACACTTCCACCGGCCAGGTCTCGACCTCTTCCCGCCCATAGCGCGCACACAGGTGAGACAGTGTCGCACGCACCAGTGCCTTCCACTTTTCCTCATCATTGGGCGGAGTCACATGCCCTTTCCAGTAAAAAATGGTTTCCGGTCCGCTGGAAAGCTTTTCCGGCATAAAGCCCAGCTCCAGAATCGGCGCAAGCCCCACACTGCGGTAAAAATCCATGACCCGGTCCAGATAGGTAAAGTTGTAGGCTGCATGCTCCACACCGTCCGCATCCATATACGGCGCATAGATCGCCATGCCCTCTGAGAAAAGGCCATGGCCGCGGATGTGCCGGAAGTGGCAGAGCGTCTGTACCGCGCGGAGTTCTTCCTGATATTCCGCCTGCAGAGCCAGGTCCATCCGTCCCGTTCCGATGCAGTCGCATGTGCGGTTCACAAAGACGTTTCTATCCTTCTCAGCCATTGCCCCTGGCCTCCCTCGCTTTTTGTCTGTCAAACACCAGATGCATGTCCCGCTTCATCGGAAGGCACACGGTGTCAATCGACTGCTCCTGTCCCTCCGGGCATGGCACAGCCGCCAGGATTGCCGCATCGGTCAATGCAGCCGCAAAGTCTTCGATCCAGGTGCGGTCAAACAGCCGACAGTCATGGCTGCACAGGACATGCGTAAAGGGCAGCTTCAGAAGTGACTGCAGATTATTCCTGTAAGCAAATACATCCAGCGCTTCCCGGAACCATACCCAGGTTGTCGGGTTCCAGTTGTCGCCTGTCACAAGAAGCGCGCGATCCGGCACCCATACCACCAGAGAGCCCGGCGTATGCCCGGGACAGGGCACAAACCGGAGATGCAGCCCGCCAAGATCCATTTCCTGCTCAGTAAGCGCATGCGCAGCAGCCACAGGCCGGTCCACATATCCGTCCGGCACTGGCACGCCTTTGCCGTCCGCCTGTCCGACCACGCGCTGTGTCCAGAAGGGATTTGTATACTTGGCATATACCGGCAGATCTTCAGCCAGCAAGAATACATCCGGAAAGCATTTGGCCCCCAGCGCATGGTCGTGATGCCCATGCGTAAGAATGACCTGAAGCGGCAGGCGTGTAATATCGCGCACCGCTTCCGCCACATTTTCCATGCCGTACCCTGTATCCAGGAGCACAGCTTTCTTCTCTCCCACAAACAGCGTCATGCACACACCCATGGCGTCCGTCAGATGATAGACCCCGGGCAAGACTTCTCTTGCTTTCATACATACCTCTTCTATTGCCTGTCCCATGCAGCATGGCATACCTGTATGCTGCCGTTCTGTCCGATCACATAAGGGAAATCCGTTTCACTGGTTGCGGCTCCGAAACATCCCTGCGCATCCATGGCAATCACGGAAAAGCTGCCCTGGCCTTCACCCAGCCTGTCCTTTGTCTCCTGCAGTGTCCGAATCACAGACCGGCAGGCCTCCATGGGAGACAGCCCGCTTCGCATGTACTGCACACAGGCAAAGGAGAGCACGCCGCGCATGATATCCTCGCCCAGGCCGGTTGCCGCTGCCGCACCAACAGAAGCATCGCAGTAGAACCCACTGCCCACGACCGGCGTATCCCCGACACGCCCGGGCTGCTTCATAAACAATCCCGATGTCGAAGTGCCAACCACCATTCTTCCCTTTGCATCCCGTGCAATCACGCATACCGTGTCATGTCCGCGATACACCCGGTCTCCCATGCCTGCGCACTGCCTGTGAAGCGTTTCCTTCCACTTCTCCACAGCTTCCGGGGTGCGCATGTCACGCATGGCAAGTCCGCGCTGCCGCGCCTCCGCTTCGGCGCCTTCCCCTGCGAGCATCCAGTTCGTCTCCCGGCCGCACAGTCCCCGGGCCAGGCTAACCGGATGCAGAATTCCCCGTGCGCTCACGACCGCTCCGCACCGCAGACTGTTCCCGTCCATCCAGCCCGCGTCCAGATAGACCTGCCCGTCCATGGCAGGCAGTCCGCCATAGCCGACAGAGGAAAAAGCCGGATTCTCCTCCACATCCCGGATTGCCGTTTCCACGGCATCCCCGGCGCTGGCACCCCCGGAAAGAAGCGCCATTCCCTTTTCGACGCCCTGCGCGCTCATCTCCCAGGTTCCGATGATTCCCGTCATAGGTCTGCTCCTTCCACCGCCTGTCTCACGGCGGCAAATACCGCCCGGTCCGCCCCGCGAAGACAGCCGTTTGGAATATCCCCGCCTCCATGAAAATCCAGAGGCATATCTCCCATGGGGTCCGCATACAGCCCGCTGCCGGACAGGTGCAGGCTCCGACAGCCGGTCACGGCAAGAATGCGCGCCGCATTGCCCGCATGAATCCCACTTCCCGGAAGAATCTCCATGTCCGCACCGCAGTACACAACCATCCGTCGGATCACCGCAGCACCTTCCTCAGCCGTTTTCGCCTGTCCGCTGGTCAGAACCCGTGTGATCCCCCAGCGCATCAGCGTGTCCAGCGCACGCTCCCATCCCTCGCATACGTCCACTGCGCGGTGGAACACGCAGGGCTTTCCCTCCGCAGCGTCCAGAAAGCGTCGCAGCTGGTCTTCATCGACCCGTCGCTGCGGCGTCAGGCATCCGAAGACCAGGCCGTCCGCTCCCGCACGCAGAAGCGCACGCGCGTCGCGGAGCATGCTTTCCTCTTCCTCCCTGTCATAGACAAAACCGCCTTCTCTGGGCCGCAGCATTGCAAGCACCGGACAGTCCGTCAATTCTCGTACCGTCTCCATCGTGCCCACGGACGGAGTAAGCCCGGACAATGCCAGCGCACTGTTCAGCTCCACCCGATCCGCACCGCCCGCAAGCGCCTCCCGTACATCGTGTACACTGCCGCAGCATGCTTCGATCCATATGCTGTCTGCCAAGACGTTCTTCCTCTCCCGTCAGATGTCCAGATCCATCACCACATGGAATGTATACTGCGGGAATGTTTCCTTCAGTTCCCTGCAGATTCTTTCATACACTGCCTGCCGGTCATCCATGCTGTAGTCCAGTATCAGATCCATCTGCGCTGTCTTCTTCTGCGGATCTGCCCGGAACCCATGCATCTGCAGAACACCCTCATGTCGGAGCACGGTATCCAGCACGGCTCTGCGCAGCTGCCCGACCTCATCATCGCTCTGGTTGACGGCATATATGCTGACACCGCCCACAAGCACACCGTGTTTCCTGAAAACGCGCACGGTAATGTCCCGCTCCATGTCGTCGATCTCTTCCGCCGTCATGCCCCGGTCCACCTCCACATGCAGGGATGCCACATTCTTTTCCGGGCCATAGCTGTGCAGAATCATGTCATAGACGCCCAGCACATGCGGATTTTCCGCAATTGTCTTCTGAATCGCGCTCACATAGTCCCGGTCCGCGCGTCTTCCCAGAAGATCGTCCAGCGTCTCCATCAGCATTTCCACGCCCGCCTTGATAATAAAGCCAGCGATAACCACGCCGACGTACGCTTCCAGAGAAACATGCGTTGTCAGGTACAGCACCGCACACAGCAGCACTGACAGGGAGAGAATGGCATCAAAGCGCGCATCTGATCCGGACGCCACAAGGGAGGAGGAGTGGACCCGCTCCCCTGTGCGCTTCACATACTGTCCGAGGATCAGCTTGACCACCACGGCCGAGGCAATGATCACAAGCGATACCGCACTGTAGTCCGGCATTTCCGGATGTATGATTTTCTTCACGGATTCCACGAGCGATGTAATGCCCGCATAGAGCACCAGCGCCGCTACGATCATCGCGCTCAGGTATTCCATGCGTCCATATCCCAGGGGATGCTTCTTATCCGGCTTCTTTCCCGCCAGACGCGTACCGATGATGGTGATGACGGAAGAAAGCGCATCACTGAGATTGTTTACCGCATCCAGGATCACCGCAATGGAGGATGAAAGTATGCCTACCCCTGCCTTAAAGCCGGCGAGAAATACATTGGCCAGAATACCGATGATACTGGTGCGGATAATGACCTGTTCACGCTCACGTACCATGTTTTCCTGTGTCATTTGTTTTGCTCTCCTTCTGTTGACAGATGCAGCCGCAGTGTCTTAATTTCAAAAGGCGTAAAGTGCAGGAACAGCCACCCGTTCTCGCTCAGCGGTACATTCTCCTGCGGGTTTTCCAGCATATCGCACAGCGTCACGCTTTCCACCATGTCCACGCATTCCATGCGGCAGACCGTGTCCGCCTTCCTGCCTTCGTACAGCCGCACGATCAGATCGCCGCTCCCATCCTCAGCAGGCTTCAGCGTATCAACAAATATATTGTCCTCCGACAGTTCCATCAGCGACATGTCGCCCAAACCGCCCTGCATCACATGCAGCGGCACATTCAGCCGGTATGCCTCCTGCACCACAGGGCTTGCAGAGAAATCCCCGTCCCAGCCGAGGAAGGCATAGGTAAACTCATGTTCTCCCTGATCCCCGCGCATGACAGGGCTTGCACTGGCGCGCAGCAGTGTCAGTGCCATTTCGTTTTCATGTACACTGATCCCATACTTGCAGTCATTGAGCACCGCCGCCCCGTGACTGTGATCATACAGCGCACTGTAGCGCTGATTGCATACCTCGAACCGGTCCTGATCATACGGCCGGGAGAAGTGCGTCGGCCGCTCCACATAGCCGAACTGAATCTCCTGTGCTGCGTTCTCGGCATATACATCCACCGGGAAGGCAACTTTCAGGAGCCTGTGCATTTCGTCCCAGTGCACACGCGTCACAAAGTCCAGCCGGCGGGATTTCGCTTCCAGAACAATGTCCTGCGCAAAGTGCGAATGCATGACCTTCCGTGATACATGCACCACGGCCCGGAGTCCTTCTGCCTGCGTGATTTCCACTGTCACCGGCTCATCCAGCACAATCTCCTGCTCACGGTACGTAGAGTCCACGTCCCATGCGTCAAACTTGCGCGGCACATCCTTGAACGCCCGCAGATGATTCATGGGCCCCTTGGCAAACTCGCGTCCTGTAAACAGGTCTACAAAAGACAATACCTCACCCCGGGGGCTGATGATTGCGCGGACTTCGCCGTTATCCATGCATACACAGTCTCCCTGCCATGTTGCGCTGGCACAGGGTTTTTCCTTCACCTGCCTGCGTGCCGGCCAGAGTGAGACTGCGCCCATAGGCGGCACATCCACCCATGCCCATACGCCATCGTCCGCCTTTTCCACAGGAACCAAACTCCCGTCCTCTCTCCGTGCGCCGCTTCCGAAGCGGGCTGGCAGTCTGACCAGGCCTTCCCGAGGGAAGGAGAGGGTATTGCACACAGTTATTGCGCGGGTATCCCCCGTATCCAGGAATGTATCGGCCGCCGCTTGCATGACCGCTTCCGCCGTCTCCTGAACATACTGATGATCCTGTGCCGCGCGTTCATACACCCGGGCGATGGAAGAACCGGGCAGAATATCGTGGAACTGGTTGAAGAGCAATGTCTTCCACGCCTTTTCCATGGTTTCCTGTGGATAGACATAGTCCGGTAAACCAAGCATCATGGCAAAACCGGCCATGGCCTCCGCTTCCCGCAGCGCAATCTCGCTCCTGCGGTTTCCGCGCTTGACCCGTGCCTGGGAGGTATATACCCCGCGGTGCGCACTGAAATAGAGTTCGCCCACATAGGTATGCTTCGGTCCCCCCTGTTTTTCCATATCCTCAAAAAACCGCACGGGGCTCTCCATCCGTGTGCGGGGCAGCCCCTCCAGGTCTGTCTCACGCAGGAGATATTCAATATGGTCCCGCGCCGGACCGCCACCGCCGTCACCGTACCCGAAGGGCAGAAGGAAGGCCTCCAGGTCTTCTTTCTGCGTGCGCTGCTTCCATGTCTCCGCCAGCGTCGCAGGATCCGTGCGGTAGGTATAGCTTGTGGGCAGGAACGTATCAATCCGGGATCCGTCAATCCCCTGCCAGGTAAAGTAATGATAGGGGAAACGCTCTCCCTCGTTATAGGACCAGAAGATTTTCTGCGTCACCAGATAGCGGACGCCCGTCTTGCGCAGGATCTGCGGAAGAGCCCCGGAATACCCGAAGGAATCCGGCAGCCAGAGAACGACCGAATCAATGCCGAACTTTTCCCGGAAATAGCGCTTGCCGTAGAGCACCTGACGGATCAGTGCCTCGCCGCTGCTCATATTCGTGTCCGGCTCCACCCACATGGCGCCTTCCGGAATCCATTGTCCGCCCCTGGCGGCCTTCTGAATGCGCAGGAACAGGTCAGGGTCTTTCGCCTCAACCATCGCATAGGCAGCCGGCTGGCTCTGGATGAAACGGTAGGACGGATATTCCTCGATATGCCGCAGCTGTGCCGCAAAGGTACGCAGTGTTTTCCGGTGTGTTTCCTCCACAGGCCACAGCCAGGAGAGGTCCAGGTGCGCATTTCCAACCGCATAGTACATGGGAACCGTAGGTCCGTTCTGGCACGACAGCACTTCCTGCAGGGCTTCCCGCGCGGCACGGTAGCTGGCCACGCGTGCCTCCTTCTCCTGCTCAAAGTCACACAGCAGCGTTGCCCGCTTCAGCGCCTGCTCAATCTTCACGCGCCGCAGGCTTTCCGGGTCCACATGCTCCGCTGTCTGCTGCAGTGTACACAGGTCAATCAGCAGCTGATACGCCTCTTCATTCCATATGCCGAATGTCAGGTTCCCCAGTACTGCCCGTTCCTGTCCCGCCTTCGGGTCCTGATAATCCCCGGGGAGTACAGGTCCCGTCGCCCCGCACATGCCGGGCGCCTCGGGATAGAAGTGTCCGGCATAGGCTTCCATCACAACATCATAGGTATCTCCCGCCCTGCCCGATCGGGTGAGCGTATTGTCCTCCAGGAAATGATGCGGATGCTCCACCCAGGAGGCACGGTAGGTGCCGAAGGACTTTCCGTTGACAAACAGTGTGCTTTCTCCGCCGCAGGGCAGGTCCATCACAATCCGCTTCCCCTGTGCCGCTTCCGGCAGCACAATGGTGCCCCGCAGCCACAGATACTCGTAGGTCTCTCCCCACCGCTCCCCCGGCTGCATGGGAACAAAGGTCCCGCGCATGGCCTGCGCCAGGGATTCCTCCTCAAACGTCCGACGTCCCTCAACGCTGATCGCTCCCAGCGGCCAGTACAGATCTTTTTCCAGTGTCCGGATCCAGTGGTTCAGACGGTCGCTCCATTCCGAATGCATATGTATACGCTCCTTTTATTACCGTATTCTCTCAAGCGCGATTGTATCCACCGCACTCTCCTGCGTCAAGATGCCGCTGTCTTTCCGCCACAATCCGCCTGTTTCATGTGTTTTCTTCCTGATTTTTTCCAAGAAAAGCTTTACGTTTTTTTCTTCCGATTGTATAATCAAACCAATTGCATGGATTCTTTGGCTCACGGGGGGTAAGAATATGAAACGCTCCATGCGTCTGTTGCGTTATCTCGCATTGGCACTTTTCGTACTGATGCTGCCGCTCTCTGCTTTGGCGGATACGGCCACAGTTCTGGCCAGTGCTCTGTACCTGCGGGAAGACCCGTCCTCTGGGGCCGCACCGATCGGCCTGTACAGATACGGAACTGAAGTCACGGTACTAAATACATCCAAATATAAGAACTGGGCACAGGTGCGCACAAAGGATGGCAAGGAAGGCTATATGTACAAGGCCTACCTTTCCTCCGTCAAGGCTTCTTCCACCGGTTCCACGCGCACTTCCTCGACAAAAACGACCAAGTATATCTACTCCGACAACGGGGGAAGTGTCAATCTTCGGAAAAAGGCTTCCACGTCCTCTGCGCTGGTGGACCGGCTGCTGGTAGGCACAAAGGTCACGGTCCTCAGTGAAGGCGCAACCTGGTCTCATGTCCAGTATGGTTCCAAAACCGGTTATGTGCGCTCTGCCTTCCTCACTTCACAGCGCCCTGCGTCTCTTCCTACCGGCAAAAGCGCCACCGTCACTGCCGCCGCAGGCTCCGCCGTTCATCTGCGACAGAGTGCTTCCACCAAATCCAAGGTTGTGGAATCCATCAAGGTTGGCAGTACCGTCTCCATTCTCTCCTGGGGAAGCGTATGGACCCATGTGCGCTATGGCAGCCGTTCCGGGTACATCATGACCCGCTACCTGCAATCCAAATAAGGTTTTCCGTGTGCCTCCGGGCACACTTTTTTCTTCTCTGTTCTGCAGGAGGTCCAATCCTTGCGTATTCTTTTTTGGCTTCTTCTGTCGATGTTCCTATCTTCCACAGCCCTTGCACAGGAGGATGCAATTGCCATGCAACTGAAAACCATGACCCTTCGGGAAAAAGTAGGACAGCTCTTCTGCATCCGTCCCGACGCCCTTGACGGGACCTTTTCCAATGCTGATCTGAACGACCACTCCGCAGCCGGTGTCACCGCGCTTTCCCAGCGCATGCGGGATACCTACCGCGATTACCCGTGCGGTGGATTCGCCCTGTTCCAGAAGAACCTGGAAAGCCCTGACCAGCTGACACAGTTCACGCAGGACCTGCACGCCGTCGGCCGCATTCCCTCCTTTATTGCCATCGACGAGGAGGGCGGCCGTGTGGCCCGTCTGGGCAATCATCCGGGCTTTCATGTGCCCACATTCTCCCCCATGGGCACTCTCGCTCGGGGCGGAAACCCCAAGTCCGCCTATATTGCAGGCGCGTCTATCGGAAAGTACCTGGCCTCGTTCGGCATTGACCTGGACTTTGCGCCGGTCGCGGACGTGAATACAAACCCTGCCAATCCCGTGATCGGTGATCGTGCCTTCGGGGATAATCCCGCCATCGCTTCCGACTTTGTCGTACAGTTCCTGAAAGGGCTTCATGCACGCGGCGTCGCCGGCTGTCTCAAGCATTTTCCCGGGCATGGTGATACGTCGACTGACACACATACAGGGTATGCTGAGACCGGAAAGACATGGGAGGAAATGCGCAGCTGTGAAATGCTGCCCTTTCTCGCGGGGATCGAAAACGGTGCAGACATGATCATGACCGCGCATATCGCGGCCCCTTCTGTCACAGGCTCGGAGGAACCTTCCACGGTATCCTATACCATGCTCACGGAAAAGCTTCGCGGAGAGCTCGGCTATGATGGGCTGATCATCACCGATGCCCTGTGCATGGGTGCCATTACCCGCGCATATGATTCTGCGCAGGCCTGTATTCTCTGCCTGCAGGCCGGCTGCGATATTCTGCTGATGCCCTATGATTACCGTACCGCCTTTAACGGCGTGGTGGATGCCGTAGAAAAAGGGATTCTTTCCGAAGACCGTATTGACGAGAGCGTTCGGCGCGTGCTCGCCTTTAAGGAAGCACGGCGGGAGGTGCAGCCATGACACAGCGCCTGCAGCATGCCCTTGACGATGTCACCCGCCGCTACAGCGAAGCCGGGTACTTTCCCTCCGCCTGTGTGCGTGTATTTGACAGTTATGAAACACTGGCCGTATCCACCTGTGGGGAAGCCACGCAGGACGCGCTCTTTGATGTTGCTTCTCTGACCAAGCTGGCCACTGCCACGCAAATCCTGCACCTGATTTCCTGCGGCACACTTTCCCTTGCCATGACGCTCCCGGAACTGTTCCCGGAAATCCAACAGGATCCGGTGCTGGCTGCCCGATGCAGAGACATCAGCCTCTACCGCCTTCTCACGCATACATCCTCCCTTCCCGCCTGGTATCCCTTCTATGTGCACAAAGGCGAGGACTTCTTCGCTGTTTTTCGCAAAGCCCTGGATTTCGAAGGTACTACGGAAGGCGTTGTCTATTCTGACCTGAACTTCATGCTGCTGGGGCGCCTGCTCGTACAGGTACGAAAAAAACCGCTGGAGGACTGCCTGCGGGAAGACCTGGTGGAACCGCTGCAGCTTGGGAAAATGACCTATCTTCCCAGAACAGGCCCCATCATTCCCTCCTGCATGGGAAACCCCATTGAAGCGCAGATGGTCCGGGACAGAGGCCTGACATTTGACGGTTTCCGTCCCCTTGGCATGCCCGTTGTCGGATCTGTCAACGACGGAAACAGTCACTACTATTTCGGGGACGTAGCGGGGCATGCAGGCATCTTTGCCACAGCGCATGCCTATGAAAAGCTGTGCCGCTATTATATGCGCACGCAGGATGCACTTCTGCTCACTGCACAGGCTGAACAGCCGGACGCGCCAGGCCGCGGTCTGGGCTTTCAGACAGGCATTTCCTACCCTTACGGCTGCGGGCATACCGGTTTTACAGGGACCAGTGTCTACTTTTCCCGGGAGAAGAACATTGGTGCTGTCATATTTACCAACCGGCTTTTCTATCCTGTTTCCAATCCTCATCTCACCGGTGATTTCCGGCGCGTCGTCCACGAGATGGTCTGTGCGCTTGCGTAAAATCGGCAAAAAGGACGGCAGTGCCGTCCTTTTTTGTTACCCGTCAGTCATTTCCGGGCCGTATTATCACAATTCACACCCGCTTTTTTCACTGGACAGAAAATTGACGATACCTGCTTGACAGATATAACGGCCGGCGATATAATCTGCTTACGGTATATCGGTTGTCGATATATCGGACGACAATAGAGGTGAAAACATGGCAGAGGGATTCGCGTTGACAGAAGCCACCTATTACATTCTTCTGTCGCTGATCAAGCCGCTGCACGGCTATGGCATCATGCAGAAGACAGAAGAACTGTCCGGCGGCCGGGTTCGCCTGGCAGCCGGAACCTTGTACGGCGCACTGAGTGCGCTTTGTGAAAAAGGCTGGATATTGCTGCTCCCAACGGACAGTGACAGCCGCCGGAAAGAATACCGGCTGACAGAGAAAGGGCTTGCAGTTCTGCGCACGGAAGTCGCAAGGCTCCGCGAACTGGCTGACAACGGGGAACGCGTTTTGCAGGAGGTATAAGCATGGAAAACCGAAAAACCATTCGGAAATGGTACTGGGTGTGGGATTTTGAAAAGGAAGAGAACTGGCTGAACGAAATGGCCCTGAACGGCTGGGTGCTGGAAAGCGTGGAATATGTCACATATCATTTTGTACGCTGCGAACCGGGCGAATACAGTGTCCGACTTGAGATGCATCCCTATGATGAGGAATATAGGCATTTTATGGAGGAAACCGGTGCAGAATACGTGGGACGCATGATGATGTGGGTTTATTTCCGCAAAAAGACGGATCGCGGTCCCTTTGATCTGTTTTCCGACATTGATTCACGCATCCGGCATCTGGACAAGATCGGGAAGATGCTCACGGGGATCGGCGGTGCCAACCTGGTCATCGGAATCGTCAACTCATTCAGCACGTCCCGTCTGGGCTTTGTAAATCTCCTGTGTGCCACATTGCTGATGTATGCGCTGGGCAGAATTCATGGAAAAAAGGAAGCGCTGGAAAAAGAGCGCCTGCTTCATGAGTAAGCAGTGATTCTGCTGATACATGCAGACTTCGGCATGAAAAAAAGTGTCATCCGCCCGGGATGGCACTTTTTCGTGCTTTTCAGAATGCAGGATATGGCCCGCACCTTTACGCCTGCCTGCGGAGCGACCTTGCTCTTCCGGTCAGCGCACGCAGGAGATCCCGCGCATTTCCCTCTCGGTCGTTTACCAGCGGCGGAACAAAGCAGATCACGGACAGCACACGCAGCATGGTCGCCAGCGCAGTCAGTGCCTTATACCGGTCAAAGGCGCCTGCGAACCATCCCGCGCTCTGCCAGGTCTCCAAAAGAGCACCGCCGCAGAGCGTTCCCAGTGCGGCTCCCACCAGCGCGGTCACACAGGAAAAAATCGCGACAAAGGATGGCCGCATGTCATCCGGTGACAGCGACAGCTGCATGGAATTGGCTGCCAGATTGCTCCCGCACCAGAAGGCCGCACCGATAAAGTTGCGCAGAAGAACAGGAATCACATTTCCAGGCGTGGAAAGAAGGTAGAACGCATTCGCCACGGCGGCCCCGGAAGCAGCTACCAGCATGACGCTCCGGCAGCCATACCGATCCAGGGCTCTGCCCCAGTGGCGCATGAAGAGCATGGTGCCCACAGCGGCAGCCGCCGTTCCGAAAATGACCATCTGCGTATATCCGAGTCCCATCTCATTCATGGAATAGCGGTTAAAGAACGGCTCGCAGAGGTAGGCTGTAAAGCACCAGGCCGTCCACATCACCAGGAAACGCATGAAGGGACGGTTCTGAAACACGCTGCGCACCACACGCCGGATTTCGATCTTCTGCGCTGCTGTCGAGTATACTTCCTCGCAGAATCCGAAGCACACCATGTCCACGACGCCAATCGTTCCGCCGATGGAGAACATCACCGCATAGCGGATGTTTTCCGCCAGATGGTCCATGAGAAAGCCTGTCAGAATACCAAAGCCCAGGCCGACGCCCGCAATCACCGTATCGCGTATGGAGAACCATTTCCCGCGAATGCTGGCTGGCGCCAGGTCCGAAAACCAGGGAAACCAGCATACATTGATGGCACTGGAAAAGCAGGAGGAAACGGTCAGAAGCACAAGCAGAGTTGACAGGCGAAGATACTGCGGCGTTTCAGGCACAAGAAGCGTAATCAGTCCCATGAGTATCCACAGGACACGGGAGATCAGGCCAAACGTAAGAAGATATTTCTTGCGCTTGTGTGTACGCCCCACCAGTATGGAAAAAGGGATCTGCAGAAGCGCAGCCGCCTGGGGGATACCGTTGATCAGGCCATAGACCAGATCATTGGCATGCATGGAACTGGCAAGCCCGTTCATGGCCGTCGTTCCGCCCCCGCAGATCGTTCCGAAGAGGTTCCCGCAAAGATTCCCCAGAAGAATCAGGTTCAGGCTCCGGGATACCGACCTGGATAGCCCGGCTTCCCGATACATCATGGACAGAGAAGAAGCACGACTGCCCCACATACGCTTCCATCGCTCCCTGCAAAATCTTAGGTTCGGCGCATTATAGGGCGACGCCCGGCCCGCGTCAAGGCATGACCGGTGTCCTTTTCAGGGATTTCATGAAACCGCCTTCTTTTTTTACAGGGAAATCTTGCCCATCACCACCGGATGCCGTGCCCCGGTTACACCAGGCACATTATTGGCCTGCCCGCGTATGCACTCATTGGCCAGGATGGCAAAGGCAATCGCTTCTTTCGCTTCACTGTCAAAGCCCAGGTCTTCATTGACATAGACCGGAATGCGCAGCCGCGAACGTATGTCCCGCATAAGGGTCGGGTTCAGACTGCCTCCGCCGCCTACAATCAGACAGTCCGGCTGTACAGGGCAGTAATGCTCTACGGAGTATCCGATGCATTCCGCTGTAAAACGGGTGGCGGTAGCCAGAAGATCAACCGATGCCACGTATAAGCGCTGTGCCTCGCAGAACAGTGCGTCCACATATTCTTTCCCGTACATTTCACGCCCGGTTGTCTTGGGCGGCGCCTGGTAGAGATAGGGATCATTGCACAGATAGCGCAGCAGATCCTCCCGCACATGGCCGGACGCCGCCATGCATCCGCCCGCATCATAATGCTGCTTTCCGCCGGTCATTCGCTCTACAATCTGATCCATGACCATGTTGCCGGGACCCGTGTCAAAGGCAAACACATCCTCCAGCAGACAGCCCCTGGGAAGCACAGTAATGTTTCCGATACCCCCGATGTTCTGAAGACCGACGCTTTCCCGCTCCCTGCGGTAGAGAAGATACTCCGCATACGGTACCAGCGGAGCGCCCTGCCCGCCGGCTGCCATGTCGCGCACCCGAAAATCGCTCACCACCGCGCAGCCCAGTTTTTCCGCGATGACAGAGCCTTCCCCGACCTGCAGCGTTGCCCGGATTGTTTCCCCCAGATATTCCGTTTCCTGCGGAATATGAAACACGGTCTGTCCATGGCTTCCCACCAGGTCCACCTGTTCCGGCGCAATCCCCGCCTTTTCGCATACCGCCAGGCAGGCTTTGGCGGAGCGTTCACCCAGCCAGAAGGAGAAAAGAGCCAGCTCCCGGCTGCCGCCGCTCTCACCGCCGGCCAGTCGCAGTATGGTATCCCGCTCCTCCGGCGTATAAGGGAGCGATACAAAGCCCAGCTGTACAACCCGGGTATCTGTCCCGCATCCCTCAATGCGCACCAGTGCCGCATCCATGCCGTCCGCACTGGTGCCGCTCATCAGCCCGATAACCAGCAGGGACGGTTTCCGTGTGATCTCCTCCAGAGCGCACCGGGTTCTCATCCTTTCACACCTCCCAGAGCAATGCCTTCGACAAACTGTTTCTGAAGAAAAATATACAGGATAAACGGAAATACGAATGTCAGGGTTGCCCCTGCCATTACCATGCCGTAATTGGTTGTTGAATTGCTGGCCAGCGTGGACATGGTTACCGGAAGCACGCGCATCCGGGGATCCGTATTGATAATCAGCGGCCAGAGGAAGTTGTTCCATGTGGCATTGAATGTAAATATGGTCAGGGTAATCATGGCCGGCTGCACCAGAGGAATGACAATGGTGAGAAAGCGCCGCATCTCTCCGCAACCGTCGATTTCTGCAGCCTCCAGAAGCTCATCCGGGACCGCGACCATGAACTGGCGCATGAGCAGAATGCCAAAGGCACCCACCATGGGCAGTATCAGAGCCGCATAGGTATTGGTAAGCCCTGCCCGGTTGATCATGACAAACATGGGAATCAGCGTCACCTGTCCCGGGATCATCATCGTTGCCAGATATCCCTGAAAGAGGCCTTCCTTATGCGGTACCGGCTTTTTCTCAAACCCGTAGGCCGCCATGGCAGAAACCACATCCACCAGCAGACAGGACCCGATGACGGTAATAATGCTGTTCTTCAGCGCCGTTCCGAAGTCACGCTTTACGATTGCATAGGTATAATTGCTGAAGTTCAGCCGCAGATCCTTGAAACGGATGTACAGAGATTCCGAGTCAGTGAACGATACCGCGATCATGTACACCAGAGGAAGCAGGCAGATGACGGCAAAGACTGTCACAAGGATGATGCCCAGAACGACACCGAATGTTATTTTCCTCTTCATACATCCTTCTCCTTGAAAAATACTGTCTGCACCATATGAATCAGCAGAATCACCAGCAATAGACAGATCGCAACGGCACTGGCATATCCGTAGTTTTTATCCTGGAACGCAAAAGTGTAGATCACATATGCCACGGTATACGTGCTGCGTCCCGGCCCGCCGCCTGTCATCTTATAGACCAGGTCAAACACCTGAAAGGACCCGATAATCCCCAGCGTTACAATCATGTAGGTGATCGGGCGGAGTATGGGAAGCGTAATGTACCAGAAGCGCTGCAGCGGTGTTGTGCCGTCCACAATCGCGGCTTCCTTGACGTCCGCAGGCACATTCATGACGCCCGCATAATAGATCACCATGTAATAGCCGGTATTCTTCCATATGGCCACGGCTGCCACGCTGGGAAGCGCACTCGCCTTCTTGCCCAGAAAATTCACGGACGCAAACCCGAAAAAGTTCAGCAACTGATTGATTATTCCGCCCTTAGGCTGATACATGATGTCCCATACCGTAGCCGAAGCAATCAGGGATACAATGACCGGAATAAAGATCACGCTTCGCATGAGCGAACCGTAGCGGTTGCGCATGTTTTCCGCAATGAAGACGGCAATGATCAGCGCCAGCACAGTCTGCAGCGGCACCGTAATGAGCACATAGCGCACGGTATTCTGCAGGGCTTCGGACAGCACACGGTTTGTAAAAAGTCTCGCATAGTTGTCCAGCCCGACCCACTGCGGTGCAGTCGCCATGTTGTACTTGGTAAAGGAATAATAGAAGGACAGGAAAATCGGCGTTACATTGAAAATCGCCATCAGAATAAAGCTGGGTGCAATATAGCCTGCGCCGATCAGGGCCTGCCGGCGGCGCCGCGGACTCATTCTGGGGCGGACAGCTTTCGTCATGGGGAAGGACTCACCTCCGAAAAAAGACAGAGGCCCCGGCGTATATACCCGGAGCCTCTGCCGTTTTCTTACCTTACTGCTTGATCTGCTCTGCGTAGTAGCTCATGGTATTGTCCAGAACTTCCTGGGGTGTCAGATCGCCCATGTACATCATCTGAATATTGGCCTGCAGTTCCTTCTCAAAAGAAGCCTTGCCTTCGAATTCAGAGACGACATAGATACTGTCGATATGGGAACTGGTCAGCGCAAAGAGTTCCTCATCCTTGACATAGGTAGCATCCTTGGTGAAAGGCGGCAGATAGAAGATCTTCTCATGGAACTCGTCCATAACCTTGCCGGAAGTGATCAGAACCAGTGCCTTGGCAGCCAGTTCCGCATTGCCGCGTTCCTTGGCCTTTACGCCCAGCGCGAAGGAGTCAGTCGCGGTACGCGCACCGTAGCCTTCCGATCCCTTGAGAGAGAAGAAATAACCCCAGTTCACGCCATTAGCGGTGAAGTTGGAACCCTTGTTCATGTCGGCAAAGACAAAGGCGAGCTCGCCGTTGCCGAACTTGTCGATCGACTCGGACTCGGACACGATGGTCTCGTCAAAGATGCCCTCATCATACAGGGACTTGAGGAATTCCAGGGTCTTCAGCCCGGCTTCGTTGTTGATGGCAATCTGGCCGTTTTCGTCCAGCATAACGCCGCCGTTCTGGAAATAGTAAGGCCAGAAGCACAGCATCAGCGCGCTGGTACCGGTGGTAGCACCCCAGTTCTGCAGGAATGCCTGCTTGCCGGTCTTTTCCTGCACGGTCTTGCAGGCCGCGATGAAATCGGCATAGGATTCCCAGGTAGCAGGATCTTCGCTCAGTCCGGCTTCCGCCAGGATGTCTTTGTTATAGTAGCCGACGGAAACACCGTCATCCATAGGCACGATCACATGCTTGCCTTCACTGTTTACAGGGCCCACATTCCAAAGGGTATAGTTGGCGATCTCCTCCTCGGTCAGATAGTCTTCCAGGCCGAGCAGCAGATTCGCCTGCACCAGATCATAGTTGTCCGTGACATACACCACGTCCGGGCCGTCATTATTGAGAAGACCGGTGTACACGGTGGTGTTGTAATCGCTCCAGGAGAGGATTGTCACGTTGACTTCACAGTTGTTTTCCTTCTCGAATTCCTCAAACACGCCATCCCAGAAATCCTGGTCAGAGATCGCGTCTTCGGCCTTGCTGAACTGATACTGGGGAATCCAGACCGTCAGCGTCTTCTTCTCGTCTGCCGAGGCAAAGGACAGAAGAGAGAGCAGCATGATGCATGCGAGCAACATGGCAACAAAACGTTTCATAAGGGTATCCTCCTTGCTATTTTTTTGGTAACGCGCCCTGCGCTATGGGTATACTTTACCACTTCCATGTATATCCGTCAATTTGAATGGCATGCTATTGCTTCTGTTTCCGTATCCTCTGCCCACCGCACGCATGCCATGGCATCCCTTGCATAGGCATCGGCGCCGATGCGGTCCGCATCCTGCTGCGTCAGCACAGCCCCGCCGACCACCACCTTACACCAGGGCGTACGTGTGCGGATCAGTGCAATGGTCTCCTCCATGGCAGGCACCGTGGTCGTCATAAGCGCGCTGAGTCCGCACATGGGTGCATGCGTTTCTTCGATCTCCCGGACAATCGTTTCCGCCGGCACATCCTTGCCCAGGTCCCGCACCCTGAAGCCATACGAATCCAGAAGCAGCTTTACGATGTTCTTCCCGATGTCATGGATATCGCCGTGCACCGTTGCCAGTACAAAAAGACTGCGCCGCGGCGTATTTTCAGACCGCTGCATTCCGTTCCGGATCGCTTCGAAGGCACCGGATGCCGCCTCCGCACTCATCAGCAGCTGAGGAAGAAACAGTGTTTTCTTTTCAAACGCCTCGCCCACACGGTTAAGCGCCGGAATAATCTCCGTCTGAATCAGGTCCAGGCCTTCCCTCGTGCCCAGCGCTTCCCGCACTTCCCTGACAGCCTGGTCCCGAAGCCCCTTTTCAATGGCGCGCTGCAGCGCGCCGCCCTCCGTCGGCGCAGCCGGTTCCGCTGTCTTTACAGAAGGCGCCGGTACCGTCTTCGGCGCATGCTCCGTAATGAAGCGGATATAGGACAGACACTGGGGATCCTTCCCGTGCAGTGCACGCCATGCATGATACATGCGCATCATGTCATAGGACAGCGGGTTCATGATAGCCGCGCTCAGTCCGTTCTCACAGGCCAGGCCAAAGAACACCGAATGCACACCCTCGCGCCCCGGAAGGCCAAAGGATACATTCGAAACACCCAGAGATACATGGCAGCCCAGTTCCGTACGGATCCGTCTCACACATTCCAGTGTAACCATAGCCGACATGGCATCCGCTGAGATTGTCATGGCCAGCGGATCAAAAAGAATGTCCTTCCGTGCAATCCCATACTGCTCTGCCGTATGCAGAATCCGCCTGGCGATCGCAAGGCGCCCCTCCGCGGTCTCCGGAATCCCGCTGTCATCCAGTGTCAGGGCAATCACGGCACCTCCGTACTTTTTCACCAGTGGGAAGATCCGGTCCATCACAGACTGTTTTCCGCTGACCGAATTCACCAGCGGCTTCCCGATATAGGCGCGCATGGCCTGCTCCATCGCTGCGGGATCGGCTGTGTCCAGCTGCAACGGCAGGTTGGTCACTGCCTGCAGACTCTCCACGGCTTTGTGCAGCATATGCGCCTCGTCTATGCCCGGCATGCCCACATTCACGTCCAGGATCTGCGCGCCTGCCTCTTCCTGTGAAATGGCTTCGCCCAGAATATAATCCATGTCCTCCTCAGCCAGTGCCTGCTTCAGACGCTTTTTTCCGGTAGGATTGATGCGCTCCCCGATCAGTACCGGCGGATCGGAAAAGCCTACCGCATGCGTATAGGAAGACACGACCGTCTCCGTTTTTTCCGCAAGCGGCAGAGGATGCCGGTTCGCAAGCGCAGCAGCCAGTCCGCGTATATAGTCCGGTGTTGTCCCGCAGCATCCGCCCAGGATGCGGGCACCCTGATCCGCAAGCGACAGGGTCTGCGCACAGAAGGTCTCCGGGCCTACATCGTAGACAGTCCGTCCATCCTGCATGCGGGGAAGCCCTGCATTTGCTTTCAGGAGCACCGGTACAGACGCGCAGGCAAGGTACCGCTGCACCACCGGTGTCAGTGCCTCCGGTCCCAGAGAACAGTTTACGCCCACCGCGTCCGCGCCCATGCCTTCCAGCATGGCCACCATTGCTTCCGGGCTGGCTCCTGTCATGAGCTTACCATCCGCGCCGTAGGCATTGGATACAAAAACCGGAAGCGTGCTGTTCTCCTTCACCGCCAGAAGTGCCGCCTTGGTTTCCCTGGCATCGTTCATGGTCTCAATCATGACCAGGTCCACACCACATGCCGCCCCAATCTGTACGGTTCTGGCAAATATCTGTACCGCTTCCTCAAAGTCCAGATCGCCCCAGGGCTTCAGCATGCGCCCGGTCGGTCCGATGTCCAGCGCCACGTATTTCTCCTGTGCGCCGGAGCTTTCCTCGGCCGCCTGCCTGGCCAGTCGCACGGCCGATGCAATGATCTTTTCCAGCTGATTCTCCGTATAATGCAGGAGATTGGCACCGAACGTATTGGTATTCACCACATGGCTTCCTGCATCATAATAAGCGCGCTGCAGGGATACAATAACCTCCGGATGCGTCAGGTTCCACTCCTCCGGTTTTTCACCGCTTTTCAGTCCCGCTGCCTGCAGAAGGGTTCCCATGCCCCCGTCGAGGAGCAGAAAATGGTCCTTCAGAAATTCTGTGATTAATGTGCGCATACCGTTTCTCTCCTAAATGCACAGTCCGCAAGCGTACATGCCCTGCAGGCGCTGGCGCCTGTCGTCGTCTCCCCGTGCTCCCCCAGAATGCCAATGATGGCTGTCACGGATTTGGAAGGAATCATCATCAGGCTCTCCGTAAGATGGATGTGCATGTATTTTTCACACTGCAGAAAGGCAAATATATCTCTTTGTGTTTCCAGCGGAAGATCTCCGTATCCGGGACTGAAGCGTGATACAAGCCTGTCCCCTTTGCCGCGCAGTGCCTCTTCCAGCTGATCACAGACCGCTTCGATACGCTCCGCACCCAGTGCATTCAGCATAAGACCCAGCGCCTTATTTCGCACGCTTTCCCGCCGGATTCTGTGATCCAGCTCCATGCCGAGGCTGGCTGCAAACACAACCGCCTCCCGGCATCCCGCCACATGCCGGGCAAGCGACCGGGAGGAAAGCACGAGGCCTTCCATACAGACCCGATCTGCATACACTTCCAGAGGGACACGGCGATACCCGATTTCAGGAGAAAGCGCATCTTGGCTGCACGCCACGGCTTTTTCCATCAGCAGCTTTGTCTGCCTGTCGCATTCCCCTCGAACACCGGCATAGCGCATCACTTCCCGTTCATTCACATCCGGCAGATGCGGATGCATGAGCGTCAGTTCCATCTCTTACGCCCCCGTACCCAGTATGCCGGACAGGTTTTCCAGAATAGCACGCGCCACATGCGGATGATTCATGGTGTATACATGCACATGCCGTATATCATTGGCAAACAGGTCAATGATCTGATCCGTGGCATAAATGATCCCGGCCTGCTCCATAGCCGCATTGTTATTCCCGAACGTATCCACCAGCGACAGAAAACGCTGCGGCATGAAGGATCCCGAGAGCTTCCGTGCCCGATCAATCTGCCGGGCATTGGTAATGGGCATGATACCCGGAATGACAGGCACTGTAACACCGCTCTCCCGCAGGCGATACAAAAAGCGATAAAACAGCGCATTGTCGAAAAACATCTGCGTTGTCAGGAAATCACATCCTGCTTCCACTTTTTCCTTCAGATGCAGCAGATCTTCCCGCATGCCCGTGCTTTCCGGATGGACTTCGGGATAGCACGCCCCTCCGATTGCAATCCGATCCCCCGCTTTTTCCCGCAGATGCGCAATCAGGTCTGTCGCATGTGCAAAGTCCTGGTCTGCCGGGTTTTCCTGTCCCTGCGGGCGATCCCCGCGAAGGGCCATAACGTTATCGATCCCGCAAGACAGGAGTTCATCAATCCGTGCATCTACCGTGGCACGCGTAGAAGAGATACAGGTCAGATGCGCCATAGTGCTCACGCCCGTCTTCTCCTGGATATCCCGTGCCATCTGCATGGTAAATCGGCTTGTACCGCCCCCCGCTCCATAGGTGACGGAAATAAAGGAAGGATTCAGCGAGGCAATCTCCATCGCAGAGGCAAACACCTGCTCCGCTCGGGTATCCTCCTTGGGAGGAAACACTTCAAAGGATATGGAATAACCCGTATGTCCCAGTTTCTGTGCAATCTTCATGCCTATGCCTCCTTGATGCACCTTGCTTTCAGCATTATAGCGGGAACCTTGCTGCACAACAATTCGAGGAGCAGCTTCTGCAACCGATTCTTTGCTTTTTTTCCGTCTTTTCTCTCCTGTTATCCATCCCTCTTTTCAACCGGCTTTTCTGCCTTTATAATGGGGACATCCAATGAAATGTATACACAAAGGAGGCTTTTCAGTCCAATGAAAGCATACATCGAAAGCGGCAAGGCCGTCGTCGGTATTGAATTTGGTTCCACTCGCATCAAGGCCGTTCTGATCGGGGAAGACTTTGCTCCTATCGCACAGGGCGCCTATGACTGGGAAAACCGTCTGGAAAACGGTGTCTGGACCTATCATATGGAGGATGTCTGGACCGGACTCCAGACCGCCTATGCCAATCTGAAGGCAGATGTAAAAAAGCTTTACGGTGCCAATCTTACATCCTTCGCCGCTCTTGGCGTTTCTGCCATGATGCATGGCTATCTTGCCTTTGACAAAAATGACCAGCTGCTGGTACCCTTCCGCACCTGGCGCAACACCATGACAGGCCCCGCTGCGGAAGAGCTCACCAAACTGTTCGGCTTTAACATTCCCCAGAGATGGTCCATTGCGCACCTGCATCAGGCAATCCTGAACAAGGAAGCACATGTACCCAGCATCGCATTCATCACAACACTGGCCGGTCTTGTTCACTGGAAGCTTACCGGCAGAAGGGTACTCGGTGTCGGCGATGCCAGCGGCATGTTCCCGATTGACTCCACTACCGGCACATATCATGCCGGCATGCTCGATCAGTATGACGCTC
The DNA here is from genome assembly GCA_902764915.1 of uncultured Eubacteriales bacterium. Lineage (GTDB taxonomy): Bacteria > Bacillota > Clostridia > Christensenellales > Aristaeellaceae > UBA2943. The sequence goes on along the minus strand of CACWXY010000017.1, from coordinate 2,091 downwards.
ATATTGCATCCTGCGGTTTTCCCTGGAAAATACGAGACATTCTTCCTGCAGTGCTCTCTGCCGGCGAAGACGCTGGCACACTGACAGCAGAAGGTGCGCTCCTTCTGGATCCTACCGGCGAAACCAAACCCGGTGCGCTGCTGGCACCGCCTGAAGGAGATGCCGGAACCGGTATGGCTGCCACCAATTCTGTTGCCCCGCGTACTGGCAATGTATCCGCCGGAACCTCAGTGTTTGCCATGGTCGTCCTGGAAAAGAGCTTGAGCAAAGTCTATCCTGAAATTGACATGGTCACCACACCCACCGGTATGCCGGTAGCCATGGTACACTGCAATAACTGTACCTCCGATATCAATGCCTGGGCCGATATGTATGCTGGTTTTGCCCAAGCTGCCGGACTTTCAATTGACAAGGGCAGAATCTATGAAACACTCTTTACCTCCGCCATGCAGGGCGACAAGGACTGCGGCGGGATCGTCAATGTAAACTATCTTTCCGGAGAACCTGTAACCGGACTCAATGAAGGCCGCCCCATGCTGGTACGTATGCCGGATGCGCATCTGCAGTTTCCCAATCTGGCGCGTGCACTGGTCTATGGTGCGATTGTTACCCTGAAAATCGGCATGGACCTGCTGGCCGATGAGAAAGTTCAGATCGATTCTCTGCTGGGCCACGGCGGATTCTTTAAGACCCCTGGTACGGCGCAGAAGCTCCTGGCTGGTGCGCTGAACACACCGGTATCGGTCATGGAAACTGCTGGAGAAGGCGGACCGTGGGGTATGGCGCTGCTGGCTGCTTTCCGCGCGCAGAAGAAAGAAAACGAATGCCTGGAAGATTTTCTCTCTGAACACGTTTTTGCCAATACAGTAGCCACATCTCTGTCACCGGATGCAGCCGATACGGAAGGCTTTGCTGCCTATGAAGCGCTCTTCCGCAAGGCACTGTCCGCTGAAGAAGCTGCCGTTTCCGAAATGGACTGAGGAGGAAAAATGCCATGATGCTAAAAGAACTGCGTGAGGCTGTTTACGAAGCCAATATGGAACTGCCCAAGCGGAATCTTGTCACTTATACCTGGGGCAATGTCTCAGGCATTGATCATGAGTCTGGCCTTGTTGTGATCAAGCCATCCGGTGTTGAATATGAGGACCTCACACCGGAAAAGCTGGTTGTTGTAGACCTTTCTAACAATATCGTGGAAGGCAATCTGAGGCCTTCTTCCGATACCAAGACTCATCTGGAGCTGTATAAAGCCTATCCGGCGCTGGGAGGCATTGTACATACTCATTCTCCTCACGCTGTAGGCTGGGCTCAGGCTGGACGCGATATTCCCTGTTACGGTACAACTCATGCAGACTATTTTTATGGTGCGATTCCCTGTGCCCGCTCACTGACACCAGAAGAGATAGAGGAAGATTATGAGAAAAACACCGGCACGGTTATCCTGGAAACATTCCGCGAGCGCGGACTGGATCCTGTAGCTGTACCTGGTGTAATCTGTCGCAATCACGGACCTTTCACCTGGGGCAAGGACGCTGCACAGGCTGTTTATCACGCCGTCGTTCTCGAAGAAGTAGCAAAAATGGCAATGTATACAATTACCATTGATCCTCAGACTCCTCCCGCACCAGATCACGTGGTGAACAAGCACTATATGCGCAAACATGGTGCCAACGCGTATTATGGCCAATGTTGTTGTCCCTTCGCACCCTCGATTATCCTCTCTTTTGTAAAGTTGTTTATCGTGGGGGCATAGAACAAAAACCATAATTATATCGTTCCAAAGTAATGTACTTTCCATCGGAACCAGTATAAAAGCCTTGCTTAATGCAGGGCTTTTTTTGCGTGGACAAGGGGGTATCCTGGAGGTCTGGAGAGGGTCTTGAGAGGGTATCAAGGCTTGTGAAGGACTGTGAAAGCATTTGATCATGGGCAGGTATCATGGCAACCAGATTGACCATCTGCAGAATCAAATCCAAGAATAGTTCTAGAGGTCCTAAATCCCCCGTCACGTTGCTCACTTGGTTGCCTTCCCTACCCACTAAGCAAGGTGACCTGTGATTATGGTTTCTTCACCTGTGATTATGGTTTCTA
>CACWXY010000016.1 GCA_902764915.1 uncultured Eubacteriales bacterium | reverse complement strand
AAACTCTTTCTGTAGATGTATGCAAAGCCATCGTTATGAAGATTCTCAATTTGACTGCTGTTCAGTAGAAAATATAGCCTATTTTTGCATCGTTATCATGGATTGGTTTTGACGTTTTTCTATATCACAGCTTCTCAAAAATCCGCATGGCTTTTTCCGCATCGGTTTCCATGGCGTTTTGCGCTGCCAGGGCCAGATCATGGAAGAAGGTCACGTCTTCCTTTGCCAGCAGTTCTTTGACCGCTGTGACGCCTGCTTTGGACATATAGCTGTAATAGTTGATCTTGCGCAATCCGTTTTGGATGCCAGTGCGGTAATCGTCGGGAGATACGCCGCTGCCGCCGTGCATCACCAGGGGCAAGCCGGTCTTTTCCGCAATGACCTTCACCCGCTCCAGATCCAGCACGGGCTTGGATTTGTAAATGCCATGGGCCGTGCCGAAGGAAGGGGCCAGGGCATTGATGCCCGTTTCCTTGCAGAAAACGACGGCTTGATCGGGATCGGTGTATACCGGGCCGCTGCCGGCGGAAGCTCCGCCCTCCCGGGAGGCCAGCGCGCCCAATTCAGCTTCCACGCCGCAGTTGTAATGCTTCGCCATGGCGACGGCTTTCTTTGTATTCGTCAGGTTTTCTTCATAGGGCAAAAGACTGCCATCATACATAACGCCCGTGAAGCCGATGTCCAATGCCTGCTGCATATAGGAAAGGGTTTCGCAGTGATCCAGGTGTACGCAGACGGGCACCTTCGCCTGCTTCGCTTTTTCCACCATCACCGGGCCAATGACGGATAAAGGCGCCACCGGCTCGTGGAGTTCGGCGTGGGATATGATGACCGGCACGTTCAATCGTTCCGCGGCGTTCAAGACTGCGTTGATGCACTCCAGATTGGGGGTATTGAACGCGCCTACCGCGCACTTCTTTTCTTCCGCTAATTTCAGAATTTCTACCAGATTGACAAGCATGGCTTTCTCCTCCTGTTACATCAGCGGGCGAACCGCCTGATAGACCTTTTTGTAGCGTTCATAGATTTCCATGTACTGTGCATGACGTTCAGGGTTGGGCAGGTAAGTTTCCCGCTGCCGCACCATAACGGAGGCCGCTTCTGCCAAATCCTTGAATACGCCCACGGCGACGCCGGTGAGCATAGCGCTGCCCACCGTGCCCGCGTCGGAGGTTCTGAGGGACGTGATAGGCAGGTTCAGAATATCCGCCTTCATCTGCATCCATACCTTGGATTTCGCCCCGCCACCGGTAGCGTGAAGTTTGGTAAAGCGAATGCCGGAATCAGCCAGGGCATCGTAATTCAACCGCATTTCGTAGGCGACGCCTTCCATGCAGGCCCGGTAGATTTCGGGTAGCGTGGTTCCGGCGGTCAGGCCCAAAATGGCTCCCTTGGAGCCGGTGTCCATGTAGGGCGTGGCCGCGCCGGCGAAGTGAGGCAATACAAGAAGCCCGGTAGGTTCCTGCTTGTCATACCGCTGTTCCAGCAGCGTATTGACGGAAATCCCCTGCTGTGCAGCTTCTTGCTTTTCCGCCTTGGCGAAGGTGTTCACGCACCATTGGATCAGCGCGCCGCCGGTATAGGAAAAGGCATAGGCCACATATTTGCCGGGAATCACGTAGGGCACCACGGAGAAGAATCCCTTGCTCATGACGGCAATGTCAGGCAGTGTGTCATAGATGGGCGTCAGGCATTCCACCGTGCCTGCGCCGTCCACGGCGGTGTCCCCGTCGAAAGCTCCAGCCCCGACGGCCGCCGCCACCTGGTCATGGCTGACGGTGACGATTTGGCAGGCAGGGTTCAGCCCTGCCTTTTCCGCCGCCTCTTTTGTGACACAGCCGGCCAAGGTGCCGGTGGGCACAGGTTTGCTGAGAAGCGAAGCATCAATGCCCGCCGCGTTCAGGATTTCTTCGCTCCAATCGAGCTTTCCAATATCAAAGGACATGGAGCGGGTAGCCAAGGAATAATCGATCTGGGCAACGCCCGTTAAATGCCAGGTCACATAATCCCCGATGAGGAAAATATGCTTCGCCGCCTGATACACCTCCGGCTGATGCTTTTTCAGCCACATGATTTTACAGACGGAATACATTTCATGGGGCGCCAGGCCAGAAATCCGGGCGATGCTTTCCGCGCCTAACTTTTCCACCAATTCGGTGCATTCCTCCGCGCCGCGGGGATCTGTATACAGCATGGCAGTGTGCAGCGGCGTGCCCGAAGCATCCGTCATGACGAAGGTTTCCCCGAAGCTGGTGACACCGATACCACCGATATCGGGATACTGCGCAGTCATTTCCCGGATCACGGCATACACGCTGTCCATCACCACGGAAAGATCGATCTCGTGGCCGCTGACCTGGCGTCGCACCGGATAATCCCGGTACGCCTTGCCCAGGTCATGGCCCTGCTCGTCAAAAACAGTCAGCTTGCAGCCGGTCGTGCCAATATCCAAACCCGCGATTTTCATGCGTCGATCTCCACCCAGTCATAGTGCAGGTAGGTCGTGAACGCTTCCTTCAGCACGTCCTTCATATGACCTTCACCGATGGAGGTATGATGTTTGAAGCCGCCCCGGGCCAGCTTAATCAGCTTGTTCTGCAGGTCGTCGATCTCCGCCACGCCCGCGCAGCCGAAATACCCATCCTCAATGGGATCATCGGTGAACCTGGCTTCGGAGGCATAAATCACGATCTTGCCGTCCTTGGTCTGGCAGTTGGAAATGGTGATGGGCATGGCCTTGATGCGACCCTCGTTGCAGCCCCAGCCGGAGCCGGGATCGGTCTTGTCAAACATCTTATGGTTGGTCACGGTGCCCTTGCAGGTCATAAGGCCCTGGGCCACGGGGCCGCAGTGGAACAGAATCACCTTGTTTTCATCGTCGCCGTAATTGTTGTTCCAGTCCAGCACCGCCGTGGGCTTCTCGGTGGCCAGGTTCATGGCCCGCATGGTGAGGGCAGAGCACATGTCGATTTCGCAGCTGGCCACGATGCCCCGGTCGTTCAGCTCGGAGAGGATCACGCAGGGGCAGATGCGCAGGTGGGCTTCCATCTCGTTCCAACAGCGCAGGGCCAAAGCGTCCAGATGGTATTCTTCGATGTACCGGTCAATGACCACCGCCAGCTTGCCCAGGTTCATCATGTTCATTTCCGGCACCTGGGAAAAATCGGTGTAGTTTTTCAGGTGTTCGATCTTGGCGACCACGGCGGGATCGTTATCCTGCATGGCGGCGATCTTGTCGAACACCTCGGACAGGTCGAAGGATTCCACGTTGATGCCGTGCTTCTGCAAGGCGATTTCGTCAAAACGCACGGTTTTGAAGGCGGTGGTGCGGGCACCGATGCAGCCCAGGTTGAACCGCTTCATGCCGTTCACGACGCGACAGATAGCGGCAAAGTCCTTTAGGTTTTCCTGAAATTTGGGAGAAAGCGGATGCACCACATGGGGCTTCAAGACGGTAAAGGGCACGCCGTACTGGGTGAACACATCGGTGACGGAGAACTTGCCGCAGTAGGCGTCCCGGCGGTGGGCGAAGTCCATCTTGCCGATTTCATCCGGGTATGCCTGCATGAGGATCGGCACGCCCGCGTCCTGCAGGGCGGTGATAGCCCCGTTTTCATCGGCAAAGATGGGCATGGAGAAAATCACGCCATCGTATTCGCCTTCATGCTGTTTCAGCCACTTGGCGTACAGCAAGCCCTCGTCCCTCGTTTCAATGCCGCCGTAACGGGTCAGCTCCTTGTCCATCATGATGTAATCATAGCCCGCGTCGGTGACAGCCTTCACCATGTCGTCCCGGGCCCCATAGATTAGTTCTCCGGGCATGAAGCCGCGGTTGCAGAATGCCAGGGCAAAAGTCATTTTCTTAGCCATTGTTTTTCTCCTCCTCAAATGAAATGGTCACAGTATGCTTTTCCGTTTCAAAGGCTTTGAGTACAGGCAAGGTGCCGTTTTCCCGTTCGTCATGCCGGCCCATGATATAACAGTTGGTGGGCTCCAGGCCCAGCACATAATCCCCCGCCGCCATGCTGCGCCACTGGGACAGGATGGGCAGGGTATCGCCGCTCCAGGTCAGGATCATGCGCACCTGTACATCCGGGTTGCTCAGCTCCGCCCGGAAATCCCGCTTCATTTTCTGGAAGAATACCCGCTCTTCCTCGCCCGGAACAGGTGCATCAAAAACGCATTCCCGTCCCAGTCCCGTTTTCGCGAACTCTGTCCGGGGAACGGTTTCCCGATCCTCCGGCAGGATCAGCTTTGCTTTTTCGCTCAGCAGCGGATAGCCGAAATTGCAGTGGTAAATCTGCATGAATTCCTCGTCCCTGGGCGTCAGGTTGGTGATTTCATCTTCCACCGTGACCGATGCGCCAAACGCGGGAATCCGGATCGTGCGCCGGTTTTCCAGTACGTGACCGAACAGCGCTGTTTCTCGCACCACGCCCCGGACGATGATTTCATCACCGACGATCTCCGCGCACGCCTGCTCTGCCGCCAAAGAATGATACCGGCCGTGCAGCGGATGCCATTCTCCGCTATCCCGATTGGCAGGTCCTGCAGAGCGCAGGCCGCAGGTATAGAGCAGTCCGCCGGGGAAGGTGTTCACAAACTCGTTTTCATAGGGGGCGATCACCGCAGGGCTGTCAGGGCCGTTCTTGCTCATCCAGCTCATGTTGACGCCTAGATAGCGGCATTGCCCAATGTCAAGCCCGGCATCCGGCAGGATATCCAGTTCCAAGCCGCCTGCCGTTTTCGCCTCAATGATCCCTGTGTCCTTGGCCTTTCCCTCTGCTATGGTCACGCGGCGCAGGGTAACCAGTTGTCCCGGATGACCGATATAGCCTTTTTCCATCAATTCCCGCAAGCCAGCCGCCTCCTTGATGTTTCTGCGTCTATTTTAATCGGTTCAAAACAGAAATTATATTGGAAAGCGTTCGTTTTACTTTGAATTTGTTCGTGCTTGTGATAAAACATTATATACCGTATTTTCCATCCGGGAGGAGATGCCTCATGATTTCCGTGTTTGATGTGGAAAAACTTCAAAAGCTGCTTAAGGACTTTTATGCCATTACCGGCATTCGGATCACTGTGTTTGACGACAGCATGCGGGAGCTGGTGGCATATCCAACACGAGTCGCGCCTTATTGCGCCTTGATCCGGGAAAGCAGGGAAGGATTGAAAGCCTGCATGAACTGTGATCGGCAGGCCTGCCGGACAGCGGCGGAAAAAAAGAAAACGCACATATATCGCTGTCATGCCGGGTTTACCGAGGCCGTTACCCCGCTGTACGGAAACAATATGCTGATCGGTTTTCTGCTCTTTGGCCATGTGTTTCCCTATGCCAACCCGGAAGAAGGCTGTCAGGAAATCAAGCGCCGCTGCGCAGCTTTGCCCCTTGACCTGGAAAAGCTGCACGAAGCCCTTCTACAAGCCACGCCCATGCAGGATGGCTATGTCCGTTCCGCTGCCCACATTCTCCATGCGGTGGCTTCCTATCTGATTCTGGAACGTATGGCGACGCTGAAAGAAGATTTATTGGAAGTGCGCTTGGACACCTACATTGCCAATCATTATACGGAAGCCCTGGACGCATCGCGGCTGTCCCAAGCCCTGGGCATCGGAAAAACGCAGTTATATGCGCTGACAAAAAAGCTGTATCAGCAGGGCATGGCGAAACACATCCGGGAATTACGCATGGAAAAAGCCAAGTCTCTTCTTCGGGAGCAAAGAGATTTGCCCCTGGCCGAAGTGGCTTGGCAGTGTGGGTACATGGATTATAATTATTTCTTCACCGTGTTTAAGCGGGAAGTGGGCTGCACGCCAAAGGAATGGAGAAATGAACACATATAATGGCGCTGTCTGCGTCAGCAGGTCGCGCCGCCGTCGATTACGAAATCCTGACCGGTGACGAACCGGGCGGCGTCGGAGGCCAGATACAGGGCGCAGTAGCCGATGTCCTCCACCTCACCCAGCAGTCCCAGCGGGGATTCCTTTTCAAAGCGTTCCCGCATGTCGGGGCGATCTTTGACGCCTGCTGTCATTTCAGTGATAATGAAACCGGGATAAATGGTATTTACCCGCACCTTCTGATCGCCCAAACGCTTGGCCAGGGTGCGGGAAAAGGAGCGCACAGCGCCTTTGGCGGCGGAATAAACGATGGGCCCGCGGGCCTGCAGCGCCGCCAGGGAGGCGATATTGATAATGGAGCCAACGCCGTTTTTCGCGCACTCGGGATAGGCGTATTTGACCGCCATGAAGGTGGAGGTGAAATCCACCGCCATGGTTTCCTCATAGTTTTGGGTGCTAAATTCATCCTCCAGCTTGCCATGCGCGCCGCGCCCGCCCGCACTGTTGATCAGAATATCCAGGCGGCCAAAGGTGCTCACACAGAAATCCACCATGGCTTTGCAGTTACCCTCGCTGGTCAGATCGGCGGAGAAGCAGGCACAGATGCCGCCCGCGGCTTCTATTTCCGCCTTTACTTCTTCCAGCTTGTTCATCCTGCGGCCCACGATCACGATGCTCGCGCCTGCCTCGGCCAGAACCTTCGCGCAGCCTTTGCCAATGCCGGAGCCTCCGCCGGTGATCAGGGCCACCCGGCCTGTCAAATCAAATGCTTTCATACGTTTCCCTCACTTTCTGCGTGGCACCGTGCCCTCATGCAGCTCGATCATCACGTTATCCGGGCCGCGGAAATAGGTGAACTTGAAGCCGGGAATGTGCTTGGATTCCACAACGGGATTCATCAGCTTGTAGCCCAAGGCCTGGACTTTTTCGCATACGGCATAGATATCATCCACCCGCAGCATGAAGTGCATGGAGCCCAGATCATTGTGGTTCATGGGCGGGCAGGGCTTAGCTGGGGGATCGACGTACTGGTGGATTTCCAGATCCACACCGTCCTGGCCGTGGAGCATCAGCACGTTCATCAATTGGTTCTCTACGCCAGACAGTCCCTGGGCGGGCTGAATTTGATTGCGCACATCAAAAACGACCTCCATGCCCAGCGTGTCGCAGAACAGACGGATACATTCGTCGATATCGCTGACCAGGATACCGACCTGGAAGACACCGGTGGTATAGCCTTTCGCTATTTCTTTCATATGCTTTATTCCTTTTCTTCCGAGATACTGTTCAAAAATTGAAGCACGGAATCGCTCACTTCATCCTGGTAAAACAGGTCATCTCCGTGCGCAGCGTCCTCAATCACCAAAAATTCGCACGGAATACCTTTCTTTTGCATAACGTCATGCAGTTTTTCACTTTGCGCCATGGGCACCACCGTGTCTTTTGTTCCATGCAGGATCATAAAAGGCGGCGTTTTTTCAGAAATATACCGGATCGCGCTGGCCTTTTCCGCTTCCGCCTTTCCGTACCCAACGCCTAAGAATTCTTCAAAAGAAAAATAGGGAACGTCATTGCTTTGATTGACCGCAGCAGACATACGGTCTCTTTCCGCGGAAGCATCAGACAAATCGACCACGCCATAATAATCCACCACGCCCTGCACCGCACTGGTCTGGTCCAGGTGGTCGCCTTGGTCCAGTTCCTTCTGATTGCCCGTCACGCCAAGCAAACTGGCCATGGTGCCGCCTGCCGATTCGCCCAGGGCAAAAATTTTGCCCGGGTCAACGCAGTATTCTTTTGCGTGAGCTCGCAGAAAACGCACGGCGGATTTCACGTCGATCAATTGCGCGGGAAAGATGGCTTCATTGCTGGTGCGGTATTCGATACTGGCCACCACGTACCCCGCCCGGGCAAAGCGCATCATTTCCGGCAGCCAAACGGAACGATTCACCACCCGGTAAGCTCCCCCGCAAATCCATACGATGGTGGGACAGGCGGAATGAACTGTCCGGTTCTTGGGCAGGATCAGATCCATTTTCAAATCACGCCGGGAAGCGTCGTACCAGCAGGGCACGTTAGAAAAAGTGACGTCCGTGATCAGAGAAAGCATTTCCTGTTTTTTCTCGATGTGGAGCTGTGTGCGCATACCTTTTTTCTCCTCGCAATTCGCCGTTACAGATACTGTTTCAATCGCTCAAATACCGTGCGATACGCGGCGGCGTCAAAATGAATGCCGTCCAGGGTGTGCTCGATTTGAAGATTTCCCTGTTCATCCTTCAGCCCGTCGTTTACATCGATATACTGAAAACCAAACTCCGACGCCAGAGCGCGGACCATTTCATTGGCGCGGGCAACCGCCTCGTTGGTGCGGACCCGCAGCGCCGGGCTGTTCCGATGGGGATTGACAGGATAATACGCCATCATGTAAACGATGGTTTCCGGCAGCTTTTCCCGGATCATTTCACAGATCTTTCTGTAATTGGAGGACAGATGCGAAAACCAATCCTCACCCTCCGGCATATCACGGATATCATTGGTGCCGATGTTGATAAATAGCTTGGAAGGCTCCAAATCCAGCAGCATCGGGCCAATGGCAGACAGAAACTCATCGGTGGTATAGCCGCCAATGCCCCGGTTGTATACGATGGGCAAGCCTTCGTTCAGACAGAATTCCGAAATGGGGAATTGCTCCATCAGGGAAGAGCCGGTAAACAGGGTTTGTCCTTTGCGAATGTACGCGTTTTGACTGCGAAAATTTGCCAGCTTTCTTTCCTTTTCATGATTGAAATTCGCCATCATTTCCTGGATGAGCTGACGGCGCACTTCCTCGGTGATTTGTTCCCGTTCAGTCATTTTTCTCACTTCCTATTAGAGCGGCCCCTGTATATTTTTAAAGAGGCAGACGCCGCTGATTGATCTGTTTAACAGACTGGCAGCTGTCGGATCATGAATTGTGATACTCCACGTTCGCCTGCAGGGTATCCCGTACGCTTCCGCCGATGTGGATTTCGATCAGGCCATCGTCGATCACAAAGTTCATATCCTGATCGTAATAACCCAGGGCTTCCTTTGGAATGTCGAAAGCAATGCGCTTGCTTTCCCCGGACTGGAGAGCGACTTTTTCAAAGGCTGCCAGCTTCCGAATAGGACGGACGCGCTGGGCCACGGGATCGCGGAAATAGCACTGCACGATTTCGTCTCCGTCCACGTCGCCGGTATTCTGCACGGTGATTTCCGCGTGGATGCCTTTTTCCGTTTGCACAGCGAAAATATCGCTGTACTGATAACTGGTATAGCTCAATCCGAAGCCAAAGGGGAACAGGGGCTCCACCGGCGCGTCCAGATATTTGCTGGTGTACTTGAATTTTCCGGCAGGACGGCCCGTGCGGATGTGGTCGTAATACATGGTGGGGCATTGGCCGGTGGCTTCCGGGAAGCTGGCAGTCAGCTTGGCGGAGGGGTTCACGCGACCAAAGAGCAGGTCCAGGATGGCCGGGCCCGCTTCCGCGCCGGGATGCCAGGCCATCAGGATAGCGTCGGCGCATTCCACGGCAGGGCCCAGGCACAGGGGACGGCCCGCAAACACGATGGCCACCACTGGCCTTCCGCTTTCCTTCAAGCGGTTCAACAAGGTTTTGTCCGCTTCGGTCAACTCCAAGGACGCTCGGCTGGAGGCTTCGCCGCTTTCCGCTTTTCGCTCGCCAACGGCGCAGAGGAACACATCGCATTCCGGAAGCAGTTCTTCTGTGACCATAGAATAACGGATCTGCTCTGCGTCGAGGCCATCCCGGAGGCTCTTGCAGTCGCCGGGCTGTACAGCTCCGGCCCAGGTACCGCACATTTCATCGCCGTTGGAAGCCAGCGTTCCTGCCAGACCGATGCGAATGCCTTGTTTCAGGGGCAGCAAGCCGTCATTCTTGAGCAGTACCATGGATTTCTGCGCCGCTTCTCGAGCCAGAGCACGGTGGGCGGGGGTCAGCATGGCGGCCTTTTCCTGTTCCGCGCTGGAACGATAGGGATCGTCAAACAGGCCCAGCTCGAATTTCAGCCGCAGGATATTGCTGACCGCTTCGTCCAGCTTGTCCATGCTCACTTTGCCCGCTTCCACCAGCTCTTTCACATGATCCAGGAAGCAGCCGGAGGTCATGTCCATATCCATGCCCGCGTTCAGCGCCTGCCGGGCGGCGTCCCGACGGTCGGCGGCGATGCCGTGGTTGATGCACTCCGCGATGGCGTTGGCGTCGCTGATGGTCATGCCGTCAAAGCCCCAGCGTTTCCGCAGGATGTCCGTCAGCAGCTTTTTATTCACTGAGCAGGGCATGCCGCTGATGTCGTTGAACGCGGGCATGACGGCCCGGGCACCTGCTTTCACGGCGCGTTCATAGGAGGGCAGATATTCTTCCTCAAACCGCTGGGGGGACATATCCACCCGGTTGTAGCCCCGTCCGCCCTCTGCCGCGCCGTAGGCGGCAAAATGCTTCACGCAGGCGGCCAGCGCATCGTGGCGGGTCAGATCATCGGTCTGATAGCCCTTGACCTTCGCTTCCCCAAACAACCCGTTCAGCAGGGCGTCCTCCCCCGCGCTTTCCGCAATGCGGCCCCAGCGGGGGTCCTTGCTCACGTCCACCATGGGCGAAAAGGTCATGTGTACCCCTGCAGCGGTCGCTTCCTCCGCAGACATGCGGGCGGTACGCTGCCAGAGCTCTGGCTCCCAGGCGCAAGATTCCGCAAGCGGAATGGGCGCGATGGTGCGGAAGCCATGGATCACGTCAAAGCCATTGATCAGGGGGATGCCCAGCCTGCTTTCTTCCACGGCGATGCGCTGCAGGCGGTTCATTTTTTCCGAACCAACCAGCCCCAGATAGGAGCCGATGCGCCCGGCGCGAAGATCATCCTCGTGCCAATCCAATTCTGCCGCGGAGATCATTTTGTGGGCTTCCTCTTCTGTCATGCGCCCATCCTGCACCATGGTCAGGACTTCTTCAAAGGAAAGCTCGAACGCGCCTACGATGGAGCCTCCAGCTTGATGGAGCTGCCCCACCTTTTCCTCCAGGGTCATTTTTTCCAGCAGGTCCTTGATCCTTTTCTCAATTTCAGGTTTTTTCATGACCGTCCTCCAGCATCATCGCTTTTGTTATTTGGTTTGCTGCTTCCAGAAGGCCACCGCATGGGCCATCCAGCCTTCGGCGGCGGTTTCCGTACCGGGGCCCACGCCATGATCCACGCCGGGGAAGATTTCGCATTGGTACGGGACCCCGGCTTTTTTCAGGACGTCCGCCATGCGGCGGGTGTTGTCAGGCTTCACGGTTTTATCCGCGTCGCCGCACCAGATGTAGGTGGGCGGATAGTTTGCATCCACCTGCTCATCCACGCTGGCGAAGGCCTCCATGGCGGAGTCGGCGGGATCGCCCAGGAGCATGTTGTGGGTCTGCTGTTCGGTGAAATCCGGGCGCATGCTGATGACGGGATAGATCAGAACCAGTGCTTCCGGCTTAGGCAGCTTGTAGTGGGGGTAGCCCATATTGGATGTGCCGAAGCTGGCTGCCAGATGACCGCCCGCGGAGGAACCCCACACGGACCAGTGGGCGGTGTCCAGCAGGTATTCATCTGCTTTCGCAAAGATGTCCCGCACAGCCTGGGCCAGATCGTCCTGAGGCGCCGGGAAGCGGGCCTGATCCTTCACCCGGTAATACACGATGAAGGCGGAAATGCCCATTTGGTTGAGTTTTCTGGCGTAGGGCACGCCTTCGATAAAGCTGCACACCATGGTATATCCCCCGCCGGGGCAAATCACCGCGAAGGGATGGCGCTGCCCGTCCCGGAGCACAAAGCGATCGTCCAGGGCGTAGGCGTTTTCTTTCCGGTGAGCGTCCTTTTCCGCCTGCTCCATGTCCATATCCTTGGGCGGCACATATTTGGGGATTTGATTCAGCTGTTGATTGATGGCAATGATGCGCTCCTTGGGCATATCCGGCGCGCCCATGCGGATGAGCTGCAGGAGGCTAAACTGCATTGTCGTGCGGCGGCGGTCCTCGGCGCTCATGCCCTCGCCGCTTTTCACTGTCTCCCTCCCGGTCTCCTGCTCCTTCTGCTTTGCTTTCGCGGCCCGAGCTGCCATCATTTCGGCCAGGAAGGGCTGCACCAGCGCCGCCGCATCGTGGGACTGGGAAATGTCCTTCAGAAGGTCTTTGATGGAATAGAAGCCGTCAGGCGTGTCGATGTCAAACCAGTTGAGCACTGTGCCCTGCTGGAAGCGATAGGCGGGGTCAGGCTGGGAAACATGATTGAACGTTGCCTGCTCAGTCAAATCGCCCGCGGACGCAATGACCGTATAGGTCCCTTCCGGCTGAGGTACGGTGAAATGGAAGAAGTGATCCTCCGCCTGTTTTGTATACGCCGTTCCGCTGACCATCAGGGTCACTTCCGGCAGATTGCTGTACACCACAAATTCTGTGGTATCCCCATCGCGGTTCACAAATTCCTTACTGCACAGATGCAGCATGGGTTCGGACCTCAGCCAGGCTTGGTAGGCGTAGAAGGCATCCTTGCGGGTCTTTCGGTCAAAGGTCACCAAACCCTTGTTGTTGCGGCCCTTGGTGCCGCCCTCCTCCCGGGCGTCGGCGGCGAAATCAAACATGTTCCACACGTGGGTGGCCCACAGGTATTTCCGGGAATACAGCTGCTTGATCAGGCTTTCGTGGTAGATCATCTGGTACTCGTTGCTGTAATCACCGGGTTCGGGGTGGGAGGCATGCCACAGGCTGTTTTCGCAGCCGTATTCCGATACGCCCACAGGCAGATCGGGATGCAGGGCGTGGAAGCGGTCGAACCAGGGACCGTTGTCCTCCAGGTGGCCGCCATACCAGCCGAAATAATGATTGTAGGAAAGCACGTCCGGTACGTCTAAAAGGGGATGATCCACCGGCAGGGGCGATATACAGGCCATGGTGGTCAGGCGGGTATCGTCCATTTCGTGGCACAGCTCATTCAGTCTTTGATGGAAGGGCACCAGGGTTTTCTGATCCCCGTGGGCCATGGTGATCTCATTGCTCAGGCCCCACACCACAATGGAGGGATGGTTGTAATTCTGTTCAATCAGCTCCCGCATCTGGCTCAGCGCGTTGTCCTGGGCGTTGTCCAGGTGCTCGCTGATATAGGGGATTTCCGTCCACACCACGATTCCCAGCCGGTCGCACAGGTCGTAGGTGTGCTGATCATGCTGATAATGGGCCAGCCGCACGGTGGTGGCTCCCATGTCGTACACGTGGCGCAGGCTTTCTTCCATGTCCGCTTCGGAAATGGCGTTGCCCTTGCCCAGCCAATCCTGGTGCATGGCCACGCCCCGCAGAGGATAGCTTTCACCGTTCAGGATAAACCCTTCGTTGGGGTCAATGCGGAAGGAACGGATGCCGAAGGGGATTTCCAGGGCATCACAAAGGGTATCGCCGTCGTACAGACGGGCTTTCAGCGTGTACAGATAGGGGTTCTTCCTCCCCTGCCAAAGGGTGGGCTTTTTCACAGAGAAGGTTACTTCATTCCCTGTCAGCTTTTCTCCATCCAACGCAAATACAGCCTGACCGCCTGTCGTGCGGGCGGAAATATGCACGTCGGCAGAGCCATCCTTCCGCACCTTGGGGGTCACCCGGATGCCGCAACCGCCCAGGGTGTCCATGTCAAAGTGGATTTTGGACAGCACAATCAGTCTGACAGCCCGGTAGATACCGCCGTAAAACGTAAAATCGGCGTTCTGGGGATACACGGTATCGCAGGCGGCGTTGCTGACGGCGACGGTCAGGTGGTTTTCGCCAGCCTTCAGGCATTCCGAAATATGGAACCGGAACCGGCTGTAGCCTCCATGATGTGCCCCGATGAAATGATCGTTCAGCGTCACCCTGGCAGAGGCGGACACGCCGTCAAACTCCAGATAGACTTCTTCGTTTGCTTTTCTGTCCGGCGCAGTGAAAGTCTTTTCATACACACATTCGCCCCGCCAGTAATCCCCGCCGCCGTCCTGACCGTCCAGATTGTTCCAGGTATGGGGCAGCGTGACGGGCACGCGGTTTTCTCCGGGTTTCAGAAACAGCCAATTATCAATGAATGGAATCACGGTACGCATACCCGTCACGCTCCTCTTTGTTCTTACTTCACTTGCAGGCAGATTTCAGCCTTTTCCAAGCCGTCAGCAGATACGGTCAATTTCGCTTCGCCCGCTTTATAACCCGCGCGCAGCACGGCCAGGGTTTTGCCCTGATAGCTGGTAAATTGACCTTTGCTGTAATTTTCTTGGGTGATGGGATTGCCGCTGCCAAAGCCCTGCAACTCCGCCGCGCCGGTGACTTCCGCTTTCAAAAGGATATCGGCGTCGGGCACCACGTTTCCGTTTTGGTCGATCAGCTCCACGTTCACATAGCACAGGGATTCGCCGTCAGCTTTCATCGCTTCCGTTTCCGCGGTCAAGCGGATGGAAACAGGCTTGCCGGTGGTTGTAAGCCTTGTGCGGGAGACTTCTTTTCCGGCAGTGTAGCTGACCGCTTCCACCGTACCGGGCTGGTATTCCGTGCGGAACAGAAAGGTCAGGGGCATATCGTGGATCAGCGCTTCGCCGGCCTTTTTGCGGCCAACGCTGATACCATTCACCAGCAGCTCCACTTCCTCCGCGCTGCTGAACACGGCGATGTCCACGGGCTTGCCCTCCTGGCACTGCCAGTTCCAGCGCTGCCACACCCCGGGGAAGCCCCAGCTGGACAGGGTTTCCACCTTGCCGATCACGGCGGGGTCATAGGAGAACAAGCCGGTTTCCTTGCTGCCCCACACGATGCGGCGATACACGCCCTGGGGCCGAATGACGCCGGTCACATCAAAGTCCGCGTCGTTGGCGGTGCGCCAGGGGAAGGGCGAAGGAGCGCCCCAGGGATTGCCGATATTGGGATCGCCGGGCTCGTAGAAGGTGGCCTTGCCGATGCCCGCTTCGCCGATGTAATCCCAGGCCGTCCAGGTAAAATCGCCGATCACCCAGGGCGTTTTTTCGATCATAGGCCAGTGGATACCGATTTCCTTGGGATAGTTTTCGCTGCCCAGGATCACCCGCTCGGGGAACATTTCATGATCCTGCTGGTATTTGCCCTCCAGGTAATTGTAGCCCACCACATCCAGGCCGTTGGCAAAGCCCTCGGTGTACTGCTCCCAGAGCAGGTCTTTTTTGCCGCCGATATCGGCGTTTTGCAATCCGCCGGAGAGCCCTTCCATCCGCTTTTTCATCTGCTCGGCCATGATGAAATCATCCAGCCCGTTCCAGAAGGAGCAGATGCCGTTGGAGATGGGGCGGCTGGGGTCCAGAGTACGTACAGTTTCGGCCAGCTTCGCCGCCAGCACATAGCCGTCGTTCAGGCCGCCGCGCTCGGTGATCTCGTTGCCGGTGGACCAGAGGATCACGCAGGGATGGCAGCGGTCCCGCTTCACAAAGGCGGTCAGATCCTTCTCCCAGTCGGTGGCGAAATATTGGTTGTAATCGCCGGGCTGCTTGCCCATGCCCCAGGCGTCAAAGGCCTCGTCGAACACGTACATACCCAGCCGGTCGCACGCCTCGATCATGGCGGAGGATGGCGGGTTGTGGGTGGTGCGGATGGCGTTGAAGCCCACTTCCTTGAGCTTTTTTACCTTCCGGGCCTCGGCGTCATACACCGTCACGGTGCCGATGGGGCCGTTGTCGTGATGCAGGCAGCCGCCCTTGAGCTTCACTTCTTTGCCATTGATCCGCAGGCCGTGCTTCACGTCCGCTTCAACGGTGCGGATGCCGAACAGCACGCTTTCGGTGTCCGCGGTGGGATGCTCATTGGGAACGATATGCGTTTTGAAAGTGCCAACATCTTTCACTGTCGCCTGTAAGCGGTACAGATTGGGGTTTTCAGCGTCCCAAAGAACTGGCTCGTCCACGGTCAGGGTCATATAGGCCGTGCCGACGCTCATGGCCTGCACCTGCGTCAGCGTCTTGCCGGTCTTGACCGTTTCGCCGGTTCTGTCGTCAATCAGGGCGAAGATGACCTCCGCCAGCCGGCTTTCGGCATATTCGTTTTTGATTTCAGCGGACACCTGCAAATACGCGGTTTCAGGCGCGCCGTCGGCCTTGTATTCGATCTTTTTTGTATGCCCGGACAGTCCCCCGAAGGCTATATGCAGCTTGGGCATATGCGCCAGCTCCACGCCCCGGAACAGGCCCGCGCCGGAGAACCAGCGGGAGTTCGGCTGCATGCTGGGGTTCACGGTGATGACAACGCGATTCTTCTGCCCCGGATAGACCAGATGGGTGATGTCCGCCTCAAAAGGCGCGTAACCGTAATGCTGCAAGCAGGCCAGGTTGCCGTTGACCTCCACGGTGGCGTTCATCATGGCCCCATCCAGGCGCAGGAAAATCTGATCGTTCTCCCAGTCCATGGGGATGTCGATTCCCCTGGCGTAATGGCCCACGCCCGCGTTGTAATAGCCGCTGGCCCCGCCGGAGGGCGCCTCAGCGTATACGTCGCTCTCGATCATGTAATCATGCGGCAGGTTGACCTTTCTGTCCCCGAAGATCCCGCGAAGGCGATTCCCCAGGTCTACCTGGCCCAGGCCAAAGTCCCAATCCTGATTGATTTTCATGCTGCGCATGGCTGCGTCCCCCTTACTTCTCTGTCCAGAAGGTGTATTTGCCGGGATTGATCCGGATTTCTCTCCCGTTCAGGCAAACCCTTGTCCGCACCGGTGTTTCCAGTTCATAACGGATCCCATTCTCCTGACATACCCACAGGGCGCTGACCGTGCCGTGACGGGTGTCCAGTTTCGCCTGCAGCCAGCCCAGGCGGGCGTCGGGATGGGGTGCGTAAATCAATTCCTCAAAGCCGGGCTTGTCTTCGGCGTGCCGGATACCCGCCGCCTGCTCGAACACCCAGTCCGCCACCGCGCCGTAGGCGTAATGATTGAAGGAGTTCATATCCTTGCTCCAGAAGGAACCGTCGGGCTTGATGCCGTCCCAGTGCTCCCAGATGGTGGTGGCGCCTTTGGTGACGGGATACAGCCAGCCGGGATACTCCCGGCGCAGTACCAGATCCCAGGCCAGATCGGCGTGACCATAATTGCTCAACACGTGCAGGATGTAGGGGGTGCCTACGAATCCGGTGCGCAGCTGCACGCCATCGGCTTTGACCATCTCAGCCAGGGCGTCGGCGGTCTTTTGCGGGTTTTCTGCTAACCCAAAATGTACAGCCAGCACATGCTCGGTCTGGGTCTTGTATTCGGGGAAGGTCTTGCGGAATGCAGCTACGATATCCCCATGCAGCTTTTCATAGGCGGAAACATCCCTGCCCAGCAGCTTTCCCGCCTTTACCACCAATGCCGTGGAATGGGCATAGAACGCGCTGGCGATGAAATCCTCCCGGGTGCTGCCCTTATAGCTGCCGTCGGGCGCGTCCAGGCCCAGCCAGTCGCCAAAGTGGAAATGGTCGATCCACAGACTGGGCGTTTTCGTCACCGAGCCGATGAAGTCCACCCATTTCCGCATGCTCTCGAACTGATCTTCCAGTACGACTTTGTCGCCGTAGGTCTGATACACCTGCCAGGGGCAGATAGTCGCCGCGTCGCCCCAGGCTGCACTGCTGGGTCCTTCCGGCATCAGGTCCGGAATCACCTGGCCCACTTCGCCGCTTTTCCGCTGGTCGGCGGCCATGTCGTGGAGCCATTTTTTAAAGAAGCGCTCGGTGTCAAACAGGTAGCCGGCGGTTTTGATGAACACCTGGGCGTCGCCCGTCCAGCCCAGGCGCTCGTCCCGCTGGGGGCAATCGGTGGGCACGTCCAGGAAGTTGCCCCGTTGGCCCCACACAATGTTGGAAAACAGCTGGTTCAATTCAGCGTTTCCCGATTTCAGCCAGCCGGTGCGTTTCATATCGGAATGCACGGCGATGGCGGTGAAATTCTCCGCCTTGGCTTCACCCGGCCAGGACAGCAGCCGGATATACCGGAAGCCGAAGAAGGTGAGCTCCGGATGCCAGGTCTGCTGCCCGTCCCGGCAGATATACCTTGCCCGGGCCTTGGCGCTGCGGTAGTTCTCGTTGTACCAGTTGCCAGCCTTGTCCTGCACTTCGGCGTGGTCGAACAGCACCTCGTCCCCGGCATGGGCAGTCAGCGTGATTTCCGCATAGCCCGTGACCTCCTGGCCGAAGTCCACCACGGTGTCGCCCTGGGGGGTTTTGAAAATGCGTTTCGCAGCGATACGCTCCGTCTCCCGGATTTCTTCGCCCTCCTGGGGGATCAGGATGTCCTTGCTCCATTTGAGCGGCTTCACCGGCTGCCAATCCGCCGGCACGATCCGGGCGTCGCAGGTTTCGCCGTCATAGATTTCGCTGAACAGGATGCGGCTCTTCGCCCATTGCCAGGTTTCATCTGTACGGATGGTTTCTTCCGTGCCGTCGGCATAATAAAGATGCAGCAAACCGATCAGCCCGCAGGGCTGATTCAGCCGTCGCCGCTTGTCCTCGCTGTTCAGCCAGCCCGGCATGGGTGAGCGGAACCAGCCCCGGCCCACGGTGACACGCAGGTCGTTTTCTTTTTGAAGCAGGGCTGTCACATCATACGTCTGCACCTGCAGACGGTGCTCATAGCTGGTCCAGCCGGGAGCCAGCACGAAATTGCCGACCCGCTGGCCGTTGATTTCCGCCTGATAGACACCCAGCGCGGTGATTTGCAATTCCGCTTTTTCAATCGTTTTTCCCGTGGCAAACTGCTTGCGAAATACCGGACAGACGTCCCCTGTCTCCTGCGATACCGTAATCCAATTGCTGCTGTTGATTTTCATCGGGGCGGCCTCCTTACTTGATTTCACCCAGGGCATAGAACGCCCGGGTCTTGCCTGCCAGATAAGCATTCTCCGTCACAATGAAGGAATCCTTGAGACGGATATCCTCGGAGGAAGAGCCCAACTGCACTTCAAATTCGCCCTTTTCGATCTTCCAACGCATATCTTCGTCCAGAAAAGCCGTCTGACTGGGCTGGATATCGAAAGAAACTTCCTTTTCTTCCCTGGGCTGCAAATCCACCCGGGCGAAGCCCTGCAATTCTTTATTGGGCCGGGTCATGGAGGCGTGAATATCCTTTATGTAGAGCTGCACGATTTCCGTGCCGCCGCATGCCCCGGTATTCTTCACCTTCAAAGAAATCCGCACCGCTTCAAAGGGCTTGGTTTCCTTCCTGTCCAGGGTCAAATCGCTGTATTCAAAGCTCGTATAGCTCAGGCCGTGGCCGAAGCAGTAGCGGGGACGGTGCGGGCAATCCACGTAATCGGTGAAGCCGATGCTGGGAGCCTGGGTCCACATGGAACCGTTGGGATGGTTGTAATAAACGGGAATCTGGCCCGCACACCGGGCGGTGGACAGAGGCATCTTGCCGGAAGGGTTCAGCCTGCCCAGCAGCGCGTCGGTGACGGCTTCGGCGGTATAAACAGCGGGATTCCAGCATTCCAGGATGGCGTTAAGGCTCTCATCCGCCGTGTCGCTGGAGATGGGCCGCCCGTCAAAATGAATGCCGACCAGGGGCTTACCCAGCTTCTTCACTTCCCGAATAAAGGCGTCCTGGCAGGCGGGCAGGTTGATATCGGTGCCGTCCACACCCTCACCCATGGTAGCGACGGAGCCGGAACCGTTCTTGCCGCCCAGGGTCAGCAGGATCACATCCGCCTGCCTGGCAATTTCCAGCGCCTCTGGGAACAGGCTTTCATCCGCCCCTGCCTTGTGATAGCCGGTAGCGTACAGGATGCGGGCATCCGGCAACGCTTCCGTTAAAACCTGCACCAGATTTTTGCAATCGGGCTTTAATTTGGTCAGCACGCCGGCAAATTCTTCGTTCTCGTCGTCTTCCACGCTTGTGCCGGGCACAAAACCCACTTCATTCTTGACGCCATTGCCGTTGACCCCCGCCATGGAATTGCGGGCGGCATGCTTGGCCTCCACCATGGACAGGTGGGTATAGCCCCCAAAGTAATACCGGGCGTTGGCGGCGGCCGGGCCGATGACCGCGATGGTCTTTTCTTTTCCCGTCAATGGCAGCGCGCCGTCGTTTTTCAGCAGCACCAGCGCTTCCCGGGCGGACTGGGCGGCAAGCTGTTCGTCCTCCGCGTGATGCACGGTCTTGTCCAATTCTTCGCCCTCCAGCGCGAAGGGATGCTCAAACAGCCCCATGCGGAATTTGGCCTCCAGCACCCGGGTCACCACGCCGTCCAGCAAGGCCATGTCCGCTTCACCGGAAGCGAATTTCTGCTTCAGTTCATCCGCGTAGGCTTTCGGCATGGGCAGTTCAACATCCAGCCCGGCGGCCAGGCAGCGCAGGCCCGCGTCGCCCATGGTTTCGCCAATGCCCTGGTATTCATAGGCATTGCTGGCCCCGCCGTAGTCGGACACGGTGACGCCCTCGAAGCCCATTTCACCCCGCAGGATGCCGTTCAGGTAATGCCTGGAGGCATGGATGGGCAATCCGTTCACGGAACCATAGCAGGGCATGACGCCCTTGAGGCCCGCTTCGGTGATGGCCGCCTGGAAGGGTTTGCCGTAGATTTCCAGCAGCAGCCGGTCCCCGGCGTCCACGTGCGCCACATGGATCGCGCCTGCGGAATTATGGAAGCCGAAGAAGTGTTTTGCGGAGGCGTCCGGGGTGCGGCCCGCGGTTTCAGTTTCCTGAATGCCGTGGGTATAGGCTGCGCCCATGGCGGCGGCCAGGGTGGGATCCTCGCCGTAGGGCTCGCACTGGCGGCCCATGCGGGAATCCCGGGAAATATCCAAGACAGGCGCTAATACCTGAGTGACGCCCACCGCCGCTTCCTGGCGGGACACGGTTTCGCCGATCTTCCGCTCCAGCCCCGGGTCAAAGGAAGAGCCCCGGGCCACGCCGGAGGGGAAGGTGGTGGTGTCCTGCATCAGCGGCCCGCACAGACCTTCCATGTGGAAGACGGCGGGGATGTGCAGGCGGCAGCTTTCCATTACGATGCTTTGCAGCTGCCGCTGCCAGGCAGCGGCTTCTTCCAGACTGTCGCAGGAGCGGAATTCCAGAGAGCTAATCTGGCCAATGCCGTGCTTAAAAAATGCCGCCATCCGATCCTCCGCGCCTTTGATGGCAAACACACCCACCAGCTGGGCCATTTTTTCATCCAGATTCATTTCTTTGAGCAGCAGTTCAGCCCGCTTCCGGGGCGCCAGGGATGCGTTCATATATTCCTTCATGGTCGATTCTCCTTTGGTTATTGAATCCGGGTAATGAGCAGCGCCAGATTGTCCCGTCCAGGCAGTATCAGCTTGGTTTCGCCACTAATGGATTCTGCGATCACTTCCTGGGTCATGTTCCACACGTCGATCAGCTCAGCCTTGTATACCTTGTCCTCAGGCAGATTCACCGTCTGTTCGCCGTAGCATTGAAGGTCGAAATAAGTCAGGTATGCTTCTTCGCCGCAATGGCTTTCCCAGGCGTGCTCTCCGCCCAGGTGAGCCGTGCGGTCCTGTTCGGACATGCGGTGGATGCTGTCTGAAAAGGCTTTGAAAAAGCCGCGCATCTCCTGGGGGATCAACTCCATATCCACCGGCTCATCCGACCGGGCCAGGTCCAGGAAGCCGCCCTCCTTGGGGGTCAGCGGCCCCGGCAGGCCTTCCATGATCTTCCGCAGGAAGGCAATGCGTTTGGGGCTTTCGCCTTTGAGAACGCCGCCCCGGGCCCACCAGAGGATTTCATCATCCGATAAGAAGGTTTCCCCGTGGGTGCAGTACGCGCCGGAGGCATAGCAGCGCCAGAAACGGCGTACCATTTCCTGCCCGGATATGCTGCCCCAGAAGTGAGGCAGATTGCCCTCATAGCAGCATTCGTCGATCACCACAGGCTTTTTGTATTCCCGGATCCAGCGCGGGATTTCGGACAGACCCTTGGTTTGCAGGCTGGCGTGGGTGATGTTTTTCCGGGTGTTATCCCAGAAGCACATGCAGTTATGGTTGGACAAGAGGTGACGGAAGGGATCGTTTTGGACGACATATTCCTCGATCGCCTCCCAATCGTGCAGGGACTTTTTCATATTGAGATCATACTCATTGGCCAGGCTCCACCAAATATTCGGCCATGCGGCCAGACGGCGCAGCAGGTAATCCAGATAGATCAGGTTGTCCTGCTGCGGCAGCTCGGAAAAGCCCCAGCGATCGTAGGGATGGAACAGGATCAGATCGATCTGGACGTCCATTTCCGCAATTCGTTTCAATATCGTTTCAAATCGATGCCAGAAGGCGATGCAGGGGCGGTTCACATCCCAGGAGCCATCGGCCTTTTTTTCAAAGGCATAATAAGGTGGTTCATTGTGGTTGTAATCATAATGCTTGGGGAACACACACATGCGCACCTTGCTGAAGGGGGCGGCTTTCAGGCTGGCCAAAGTCTGCTCCACCAGCGCGTCGTCCTGATGGGCCAGGGCGTACACCGTGGTGCCGAAGGGGATGAACAGCGTGCCGTCTTCATATTCAAAATGGGTATCGACGGCTTTTACCAGTCCGTGCGCGCCGTTCGCCGCTTCGCAGATTTCTGTTCCCTCGGTATTCACCGCGCCTGTGACCTTCCAATGCCATTCCCCGGCAGTCTCCGGCAGGAAGCGGACGATATACCGTCCCTCACCGTCATAAAACCCCTTGACGGTTTTAACGGTATCGCCGCAGGTAAATTCCGCCGTCAGGTCGATCTGCGCCCAGCGGTCCGTCAGCGTTTCACCGGAAAAAACAAGTTCAAATACTTCGTGCTGTTTCATCATGTCCGCGCTCCTTACGCAAATTCATCCAGGCTCCACTGATCCCGCCAGTCCAGGATGCCCATCTCACCTTCAAAGCGGAAGGGCAGCCACACATACCGCGCCCTGGATGTATCGATTGCGCTGTCCGGGGGCAGTAGCTTTTGCAGTTCCGCCATCCGGGCTTCCTCATCAGGCGTTCTCTCCGCCGCGAACCGAAGGCGGAACCACTCGCCGTAATCCTGATAGCGCAGATGCATATGCTCCGGGGCCCAGCGATCCGCCAGGGCAATATACAGGTCCCGCTTCCCCGGCACCCTGAATACCGAGGTGATCTGAGAGTGAAAGGATGTCTCGCTCGCGTCCCCCGGATGCGGATTGCCCAGCACCCTATACGGCCCGTGCCAGGTATCCGCTACGGCGATTTGGGAAGGATTGGGCAGATAGCCTGTGGTACCGGAGGTAACCAGATAGTGCTTGCCGCGGAGGATGAAATGTGCCGTGGCTTCCCGCACAAAGGGCGGCTGAGCCTGGGGGAAGTGCGTTGAGTAATAGCCGGTCACATTGGTATAATCCTCCGTCAGATCGGCGATGATGGTTTCACTGTGCACCCGCTCAAAGAAATAGTAGCCTTTCCCATCCGGCGCGGCGGCCAGGTCGAAATCCCCGGCGCTCATGCCCAGCGGGCGCAGCCCCTTGCGGACAATCGTATACGGCCCCGTGATCCGTTCTGCGGTCAGCACCGTTTCGGTCTGTTCCCCGTTTTTCTCCATGATTTTCAGCCAGCAGACGTATTGCTTTGTCCGCTGGTTGTACAGGATATGAGGCCGGTCCATCATGCTGGCGGGGTGCAGGGGGGATTGCTCGTCTGTTTCATCCGGCGGGATGATCAGCCCGCAGTCTTCCCAATTATACAAGTCGTTGGAACAGTAGCAGCGCACGCCCCAGTGCCAGATGCCGTTTTTCCCATCCGTTTTTTCTTTGTTCTCGCCATACCAATAATAGCAGCCATCCGAGACCAGAATACTGCCGCCGTGGGCCTGGATGGGCTTGCCATTGGTATCCAGCCATTCCTGACCGGGATAAAACGCACGCTGCATGGAAAGAATCTCCTTTTTTGAAAAGGCCGCCGTCCAATACGGGCGGCGGCACTGAGTTGATCAGAGGCAGCCTCTGATGATTTGTAAATGATTACTCCGTCACGAACTTCAGGGTCTGTTCGATGGCACCGAAGGGCTGCACATCGTCCACCTTGTAGTTGAGCACCATATCGGCAGCGTAGCCTTCGGTGGTCAGATCGCCGGCGTTTTCAAAGTGCAGGATGAAGGAATAGGTGGTCATATCGATTTCATAGGTGCCCTTGTCCACATCCATCTGGTTGCCCATGAAGTCGGCGTACAGCTGCACGGTGTTGTCGCTCAGCAGGTTGCAGATGAAGTCGGCGTTGGTTCCTTCCATGCCGGGCACGGGGATCTCGCCCTTCAGGGCGTAGGCCACTTCGACGGGCTTCACTTCCGCCAGGGTCACTTCGTCGCCTTCGGTAGACACGTAGGTGTAGGTGCCGTCCTCGTTCTTGGTCACGGTGGCGCCGGGATCGTCCTCGGAGTCGGGGGTCAGGGTGATGACAGTCTGATCCTCATTCATGGCATAGGTGCCTTCCACAAACAGCACCACCAGGTCGTCATACTTTCCGTTGACCTTCAGCTCCAGGGTGGCGGTGTCGTCCTCAGGGTCCACCAGGGACAGGAAGGCCACGGCGGGTTCGCCGGCGTACTGGGCGGCAAACTTGCTGTTTTCGGGATCGGTATCCAGGTTCATTGCGCAGTTTTGGCCGCCGATGCCGGTGATGGCAGCCATGTCGTTGTAGATGTGCTCAGCGTCCATGGCGCAGCGATCCAATTCATTGCCGTCGAAATCATAGAAGACGATTGTGAAGGGGGCGGTGCCTTCGGTCAGGGTGCCCGCTTCGCTGGCAGGGCGATCCATGGCCACGTTATAAGCCCGCTCCTCGGCGATCACTTCGTAGGTGCCGTCGAAGCAGATCTGATCCATGCACATGCCCGCGTGGAACACCTTGCCCAGTCCGGGGATTTCATCATAGAAATGGAAATAGTAATTCATGAACATGCCGCTAACGTCATAGCCGTAGGAATAATAAGTGTTCGCCAGGTTCGGCACGTCCTCGGCCACGGCGAAGGATACCAGAGACAGGCACAGCGCGAGGCTGAGCACCAGAGCGACGATTTTCTTCAACATAACATGATCCTCCTCATCGTATTCGGGGAAAGCGGGATGCCTTCCCCTTACTGATGCCATTATGCCACATCGGCCGCAAAAAAATATGTACGAAATCCGACATAAAATCCCGTAAATCCGACATGTTTTATTCCTGCGCCTTTTTTTGATATTCCCTGGGTGTGACGCCGAAATACTTTTTGAACTGTTCCGTAAAATAGGAATAATTGCCGAAACCTACTTTGTTGGCTACCATGGAAATCGTCATATCCTGATGCCGCATCAGCTCTCCGGCCAGGCGGATACGCCGTTCCTGGATGTATTCGGAAACCGACACGCCAAACTTCTTTTTAAACAGCCTGGTCAAATGATCGGCGCTGATATAGCATATGGCCGCCAGCTCCCGCACGGAAAGATCATCTGTCAGATGGCTGTCAATATACTGCGCGGCGGTATCCAGGGCGTTGGACGAATCGCTGCGGGATTCCTGCGCCAGAGAATCGATGTATTGCTGGCCGTACTGCTGAATCTGCTCCGTCCTGCGCCGTTGGGCCGACCGTTCCCTGGCCCGCATCAGGATTTCCGTCAGCTTCTGATACCGGATGGGCTTAAGCACATACTCCATGCAGTTGAGCCGCACAGCGGCCTGGGCATAATCGAATTCATCGTGACAGCTCAGGATGATGCATTCGGTGTTCGGGCTGTGAGCATTCACGTATTCGATCAGCTTAAGGCCGCTTTCCCCCGGCATTTCAATATCGCTGACCAGAATGTCAATATAGGTATTGCCGAATATGCTCACCGCGTCCTCATAGCTCCGGGCTGTGAGGACCTTGTCAAAGCGCAGCTGCTCCCAATTGACCCCGTCCAGGATCCCCTGAACAGCCAGTTCCTCGTCGTCCACAATCAGAATTTTCACGCGCGTGCCTCCTTTCCTGCATCGCGTTCAGCGGAAAGCGAAAAAGGAATGATCAGATACACCTGGGTGCCGCCGCCCACCGTGCTGGAAAAATGAATGTCTCCCTCATCGCCGTAAAACAGCTCCACCCGGCGCAGGCAATTGTAAATGCCGATATGTTTTTGCCCCGCCTCGTCGATGTATGGCTCCTTCTTCTGCAGCTTTTCCAATACTTCCGGGCGGATGCCGCTGCCCGTATCCATAATGGCGATATGCAGGAGCTCCTTTCCGGCCTCGTTTTCCTCCCGGTGCACAGACACCACGATCTCAATAGGTTCTTTGGGATTGAGGGCGTACTTGATGGCGTTCTCCACAAAGTTCTCGATCAGCAGCGGCGGAATGAGGGCGGTCATGCAGTCCTCCTCCGCCTGATATACATAGGAGAAACGGTTTGGAAAGCGGATACGCTGGATGCGGATGAAGTTTTCCACAAATTCCAGTTCCTGTCTGACCGTCACCATTTGCTGCCCCTTGCGCAGCACGTAGCGGAAATAATCCGCCAGGCACAGGGTGTAATCCTGGATGGTAGCGTAATTCTTTGATTCCGCCAGCGCATAAATCATGTTGTAGGAATTGAGCAGCATGTGGGGGTTCACCTGCAGCCGCAGGTTGTCCATTTCCGTTTCCAGCAGCTTCACGTCTTTTTCGTGGCTTTGCTCCACCTGGGCTGCCATGATGTTAAAATGATCGAACAAACGAAGAAAATCATCGCTGACGACCAGGGTTTGCTGTGGAATACGATAGGACAGATCCGCCTGAAAGGCGGACAGGGCTTGATTCATGGTATCCAAAGGGTCCAGAATATCCTTTTTGAGCCGTGAAAAGAGAACCGGGCAATTGATGATGGTGATCACCGAGATGAAGAGGGAAATCCAGAGCCAGACGGGCAAATTGCGTATGGAGAAATCATAGGGGAAAACAACCAGCACCCGGAAGGGCTGACCCTCCTTTTCCCAGAGAAAGAAGTGCTTTGCCTGCTTCAATTGTTCAAAAGAAAACTGCGTTTCCTCCCAGGAACCATCCGGAAGAATTTTGAAAACCTGCCCTTCATCCCTGGCGGCGTATACAGCTCCGTCGTTATAAATGCGGGAATCGTTTATACCTGCGTTCCAGTACAGCAGCATCAGATGTGGCGCCAGCGCGGCGGGAAAATCCTGCACTGCGTCAATATCTCCCAATTCATGGCGCAGCGCCAGATGTTCCATATAAAAGCTGAAGGCGTTTTGATTCATTTCGTAGGTGGTTTTCCTGCTCTGATAAATAGAAACAGCAGACAGTGCCAGGCAAACCAGGCTGACGGGCAGCACCAGGGCCAGAATCATGGTCATGAGCCTTAGCCGAAGATTGCGAAACAGGGGCCGGAACCAAAACCACCTGTAAAGAGCCGAATGCTTATCCAATGAAGCGTCCTCCCGGAAATATGCGGATTGATGGCGGAATCTGTCAGACATCATCATACACGAAAAGATCGTTCATGAAAAGCGCAAAAAAACAGTCCGCACGAGCAGACTGTTTTTTTGCTTAAGGGTGGATTAACCTTTCACGCCGCCCTGGATGACGCCTTTCTCCATCTTGTCCTGGAAGAAGGGGAAAGCGATGATGATGGGAGCGATGGCCGCGATGATCACCGCAAACTGGATCAGGTAGCGGCTGTAGTTGGGGTTGGAAGAATTCAGGAAGTCGGCGTTTTCGGAGGTGATCTGCCGGATGACCAGCTGCAGGGGCCACAGGGCCTTTTTGTTAGGCACGTAGATGGAAGCGGGCAGCCAGGAGTTCCATTGGCCGATGACCAGGTTCAGGATAATGACGCTGCCCATGTTCATGGCCTGGGGCAGGGTGATTTCAAACAGGGTGGAAAGGTGCCCCGCGCCGTCGATGTGGCTGGCCTCATACATTTCCTTGGGGATGGAGTTGAAGGCGTTCATCATCATGATGCAGTACATGCTGTTGGTGCAGCCGGGGATCACCAGCGCCCAGGGGGTGCCGACCCAGCCCAGGGCCCGGATGACCATGTAGGTGGGCACCATGCCGCCGCCAAAGAGCATGGTAATCATCAGCGCCATGGTGACGGGCTTTTTCAGCTTCGTGTCCCGGCTCAGGGCATAGCCCGTCACAGCAGCGAGCAGGAAGCCGATCACGGTGAAGGAAACTGTGTAAATGATGGTGTTGATATAGCCGCCCACGATGCTGGCGTTCTGGAAGATCAACTGATAGCCGTCCAGGGTGAAGCCGCCCACGGGCCACAAAACCAATCCCACATGGGCCAGCAGGGATTTACCGTCCGAGAAGGAGGACATGAGCACATGCCACATGGGGATCACGCTGCAAAACGCTACCAGCGCCACGCAGAAGTACACAATCACGTCCACGATCCTGTCGGGCACGGATTTGGTTTCCACCATGTTGTTTTCCCATTCTTCCTTTTTTCTTTGCTTTCTTGCCATGATGCTCCCTCCTCTCAGAACAGGCTGCTGCCGGCGGTTTTCCGGGACAGGGCGTTGGAGCCCACCAGCAGGATTGTGGAAACGACAGACTGGAACAGGCCCGAAGCCGCGGACAGGGAATAGTTGCTATTGCCGGCGCCGAAGGCCTGGCGGTAGGTGTAGGTGTACACGGTGTCGGCCACGTTGTAGGTGCTGGGCATATACAAAAGCAGGATGTTGTCATAACCCGCCGCCAGCGCGGTGCCCACGTTGATCACGAACATCATCAGGATCATGGGCAGGATGGAAGGCAGGGTAATTTTGAACAGCCGCTGCAGCCGGGTGGCCCCGTCCAGGGCCGCCGCTTCATGCAGATCGCCGCTGACCTGGGAAATGGCTGCCACGTACATGATGGAGCCCCAGCCGATGCCCTGCCAGATGCCCATCAGCAGGTAAATGATCCAGAAAACGGGCGCCTTATCGTTGGCGAACCAGTTCTGGTTTTCCGCCCCGAACACGTTGGTCAGGAACAGGGTCAAAGGGCCGTCCTTGGCCAGGAACTGGGTGAACAGGGAGCAGACGATAACCGCGGCCACAAAGTTAGGCATGTAGCTCATGGTCTGGGCTACCCGCTTGAATTTCTTGGAATTGATCAGGCTCAGCATCAGGGCGAAGATAATGGGAGCAACAAAGCCGATGGTGGCGCGAAGCATGCCGATCACGACCGTGTTGCGGATAGCCTGGAGAAAATCTTCGCCGGAGAACAGGTCGATAAAGTGCTTCATACCCACCCAGGGAGAATGAAAATAGCCGTCGACCACGTTGTAATCCTGAAACGCCATTACGATGCCGAACATGGGCAGATAATGCAGCACCACTTCATACACAATGATGGGCAGGAACAGCAGGTAAACCACCCAGTCCCGCCTGAGCTCCGTCTTCCAGCTTCTGCGCGAGGAAGCGGCCAGATCATACGATTGTTTCTTTGCCATTTCTCACACCTCCTGTCGCTTATCGGAAGGGATACTTATCCACGTAGGTCTGCAGCAGATCGGAAATACTGTCCACCCTGTACTTTTTCAGCACCGTGCACCACTTGTCCCAATCCTTGTCGAAGTTGGATTTGCCGGTGATGAAGTTGGCGCAGTTCTTGGTCATGTATTCCAGCGCCTTGGACTGGATATCCGTAATGGTCTTGGTATCCTCCTGGGTGAACGCATCGGTCGTACGGCTGCCCCAGAAGAAGCCGGTATTGGGATACTTCATCCAGGTGTCCAGGGAAGCCTGGAAAGTATCTGCGTAGCCCAGATCCACGCTGTCCACCAGGGTGATTCCGCAGCATTTGTTAAAGCCCACGGCGGTGTTCAATTGGCCGCTGTCGTGCACCAGCACGTCGTTCTTGACATACCGTCCGTCTGCGCCGATGGAATACGCGCCGTCGATGAGGCCATGATCCGCATAGAAGGTGTTTTCGCTGAAATCCGCCACCTGTTCTTTGCTGAGACCCAGGGTTTTGATCAAAGCGCCTTCGGTGGTGTAGAAGTAATCGATGTAGCTGCAGAAGGCCGCCAGATCCTTATCCTGGGCCTTGGGCGTCACCAGGATGCCGCCGCCGGTCAGGCCGCTGCCCATCAGGCAGTTGGGTTCCACATACTTGCAGCTGTCCGGGCCGTACACATCGTTGATGGGATAGGGCGTGCCGGCCACAAAAATGCCCTCGGTGTAGCCGCCGTCGTGCATATCCAATCGCCCGCCCAGCTCACTCTGCTGGCCGTTCCACAGGCCGATCATGCCCTGGCGCACGGAGGTGGAGTCGATCTGGTAGAAGGCGTCGGAGGTGCGCTGGTTGAAGTCATGATCCAGCCAGCCCTTCTGATACCAGGCGTGCATGCATTCCAGATAGGTTTTGAAGGGCTCCTCGTAGCCGCCGAAGTGCACCTTCGCGTCCGCGTCCTGATACCACACGTTCACGCCGCCGCCGAAGCAGGAGAGCAAACCGCCGGACCAGGTGAAGCCAGGATAGTACAGGCTCATGCAGTATTTATCGGTGATGCCTAGGTCCGCCTGGGCTTTGGTGAAAATCTCAAACATCCATTCCCAGTCGGAAATATACTTGGGGTCTTTTCCGCCGGAGGGGAACACCACGTCGTCCACCCAGCTGTCCACGTCATTGGGGTCGGTGTAGCCGCCGGTGAACGCCGCGCCGGTCACAGGGTTCGTGCCGTATTTCACGATCCAGTCGCGGCGGTACATATAGCCCTGGAAGATGGTGGTGTAGCCCTCGTTCACCGTGGCCAGGTTGTAATAGTGCTCCTTGCCCTCCTCATCCACGGTAACGGTGTTGATGTAGATTTCATTGTTGGAATGCACCAGCGCCTTATAGTTGGGCATGTACTGTTCCACATAGTCGGTCAGCTCGATGGCGTAGCCTTTTTCCACCATGACCTTTGGCGGGTCACAGATGACGGCGTCGATGATGTCCGGTAGGTCGCCGGAGGCCAGCATGGTGGCGTAGTTATCTGCCTCGGAGCCGGGTGGCGGCTGGAGGAAGTTCAGAGCGATTCCCTTTTCTTCCGGGCCCCAGCCCTTGCGCAGGGTATACTGAATGGCGGGGTTCTGAGCATAATTGTCGTAGTATTCCGACGAAGTTCCGGAATAGATCCACCAGTCAAAGGTGGTTTCCGGGGATGCGCTCTGGCCGCCTGTGCCGCCGATGTTGCCGTAGTACACCTGCATACCGACCAGCATCAGCACCACGGCCATCATTAGCGCGATCCATTTTGCTCGAATGGACATTTTTTCCGTCTCCTTTCCGGATGAAATGGCTTTCTCTTCGATCAAAGCCTCTTCTGTTTATATCTTACAGAATAGCGTGGAGTATTTTCTTTGAGAAATCCGACAAAAAATACAGCAAATCCGACATGTTACGCTTCCACGATAATCCTCGCCCGGTCCAGATTCAGCACCTGCGTGAAGGGATCGCTATCGCCTCTGCGGTTGGTGGCGATGCGGACCGTGGCGAAATAGGTGCCGGGCTTGTCATAGCAGCCGATGGTTTCCGCGTGGGCCGTGTGGACTGTGCCCTTCCCGCCTTTTTCAAAGGCCAGGGCGCGGTCCCACATGTCCGCTCCCAGCATCAGACGCGCAACGCCGTTGCTTTCCGTATCCTTGGCGGTCAGCTCTTTTTCCTGCTGGGCAAAGAGGATTTCCGTCACGTCGCCAGCGCCCTCCGGCACTTCCACGTCCACGGTGAAGCGCACGCATTCGCCCACCTTCACATGGGCGCATTTTTCGCCGTTGGCTTTCAGGGTGGGAATACCCTGAATGCCGAAGCGTTTGCTGACGTCCGGCTCGGTGTGAATCTGCCCATCCTCGCCCAGGTAATAGGCGGTGCGGTTCAGGGGCTCGATGTCCTTTTCCACCCAGGCGGAAAGATCGATCAGCGCCTGCCGCAGGGCGCCCACATAATTGACCACCATATAATTGCCAATGGCGTTGATGTCGCCGTGCATGCAGCGCTCCATGAAATAGGTGCGGTGATCGGCATCGGTACCCTTGGTCTCCATGATCTTATGCCGCCACCAGTCGGCGCACCATGGGCAGGTGCTTTCATCCATCAGCGCCTGGATGTTGATCACCTTGCCCTGAATGTCGCCGTCCTGGGGTACGTCCACGCCGGTGAAGGGCACCGGGAAGGGCGGGCGCTGGGGCGTTTTGGGCGTGCCGTCGGCGTTGCGGAACTGATCCCAGGCATGGAAGGAAAGGTCTTGGGGTACCTGATGGCGATAATAGCTCTGAATGGCAATATAATCGGAATTGTCCAGCAGGATTTCATCCCCGGGCTTGATTTTGCCCAAAGTTTCGCCCAGATCGCTCATGCCGTAGCAATCGCCGATGGTCACGATGCCCGCTTCGCTGTCGGTATAGTGCATCATCTTGCCCATGAGCAAAGTGGCGTTCTTGGCGTCGCCGGTCTGGAAGGTCATATATAAGCCTTCCTGGTACAGGTTTTCGCCCTGGGGCAGCGTTTCCAGTTCCAGATACGCCCCGTTGCCGCTGACCATTTGCTTTTTATAAGCGTCGTCCACGCCATTCTGCCCGTCTTCGGCAGCGTGGGATTCGGTCTTATCCGCCTGATGGACGGATTTTACTTTCGTCAGGAAATGAATGCGGTCCTTGGAGGAGGAGCTTTCAGGATCAGACCCTGCATAACCGGGCTTCGTCCAGAAATCGGTAAAGTAGCTGGGATCCATCTGCTTCATGCCGGGCAGCAGTACAGGCAGGGAACCGGGATCAATGACGCCCTTGGCTTCCATATACCAGGCCAGGGGCGGGAAGCCCATCCTGGTCAGCTCCCGCAGCATATCGGCCTCGTCCTTGTTCAGTTCCTGATAAGGGTCGCCGCTGCCGCCCGCATCCAGGGCATCCAGGATTTTGGGGAAGGCATTTCGCAGCACCCGCTGGCCCTGCACGTGCATGGTGATGGTGTTGGGCAGGCTGACCGGAGAACCGATTACGAAAGGCGCGGCCCCGTCCCAAGCGGAAGTATTTTCAATGCAGGCCATGGTCTTATAGCCGCCGCCGCTACCGCCGTACACGTAGCCGTAGGGACGATTTGGCGTGTTGTAGATCTCCTTGGCTTTTTCCCGGGAGTATTCCGCCGCCGCGGCAGAGGACTGCCAGGTGAGCTTGTTATCCCGGTTGCCGCCGAACTGAGAATGGGAACCCATGTTGGTTTCCACATAGTATGCGCCGCACTTGAGGGCAAAGCCGACGCGGTCCTCCAATCCCGTGTGGCCCAGGGAAGCCACTTCCTCATCCGGCCCGGGGAAGGGAGACAGATACTGCTGGAACCGGCCTTCATACCGGTCAGCAGGCGGGAAGCAGAAGGAGAATTTCACATCCGTTCCCTCAAAATACCCGTGCAGATAGCGGAAGGGAATGGTTTCGCCGCCCGGCAAATGCCGCTCCCGCCATTCGTCCTGGTCGATTATCGGATGCTGGAAACGGGCGTCCTGTTTGGGGTCATAGATCGTCTTGGCCATGTTCATTCCTCCTCAAACCATGTTTTTTTGTTTTCGCTTTACCGGTTGACGCTGTTACTGAAACACCTCATAGCTGTACGTGCCTGCTTTCACCTGATACATTCCGCTGTCTGGCAGAATAATTTCAGCGGGAATCGGGACAGTGATTTCAAAATGAAGCCGATGATCGACATAGCGCCAGCTGCTGCGGATCTCGCCTGCAGGAGACCGCCATTTCGCCTCCGCATATCCCAGAGAGGGGTGTGGATAAGGATGGATCGTCAGCTTGCTCCCTTCCAGCTGAATGCCGCACACACCGCCCATCAGCCAGCCACAGATGGCTCCGTAAGCATAATGATTGAGGGAATCGTGTACCGTACCGTCGGGACGCACGCCGTCCCAGGTTTCCCAGATGGTGGTAGCGCCTTTTTTGACGGCATAAAGCCAGCTGGGGCATTCTTGCTGCAAAAGCAGCTGATAGGCGGTATCGATATGCCTGTTTTCAGCCAGAACCCGGCAAAGATCAGGCGTTGACAGAAAGCCTGTGTTTAAGTGATAACCGTTTTTGATCACCAGCTCATTCAGGGCGTCAGCCGCCTGTTGGTTTTCCTTCCCATCCAGCAAACCAAAAGCGATGGGCCGCACATATTCGCACTGGCGGCTAGATGTGATTTGGCCATCCTTCAGGCAGCAGAAGCGATAGGCCTTTTTCGCGTTTTCGGCAATTTGGGCAAAACGCGAGGCATCCTGCGAATGGCCCAGGATTCCCGCAATGCGGGACAGCAGGGAGGCAGAACGGAAATAATAGGCGGTAGCTACCTCCGGCACACCTTCCATCGCATTTTTGCGCATCGTTTCCGCATTGTCCGCGCCCGGCTCGCACCACTCGCCAAAGTGGATCCCCGTATCCACCAGGAAATCCTTCCAGGGGTTGTTTTCGTTCCGGGGACGGGTCTGTCGGGCGCGCTCCTGGCAGAAAGCCAGCCAGCGGGTCATCATGTCATAGTTTTCTTCCAGGATCGTTTTGTCGCCTGAAGCCTGATAAAGCGCCCAGGGTACCAGGATGCAGGCGTCGCCCCAGCCGGCGGAGCCCTGGAGCATCATGGCGATTTGATCCCGCGAATCATTGATGGGGGCGATGTTCTGCACGACTCCCTTTTCGTCCTGGGCCAGGCGGCATTCCTCCAGCCATTTTCGCAGAACAGGCGCGCAGTCCATCAGCATCACAGCGGTGGGCGCGAACAGTGCCGCATCCCCCGTCCAGCCCGCACGCTCCCGGGTGGGGCAGTCGGTGGGAATATCGCAGAAGTTGGAGCGCATGCTCCACAGGCAGTTATGGAACAGCTGATTTACATCCTCGCTGCCACAGGCGAAGAAACCTACCTGCGGCATATAGGAATACACGGCAATGGCGGTAAACCGGGCATCTGTCAGATCGGCGTCGGTTTCCACCTTGGCATATCGGAAGCCCATGATCGTAAAGCTGGGCTTGTATTCATTCAGGCCGTCCTTGCAGATATAATCGATCCGCTGAGGCACGCCGCCATTCTGACTGCGCCAAGTAGGGTTATAATTGGACTGTGTGAAATTTCCGTTTTCATCCAGGGTCTCGCCATGCCAGATCGTGATTTTCTGGCCGGCCTTCGCTTTTACACGCAGCTCCGTATATCCCGCCAGGTTCTGTCCAAAGTCGATGACCGTTTCCCCATTGGGTGTTTTGATGAGCCTGCCGGGAAAGCGCTCCTGCTCCAGAACAGGAACACCTGTTGTGGCAGCCAGATTGTCATAGCCGAAATCGCGGACAGTCACAGCATGCCAGCCTTCCAGCTTTTCCATCCGGGCGTCATAGCTTTCGCCTGCTTCCAGGTCATTCTCCCGAATGGGGCCCTGCTGAGAGGCTTCCCAGCCTTCATCGCTGCACAGGATGGTCGAGCCGTCCGCTTCCAGCTGACACAGCAGTGCCAGATCATCGCCATAATAATTCCGCAGGCCATCGACCCCAACACCGCCCCGGTACCAGCCGTCGCCCAGCACCACAAGCAGCTCGTTTTCACCGATTTTCAGCAGTTTGGTTACATCGTAGCACTGCACCATCAATCGCTGTTTGTAATCCCCAGCGCCGGGAGCCAGCACAAAATTGCCCACCCGCTGTCCGTTCAGATAAGCGGCATACAAGCCGTGGCAGGTTATATACAGGCATGCGCTGCCGGACGTTTTTGCAGTGAACCGCCGGCGCAGATAGGAAGCGGGCTGCTTCTTTTCCGGTTCATGGGGCAATTCCGGGTCGATCCATTTTGCCTGCCAGGCAGGCATGACAGCATTTCTGATCATCCTATCAAAACCTCTCATGGGACGGTTCCGTGCAGCGCGTCAATTCAGTTGAATCGTCTGTAAATTGTCCTGAGGCGACTTTTCCCGCGCCGCTACTTCCTGTTCCTCCTCCAAGGTACCGTCAAACTTGCGGAAGCGCTTGACGCACGTCCGGGACATATACCAAACCACGAACGCCGGAACGAAGAACGTGACCAGCGGTAGCACCTGAGGAAACAACGATGCCAGGATGAACCCGCCCACCGCCGCGGCCAGAGCCAGCAACGTTTGAGGAAACCGGGCGAACATATGAATCACAGCGTTGTGAATGATCTGCCGGTTGGTGAGCGCAAACCGTGCCAGGGTGGGAAACACCCACATCATCAGTGATGCAGCCAGCAGCGCCAGCACGAAAACGATCGCGCAGATCAGGCGGATCAGCAGGGTTTGCTCCATCTGCATCAGCACATACCAGTCCGCTGCCAGGAAGCCGAACACCACCATAAACAGCACTGTCAGAAGGGCGCCCTGCTTGAAATTCTCCTTGAAGGCCTGCCAGAAGGGGCGAAAGATGGCGGGCGCTTCCTTCCGCTCGATGCGCATGCCCACCGTCATCACGGCTGCCGCGGCAGCCCCTGCGGTGAAGCCTGGTATGGAAAACAGCAGGAAAGCCAACCCAAGCTTCACATAATCCATCACGGAATAGATGAATTGGGAAAACTTGCTGTCCGGATTGAATATCTGCACAGCGATCCTCCTCTCCTTGTTGTCAAAATGATTGTAACAGTTTGCGAACCATAATTCTTTGGGTATTCCGATATAAAATAACAGAAAACCGGCATCCTTCGGCGCACGGGAACCAAAATGTCGGATTTGTGAAAGAATCTGTCGGATGAGAAAAAGACGGAAAAACTGAAAGCGAATAAAATAGATACGGTAACATGGTTCTTTGTATTCTGCATGATACAGGAGGAGTAAGCTATGCCGAACGAGAAGAAAACGAAAATCAATAATGAAGAAATGCTGCGTTCCGGGGCCTTCTGGACACTGGTGGGAAAGCTGTGCGTGCCCTCCATTTTGATCATGCTGGTGATGGTGCTGTACCACATGGCGGACGTGTTCTTTATCGGTCAGACCGGCGACGCCAACAAGGTGGCCGCGGTCACGCTGGCGTCCCCCATGTTTTCCATTTTATCCGGCTTAGGCGTGTTGCTGGGTAACGGCGGCTGCACCGCCATTTCCCTGGCGCTGGGCAAAGGCGAGTACGGAACCATAAAGAAAATCAGCGCCTTCGCCATTTGGGGCGCGATTGCCATTGGCTTCCTTTTCGCCGCCGTCGTGCTGCCGCTGATGAATCCCATCTGCAATCTGCTGGGCGCCAATGAAGAAACCCGTACCTTTACCGCCGAATACCTGCGGATCATCGCCATCGGCGCGCCGGTAATCATGCTCACCAATGTGGTGCCCGCCCTGATCCGGGCCGACGGCTCCACCACCGATTCCATGATCGGCAACATGCTGGGCACCGTGCTGAATATCGCCCTGGACCCGCTGCTGATTTCGGTGTTCAAAATGGGCGTGTCCGGCGCGGCCATCGCCACGGTGGCGGCAAACGTAGTCAGCCTGTGCTATTACGTTTACTTCCTGCGCGCCAAGGGCAAGATTTATTCCGCATCTCCCAAGGATATCTCCCTTAAAAAAGCAGTGGTCTGGACAGTCATTAGCTTGGGCCTGCCCATGAGCTGCGCCACCGTGCTGGGCAGCGTATCCAGCACCGTGGCCAACAACCTGATGATGCAGTACGGCTCCATCGCCGTGGCCGGGCAGAGCGTGGCCGGGCGCATCGGGCAGATGATTTCCATGACGGTGATGGGCGTGTGCATGGGCATGCAGCCCGCCATTTCCTTTAATTACAGCGCGAAAAACCATAAGCGGCTGACGGAGATCCTGATGAAAACCACCGGCCTGGCCGTGGTGGCCGGAACGGTTCTGTCTGCCCTGTGCCTGATCTTCCGGGATCAATTGCTGAACGCCTTCCTGGACAATCCGGATGTGCTGGAAATCGGCCGTGTCTGCCTGTTCGCGTCCATTGTCATCGGTCCCTTCTTCGGCTTCTATCAGATCTGCACCACCTATCTGCAGGCCTCCGGCAAATCCAAAGAGGCCGTCATCGTGTCCCTGCTGGAGAAGGGCATCATCTATATTCCCCTGCTGTTTTTGATGAGCTGGCTGTTCAAGATGTATGGCATCATTTTTGCCGCAACGGTGACCACCGTTTTATCCGCCGTGGCCGCGCTGATCTTCTGCTATAAGGACTATCGGAAGGAACTGAAAGATATAAAGGAATGGTGAAAAAGCATGGGTGAATACAAATTTCCGGAAGGCTTTCTCTGGGGCACGGCCACCGCGGCGGCCCAGGTGGAAGGCGCGGCGCTGGAGGACGGGCGGGGCCTGTCTATATGGGATGCGTTCTGCCATCTGCCCGGCGTTCAGCTGGATACGCCTGATGTGGCTTGCGACCAGTATCACCGCTATGAAGAGGATATTGCCCTCATGAAGCGCCTGGGTGTGCAGGCTTACCGGTTTTCCTTCTCCTGGTCCCGCATCCTGCCGGAAGGAACGGGAAAGGTCAACCAGGCCGGGCTGGACTATTACAGGCGGCTGATTGGGTGCCTGAAACAAAATGGTATCCGCCCCTGCGCCACCATTTATCATTGGGATCTGCCCTACGCCTTGCAGCTCAAGGGCGGCTTTGGCAACCGGGAGATCGTGAAGTGGTATCTGGAATACGTGAATGTGCTGCTGAAAAACTTCGGCAACGATATTGATCTTTGGATCACCTTCAACGAGCCCATCGCTGTCTATGTGGGCTATGCCCTGGGCTTCTTCGCTCCGGGCTTAAAGGATGAAAAATACGCCCGCCAGTGCATCCACAATCTGCTGTTATGCCACGGCGAAGCGGTAAAGCTGTTCCGCTCCTTCCATCTGCCCAAGGCGCAGATTGGCATCACGGTGGATGTGTGGCATCACTATCCCAATCGTCCTGACCATCCCGCGGATATTGCCATGGCGCGCCATCAAAATGAAACCCAGGGCTATGGCATGTTCCTGCACCCCCTGTTCCTGGGCGGGTATTCCGACGAGCTCAATGCCTATATGGAAAAATGGGGCTTCACGCCCGAAATTCAGCCCGGTGATTTTGAAACGATCCGCCAGCCGTTGGACTTTTATGGACTGAATTTTTACAACGCCATTTTCGATCAGGCGGACGATCCCCGTCAAATGGATGTGCAGCCCGGCGGCAATTTTCAGACCAGCGTTCGGGAAGGATATGACTACGAAGCGTTGCAGGATGTGCTGCGGATGCTGAAGGAAAAATACCAGCTGAATATCCCCATTTACATTACGGAGAACGGTTTTCCCCAGACGGACGAAGCGCCGGATGAAAAGGGTGAAATCCATGACCCGGCCCGCATCGAATGTGTGAAAAACGTGTTGATCCAGCTGCATAAAGCGATGGAAAACGGCGCGGATGTGCGAGGCTATTTCCTGTGGTCGCTGCTGGATAACTTTGAATGGACCGCCGGGTACTCCATCCGCTACGGCATCACTCGGGTGGATTTCGATACGCAAAAGCGCACCGTGAAGGACAGCGGCAAATGGTACAGCCAGGTGATCCGCAGCAACGGTTTTTGAACAAAGGAGGACACAGCATGAATCCACAGAAAATCCTGCAGCAAATGACATTGGAAGAAAAGGCCGCTTTCTGCTCCGGCCATGATTTCTGGCACACCAAGGCAATCGACCGGCTGGGCGTTCCTTCTGTTATGATGTGTGACGGCCCCCACGGCCTGCGCAAGCAGGAGGGCGAGGGCGACCACCTGGGCATCAACAAGAGCATTGAGACGGTCTGCTATCCCACCGCAGCGGCCCTGGCCTCCTCCTTTGACCGGGATGTGATGAAACAGCTTGGCGAAGCCCTGGGCCAGGAATGCCAGGCGGAAAACGTGGCCATGCTGCTGGGACCCGGCCTGAACATCAAGCGCAGCCCCCTGTGCGGTCGGAACTTTGAATACTTTTCCGAAGACCCGTACCTGGCGGGCGAAATGGGTGCGGCCTACGTGCAGGCGCTGCAAGGGGAAGGCGTTGCCGCCTGTGCCAAGCACTTTGCCTGCAATGATCAGGAAACCCTGCGCATGAGCGGCTCCAGCAATCTGGACGAGCGGACGCTGCGGGAAATCTACCTGCCCGCCTTTGAAGCGGTGGTGAAGAAGGGTAAGACCCGCAGCCTGATGTGCGCCTACAACGCCATCAACGGTACCTTCTGCTCCGAGAACAAAATGCTGCTCACCGACATCCTGCGGGACGAGTGGCATTCGGGCGCCTTTGTGGTCACCGACTGGGGTGCCATCAAGGACCAGGCCAAGGGCGTGGCCGCGGGCCTGGATCTGGAAATGCCCGGCGGGCCCAACGCCACCGGCGAGGAGATCGTGGAAGCGATCAAGGCCGGAACGCTTTCCGAAGCCGATCTGGACAAGGTAGTGCTGCGGCTGCTGCAATTCGTGAAGGATTCCGTGGAGCAGCGCAGGCCCAACGCAACCATCGACCGGGAAGCATGCCGCAAATTGGCCCGGAAGCTGGCCGGTGAATGCGCCGTACTGATGAAGAACGAGGGCCATCTCCTGCCGCTGAAAGAGAATCAAAAGTTGGCATTCATAGGGGAATTTGCCGACAATCCCCGCTATCAAGGCGCAGGCTCCAGCCACATCAACGTGCCCCACGCCGTCAGCGCCCTGGAAACGGCGGGCGACGCTGTTCTTTATGCCCGGGGCTATGACGCCCACAGCGATACCACGGATGAAGCGCTGCTGAAGGAAGCGATCGAAGCGGCGAAAAAGGCCGATGTGGCCGTGATCTTCGCGGGCCTGCCGGACGCCTTTGAAACCGAAGGTGCGGACCGGGATCATATGCGTCTGCCGGACAATCAGAACGAGCTGATCAAAGCCGTTTCGCAAGCCAACCCGCATACCGTGGTGGTGCTGCATGGGGGCTCTCCGGTGGAGCTGCCCTGGCTGCAGGATGTGCCCGCCGTGCTGTGCGTGTATCTGGGCGGCGAACAGGTTGGCGCGGCCACGGTGGATCTGCTGTACGGCAAGGTCAACCCCAGCGGCCATCTGGCCGAAACCTGGCCCATCCGCTTGCAGGATAATCCTTCCTACCTGAACTTCCCCGGCGAAGAAGGCGTCGTGACCTACGCCGAGGGCATTTTTGTGGGCTATCGGTATTACGACAAAAAGGAAATGCCCGTAAACTTCTGCTTCGGACATGGACTGAGCTATACGAAATTTGAATATGTCCATTTGAAACTGGACAAAGAAAGCCTCACCGATCAGGACACCCTGACCGTATCCGTGGACGTAAAGAATGTCGGCGCCGTCGCCGGAAAGACCGCCGTGCAGCTGTATGTGCGCGACGTGGAAAGCACCGTGCGCCGTCCTGTCCGGGAGCTTCGCGCCTTTGAAAAAATCGCTTTGCAGCCTGGTGAAACCCAAACTGTCACCTTCACGCTGGACAAGCGGGCCTTCGCCTACTGGGAGCCCAAATGCCATGATTTCTTTGTGGAAGGCGGGGAATTTGCCATCGAGATCGGCGAAAGCAGCCGGGATATCCGCCAGAGCCACTCCGTCCAGGTGGAAGGCACCACCGAATTGCCCTTCACGGTCACTGTGAACACCACCATCGGCCAGCTCCTCAAACACCCCAAGGGCAAGGAGATCATCGGGAATATGATGCGCTCCTCTGCCATGAGCCATGTGGATCAGACCGATTCCATGGGCGAGGGCAGCGAGCGCATGATGCAGGGCATGATGATGGGCATTCAGTTAGGCGCGCTGGTGAGCTATGGCCGTTTGACCCGGAAACAGCTCAAGGAGCTGATCGCTTCCCTGAACGCATGATAAAGGAGATGGAAAGCATGGCACGGTTTAAAAAGGATTTCCTGCTGGGCGCGGCCACCGCGGCCCATCAGGTGGAAGGCAACAATACAGACAGCGACAACTGGGCCCAGGAGCAGATGGCTCATTCCAGCTTCGCTGAACCCAGCGGCATCGCCTGCGATCACTACAACCGCTATGCGGAGGATATTGCGCTGATGGCGAAGGCCGGGCTGAACGCCTATCGCTTCTCTATCGAATGGGCGCGGATCGAGCCGGCGGAGGGTGTATTCAGCGAAAAGGAAACCCAGCATTATCGGGACGTGATCCGCTGCTGCAAGGAAAACGGTTTGGAACCCATTGTCACCCTGCACCACTTTACCAGCCCGGTGTGGCTGATCCGCAAGGGCGGCTGGGAAGCCGACACCACTCCCGCCGATTTTGCCCGGTATGCTAGGTATATCGCGGAACAAATTGGAAAAGACCTGAAATATATCTGCACCATCAACGAAGCCAACATGGGCATCCAAATCGCCGCCGTAGCCCGGCAGATTTTCCAGCAGATGATGGCGGCAGGCAAGGTGCAGGTGGGCGTGAACCTAGAGGATTTAATGAAGGGCAATCCCCTTTTGGCCCAGGAAAACCTTTCCGCCTTCGGCACCGAAAAGCCCGCCACCTTCGTGTCTCCTCGTACGCCCCACGGCGATGAAATCGTGATGCAGGCCCATGCCGCCGCCCGTCAAGCCATTCGGGAAGCTGCTCCCCACATCAAGGTAGGCTGGACCCTGAGCCTGCACGACGTGCAATCCGTCCCCGGCGGAGAGGAAAAGGCAAAGGAAGAATGGGATCAGGAATTCACCCACTATCTGCCGATCATGGCGGAGGACGATTTCCTGGGCGTGCAGAACTATTCCCGCACGATCATCGGCCCGGACGGTTCGCTGCCCGTGCCCGAGGGCAAGGAAAAGACCCAGATGGATTATGAATACTATCCCGAAGGCATCGCCCACGTGCTGCGCCGGGTGGCGAAGGATTTCCACGGCGATCTGATTGTCACAGAAAACGGCATTGCTACTGCGGACGACAGCCGCAGGGTAGCCTTTGTCGACACAGCCACCCAAGGCGTGGCGGATTGCATGGCCGAAGGTTTACCCGTCAAAGGCTATCTGTATTGGAGTCTGCTGGATAACTTTGAGTGGCAGAAGGGCTACGCCATGACCTTCGGGCTGGTGGGTGTGGATCGCGCCACACAGAAACGCTATCCCAAAGAAAGCCTGTACGCTCTGGGAAAACTAA
Organism: uncultured Eubacteriales bacterium; assembly: GCA_902764915.1. Classification (GTDB taxonomy): domain Bacteria; phylum Bacillota; class Clostridia; order Christensenellales; family Aristaeellaceae; genus UBA2943. The sequence goes on along the minus strand of CACWXY010000016.1, from coordinate 19,306 downwards.
GACAATAAATAAAGCGAGGACGCAGCCATGAGAGAACAGACGCAATGGATTCGGATTCCCCAGGAAGAATTGGCACGCAAGCAGATTTTCCACGGCGACCTGGGCGGTCGGTTCGCCTATTTTCGCTGTGAACAGACGATTCCCGCAGGCGCTTGTTTGACGGCCGACATCACGGCTGTTTCCCGCTATCGGCTGTGGGTGAATGGTACGCCCATCCTGTCCGGCCCCTGCAAGGGCGATTTAAACCGGCAGTATTATGAAACCGTGGAACTGACGCCCTACCTGCGGGAAGGGAAAAACGTGTTCGCCGTGCAGGTGCTGTTCAACGACCCGGATCTTGCCAGGGATCAAATGGATACCCGAGCGGCAATCAACGGCGTGGTAAGCACCGGCAATTGCCACGCTCTGGCGCTGGATGGGGACATCACGGATCCTGATGGCAAGGTTCTGTCTTCTGTCACTACCGGTCAGGCAGATTGGCGCGTCTGGCTGGACAATACCTTCTGTCTGCACTCTACCCAGTATACCAATTTGCTGGGCGCTGTGGAGGAAAGCATTGATTTTCGCCAGTCTCCCAACGCATGGAAAACCGCCGGTTTTGACGCTTCCGCCTGGACCCGAGCGCTCCCCTATGGCCCCGTTCTTCCCAGCGTCTTTTTTCAAGCGGTGGGTGTGATTCCGCGCATCCGTGTGATGCCCAGAGAAATACCTCTCCTGGATGAAAAGGAAACGGCCTTTACCCAGATCATTCCGCGGCACAATGATGTGGTTCTGGACGCAGGCGCACATACAAACGGCTATCCCCGGTTCTGTTTTCAGGGAAAAGCAGGTACCCAAGTCACGATCACCTATCTGGAGCGCTTCGGCGATGGCATGGATGGACATCGCATTGACGATCTGAGCGACACAGGCGCAGGCTGGGAAGACAGAATCATTTTAAATGGCGATCCCATTTGCTATGAGCCCTTCTGGGTGCACACGTTTCGGTATATCGTAGTTTCCGGCGGGCAATTCTCCCAGCCACCCGTTTATCGTAAAACCGGCTATCCTTTGCCCGTACAATCGGCCGCTTCATCCTCCGTGCCCTGGGTGAAATCCTTGTGGGATATAAGCCTGCGCACGCTCAAAAACTGCATGATGGAAACCTATATGGACTGCCCGTATTACGAGCATCTCCAATACATCATGGATACCCGGCTGCAAATGCTGTTTACTTATGCGGTCAGCAACGACACGGGCCTGGTCAAAAAAGCCCTGCTTGATTTCCACTGCGGCATGCAGCCCAATGGGCTTCTCACCGGCAAAGCGCCCTGCGCTTATCCCCAGATCATTTCCACCTTCTCCCTCCATTATGCCTTCGCCCTGTGGGAGTATGTGGAGCATACGGGCGATACGGCCTTGGGCCGCCTGTACCGCCCGGACATTGACCGGATCCTGGATTATTACGATGGAAAGCGGGATGAAACCGGGCTGGTGGGCTCCATCGGCTTTTGGCCGTTCATCGACTGGCAGGACGACTGGAAGGAAACCGGCGGCGTTTCGCCCGCTTACTTTGAAGGCCCCAGCGCCATCATCAATCTGATGTACGCCTACGCCCTGGAATGCGGGGCGAAGCTGTATGAAGCCACGGGCCGACCCGGAACGGCGGAGGAATACCGTCAGCGTCGGGAAGATATTCTGTCTAAAGTAAAAGCATTGTGCTTTGATCCTGATCAGGGTATGGTCCGGGAAGGCCCGACCTGCCGGCAGTTCACCCGTCATGCCCAGGCTTGGGCAGTGATCAACGGAATGTTTACGGAGGCTGAAAGCAGGCGCGCGCTGCAAGCATCCTTGAACTGTCCGCCCTGTTCATTCTCCACATCCTATGAATGGTTCCGGGCTTTGGAAAGGGCCGGGATGGAGGAACAGATGCGCCGGGATCTGGACGCCTGGATCGGCCTCCTTTCCAGGGGCAGCACCACCTGCCCGGAGGAACCCCATCATCCCCGCAGCGAATGCCACGCCTGGAGTGCGCTGCCGCTGTATGAATTCATGCGGACGCTGGCAGGCGTCCGGCTGGAAAACCGCAAAATCATCATTCAGCCCCATCTGCTCAATCTGCCCGACTTGTCCGGCACGGCCATTACGCCCTTGGGGCCTGTGCAGTATCAATATCGGAAGGATCAAAGCAATGGGTGGTGGTATGAAATCATTTTACCGGAGCAAGCAGAAGGGTGTCTGATCCTTTCGGAAGGCAGGCAGATTCTTTTTACAGGAAAACTATTCTATGCAACATAAAGAATTGAATGAAAAAGCAGCCGATGCCCGGCTGCTTTTTACTATACGCTTTTGCGGCATAAAAGCTGAGTGAAAACTTCGATTTTGAATTATCCGGGAAAGAAACTATACAATCAGTCAGGGGTATGCGTGCTGAACGGATTTCATCAGACATACTTCAAACTGTGCTTTTCCGCGACGGCCTTCAATTTTTCATAGCAGCCGCCGTTAAAGAACAGGCACATCCGCCTGTCAAGGCCGTCCATGCCGTTGCCCTGCGCCATGGCTTCCGCCCGGCAGCCCAGGCCGCAACTGTCTTTCCATCGGCAGGCCTGACATTCTGGCAGCCTTTTCTTCAGCTCTCCGCAGGTGCAGTTCATCTGATCCATGAATTCCGATTCCGTCAGGATTTGCTGCAGATCGTCCCCCTGGTACACATTGGGGCACTTCACGCCATAGGCCGCCGTGATGCCGGACAGGGCGATGCAGCGCACCATGCGTCCGTCCGCATCAATGAAGCAGCGGTTGGAGGCTTCGTGGCAGGTCCTGGCGCGTTCGTCCATACCCCGTGAAAACAGGTCTGGCACGATGGTCACTCGGCGGGAGCACTTTTGTCCGCTCCACCAGCCCCATACGTCCAGATCCATGTCCAGGTCGTTTTCATACCACCAGTCCAGAAAACCCGGCAGATATTCCAGCCATTCCTCCGTGGTGATCGTCTGATCCGGCGCTATGGAAACCCAGCGCACACTGGGCTCCACCGTCACCAGCCGGTATCGGGAAACGCCCATCTCCTTCATGCGCAGCGCCGTGGGGCGGATGGAGGGCAGGCTGCCCTTCCACACGCATTGGTGGACGTGGACGTAATCTCCCCGTTCGCAGAGCAGCCGGATATTCTTCAGCACCCGCTCCTCCGTGCCCGGGACGCCTCGCAGCCAGTCGTGGCAGCCCAAGCCGTCAAAGCTGACGAACCAGACGGGGTGGTGGCCCTGCTTTTCCAGCCCGTCCAGCAGCTCGGGAGTGATCAGCGTGCCGTTGGTGATCATCTCATGCAGGACGATGCCCTGCTTCGCCATCTCCGCCGTGATGGACAGCAGGTCCCTGCGCACCAGCGGCTCGCCTCCATCCAGCCTGAGGCGGCACACGCCGCAATCCGCCATGCGGCGAAGCAGCGTCAGCAGCTGCTCCTGCGTGGGTTCCACGGTGCGGGGATTGGAGTCCGCGGCGTTGAAGCAGTGCTTGCAGTTCAGGTTGCAGCGCCCGGTAACGGACAGCTCCATATATTCCATCCTGCGGTTGGGATAAAGCCGGTATTCCTGCTCCGGCAGCAGCCTTTCGCCAGGGGCGCATTCCGCGGCGATTCCCGCCTCCAAAGCCCAGTCCGGAACCGGAGGCCAGGCGTCCGGATCAATTTCCGTTTCCCCGTCGCAGCGCAGCAGGAAGGCAAACTCCGCCGGGCGCAGGCGAAACACGGCTCCATCGGAGCGGTGCGCCAAAAAGAAGGGATCGCCCTTCCATCCCAGCAGACGGTAATCCCTTTGAAGCAGAAGCTTCATGTGTTCATTTCTCCTTGTTTTTCACGGGACGCGGCAAAAGCCGGGCCCGCTTACAGGAAGGTGTGTCAGCAGAGCTTACTAACATCTCTATTATTTAGTACAAACTCTGTTTCACCGGGGTGCAAATGTCCCCCGCTCACCTTTTCCAGCACCTCGGGGTCCAGCTCGATGTTTTCCTCCTCGAGCACCTTCAGCATCTCTTCCTCGGACGCGCAGGCCTTGAGTTTTTCCTTCACATTCTCGCTCAGGCTGTTGTAGAATTCCTTCAGATCCATGGTCAATCTCCTTTCTGTTCTTCCTGTTCATCATGTTCTTTCAGAAGCCGTTCATACACCCTCAAACATATCGTTTTTGTGCGCCTTTGACCCAAGGCATCGCCCCTGACAGTCAATTTGATACGCAGCTTTCCCCTGATGGCATCTATGACGTCAGTTAATGCCGAGCTTGTTTCATCAAGTCTCGGGTGATCGGGCTTTGATCCATTCTGAGCACCGGAAGGGGTACTCTTGGAAATATGATTCGTCATATATCTTGAAAGCCCTTCAAAATATGCATTGAATATCGGCTGATTGCCGGTCACATGCCTTGCCGCGAAGCTTTTCACGGCAGCCTTCAGTGCCCGCGGTGCTCCGTCCACGTCACGGCGCTGGTGAAGGCGCTTAATCTTTCCACGTTTGAAGCTACAAAGAAATGGACGATGCCGATCCACAACTGGGGTAAGGTTTACGGCGAACTGGCCATTATGTACGACGGTCGGCTGCCTGACTGATACCAGAATCATCCAGATCCGTCAAGGGCGCCCGCTGCGCGGGCGCCCTTGACATCTCTGTCTGCTTCTGGTAGAACTGTAGTCAAGTGCTGAACGGCAGAACCTGCCGTTCAGCCCCATCCAATCCTGGTCGTATCACGGAAGACCGACACTTACAGAAAAGATTTCACAGTGCCTATGAAGCAAATGGTATTCAGGCGTTCCCGTCTTCCTTTCCGTCCTGGCTATCAGGATCGGGCTTCAGGCCCATCTGGACACCCATATCCACGCCGCCCCCCAAAAGATCATTGACCGCTTGCTGGGCTTTCTTTTCCTGCTCCATATACTCTTTTTTTGAAAATTTCGGTCGCTTGGAGCGATTCTCAGGGACGGGAATAACACCGCCGCCCACCTGTTCCAGTTCCCCCGGGTTAAGTTTTTTTTCATTCATTTCGCGATCCTCCTTGTTCGGTCTCCGTTTCTTTCTCACATATTTTGATGCGCTTTTCCCTGCCCGTGTCATTTCCCGGCTTGCAGCAGTTCAAGCACCTGATCCCATTTTGCTTTCGTCATTTTTCCCACCAGGTGAATCTGTTTCTCTACCTGATACTTTTGAACCATTTCTTTCATAAACGCTTCCGCATCCTGGTTTTCCTGCTCACCGCCGGTAATCAGCTGCAGCATTTCCGGGGTCAGCTTTTCTTCGTTTATTTCTTGATCCTCCATATCTCCGGGAGTGGTTTCCTTCATGATTTCCATGGTGCGCTTCTCTCTTCAGTTGCCGCGGTACTCATTCCGTTCAACGATGCCGGTGATCCGTTCCTTTTCGCGCTGTGCCCAATTGTCCAGGCCGAGCTTCTTCAGCTCGCCCTGTTCAATATCATAGCCCAGCTCCCGGAGACCACCCTCTACCCAGTCCCAGTCATTGCGGGAGAAGGCGAGGATGAGTTTCGCCGAAGCTGTGTGACTCTTCAAGGTTTCGGGAGTCATTGTTTTGCCGGTAGCGTCAACGCGGTTTCCCCTGTTATCATAATAGGTTTTCCCGCCGCTGACCTGCTCCAGCTTGTCCGGGCTGAGGGCCTCGTCGGCCAAGGCATCCTTCGCCTTGCGGAGTTCCTCGGCCAGGATGGTCTTAATTTCTTCGGCGGTGTATTTCTTCTCGTTATCCATGGTATGGAGACCTTCCTTTCATTTTCAGGGATCGGCTGTTTGGGCCGGTCACATGATTTGATACGCAGGATTTTTCCGGATGGCAGGGAAACCGAGAAATAATTTCGCGGTGTCGCGGTGTCAGGCGGGGGTATCCAGCCGCTGGCGGGCCACCAGATCGGCAAAATAGCCGCCCTTTTCGATCAGCGCATCGTAGGTGCCGTCCTCAATGATGCTGCCCTTGTCCAGTACCAGGATGCGGTCGCAATGGCGGATGGTGGACAGGCGGTGGGCGATCACGATGCGGGTGCAGCCCATGGCGTCCAGGGCCTCGGACACCTGCTTCTGGGTTTTGTTGTCCAGGGCGCTGGTGGCCTCGTCGAACATGAGGATTTTGGGCTTGGGTGCAATGGCCCGGGCGATCATGATGCGCTGCTTCTGCCCGCCGGAGATGCCGCCCTGACCTTCGGAAATAAGGGTCTGCATGCCCATGGGCATGGCCCGGATGTCGTCGGCGATGCCCGCCTTTTCGGCGGCTTCCCAGGCGTCGTCCTGGGTCAGCTCCGGCGCGGTAATGACGATGTTGGAATAAATGTCGCCCTGGAACAGCCCGCCGCTTTGCATCACCGTGCCGATTTTGCGGCGCAGGGAGCTCATGTCCAGCTTGTTCATATCCTTGCCGTCGTAATAGATCGCGCCTTTTTCGGGTTTCTCAAAGCCCAGCAGCAGGCGCATCAGGGTGGATTTGCCGCAGCCCGTTTTGCCCACGATGGCGATATACTCGCCAGGCCGGATTTTGAGGGAGAGATCGTTGACGATGTAGGGCGTGTTTTCGCTGTAACGGAAATACACGTTGTTCAGCTCGATGGCCCCGGAAACGCGGGTGACGATCTCCCGGTTTTCGGAGGCCTCGGGTTCGGCTTCCAGGAAAGGCTTGGCCATTTCCAGGGTGGGCTGGATCCGGGCCACCGTCAGCGCGATGCCCGCCAGGGAGGAAAACGCGCCCATCACCGAGCCGTAGGCTGCCATGAAGGCGAAATAGGAGGACTGGTCCACGCCGCTCTGCACGGCCAGGAAATACAGGATAATGGTGGAAGCCAGGGAAATGGCCAGGTTGATAACGCTGTTGATCTTGATGAAAGCAGGGGGGTTATAAGTGTATTCCGCGCCTTCTGCATACAGGTTCAGCCACCGGGCGAAGGAGCGCTTTTCCGCGCCTGCCAGCTTGATCTTCTGGATGCCGCTGATCATGGAATAGGACATGCCGCTTTCCTTAGCGCTCTGCTCCATCAGCTGCCGGGTCAGGCGGATCTGCACCAGGGAGGACACCGCGCTGAACCCCACCGTGACCAGGATGATCAGCAGCGAGGGCACCACCAGCGCCGGCGCGAAGCGGAAAATCTGGGGAATATACAGAAGCGACATGAGGCTGGTCAGCCCGGTGGACATGAGCGTGCCCAGCAGCATATCGCATAGGGAATTGACGGACATGGAACGGTTCGCCAGCTCGCCTGCGCTGTACTTGCGGAAGAAATCCGCGGGCAGGGACATGAGCCGCATCATCATGGACGCCTGGATGCCCAGGGAGGTTTTGCTTTGGATACGGCTCATGTACATGGCCCGCACGGAGCTCAAAAGCTGAGAGGAAAGCGACGTGCAGAACAGGCAGATCGCAATGGCGATCAGCATGGCGGCGTTTCCGCTGGCCAATACGGGGCCGGTCAGCGCCTTGGTGATGCGGGGAATCAGCAGGCCCGTCAGCGTGACCGCCAGGGTGGACAGCACGATCAAAAGAATGTCGTTGACGGAAAGGCAGTTTTTCATGTATTTGAGCAGGTCGGGAATGCCGATCTTCCGCTGGGGCAGCGGCTGATAGAAGCAATAGCCCTCCCTTTCAAAGCGGGCGGCAGTCGCCTTGCTCAGATGGACCTTCTTTCCGGTTTCCCGGTCCGTATACACATACCCGCGCCAGGCGCCGGGAAGCAATGCCACGGGCTCCCCGCTTTCCCTTTCAAATGCCAGCACCGGGCCATAGGCGTCCCTGTACCAGCCCTCCTCCAGCTCGATATCCCGCCGCATCAGGCCATAGGGGCGCAGGCAGTAATCCATGTATTCGTCGTTATCCTTGATCGTCTTGGGCACTTCCACCGGCTTGCAGTGATAGTATTTCAACACCTCGTCGATGGCTTCCCGGGCAACGATTCTCTCGCCGCTGGCCAGTTTCGCCTGCCGCTCTCCCATCACGACGCCCGCCGCGCGGAACAGGGAATCCTCAAACAGCTGCTGATCCAGGCTGCTGCGCTGCTGTATCTGTTTTTCAAACCAACCCACTTTTCTCACCCGCCTTTACTCATTGGCAACGAGCTCTGTATAAGCTCCGCCCAGCCGCATCAGCTCGTCATGGGTTCCGCGTTCCACAACGTTGCCATGCTCCAGCACGACGATCTCGTCGCAGTCGCGGATGGTGCTCAGGCGATGAGCGATGACGATGCAGGTGATGCCCCGGTCCTTGATGGCCTTGACGACTTCGTATTCCGTCTTGGCATCCAGGGCGGAGGTGGCTTCGTCCAGGATGATGATGGACGGGTCCTGGGCCAGCACGCGGGCGATCTCTAGGCGCTGGCGCTGGCCGCCGGACAGGTCGCGGCCGCCGTCGGTGAGCTTGTGGTCATAGCCGCCTTCCCGCTGCATGATGTCCTCATGGATCTGCGCGTCCCGGGCGGCCAGGATCATTTCAAAATCCTTGATGGATTCATCCCACATTTTGATGTTGGCGGCAATCGTGTCCTCGAACAGGGTAATATCCTGATCCACCACCGCAACGGAGCCCGTCATCACGGCCCGGGGATAGGCGGAGCGGGGTTTTCCGTCAAACAGGATTTCCCCGTCCCAGGGGTCGTACAACCCGGAAATTAGCTTGGACAGGGTGGATTTGCCGCTGCCGGAGGCACCCACGAAGGCCACCCGGCTGCCGGGCTTCATGGTGATGGAGAAATCCCGGATCAGCGGCGGGGCCAGCCGGGAATAGCCGAAGGAGACGTTCTTCAGCTCCACCATTCCCCGCAGCTTCCGCATGGGCTGATCGGACGAACCCGGATGGTCCATCGCGTTTCTGTCCTCGGGATACTCCATCACGTCCTCCACCCGCTCCATATCGGTACGCATTTCCTGAAGCATCTGGCCCGCGCTGACAAATGTCATGGCGGGCTCCATGAAGGCGGTCAGAAAGCCCTGGAACATTTGCAGGATGCCCAGGGTAAACTCGCCCTGCATGATGAACCAGATGCCCAGGATCAGCACGGCGTAGCCCGCCAGGGTGCCGAAGAACATGGGAATGGTGCCCAGCAGCTCGTTGGTTTTGGTGGCCTTCACGTTCTGGGCGTTGACCGAGGCCTGATAGCCCGCCCACTTGCGGAAAAAGCCCCGCTCCGCGCCGCTGGCCTTGATGGTTTCCACCATCTCGATGCCGGACACGGTGGTGGCTGCCAGCTTTCCGCCGTCCCGCTGCATCACGCGGGTGATGTTGAGCCGTTTTTCCGAAATGATGCGCGCCATGACGATATTCAGCACGATGGTGCTGATCCCGATGGCGGTCAGAAGCAGGCTGCGCCGCAGCATCAGCACCAGATAAAAGATCATCATGATGGAATTCAGCGCCAGCGGGGCCAGCGTATTCACCAGGGTGCCGGCAATGGATTCATTGGTGCCGCGCCGCTGCTGAATATCTCCCGCCATCCGCTGGGAGAAGAACTCCATGGGCATGTGCAGCACCTTCCACATATAGCTGGTGCTGCCCATCAGGGCCATTTTGCCGTTGATCTTGAGCGAATAAACCGTCTGCGCCCACGCAACCACCACTTGCAGAACACCCAGCCCGATCATCACGCTGATGAAGGGCATCAGCCAGTCCCGGTTGCTTCCGGACAGCAGCCGGTCCATAAAGATCTGGGACATGATAGGATTCACGATGCCAAACATATAGGAAATAATCGTGGTCAGCATCACGAACGCCACCGCCGCCCCCGCGCCGACCAGGCGCTTGCGGGCAAATTCCACGGTGCTCTTGCGCTTTCCTTCGGGCTTGAAGTCCGGCCCGGGCGTCGGAACGATCACGATGCCGGTAAAGGACTTGTCAAACTCCTCCTCGCTGACCTTCACAAAGCCCCGGGCCGGGTCGTTGATGCAGGCGGTTTTCCCCTGGAAGCCGTTCAACACCACAAAATGGTTGAAGTCCCAATGGATGATGCAGGGGAAGGTGCCCTTCTCCCGCATGACCTCCGGGCTTCTGCGGAAGGCTTCCACCTGAAAGCCGTAGCTCTGCGCGGCGAGATATACATTTTTCGCGTTGGAGCCGTCCCGGGAAACGCCGCAGTCGGCGCGCACCTGCTCCAGCGGAATCCATTTTTCATAATACGCCATCACCATGGCCAGCGACGCGGCCCCGCATTCCAGCGCTTCCAGCTGCATGATGACCGGCACCTTCGCCACGCCCCTGGTGACAGGCTGTTTCACTTTCTGTTTCTTCATGCTGCCCCTGCCTTATCGGATCAGGAAGGAAATCGGCGAAACCGTTTCCAGAATGATCTTCGCATCGTAAGCGCCGTTTGCCAGCGGAACCGGGGCCAGCGCAACCGCCCGGCCATATTCATCCCGCTCCACGGTGGAAATATCGTAATCCGTATTGTCGATGCGCACCGCCATGTCGGAGGTGATCGGCACGGCAGCCGTGCCGGTCAGAGAGATTTTGGCTGTTCCATCCTCGATCATGGCAATGGCATTGACCGTGGTTTCCAGTTTGCCAATCGATGCCCAGACAAACAGTCCCGCAAAAAGCAGAACCACAGCGGCCAGGATGACCCAGATGCCGGGGTTCGTCACTTTCAGATAGTCATTCATCTGTTCCGGTGAACGGATTTCATCCAGCGCTTTTTTCCGAAAGATCGATTCCTTTTTCTCTGACATTTTTCTCACCCTATCCGTTTCATGATCGTCAGGACATTTCGTCCGTCTTTGTATTCGTAATCCACCTCGTCCATGGACTTTTTGACCATGTATATGCCCAGCCCGCCTCTTTTGCGTTCCCGAAGGGGGATCCTGAGATCAGGGTCCGGTTTTTCCAAAGGATTGTACGGCCTGCCTCCATCGGAAAAGCGGATGACGGCAGCCGGCGGATTTTCCCGCATTTCCACCTGAATCTGCGCGGAACCGGTTTCCGGATGGTAGGCATAGCTGGAAATGTTGACGAATACCTCTTCCACGGCCACGTCGATCTGCGTCATGATCCTTTCCGGGCATCCAACCCGGGCAAGGCGCTCATTGATGAAATCCAGTACCTTCGGCAGGCTTTCAGGCACCGCCAAAACGTCAAGCGTGTTCATCCCGGCTCCTCTTATTCGATGACGAGGTCATCCAGAAAGCCCGTCACCTGGAACACATCCATCACCTCGGGGCCGACGTTCCGCACGACCATTTCTCCCTGTTCTTCCATGGCCTGCATGGCATCCAGCAGCACGCGCAGCCCGGCGCTGGAAATGTAGGCCAGCTTTTCAAAATCGAACACCAGCTTTTCCACGCCCTCCAGCGCGGGCTCCAGCTGCTCCTCCAGGTCAGGGGCGGTGAGGGTGTCCAGCCGCCCGTCCAGCGCGACGGTCAGTTCGTTTCCGTTTCGGGTCATGGTCGTAGTCATGTGGTTTCCTCCTTGTCCGGCAGATATTTTACGCAAAGCATCGTCAGATCGTCAAACTGGGGCGCATCCCCGACAAATTGGTCGATGGCGGCTTTCATGACTTGCAGCAGTGTTTCAGGTTCCGCGCCGGGCTGCCGGTTCAGGGTGTCCAGCATCCGGTCGGTACCGAACATCTTTTCCTGCGCGTCGGTGGCTTCCGGCGCGCCGTCGGTATACACGAACAGGGTGCCGCCGGGCTCTAAGTCAAATTCATATTCGGCATAGGTTTTTCTTTTGAGCGCGCCCAGCACCATGCCGTGCTTTTCCCTGAACAGCTCAAAACCGCCGTTCGCTTTCCGCAGCATGGGGTATTCATGTCCGCCGTTGGCGGCGACAACATGCCCGCGGGTGAGATCCAATATACCGAACCACACGGTGACGAACATTTTGTTTCGGTTGTTTTCGCACAGGCTGGCGTTCGTCCGGTTCAGCACTTCGGCGGGAGAGAGGCCCAGCATGGCGTAGTTTTTGATCAGGTTCTTGGACATCATCATGAACAGCGCCGCGGGTACGCCCTTTCCCGACACGTCGGCAATGACCAGTCCCAGATGATCCTCGTCGATGAAGAAGAAATCATAGAAATCGCCGCCCACTTCCTTGGCCGGAACCATGGAAGCAGACATCTGGATATCCCGCCTGTCCGGGAATACCGTGGGCAGGCTGTCCCTCTGAATCTTCGCGGCCAGATTCAGCTCCGCCATCGCCCTTTCCCGTTCACCGTGCAGCCGCAGGTTTTCCTGGTTGGAGCGGTCGATCTCCACCGCCATGGCTGCGATGCTGTCCGCCAACCTGCCGACTTCGTTTCTCTCCCGAATGCGGCTCATGCTTTGCACAGCGGCGTCGCTGTCCTTGGTTTTCATGTACGCATGGATGCCGCCGTCCACCTGCACCAGGGGCCGCACGGCCTTGCGGTAGATGAAAAGCACCAGCAGCGCGTTCACCATCAGCAAACTGATGCCGCCCCAAAGGGCAATGGAGGCGAAATTCCTGTTCAGGATATGGGCGAAACTTGACCAGTCATACTCCAGGCACACCACATAGCGAAGCTCGTCATTCAGAAATACCGGAGCGATGGCCAGATACATCGCTTCACCGTCGTCAGTAAGCTCCTGAAATACGATGTCCCCGAAATCCACGCCGTGGGTTCCGGCTTGCAGGGCTGATATGGATTTGTATCCTTCCGTTTTCGCCCAGTATTCTCCCAGGCAGTGATCCTTCGTTTGGTCGGTATCCTCGCTGCATTCCATAATGACGTAATAGTCGTCCCTGCTATACAGATACAGGTCGTCGTCAGCGCGAATATCCAGCAGAAAAAAACTGTCGAATTTTCCGTTTTCCCGTTTGTCATCAATCCAGGACGCCAGGAACCGATACAGCGCTTTCAGATACGCGCGCACAAAATCCGGCCCCAGTTCCTCCAGGTTCTCGACGGTATCCAACTCTGCCACATACCTGGATAAGGAGAATTCATTATAAATGTTTTCTTCCATTTCCGTCACGGGTTCCTGCATCATGTCCGGGTCGCGCTGCCATTGATCCAGCACCCAGCCCACAAGATCCGGATTCATGAGAAGGGATTTGCATTCGTTGATTTCCTTCTCGATCTTCTCGTTGTTGGACTGGAAGTACATCCTCTTCGTGCCCCGCATCACGATCGTTCCGATCAGCACAAGCGCCAGGATGAACATGACCGTCACAATCAGGCTGATTTGTAAAGCCAGCTTGCTGTTTTTCTTCTTCATGGAATGTCCTTTTCAGTCAAATCAGTGCCTTGATAACATTCTCCATAACGCCGGCGAACAATTTTCAGAAAGATACAAAATAGTGCATCAGCATTCTAAACTGCTTATCCTTATCTTATATTATATACGATCTGCCCCAAAGCCGCAATGTATAGGCAGGAACATTTTTTAGAAGCAATCAGGCCCGGCCTCTGGGAAAGCCGTTCCGGCCGCTGATGCCGCAGCATGAAAAAAGCCGCTGGGAAAGCGGTTTTCCATGTGGAAAAACAGGGCTTTGCGCATCCGGACGAATTTCTTCGCGTTTCCCAGTGCCATGTTTGCATCCTCATGATCTGTTTTATGTGCAGGGCATCGGTCATGCAGCGTTAGACGTGCTCCCTTTTCGTCTTTCCGCAATAGGTGCATTTATAATGATCGTAGCCATAGGTCCAGTCCCAACAAAAGAAAGAATGAGGCTCCTCTTCATGCCCTGTTTTTACCCAGTTGTGTTCCTGATTCGGGGATTTGGTACACCATGCCACACTGCCTGACATTTTTTTACCAATGCCTCCGGCCACTTCGTCCAGCTCGTCCAGCGACACGGTCTCATCCATGGCGGCGGCCTTCAATTCCTCCGCGGTGAAGTCCAGGCCCATTTCCTTTGCTGCGGCCAGCACGGCCTCGGAGTCCAGCGTCTCTAAGCGGGCCTTCAGCGCGGCATCCGCCGCCACCATTTCCACAAACCTTTTCGCATTCTCAATTGCCATTGTTGTTTCCTCCTTTTGTATCTGCAATCGGCTTTCGCCGGTTACATCTGATCAGGTGCGCTTCCTCCTTGTCGCGCCGCTGGGGCTGCCTGGGCAGGCGGACCCGGTTTTCGCGGGCCGGGGCCTGCCGCTGGCCACATGGTTTGATACGTGGTTTATTCTCTCCTGGCAGCACTGCCGTACGATATAATACATACTTTTTCCTGAAAACTGCAATGGACAGGCTGGTACATTTTATAGAAGAAAGCAGGCTCATTCTCCGGGAAGGCCGTTCCGGCCGCCGATACCGGGACATACAAAAAGCCACCGGGAAAGCGGCTTTATAGTGCGCATGGCCTGATCAGATGAGAGCGGCGGTCTGCGCTCTGATTAAAGGATATTTTCGTCTTTCCACTGATCTTCCACTTTGACGGGCTTCGGTGTTTCTTGGATCTTGTTGATCACAGTAACAATGCCGCTGACAATTTTTCCGATCGCCGGAATCATGCCCAAGAACATACCGCCGTTCACGTCCTTCAGGTCATCCGTCGACAGCGCAGCATCTTCCGACATGCTGTCCGCAAAGTCCTTGATGTCCTCCGCAGTCAGCGCGATGCCCGCTTCCTGGGCGATGGGAGCGAACACGTCGTTCAGTATCGTTTCCAGACTGGCATCGTTGCCCATAGCTTTCAGCGCCGCCATCACTTTTTCCTGCAGTTCCGGGTTCTGCTTCAGCAACTCCATCATCTTGTTCATGTTCTCACTCATTTTGGGCTCTCCTTTCTTTTTCAGGAAGTCTTGTTTCAATTCACTATATCATAAAATCATCGGCTTAGAAACACAGCTTTACACTTCAACTGATCCAGAATCCGGGACATCCGTTGTTGACATTTGGGAAATCCAGACATATAATAATTGGATATGGAACTATGGCAGAGACCGATCGACCTCACAAGAAAAGGAGAAAACAAAAATGAACAAAACTGCCGAAATGATCAGAATGGAAGCGGATATGGCCGCGTCTGAGGAGCTTCGCGGGAAGCTTGAGGCCGCAATGAAGCGCATCGCCGAAGCGGGCGAGGCGAAGAGCGACGGCGAGATTTTTGAAAAGGCCGCCTCGGAGCTGGGCTATCACATCACCGCCGCGGAGCTGGAAAGGCTTTCCGCCGAAAATGAGGCGGTCAGCCCGGATGAACTGGAGCAGGTAACAGGTGGTGGCGGCAAGAAAGTCCATACCGGCGGTTCTGGGTCCGAAGACAGTGACGGGCACGATGAATTTTGCTTGGCCACGTGGCACTGCTATACGGCGATGATCCACACGAAAGCGAATCAAGGGAATGAACAAGTCCGCTGCTGGGCGGATTATCTTTGCGTACTTGTTAATCACCACATAGACGATTAATCATCATCCGCATACATCCGCAGCATGCGCTGTATTCTTTCATCCGCGGGGGAAACTGTACAGGCTGACAGAGCCGTGGATGTTTTTCGGCTGGAAAAAACACCCCACGCGATCCGGGCTGCCGCCGGGGAGCATAAGCACGACGCGCCTTTCTTTTTTGAAAAAGACGTTTTGGAACCGATCGACCTCACAAGAAAAGGAGAAAACGGAAATGAACAGAACCGCCGAAATGATCAGAATGGAATCGGATCTGGCCGCGTCCGAGGAACTTCGCGGGCAGCTTGAGGCCGCAATGAAACGCATCGCCGAAGCGGGCGAGGTGAAGAGCGACGGCGAGGTTTTTGAAAAGGCCGCCGCGGAGCTGGGCTATCACATCACCGCCGCGGAGCTGGAAAGGCTTTCCGCTGAAAATGAGGCGGTCAGCCCCGATGAATTGGACCAGGTGGCAGGCGGAGTGGTGTATTATCCAAGCAAACCAAGCAAAGGTGGGAAGGAAGACAGTGACGGGCACGCTGTGTTTTGCATGGCCGCGTGGCACTGCTATACGGCGATGATCCACACGAAAGCGAATCAAGGGAATGAACTAGTCCGCTGCTGGAAGGATTATAATTGTATATTGGTCAACAAGTAATCATAAGCATCATTCGCAGACGTCCGCAGCATGAGCCATATTCTTTCATCCGCGAGGTAACCCGTATGTATTACAGGCTGAAAGAGCCGTGGACATTCTGCTGCCGGAAAAAAGCCCCGCGCGATCCGGGCGGCCGCCGGGGAGCATAAGTGCGATGCGCCTGTCTTTTTTGACAAAGATGTTTGGGAACCGATCGGCCCCACAGGAAAGGAGAAAACGAAAATGAACAAAACGCCTGAAATGGTCAGAATGGAAGCGGATCTGGCCGCGTCCGAAGAACTTCGCGGGAAGTTTGATGCCGCAATGAAGCGCATCGCCGAAGCGGGTCAGGCCCGGAGCGATGGCGAGGTTTTTGAAAAGGCCGCCGCGGAGCTGGGCTATCATGTAACTGCCGCGGAACTGGAAAGGCTTTCCGCCGAAGATGAGGCGGTCAGCCCCGATGAATTGGCGCTGCTGGCAGGCGGAAAGCATATAAACAAAAACACTGAACCTTGGCACAAAGACAGTGACGGGCACGATGAATTCTGCTTGGCCGCCTGGCATTGCTATACGGCGATGATCCACACGAAAGCGAATCAAGGGAATGAACATGTCCGCTGCTTGGCGGATTATAATTGTGTATTTGTCTACCATCACCCATAATCGCCATTCGCAGGCATTCGCAGCATGCGCTGTATTCTTTCATCCGCGAGGTAACCCGTATGTATTACAGGCTGAAAGAGCCGTGGACGTTCCGCGGCTGGAAAAAAACACCCCACGCGATCCGGGCGGCCGCCGGGGAACATAAGCATGACACGCCGTACTTTTTTGAGAAGGATGTTTTTCTGGAGCTTCTGTACTGCAACGGGGAAGAGGACGTCACGCCCACGGAGCTGAAGGAAGAAACGCGGAGCATCATTGCGGAAATGACCGGCAAGGGGCTGATGGAGCAGTCGGAAACGAAGCTGCCGCCCCTCAGCCCCTGGCAGCGCTATCATGTTTACCCCGCGCGGTATGTGGAAAGCGTACACTGGAGCATCACCGGCAAATGCAATTTCAAATGCCGCCACTGCCTGGTGTCCGCTCCCGACGCCCATCATCCGCAGCTGCCGCTCAGCGACTGCATCCGGATCATTCACGAGATCGCGTCCTGCGGCATTACCCTGGTCGATATCACGGGCGGGGAGCCGCTGGTTAGAGGCGATTTTGCACAGATCGTGAAGGAATTGTCATCCTGCGGCATCGATATCCGGGTGCTGTTCACAAACGCATCCCTGCTGAACGAGCAAACGCTTGCGATGCTTGAAGCATACGGCCAGCACCCCGCTTTCCAGCTCAGCTTTGACGGGCTGGGCCATCACGATTGGCTGCGGGGTGTGGATGGCGCGGAAGAACAGGCGAACAAGGCTTTCCGCCTGCTGAAGGAGCATGGGTATCCCGTGGCCGTGGGCATGTGCATTCACCGTGGGAACAAGAACAGCCTGCGCGGCACGATGCGATACCTTTCCAATCTGGGCGTGGCCGCCCTGAACGTGAACGCGCCGCAGACCCTGGGCGTCTGGAAGCAGTATGCCGAAGAATACGCCCTGACGGAAGACGAGGTATGGTCCATTTACCGCGACGGCATCAAAGCATATTTTGAGGACGGCATGCCCCTCGATCTGGAGCTGGACGGCTATTTCTTCTGCCGAAAGGGCTCGACGGCATATAAGGTGCCCTATGTGCATCATCCGCCCGAAAACGCCGACTGGGGAAAGATCCCCCAGTGCGAAAGCATGCGGCATCATATCTATATCGGCGCCGAGGGAAGGCTGGCGCCATGCATGGCCTTTTCCGATACGGAAATGGGGAAAACCTTCCCGAACGTGCTGAAAGAACACCTTGGTAAGCTGTCGCTGGAGGGGAACAGCTACTACGACGTGGTGAACACCCGGGTATCGGACTTCCTGCGCCTTAATCCCGAATGCGCGGAATGCGAGCATTTCCCGGCCTGCGGAGGCGGCTGCATGGCCCAGGGCATGGCCCAATGCGGCAACCATCTGGCCAGGGACGAACGAGCCTGCTATTTCCACCGTCACATCGGCGAACAGGCGGTTCGCGCGGCCGCGGATCAGGCGATTGAGAATGGTGAACAACACGGTTAGCTTGTCATTTTGAAAAAGTTCAGGGGCTGTCTCAAATCAGGAAGTATTTACCAAACGAACAAGAAGACATATAAAATTTGGCACGAGATTTCAACCGGATTGGTAGAATCTCGTGCCATCTTTATTCGGAAAAATGAGTTTTGAGACAACCCCGGGTTTTTGGCTTCATGTAAGTGTCAAACTCCCGCGAGGACACGGGCAACAAGTGGTCAGAGGCCATGAAAAAGTGGCTGTGTGACATGAACAAGGCGCGCAAGCGAAGAATTGCGGACGAACGTCCGTTCACAGCAGACGAGCTCACCGCCATGGAGGCGCAATATACGGCCATTCTTCGGCGGGAGCAGGCAGAGAACGAGGCCACGTGACCTTCCAACGACTGATTATGAAACAGGGAAACAGGAAAAACTCCCGGCAACGAAACAGAAATGAATTCTTGCCGGGAGCAATGGAGGATAATATTGATTGATCTGTAATTGGTACAATTAACTTCTGAGCCTTCTTGTCAACGGTTATTCCGACAAATCTTTGATTTGGATAACGGCTGCGGCGGCCACAAGCGCCCGGGGATCATCCCCGCGAACATCAATACCCTTTGATCCAGCCTTCATCTTTCACACGTCTTTGAACGCAACGGTAGCCATTATGCTTGATCTCGCCCCAGGAAAATTCATAGCCAAATCGGGCAAAGGCAATTTCAGCAACATCGGGACCGTATGCTTTTTCTATATCCAAAGCAATTTTAATATGCTCATCAACTAAAGTCGGAGCTTCTGAGTAAGGTGATCCATCGAACAGCATGCGGTGACCGGTACCATCCCTCAGAACGTCTCCTCCGCTGACGTCCTTCAGCTCGTCGAGACTGAGCTCACCGCTAGCCTTCAGCTTCCTGCATTCCTCGTCCACGATGGCTTTTATTTCTTCCTCGGTGTATTTCTTCTCAATGCTCATGGTTTCATACCTTCCTTTCTTCAAGACCAGCCGTTCCACCGGTCACATTAGTTGATACGCACCTTTTCCCCTGATGGCAGTTGAAACAGTAAATTTGTGCCAAACAGGTTCCATCAAATCCCGGGTGAACGGGCTTTGATCCATCCTGAGCACCGGAAGGGGTACTCTTGGAGATTTGATTCGTCATATATCTTGAAAACCCTTTGGTTCAATGCAAAAGTTTGTGGGATTTTGGATTCCTGACGTAAGGCCTGCGTGATGCATCCATCACCTTCAGAAAGAAGTATTCATCATCCGGAAT
>CACWXY010000015.1 GCA_902764915.1 uncultured Eubacteriales bacterium | reverse complement strand
TTCTTCAAGCTGTTTCTTCTTTCGTGCCTGGCGTGGATTGGATAAATGCTGAATATGTGTCGCACAAAAAAGTTATTAACGTACCCGGGAAAGACAGTTCATGCGCCGGATCCCCTGCAGCGGGCCAGACAGTATGAACGGGAAGAAGCCGAGAAAATTCCGTCCGGAGAAAGACCCCTGTTTCATCTGACTCCCATGGTGGGCTGGATGAACGACCCGAATGGGTTCTGCTATTATCATGGGGAGTACCATCTGTTTTATCAGTATCATCCCTATACCTGCCAGTGGGGCCCCATGCACTGGGGGCACGCGACCAGTCGGGATCTCCTGCACTGGACCTACCTTCCCTGTGCCATGGCGCCCGACCAGCCCTATGATGTGGGTGGCTGTTTTTCAGGGAGTGCTGTGAAGACGGAGGATGGACATCTGCTGCTGATGTATACCGGTGTTCAGCCTGCGGGCACGCTGCACCGGGAACTGCAGACCCAGTGCATTGCGGTGGGAGACGGAACCAATTTTGAGAAGATTCTCAGCAAGCCGGTCATTGAGGGCAGGCATCTTCCGGATGGCTATTCGCATCATGATTTCCGTGACCCGCATATATGGCGGGAAGACGGCATGTACTACTGCGTTGTGGGAAACCGTCACCAGGATCATGCGGGAAGTATACTGCTGTTTGAAAGCAGGGATGCTCTGGAGTGGCAGTTTGTGAAGGAACTGGATCACAGTGATCACGCATACGGTGAAATGTGGGAATGTCCGGATTTCTTTGCACTGGATGGAAAACAGGTACTTCTGGTCAGCCCGCAGGAGATGCGGGCCAGGGAAGAATTCCATGCGGGCTTTGGAACGGTTGCACTTTTGGGAAGCTATGACAGAAAGACGCATACCTTTGTACGGGAAAGCGTGCAGCCAGTGGATCATGGACTGAATTTCTATGCGCCGCAGACCCTGCTGACTCCCGACGGACGCCGGGTTATGATCGGCTGGATGGAAAACTGGGAGACCTGTAAGGAAGCCAAGCGTACACATGGATACTATGCCCAGATGAGTGTACCGCGGGAAGTGACCGTGCGAAACGGAAGACTCTGTCAGCGTCCGGTTCGTGAAATGGAGTCTCTGTGGCAGGATACCATCAGTTATCGGGAACTGCATATCTGCGAGAGAACACAGCTGGCTGGTATCCGGGGAAGAAAGCTGGACATGTCAGTGAAACTCATCCGGGAGGATGTGCAGTGCCGCCGCTTTACGCTGCATCTTGCGGAGGATGCAAGCCGGGAGACGATCATCCGCTGTGATCTGGCCCGCGGAGAACTGACACTGGATCGGTCACGGGGCGGATCAACCCGGGATATTGTACATACCCGCCATGTAGCTGCGCCGCTTACGGAAGAAGGCACTCTTTCCCTGCGCATACTCATGGATATGGAAAGCCTGGAACTGTTTATCGGGGAAGGTGAGCGCGTGGTAACCTCGCTGATTACCACCCCGCAGGAAGCAGATGGTATTTCAATGGAAGCGGATGCTCCGCTGCAAGTGCAGATAGAAGCGCATCATCTGGGATAGGGAGGACAACCCCTGTCATGCAGCAGGTGCCTGCATCCGATGAAAACGGCATGGTTCTCAAAGCAAAAGGCGTGACTGATGTCACGCCTTTTGCCTGTTCGTGCCGAAAAGCCATGATGAAAATCGGATGCGCGCTTATATCAGCGCGCGCATCATTGATCCTTATCTTATAGAGTATGCTGTACGTCAGCGCTACCGGGAGAAGGGACAGGCAGCGTACCGGATAGCTGTGCATGCACCGGAGGACAAATCCCACGGAACAGCAGATGGCTCTATCAGAGCCATGCGCATACATGAATGCTTCCCTCCTATGTACGCAGACCTGACGGGCCAAGGCATGCTTCTGTGCAGTCTGACAGCTGTGATGCATCCAATTTGCGATTCCTTTGCTATCCGGGAAAGGCCTACGGTTTCGACAAGGATGACGAAAACCTGAACTATCATGCTGTCAGCGTCAAAGAATGCTTCCTTAAACGCGGTTCCTTTTTCAATGAATATTTTGAGCACCGGGCTGTCAATGAGCCAGCCTGCGATGCGGGCATGAACTGTCTGCAAACCGGATATTTCAATACATCCACATTCATGACTTTTCTTTTGTTTCTTATTGCCGGGTTTTAGTTGCTGACTTTGTTCAGCTCGTTCATTTCCTGGACTAAAGCGTTCAGAGAAGCCTCATCCTGAGGAAGTTTCTTGATGATCCCAAACAGGCCGCCGCTGCTGTCTTCGGAAGCCTGTGCCCACAGACCATCCGGCTTGAACTCTACGGCTGTTTTATGCATGTCGGAAAATACATTTGACCATGCGCTGCTCATCGAAAACGCCAGAATGACAGCAAATACGGCAATTACGATAGCGGGGATACCGCCTTTCTTGTCCTTGCTTCTCTTCACAACGGCGAGAATAATCGCTGCCGCGGCCAGTACCACAGCAATGACTGTGCCTGTAGTTCCGAAGAGAAACGTGGCCAGAAGCGCGCACAGTACGGCAAGAATGCCCAGAATAACACCCAAAATACCCATAGTAAGCAATCCTCCAGTGTTTGGTTTATGTGAAAATGACACGAGATCATTTTACATCTTTATGGTCAAAGATCCGAATCGCCGGGAGCAGGCAGATACCGCCTGCCACAATGGCAACTGCCAGCGCTTTCGCGGTGTCGAGAGGGTTTTCCCACATTACGGTGTCTGGCATGATTCGGCTGATATCCACTGTCTCGCCGAAAATCGGCTTCAGAATTTCATTGATGCCAATATAAATCAGTGGGGTAAGTCCCAGACCAAAGAGAACAGACAGTATCATGCCCGCTGATTTGCTGCGGAATGTGGATACCACAAGCAGCAGCAGGGCACACAGACTTTGAACCAGCAGGAGCCTGAGCACCAGCACGCGGATGCTGTCCGGGACATTGCTGTCCACGATAAGCCGCTGGACAAGCAATGTGCCGATCAGGTTGCCTATGATTCCGGCTGCGACGAAGATCAGATTATGCACGATCGATGCCACAAACTCGGACAGAACGGTAAATCCTTTCATGGGCATCTGTCCGGCAATGTTTTTGATGTACCCGTTTTCCACATCCGCATAGAAGAAATAGCACAGCGAGAGCAGCACCAGCATTAGGCTTATGACAGGAAACGGATCGATGAGAATGCTGGAGAGGCTGACCTCAGATGCAAACGATTCATTGATCTCAGGCGAAAGCGAATGGGCCAGTGTGTACATCAGCCTGCCAAACGGTGCATTTCCCAGCGCCAGCACAAAGGCCAGCATGAGGCAGAACAGAAATGTTTTGGATTTCAGCATCCGGTACAGGTCCATCCGAATCAGCTTACCCATTGTGTCCACCTCCCGTCATGCCGAGATAGTACTCTTCCAGCGTCATGGTCCGCAGGTAGATTTCCTCCAGGCCAATTCCTGCCTGGACGATGGCTCTGGAGATTTCTTTCGCACGATCCATGCCGCGCCTGATTCGGAGGCTACCGTCGGGTTCATGGATGGTGCCGCACAATCCCATGTTTTCCAGTAGCTGCAGCGTCTGTGCCGTGTTATCCGTGCGCAGAATGAGACTTTTTCCACAGCGCTTATGCAGTTCCGCTGCAGTGAACTCATCCAGCAGTGTTCCTTCGTGAATGATGCCATAAGCATCGGCGACCTTTGCCAGCTCATCCAGGATGTGGCTGGAAATCATGATGGTGATTCCTTTTTCATCCCTGAGCCTGGAAAGCAGTTCACGCACCTCGACGATGCCCTGCGGATCCAGACCGTTGATGGGTTCGTCCAGGACAATCATTCGGGGATCTCCCACCAGTGCCAGCGCAATGCCCAGGCGCTGCCGCATGCCCAGGGAAAAGGAACCGGCGCCTTTTTTCTTGTCCGTGTTTTCCAGACCTACGGTTTTCAGCAGCTCTTCCACATATCCCTTGGGCTTGATCCCCATGCCGATGCATTTGATCTTCAGGTTTTCATAGGCCGAGAGCTTTGGATACAGCCCGGGATACTCAATCAGGACACCCACATTCTTCAGCATTTTCTGCATGGCCAGACCGGTTTTTCCGAACAGGGAATAACTGCCTCTGGTCGGTCTGGCCAGACCGCTGATCATTCGCATGATCGTGGTTTTGCCAGCGCCGTTGCGGCCGACCAGACCGTAAATCTGTCCTTCCCGGATGTGCAGATTTACATCCTTGACCGCTTCTTTCTGACCGTAGATCTTGGTCAGGTTCTGTGTTTCAAGGATATATTCCATTCCTTGCGGCCATCGCCTTTCTGCCTTGTGCAGGCTCACGCATCCGACCGCCGGTGCAGGAACGCCTGCTGTTTGCTGTTCCGTACTGGCTGTCGTCTTTAAGCTTTGTATGAAGCACCGATGCATTTATTCCTGATTGAAACGGAATTTGCAAGCGTGGTCAACAGGCACTGATTATCCGCATCTGTATTCCTGTGCAGGCGCAGTCATCTTTTCTGCCGGCTGGCGGCTATCGGGCGGCAGTTTCGCAGGAAGGCACTGATCAGTTCTGGAACGCGTCAGGTACAGCAGAAGCGCAGGACGAATACGGCCCCAAGATACAGTACACTCTCATGCGCCGATGCTTTGTGCAGCCCATGCCTGCGGCTGCCAGATGGCATCCCGGCGCTTCTGTGCCGCAGCGGAATGCGGGAACGCGTACATTCTATTATCCTGACAGACCAGAGGAAGCATGCGGTTCAGCGGGATGGTCTGGCAGGAGATCTCCGTATCCTTCTGCAGGGGAAAGCACGGCACGCTGAGAAGGTCGCTGCCGGGGTGGACGGAATCGGGATCAGGGCAGAAGAATTGTGCTTTGCCGCTATGATAATGCAGGCGTATTTCGGCTTCTCTGGATACAGGCAATCGATAACTGTCATTTGCGCGGAGAAAGCATGAGGTGGCAGTGGCGGGAGAATGGCATACACGATGGCGAAGAGATGCATCTTCCGAACGGCATGGATAAAACAGCCGCAGCGTTTCATGCATTTCTTCGCCTTCCTTTTTCTGCATCATTATTCCCTGGTGCGACTCATGGTTGCTGCCTGCATCCATGGAGCGCGCCTGCAGATCCTGTGAAAGAAGAAAAGCCGGGTGTCTGCACGGCTGTCTCGCATGCTTTTTTCGGATGGCTTCAGGAAGAGGCCGCAGTACCTGCCTGTCGGAACTGCAGGGGTGTCTGGTGAAACTGTATATGAAAACGGCGGACAAAGTTGGAAGTGTCCGGAAATCCGCACTGGTGTGCGATTTCGGACACGGAAAGTTCTGTGTGCTTGAGAAGAAAGCAAGCCCGCGTCAGCCGGCTCTGCATGACATACTGCATGGGACTTATGCCTACGATCCGCCGGAAATGGGCAGACAGACATCCCGGAGACACATGGTACTGTTCGGAAAGCGCCTGAAGCGAAAACGGTTCACAGAAAGTATGATCCAGATCATGAAGAATGGTTCGGATGGGAAGAAAAGAGAGCTGTGCATCGGGGATAAACATATCCGGGCGCAGTGAACGGACATCGGTAAGAATAAGCGTCATCAGTGATTCCACTCGCGTGTCGAGATAGGGACCGCCTTCCTGATAGATGGCATACAGCAGAGAAAAGTAGGTGTCAAAGCGGGATTGCTTTTCGCCTGTCTCCATGACATAGGGAAACTGTGCACCGTGATAGCGGAACACGGAGAGCAGCAGTACATCGTTGTGAAATGCCTGCAGCTGTGTCTGCGGAATCAGGAGATAATACCGCCGGTAGGGCAGACAGACGGGTCTGGAAGCGTGCGCATCAAAGGGATTAAGAAAGACCAGGGAGCCCGAGGGACAGACATAATCACGTCCACGGATGGTCATTTCAACCTTCCCGGAAAGCACATAGAGCAGTTCATAGTACGTGTGTGTATGAAGGCCGTGGGAAATGGGGGTATCCATGTATCTGATTTCAAAAGCCATGTTACATCACCAAATCGATTTTACATATATTCAGGGAGAAATACACGATTTTTCCGCACGATTTCATTGTAATCTTTACCATAGATTCCATCAAGGGGTTGGAGGAATATGGAACATAGGATTTTTTGTTATAAAACCATGGCGGAACTCGCGGAGGAAGCAGAGCGCGTCCATGCATTTCTGCCATTGAGCGAACATACAAGTGTACTGTTTTCACCGTGCAGGATCGGCGCCCATGCGTGTCCCAACCGTATCGTGTTTCAGCCCATGGAAGGCACCGACGGTGAGGAGGATGGGCGTCCCGGCGAAAAGACAGTCCGGCGTTATGAACGTTTTGCGAAGGCGGGTCCCGGCATCATCTGGTTTGAGGCCGTGGCTACGCTGCCAAGGGTTCGCGCCAGCGCCCATCAGCTGATGCTGACCGAAGAGAACGTGGACGATTATGCGCGTCTTACTGACCGCATACGGGCAGTATGCCGCAGAGAAAACGGGTATGAGCCGATCCTGATCATGCAGTCGACCAATTCCGGCCGCTATTCCAAGCCGCAGGGCTATCCGGAACCCCTTATTGCGTACCATTGTCCTCCGCTGGAGGATGTTCCTCTGCCGGACAGCTGTATCGTAAAAGACGATGATCTGAAGCGCTTTGAGGAGGCGTATGAGACGTCTTCCAGGCTCTGCCAGAAAGCCGGCTTTGACGGAATGGACGTGAAATGCTGTCATCGGTACCTGGCCTGTGAACTGCTCTCCGCCTATACCCGGCCGGGCATGTACGGCGGAAGCTTTGAGAATCGGACACGTTTTCTCAGGAACTGCTATAAGGCGGCGCAGAGCGCGATCCGGTCTCCTGGCTTTTTCCTGACATCCAGACTGAATGTCTATGACGGTTTTCCCTATCCCTACGGGTTTGGCGTGGGGGAAGGCAGCGGGCTGGTGCCGGATCTGCGGGAAGCCAGGCAGCTGATTGCGCTGCTGAAGGAGCAGTACGATATCCCGCTGATCAATATTACCATGGGAAATCCTTACAAGAATCCCCATGTTAACCGCCCGTATGATCATGGCACCTATGTGCCGGACGAACATCCGCTGGAAGGCGAAGGCCGCATGATGAAGGGCGTAAGCGAACTTCAGCACGCGTTCCCGGATCTTCCGGTGATCGGAAGCGCTTTCTCCTATGTCCGTCAGTTTGCGGGCAATCTGGCAGCGGGCATGGTGGAGAACGAACACTGTACACTGGCGGGATTTGGACGCATGGCGTTCGCCTATCCTGACTTTGTGCGGGACCTGAAGGCGGACGGTCGAATGCATCCCGCGAAGGCATGTGTCGCATGCGGCGGGTGCGCACAGCTGCTTCGTGCAGGCACACCGGCAGGATGCGTGGTACGGGACCGGGAGGTGTATCATCTGTGAAAATCGCCTGGGTAACCGGTTCCAGCCGCGGAATCGGCCGCGGAATCGCTGATCTGCTCAGCGAGAAAGGCTGGACGGTCGTCTATTCAGGGACTAGGGATGCGCGGCCTGAAGACCTGCCGCCGGAGCGCGCCTATACGGCCTGCGATATCTCCAGACCGCAGGATCGGGAACGTGCTCTTTCGTGGATCGTCGAGCAATACCATCGGATCGATCTTCTGGTAAACAATGCAGGCGTTGCGCCGCTTGTGCGGCGGGATATCCTGGAAATGACAGAGGAAAGCTTTGACAGGGTCATGGGCATTAACCTCAAGGGCACGCTCTTTCTCAGCCAGGCAGTCGCCCGTGAAATGCTCCGGGAACGGGATGCGGGACTGCAGGCCTGGGCGCCCAGAATTGTGAATATCGGCAGCATGAGTGCCTATACTTCCTCCCCGTCCCGCGGGGAGTACTGCATCAGCAAGGCTGGCGTGGGCATGGTGACCAGGCTGCTGGCGGACCGTCTGGCCGGAGAGGGCATTCCTGTGTTTGAGGTGCGTCCGGGGATCATCGATACGGATATGACAAAGGTCGTGCACGAGAAATACGAGCATATGATACAGGAAGGCCTTCTGCCCGTGCGCCGGTTCGGAAAGCCGGAGGATGTGGCAAAGATGGTCTATGCCTGTGCCAGTGGATGGCTCGACTATTCTGCCGGGCAGGTGCTGGACGCAGATGGCGGGTTCCAGCTGCGTAGACTGTGAAAGGAAACAGATGACAATCCAAACGGAAATGACTGCCGCTGCGGCAGTGGTTGGCTCAGGATGCGCCGGGCTCAACTGTGTGGATACACTCCTGTCTCTGGGATATACGGATGTGCTGCTGATAACCGAGGGCATGAACTGCGGTACATCCCGCAATACGGGAAGCGACAAGCAGACCTATTACAAGCTGTCTCTGTCCGGGGACGAGGGCGACAGTGTGGGCGAGATGGCCCGGACATTTCTTCAGAAGGATACCCACGGGGATACTGCGCTGTGCGAAGCGGCCGGATCGGTACCGAGCTTTATGAAGCTGTGTGCGCTGGGTGTGCCGTTTCCGCGGAATGCATACGGAGAATATGTGGGATATCGGACGGATCATGATACGCGGACAAGAGCGACATCTGCCGGGCCTTTGACCAGTCGGTATATGACGGAAGCACTGGAGCGGTCAGTGCGGCAGCGGGGCGCCCGCATCCGGGATCATCTCCTTGTGTTTGAGATTCTCTGCGGAGAGGAAGGTGTAACCGGTCTGCTGGGCTACGATCTGGCGGAAAAGCGTGTGTGCCATATTGCCTGCGGGAACGTGGTGCTTGCAACCGGCGGTCCGGCGCATATCTATCGGGACCGGGTATATCCCGCATCCCAGCATGGCATGAGCGGCATGGCCTTTGCGTGCGGCGCCCGTGGTGCCAATCTGCACTGCTTTCAGTACGGTCTTGCTTCTGTCGGATTTCGCTGGAATGTCAGCGGAAGCTACCAGCAGGTGATGCCGCGCTATGTATCAGTGGATGAGACAGGCACGGAGCGGGAGTTCCTTGCAGACAGTCTCGGGGAGAAGGAAGCGCTTCGTCTGACCTTTCTCAAGGGCTATGAATGGCCCTTCAGCCCGGAAAAACTGCCCGGTTCCAGTCAGGTGGATCTGCTGGTAAAAGCGGAGGTTCTGAAGGGAAGACGGGTATATCTGGATTACAGGCGCAATCCGAGAGGATACGCGCTGGAGGCACTGTCTGAGGAAGCAAGAAACTATCTGACGGAGTCGGAGGCGACGCAGGCGATTCCTGTTCAGCGGCTTCAGGCTATGAATGAGCCGGCCTATGCGCTGTATCGCGAGCATGGGATCGATCTGGAAAAGGACCCGCTCGAAATACGGTTCTGCTGTCAGCATCACAATGGCGGGATTGCGGTTGACGCGTTCTGGAAAACATGCGTGGAAGGACTGTATGCATGCGGGGAAGCGGCGGGCACCTTTGGCGAAAAGCGGCCGGGGGGATCAGCACTCAATTCCACACAGGTGGGATCCATGCGTGCGGCACAGGCGATCGCTGCCGGGAAAAGAAACGCGCGCTGTGACAGACAGGTAGAGCATACGCTGTATCTGCCCAGAATACAAAAAGGCCGGAACAGTGAATGGTTTCAGGCAGCAATGAGCGCGTGTGCCATGCCGGAGTATGACGTATCCGGCATGCGGACTCTCCTGCATGCCGTGCAGGAAGCGCTGTCTGACATGGAAGATGTCACTGGACCCGTGGCGGACATGGAGGAGCGTCTGAAGCTGCGCGATATTCTCTGGACCCAGCAGGAAGTTCTGCCCAGCATTCTCTACAGCATGCAGGAAGAAACGGAGGTACAGGGTGTTCTGGAAACGGACCATGGCGTGTGCCGGCGCATTCCGTCCCGCGGCATGGACGCGAGGGATCTCTGGTTTGAGCGCGTGTGGAAAAAATACCGGGCGGAACAGACGGAAAAGCTGCCTGCCAGGGCAGAAGCACAGGAGGCAGAAGCATGAGCGACAGAAGGGTATCCATTGTTCTGGTGTCGGTCGGCATGTATGGACAGAAATATCTGCATGCGCTGACTGAACAGGATGTGGGCGGAGACCTGGTGGGCATTGTGGATATCGCGCCCGGCCTGGATGTGCGCTATCCGGTGATCCGGGAGAAGCATATCCCCATGTTTCCATCCCTGGAAGCATTTTATGCCGCGGAGAAGGCAGACCTTGCCATTCTCTGCTCTCCGATTCATCTGCATGCGCAGATGGTGCATACCTGTCTGCGCAATGGAAGCCATGTACTGTGTGAAAAGCCGCTGTGCCTAACGGAGACGGAAACGCGCTCCATGGCTGAGGCCGCGCAGAAAGCGCAGCGTGTGCTGGCGGTGGGCTGGCAGCTGAATTATCATCCGGGGCTTCTGCAGCTGAAGCGGGATATCCTCCGGGGGCGCTTTGGCGCACCTGTGCGCTTCCAGTGCCTGCATGCCATGCGTCGCGGGGAAAACTACTACGGACGCAGCAACTGGGCCGGGAAAATACAGGTGGACGGCCGGGAAGTGCTGGACAGCCCCTTCATGAACGCATGTGCCCATCATTTTCAGCTGATGACATTTCTTCTGGGGGATGATATGGCATCGGCGTGCATGCCGGTGCATGTGGAAGGCGAACTGTGGCGCGGCAATCCCAATGTGGAGAACTACGATATTGCGGCACTGCGCTTTCAGACAGGAGCGGGGATTCCGATACTGTATTATACGGCACATCCGCTGGAAACGAAGAACCTCGGGCAGAAGGGAATCGGCATCCTGGAGGATGCAACGCTGCGGTGGGGCCGAGGTGAGCACTACCGTGTGATTACAAAAAACGGGGAAGAGCTGGACTATGGTGCAGAGGATACCCTGCCCATGCGCAAGCTCTATGACATGGTGGAGGCAGTGAAGCACGGTACACCGGTGCCCTGCAGTGCACTGGCAGGGCTGGGACATCTGGCAGCGGTTCGCATGGCCCAGACGCTGCCTGTTGCGGACATTGCCCCGGAACATGTGATATATCGTACGGAACAGGGGGATCGATTCCCCTGTGTACAGCATCTGGAAAGCGTGCTGGAAAGCGCAGCAGACGCATGGGCGCTGCCGCGGGAAATCGGGCTTTCCCTGTGAGTTTGGTATATTGGCGAGCTTATCGCCGATAAATACAGAAAGGAGACTTTCCTATGAAGAAAATGGTAGCCCTGATCCTTTGCATTGCGATGCTTCTGAGCGTTATGGCGCTCCCCGGCATGGCAGAGGAATCCAAGCCCTATGAGGGCGTGAAGCTGACCTATTGGGTAAAGCTGCATGAAAACCTCAAGGGTGTCACCGTCAACGGCCAGGCGGTGGACAACATGGCGCAGACCCGCTGGTATGATGCCGTGAAGGAAAAGACCGGCATTGAGATTGAATTCATTCATCCCGCAGCCGGTGAGGATGGCACGGAGTTCAATCTGCTGACGGCTGTACCGGATGAAATGCCTGATATTGTGGAGTACTCATGGACCGCATACCCGGGCGGCGCATCCGCAGCGATTGCGGATGAAGTCATTGAGCCCCTCAATGATGCCATCGCTTCCGGCAAGACGCCTCATCTGAAGGCGATCCTGGACAGCAATCCGATGATCGACCAGTCCGTGAAGACCGCTGAAGGCGACTATTATGTATTCCCCTTCCTGCGCGGCACGACCTTTGAAGATAACAACTGCCTGTTCACCTCCGGATTCTATATGCGCGGGGATATCCTCAGGGAACTGGGACTGGAAGTTCCGGAAACCGTAGAGGAGTGGGAGACTGTACTGCGCGCCGTCAAGGAAGCGCATCCGGACATGATCCCCTTCATTACCCGCACCGAATGGATGAACCAGATCTTTACCCCTGGCTTTGACAACTGGGCTGACTACTACGTGGAAGACGGCGTGGTCAAGAACGGTATTACAGAGGACAGCCATTTCGAGTACCTGAAGACCATGGCTCGCTGGTACAAGGATGGGCTGATTGATCCCGACTATCTGACCCATACCAAGGCGAATGACGGCCGTGGCATCATGGCGGCCGGCAACGCGTTTGCAACCTATGATGCCTGCGGCGGCGGCGCTTCCAATATCTTCCCGAACCTGCTGGAGCAGGGACTGATCTCTGATGAGAGCGATATGGTGACTACCGTGCCCGTGACCAGTGTGAAGGGCAAGAACGCCAAGTTCTCCAAGATGAATGGTCTGTATGACGCTTCCGGTTCCTCCGCGGCGATTTCTAAGCGTCTGGCGGATGAAGGCGG
Source organism: uncultured Eubacteriales bacterium (assembly GCA_902764915.1). Lineage (GTDB taxonomy): Bacteria > Bacillota > Clostridia > Christensenellales > Aristaeellaceae > UBA2943. The sequence goes on along the minus strand of CACWXY010000015.1, from coordinate 52,684 downwards.
CGAAAAGTACGAAGCTGCGCTGTATCTTCTGGACTGGATGTATTCTGAAGAGGGCCACATGATCAACTGCTTCGGAATCGAAGGCGAGAGCTACAACATGGTGGACGGCTATCCTACCTTCACCGATATTGTGCTGCACAATGCTGACGGTCTGAATGTGGCGGCTGCGCTGAGCGTATATGCCCGCGGACATCAGAATGGTCCTGTGGTGCAGGATACCCGTGTCAATGACCAGTACTACAGCTATTCTGCCCAGGTGGCAGGCATGCATCTGTGGACCAAGACGGACTTTGGCCAGTACATGTATCCGGCCGGTGCGGCTGTGGCGACGGACGATGCTGAAGACTTTGCCACCATCACTACCAATGTCAAGACATACAAGGATGAGATGGAAGCCAAGTGGATCACCGGTCAGGTTGAGCTGACTGAGGAAAGCTGGAAGGCATATGTGGATCAGATGAACGCATATGGCCTGGACCGTGCCATTGCCTATAAGCAGGCTGCCTACGACGCCTTTATGGCCAACTGAGGACGTGACGCGGGACAGGGACCGATGGGTCCCTGTCCCGTCTTGGAGCATTCAGGAGAGAAAGAGCCTGTTTTTCCTGAGTGCTCGAAGAAGGAAGGAGACACAGGTTATGGACTGGAAAGATCAGCTGCTGGAAACCGTGCGCATGGAAGCGAAAGGCATGGAGGAAGCCTGTGCACTTATGCACTCCGGCGATCGGGAGGCGGCATGCGAGGCAGTCATCCGGCATTTCCGCACGAGGCAGACCCCCGTTTATCTTTTTAACCGTGCGGATCTTGCACAGTGCAAGGATCCGTGCCTGATCGCGGACGCGGAGGAAGTCATGGCGCATACCCTGTATGGGTATACATTCCCCGCAGAAGTGGACTGGCATTTCAATCCCACGGATGACGCTGCCCATGACAACGAATGGAGCTGGAGCCTGTACCGCTTTATATTCTGGCAGCCTCTGGCCAGAGCCTATGTGCAGACCGGGGATGAGCGCTATGCGCGGGAAGCACTGTCGCTTCTGCGCTCTTTTCTGGCGAGCTGGCCGCTGGAGGATTTCCTGAAAGATGAGGAAGCGTATATCAAGGCGCACCAGTATCCCAGCTATCCCTGGAGACATATTGAGACGGCCATGCGCCTGTATACGGCCTTTATTCCCTGTCTCTGTGCCTTCCGGGAAAGCCCGTCCTGGGACGGGGAGGGATGGGCGCTGTACCTGCACGCCGTGAAGATCCATGCGGACTATCTGGTAACGCATTATACGAATCATGAGAAGAGCTCCAACTGGCTGACCATGGAAAGCGGCGCACTGCTGCAGGCCGCCATCATGTTCCCGGAACTGCAGGGGGCTGATGTATGGCTGGAAAAGGGATACCAGCGGGTCATGCATGAGATGCGCTATTCCTTTGACAACGATGGCGTGCACATGGAGCGCACCAGCATCTATCACATGGTGGCTGCCATCAGCTATTTCCAGTGCACCAGGCTGTGTGAGCTGAACGGACTTCCCGTGCCTCCCTATGCCAGGCCGACACTGGAGCGCGCCTGTGCATTCCTTCTCAGACAGCTGAAACCGGACTTCTCCACGCCCATGATCGGAGATGCGGATCGGGATGATCTTCTCTCCCGGCGTTCAGACACTTCGCTGTATGAGGGCATGAACCTGTCCATGGATCCCTATGATCTCAATGAAATGCGCGCCTGGTTCCGCCAGATGGCGGAATGGACCGGCCGGGGGGATTTCCTGTGGGTCGCTACCGGTCGGAAGGAAGGACATCCGCCGGCGGAGCGGAACTTCTCCATGCAGGAGGCAGGCATCCATATCATGCGCACGGGATGGGGTGAAAGGGATTCGTACATGCACATCCATGGCGTGCAGCTGGAGCGCGGCGAGAAGAGCACGCACAGCCATAATGATACCGGACATCTGGAACTGATGATTCGGGGCGAGGATATTCTGGTGGACGGAGGAAGGTATATCTACAATCAGTCCATCTGGAAAAACTGGAGACATTATTTCACCGGCAGCCTTGCACACAATACACTGTATGTGGACGATCGGACAATGGGCGCTGTGCCCGGGGTCAGTCGTGTGCGCGGGGTACGGATGTTCCTGCACCGGTTTGCGGAAACGCCGGACTATGCCGTGATCGATGTCAGCCACAACGGCTATGTGTTTACGGAAGATCCCATTTATCACAGGCGCATCGTGCTTCGCCTGGAAGAGGATCTGTATCTGATTGACGACCGAATTACGGGCATGGGCAAGGAAGACCATGATTTCCGTCTGACCATGAATTTTGCACCGGGCACTCTGACAGGGCAGGGTCTTGACTATACGTATCAGACACCGCATGGCGCTGTCTACGCCGTGAAGGCGGCCTGCGATGCGCCTCTGGAGGGCTCTGTGCTGGAGGGCAGTGAGGATCCGATCGGCGGCTGGGTCAGCTATGGATACAGCCGGCGGGTTCCCGCGCCGCAGCTGACGCTCAGGCATGAGGGAAAGGCTCCTTTCCGCTGCATCAGCATGATTGCGCCGAAGGGAACACAAGCAGACATTGTCTTTGAGGGCGAGAAGGCCGTGGTGCAGGTTCACGGCGTATATAAGACCTGTGTGATACTGTCGGGTGATACTGTGGAAAGGAAGACATGCTTATGAAGATTGGATTTTGCGCAAAACTGGATAAGCTCCAGACGGTGGAAGAGGCTGGGTTTGCCTATATTGAGCCGTCCGTGACGAGTGTTCTGGACATGGACGATGCGGGTTTTGCACAGGCGAAGGCTGCGCTGGAGCACGCCTCCATTCCGGCTTCGTCCTTTAATGTCCTTTTTCCCAAACAGATGCAGCTGTTCGCATGCAGCGAGGAAGAACTGCGCACATATCTGGAAAAGGCCTTTTCCCGGGTGCAGGAACTGGGGGGCAGAACAGTGGTATTCGGCAGCGGAAAGTCACGCATGCGTCCGGAGGGCATGCCCTATGGCGAAGCTTTCCGGAAGCTCTGCGACATCACCCGTGTCATCGGTGATGAGGCGGAAAAGTACGGGATTACACTGGTGGTAGAGCCCCTCAATACATCCGAGACGAATATGATCAATTCCGTAGCGGAAGGTGCGGACCTGGTGGCGGCGGTCCATCATCCGGCGGTAAAGCTTCTGGCGGATTATTATCATATTGCGGTGGAACATGACCGCCCCGGTGATCTGGAACGGCTGGGAGGTATTGCGCACGCGCATATCGCCACGGAAATCGGGCGCCGGATTCCCCTGGTACGGGATGACGGCTACCTGCAGATGTTCGCTGCCATGAAGCATACAGGCTATGAAGGGAACATCAGCATTGAGGGAAAAAGCGACAATCTTCTGGAAGACGGTCTGCCTGCGATTGCCATGCTGACCGCACTGTGGGAGGAAGCCTGAGATGGTACGATATGGACTGATCGGGTACGGAAAGATCGGAAGCCAGCACGTGAAGAAAATCCTGGAAGGCAAGGTACCCAGCCTGGACCTTCGGGCCATCGCAGATACGGATCCGCAGCGCCTTGCCGCAGCCAGAGAAGTCCTGGGCGACCGGGTCGCGTACTTTGACAGTGCTGTGGCGCTGATGGAAAGTGGAACAGTGGATGCGGTACATATCTGTACACCGCACTATCTCCACCCGATTCTCGCGATGGAGGCGATGAACCGGGGACTTCACACCATGGTGGAAAAACCGGCCGGTGTGTATACCGCCAAGGTCAGGGAAATGAATGCGGTGGCCGATGCGCATCCGGAACTGTGCTTTGCGATGGATTTTAATCAGCGCACGGACCCTGTATACCAGAAAGCCAGAGAGATCGTGCAGTCAGGACAGATCGGTACGCTTGTGCATACCCACTGGCTGATTACCAACTGGTACCGTTCCCAGAGCTATTATGATCAGGGCGGATGGCGCGCCACATGGAAAGGGGAAGGCGGCGGTGTTCTTCTGAATCAGAATCCGCATAACCTGGACATGTGGCAGTGGATCGTAGGCATGCCCAGCCGGATCAGAGCACAGGTGTATTATGGCAGGCACAGGCATATCGAGGTCGAGGATGACGTCATTGCCATGGCGGAATTTCCCAATGGCGCCATAGGCACCTACTGCACCACCGTGATTGACGCACCAGGCACAAACCGGCTGGAGATTGACGGCACCCGCGGGCGTATGGTCATTGAAAACGGGAAAATCCATCTCGATATTCTGGAAATGGACGAGCCGGAGTTCAATCGCACCTGGACCAAGGGGCTTGGAAAGCCGAAAATGACCTCACAGGAGATTGTGCCGGAGGGCGAATATACCGCGCATGCAGGGATCATGCAGAATTTCTGTGAGGCGATTGAAAAAGGGACGCCGCTGTTTGCCAGAGGCCAGGAGGGCATTCATGGCCTGGAGATCTCCAATGCCATCCACCTGTCGGACTGGACAGGCGGAGGCTGGGTGGATCTGCCGGTGGACGAAGCACTCTTCTGCCGATATCTTGCCGAAAAGTGCGGCGGAACGCTCCCTGACAACTGATTTCCGGAGGTGATACGGATGTCGACTGCGGTAAGGCCGTCCTCTGCCCGGGGAAGCTTTCTTCACAGGCTGGGCAGGGATATGAAGAAGAACTGGAAACTGTATCTGATATTTCTTCCTGTTCTTGCCTACTTCCTGATCTTCAAGTATGGCCCGATGGCTGGACTGATGATCTCTTTTCAGGATTTTAAGGCAGCCAAGGGGATCATGGGAAGCAAATGGGTCGGGACCAAGCACTTTATCAATTTCTTCAATGATCCCTATCTGCCAAGACTGATCAAGAATACACTGACCATAGCGCTTTCTACGCTGGTCTTCTCATTCCCATCTGCAATTATACTGGCGCTTCTCATCAATGAGCTGCGATCCAATGGACTGAAGCGTTCCGTACAGACCATCAGCTATATCCCGCACTTTATCTCTACCGTGGTTGTGTGCGGGATTATCCGGGATCTTGTCTCCCGCACAGGCGGTGTAACCATGATTCTGCATACCGTCTTTGGAATGCCGGTCAATAATCTGCTCTATGAACCGGGGTATTTTGTGCCCATCTATATTGTTTCGGACATCTGGAGCAACATTGGCTGGAACTCGATCGTCTATCTGTCTGCGCTGACCGCCATTGACCAGGAACTGTATGAGGCTGCCAAGGTGGACGGGGCCAATAAATGGCATCAGATGATTCACATCACAATTCCGTGCCTCGTTCCAACGATCGTGATCATGTTCATTCTCAAGGTCGGAAAGATGTTTGATGTGGGCTATGAAAAAATCATGCTCCTGTATACACCGCTTACCTACGAAACAGCGGATGTCATCAACACCTATGTCTACAGGCGCGGCTTTGCGGAGAATGTGAATTTCAGCTATTCAACAGCGGTTGGATTCTTTAATTCCGTAGTGTGTTTCCTTCTGGTATATGTGACCAATAAGATTACCAGCCGCATGGGCGGCAACAGTCTGTGGTGAGAGGGGGTGCCGGATATGACGCAGGAAAAAAAGCAGGCAAAGCATATTCAGATTCCCTTGGGGGAACGCATCTTCTACGTGGCGGATGACCTTCTCATGATCTTTCTGTGTGTGCTGATTCTGGTGCCTCTGATCCATGTGGTTGCAGGCTCCTTCAGTGACGGTATGGCTTACATGACGCACACGGGACTGCTTCTCTGGCCGCTGAAGCCGACGTTTGAGGCGTATCAGTCCGTGATTGCCAATCAGAATATCTGGACAGGCTATGGGAATACCCTGTTCCTGGTGGTTGTGGGCACCAGCCTGAATATGCTGGCCTCCCTGATTGCTGCCTATGTGCTCAGCCGCAGGGATTACATGCTGAAAAAGCTTCTGAACCTGATGGTCGTCTTTTCCATGTATTTCTCAGGCGGCATGATTCCCTTCTTTCTGGTGGTCAAGGGCGTGGGTCTATATAAGTCCATATGGGCGCTCATTGTGCCCAACCTGATTAATGTGTTCAATCTGGTGATTGTCCGCACGGCCATGCTGGGGATTCCCGACAGTCTGGAAGAAAGCGCGCAGCTGGATGGGGCAGGGCATTTTACGATTCTCTTCCGTATCATTACGCCGCTGATCCTGCCCTCGGTTTCAGTGGTGGCACTGTATTATGCGGTGGCACACTGGAACAGCTGGTTTAATTCCATGCTGTTCATCAAGGACCGGAAAAAATATCCGCTGCAGCTGATTCTGCGCGAGATCCTGATTCTCTCGGACACAGATGAGGATTTTACCATGAGTGAGACTATTCAGTTTGCCACAATTGTGGTGGCTACCATTCCGATTCTGTGCGTGTATCCTTTTATCCAGCGCTACTTTGTCAAAGGTGTTATGGTTGGCGCTGTGAAGGGCTGAGGAAAGGAGAAGAACAATATGATACGGGTTCCCTATGAAACCATGCGGCAGGAGTTTATCCGTGTTCTCCATAAGTACGGCATAGAAGGCGAGCGGGCAGAGCTTTCTGCGACGCTGTTCGTCAATGCCAGCCGGGATGGGATCTATACCCACGGGCTCAATCGATTCCCCAAGTTTATCAAGTCCATTCGTGACGGATCCGTGAATGTACATGCCGAGGCTACCTGTGAGGAAAGACTGGGAATGCTGGAACGCTGGGATGGACACCGGGGCTGCGGTAATCTCAACGCCTATGCCTGCATGCAGCGGGCGATTGCATTGGCGCATGAACAGACGATCGGTGTAGTTGCTCTGCGCAATACCAATCACTGGATGCGGCCGGGCAATTATGGACTGATGGCGATTGAAGAAAACTGCATGGGCATACTGTGGACCAATACAGTACCCAATATGCCGCCGTGGGGCGGACGGGATGCCAGACTGGGAAATAATCCGGTCGTGTTTGCGCTTCCCAATGGGGATCAGCCGCCTGTCCTTCTGGATGTGGCCGTGAGCATGTTCTCCTATGGAAAACTGGAATCGTATGCGCGTCAGGGGAAGCCTCTGCCTGTAGACGGCGGGCTGAATGAAAAGCAGGAGATTACCAAGGATGCGGCGGAAATCCTGAAAACCCATCAGGTACTGCCTATCGGCTACTGGAAAGGAAGCGGGCTTTCTCTGGTTCTGGATCTGATCGCAGCCGCGCTTTCCGGCGGCAGGACAACCCGGGAAGTAGGTACTCTCCCAACGGAGACGGAACTGAGCCAGGTGTTTGTAGCCGTGGATCTGGGGCGTCTGCCGGACGGCGCCGCATTCCAGGAAAAGATGCGTGCCAGCCTGGAAGATCTGCAGACCTCGACACCGGTGGATGCGGAAAGGCCTGTCTATTATCCGGGCAAGAACATGATGCGGCTGCGGGAAGAAAACATGCGGATGGGCATTCCGGCGGAGGAGAGCGTATGGGAAACCGTTTTGGAACTGTGACGCAGTGGATCCCGGGGGCTGTCTCGGCAACGTTCCGCAAAACCGGGCTGACAGTGGATGAGATTCTTGCGCTGTGCCAGGAGTGTCATCTTTCGGCCATTGAATGGTCGGAGAATGCGCATGTGATGCCGAACGATCCCGAAGGCGCCAGGCTGCTGGGGGAGAAGACGCGCTCAGCCGGACTTCGGATTGCGGCGTACGGAAGCTATTACCGTCTGGGAATGCAGGCGGATGTGTTTCGGGCGTCTCTGGTGTCTGCCAAGGCGCTTGGTGCACCAATCATACGCGTGTGGGCGGGTACGACGGGATCGCAGGAGACCCCGGAGGACACACGCGACAGCTGGACCCGGGAAGCCAGAACGATTGCACAGATCGCGGCACAGGAAAAGATCCGTGTTGCCTTTGAATGGCATAAGGGTACGCTTACGGATACCAATCAATCCGCTGCACGCCTGATGCGGGAAGCGGACCATGAAAACCTGTATTGTCTGTGGCAGCCCACTGTGGCGCTCTCACCGCGGGAGCGGGCAGAGGGCATTGAACAGATGGCCCGGTATCTGACCAACTTTCATGTGTACTCCTGGCCGGATGGCACAAGGGGACCGCTGAATGCGGCGGAATGGCAGTACTATTTTGAGAAGGCGCATGGGCTTTCGGGTGAACATTTTGCACTGCTGGAGTTTGTGCGGGATGATTCGATCGATCAGTTCCGATCGGATGCGAGGACACTGCTGAGTCTTGTAACGGAAGGTGAAGAGAATGGCTGACCTGTATGTCAAATCTTTGGGTATGATCAATCCCTTTGTGGTAGCATCATCGCCGGCGACGCAAGGCGCCAGGAATGTGCTGAAGTCTGCTGCCATGCGTCCCGGCGCTATTACCATGCGCAATTTCGGCCATGGGAGCGGCGGAGGCGGATTCTTTTATCCGGGTGCCGATGCGGTTTTCCGCGGCGAGCCGGCTTTCCATTCCCATGCAGTCGGACGTCAGGTACCGGACCGGGTGGAAACGCTGGAGCAGTACTGCGAAGAGGTCAGGACGGCGCGCGCGGCACTGGATGCGGATATTCAGCTCTGGGTATCGGTGGGACATTACAGTGATATTGTGAAGGGCGGCAGCTGGGAAAAGGACTGGGTGCGTCAGGCCAAGGAGCTTTCTCTGGCCGGCGCGGATGCACTGGAGCTGCACTTCAATACCCCCGGCGTTGCGGTGGCGAAGGATCGGATCTTCGATTACTATGAACTGGTTCGGCACTGCACGGCCATGATCAAGGAAGCCGCCGGTCCGAAAGTCAGGGTTATGGTGAAGCTTGCCCTGGAAGGCTGTGATGTGCTTACATCCATGCGCATTGCGCAGGCTTCAGGAGCGGATGCCGTAGGCCCCACGGCCCGCTGGAAAGCGTTCTACATGGATCTTGACTGGAAGCGGACGCAGCCGCGCCCTGGCAGCGGCTATGGCGGAACACAGGCTACGCCGCTTGTCTGCTATGCGGTTGCGGAGGGCCGGGAAAACGGAATCACGATTCCCATGTACGCTGGCGGCGGTGTGTTTTCCTATGATCAGGCGGCGCGTATGATCATGGCAGGTGCAGACTGTGTGCAGTTTGGCGCACTGGCATGCTCGGGCGGGACCATGGCATGCCGGAAAGTGATCTCTGACCTGAACCGCTGGATGGATGAGGCGGGCTATCCGGATATGGATGCCCTGCGCGGGGATGCGCTTCAACTGTTCCATATGCCGCAGGATTTTGCCAAACAGCGTCAGAACGCACTGGGCGATGCCTATCAGGCGTGCCAGGTGGATGCAGACAAATGTATTGGGTGCGGGAGATGCCTGGATGTGTGCTGGCAGGAAGGCATTGCCATGCAGGACCGAAAAGCCGTAAAAACCGACCGCTGCATCGGATGCGGGTACTGCTTCCAGGTGTGTCCGACAGGGGCCCTCCACGTGAATGCGGGAGATATTCTGGCGCAGGCCTTTGATAAGCCATGAGCTGAACAGATGATATGACGGACCATGTCTGTCATGCCAAAAGCCGCCTTGCAAGGGCGGCTTTTGGCATGTGTGATGAGCATGGAGCCAGCAGGGCGTCATGCATGCGCATCCGGACAGACGGGAAAGAGTGCTGCTGTATGAATGGAAGACGCAATGATGCAGGGAAGGATGGAATTGAGCGCATAGTGTCCTGCGTTTGTGTCGGAGCGGATGCAGAAGAGGTCGCGGTGAATCATGAACACCCAGAAGAGACAGGGTGGCTGCTTTCGAGGGAAGCGTATCCATTCGAAAGCAGCAGAATGCCATCGCTGAGTCCATGGTCAGGCCTTTCATTGTTTGCAACATGTGCCGGTACATTATGGGGTTCAGCTCCTGCTGTGTTCTGCGCCTGAGAACCTGGCTGCCGGTTCGTACAGGAACAGTCCGATCCCGCCCAGAGGAGCAGCTGCATCCCGGAACACCATATTGTTCATCCTTCCTTCTGCCTGCATTGTGACAGGGAGACTGCTTTCATGCCCAAATGAACCAGATGACTGCCGCACCAGTCAGGGCTGCAATCAGTGTAAAGGGGATGCCGATGCGGATGAAATCCTTGGTAGATACTTTATAACCTTCTTTTTGCAGGATGCCGATGCCTGCTATATTGGCGGACGCGCCGATCGGCGTAATATTGCCGCCCAAGGTGGCCCCGATGAGCAGACCGAAAGAGAACAGATACGGTTCTATGTTCATCATGGTCGCAATGCTGCTGACCACGGGGAGCATGGTGGCTACATAGGGAATGTTGTCAATAAAGGCACTGAGCAGCACTGAAATGCCGACAATCATGATATACATGAGGGGCACGGATTGGCCGCCCACCTTCACAAAGGTTTCTGCAATAGCATGAATGACTCCGGCCTGGGTCAAGCCTTCAATTACCAGAAAAAGTCCTGTGAGGAGCAGAAGTGTTTTATAGTCAATAGCTTTCAGGAATGCCTTTATTACGCTTCCGTCCTTTTGGCGGATTCCTTCGTAAGCCATGCCGATCATCGCTAAACTGCAGCAAATGAGCCCGTTGGTCAATTCTGGCTTGCTGGGAAATTGAGAAGCCACGATCAGAAGAACGATAGTACCCAGCAGGAGAAATGTCGGTACATAATCCAGCACCTGGGTTTTCTCATTGGAAATGACCTGGGCTTTTTCTTTGCGAAACAGCCACAAAAGCACAGGTACGGTAAGCAAGGCACCGCCTTCAACGGCAAAGATAATGCCGGGTTTTCCCTTAAACCAGAAGAAATCATTAAAGCCCATATGCATATAGCCGCCAAGCAGAATGGACGTAGTATCGCCTACCAGTGTGGCGGCCCCCTGTAAATTGCTGGAAACGGCAATGGCGATAATCACAGGCACAGGATTTGTTCTGATCTTTTTTGCTACCGCCAGTCCCACGGGTGCCACCATCAGTACGGTAGCCACGTTATCCACGAAAGCGGAAATCAGTCCGGAAAACAGGCTCAGGGCTACAATTGCCCATTGCACGTTGGGCGTGATTTTTAGCAGTCCCTCTGCCATGCGCAGGGGCATTTTGCTTTGCACGAACATTTCAACAATGACCATGGTACCCGTCAGCATCATGAGCACGTTCCAGTTGATGGCGGACAGCACGCTGCCTGCCGGGAGAATCCCCAGTATCAGAAATACAACTGCGCCAGCCGGGGCGATGAGCCACCGTTTATCGGAAAAGATGAGCAGCAGCACATACATTGCTGCAAAAAGGATAAGCGCTAGTACCATAGTGTTCATATCCGTTCCTCCTATGCAAAAACACAGATGCAGCATGGCTGCATCTGTGTTTTAGATAAAAAAGACTCATGCAGTCAGGCTGACATGAGTCTCACAATTGAAAGTCCTGCCGGGATGAATCCGTGATGACGACAGGACTCCGCACTTCAACGGCTGTTACTCCCTCTTTGGCATTTTACCATGAATCATTTATTCCTGGAAAGTACTTCATGCTAAAGTTCTGCCAAAATGCTGCTTTGCAGATTTCTGCCGGCTGACAGATTCCGAAAATCCAACTGCAGGAGTGAAGCTGACAGCAAGTGGTTCTCTGTGTCTTGAGTAACATGTCGATACTCTTGTATTTACAGCGGCCGTTCTTCTGATGAGAAATACCTTGGCGAATTGTATGTCGAAAGAGGAAAAGCCAAAACAATGAAAAGCATAGCCGTGTCATGTATTTGATAGTGTGCTTTTATACAAACGCATAATTCAGCTCGCTTATAGTTTCCTGAGAACTGAAAAAAGGATGCAGAACGCATCCCTTTAAAATGTACGAATCATGGTATCTCAACGATTGCACAGTGCAGAAGACCGCGTACAGCGGTACAGAGCTGTTGTTCCCAAGTCACAGTTCTTCCCGGAAATTCGGATTGGAGCAGTCTGTCTTTCACAGTCCGAAACTATCATTGCATGACGGTTTCCGCGATTATCTTCTTTGGTTTATTCGATGACCTCCCTTGTCTGCTGTACAGCAATATGACTATGCGATTGTCTGCAACATGCCAAAGCAGGTCAGCGCTGACGGCTGTTTTTCACAGCAATCAGGTTTTCTGTGAATCTATGATATTGGCTGAAACTGTACGATTCACATAAAAACGATTCCGGCCTGTGCCAAAAGCATGGATGGAACAGGAAACTCCAGCGCCGCAGTACCTTTCCATGCGGCCGCTTTTGTCGTCCGCGTGCACAGAAGGGAGAACATTATCCCAGGACCAGGGCTTGGAGCGTATCCAGAGGCAAGCGTTCCGATGGCTCAAAATGATCCGAGATCATGTAGTCATAGATGGCCTGAAGAAGGACGCGCGCCTGCGGCCAGGCAGAGAGATTGTGCAGCCCCATGGACGAGAACAGTACACGCCCGTTGCCGCAATGGCATTCCATCAGCTTGGCCATGGGCCGCAGGAAGGCATAGGAATCCATTTCAGCAATGATACAGTGCATGGGATGAGGCAGTATGACCGCACGGGTGTTGGCCATGGGCCACCACTGGAATGTGCTGTAGGCTTTGGTGGGGAAGTGCGCAAAGAGAGGATGCTGCGTGTCGATCAGCTGTCCCATGCTGCCGGACTGCTGAGGGAAAGTGCATACGGACCAGAAGTCCGTGGTGAACTGTGCAGGAATGGAATGGGGCAATGCTTCCGGTGTGCTGTCAGGCGCGAGAAAGACGGAACCGCCCGAGGAAAGAACGGCTTCGGCTCTCGCATCCAGTGCGCGGCATTCATAGATTTCCTGCGGGCAGTGCGGCGTGATATCCGGGTACACCCACAGGGGATAGGTATGTGTACTATCATGGAAGGAGAGAGTGATCTCCAGGGCCTGGCTTTCGCCTGTCTTCGGAAGCGGTACACAGATGTGTCCGGCATGTGTCAGTGAGCCTGATGCTGCAGTGACCGGAATGCCTGTGCCCTGCCTTGTCCAGGCCTTCCCCTCGATTTTCCATGCTACGCTTCCCGACAGTGTTTCTTTTCCGTAGTGGAAAAGCTGGATATCGGCTTCCAGCGTTTCACCTTCCGTATACACAAAGCGCGGCAGCAGCAGAAGCGGCAGCGTATCCCGGAAAAAGGCGCGGAAGCGTGCCGGGTCAGCAAAAGAGTAGGGTTTTGGCTGAAGATGCGTATTCATCATACCGATCAGAGCGGTACCCTGTCCCGGAAAATCCTGCAGGCCCAGAAGCGAGATGCCGGCAAGGTCTCGGGTGCGCATAGCCGCCTCGACTTCTGTGCGGTAGCCGAGCAGAGCGCTCTCGCCGGTAGCCTCCACCTGACGGGACCAGGTATCCATCATACCGGCTTCCTGGACCTTCCGCTGGATATGAAGGAAATTATTCGGCGCGGTTACCCCGCTGAAGGATGCGATTTCCGCGAAGTCCGGCAGAACTTCGTACTGTCCGACCTCAAAGGAAAAGGTGGGCAGTGTGGCTTTTTCTGCGATGGCATGCAATGCATCGTCATATTGGGTCACGGACTGCGGCGGTGTCTTGTTCAGCCAGCCGCTGGGACCGGCTGAGGTGGCACGTATGGGATAGGCATCACAGTTCTGCGAAGTATAGAAATCGCTGTCCCTGTCCGGCCCCAGGGCACCATAGTGCGGATTGGAACCGTTGGCATACAGCCGTGTTCCATCAAAGGCGCGGGCTTTTCGAAGGAGTGCGGACATGAAGGCATGACCGGCCGCATCTGCATGCAGTTCATTGCCGAAGGTGAGCATGACAAGGGATGGATGATTGCAGAGAAAGCGCAGAATACCGAGGAGCTCATCGGTATAGTAAGCCTGTGACTTCGGCGAGGCAAAGGCATGAACGGGGTCCCAGTGAGACAGTTCCGGCTGCATCAGCATGCCCAGTTCGTCGGCGGCAGTGAAGGCGGCTTCCGGCGGGCAGTGACTGTGAAAGCGCATGCAGTTGACGCCGTAGGCCTGATAGGTGCGCAGCACCTCTTTCCATGTCTCCACATCCATCGGACAGTACCCTGTTTCAGGGAAGACGGCACAGTTGGCTTCACTGCGCAGAAAGACCGGCCTTCCGTTCAGCATGAGACGGGTTCCCTCGGCACGGAATGTCCGAAGACCAAAGCGTGTCCGGTAAGGCGCAAGCCCGACCCCCTCAGCTGTCAGGGTGTAGAGAAAACCATCTTCCAGATCCCAGTGATGTAAATCATTGACCAGGGGAAGATTCGGCAGGGAGATCTCCGTAAGCCCGCAGGAAAGGCACAGATGATGTGTCACGGGCGCCGGGAAAGCATCTGAGCGAAGCATAATATCGCCTTCCCAGGGGACAGCAGTGTTCATGACGAGCACAAGGTCCAGGGAGTGATCCTGAGGATATGCGCGGATCTGGTCTATGAAAACAGGCTCTTCCGTGTTAAGACAGAATGTCCCCAGAATGCCGTTCCAGTTGGTCTGTGTCTCATCGGAAGCGGCCGATGCGTAGACAATGGCTTCCCTCGGCCAGGAAAGGTACGCATTGGAACTGAGCAATGTCAGGGTGTCATGGCCGGTGACATAAGGCGTAATCTCAAACTGATAGGGTGTATCCAGCGTTCCCGGATAGAGCGGAGATACACGTTTTCCGTTGACAAGCAGCTGCAGGTCCCTGGCGCGCTCTGCACAGAGGAAAACGCGTTTTCCAGCATCAGGCGCCCAGTCTATGGTTTTTTCAAGACGTGCGATTCCTTCAAAGGTTGCCTTGCGCGTCAGTCTTGTCACAATCGGGTCGCCCTCATGGTAAAACCCGATGCGTTCGACCTCGTCGACTTTCCACTGCTGGTGCGGATCATCTGCGAATCCGATGCCGCTTTCATCCAGTGTTCCGGGAAGTTGAATGCTTTTTTTCTGCCCGGGTATTTCACATGTCCAGGTGCCGGATAAATCCATGTAGTTCATACCGTCTGCTCCCTTGCAATGGTGTCGTGCAAGGTGCTAATTCCACAGGCTCTTTTTATTTCCTGCTGGAGCAGGCAAAGGAAATGCAAGGGGGCCGCGTATGCTTCTTGCTGCCTGACAGACTGCCTGCTATAATGCCCTCAGATCAACAGGGAGGCGAATATATGGCACAGGATAATGATATGATGCAGAAGTGGATGGCACATTTCCAGCGGGATAAGCAGCAGAAGCTTCAGAATTTCCGCGAGATGAATCAGTATGCGCTCAAGGGGCAGATTCTCTTTACGGGATCATCGCTCATGGAACAGTTCCCGATTGTCGAATACTGCATGAATGCAGGGATTACCCCTGTCTATAACCGCGGAATCGGCGGGTATACTACCGATGAATTCCTGGAAGGCATTCATGAAATGCTTCTTGACCTGGAACCCAGAAAAGTGTTTATCAATATCGGCACCAATGATATAAGAAATCGGGAAGACGGAGAGGACTGGCTCACACACCTGATACGGAACTACAGAAGCATTCTGACAGCGCTGAAGACGCAGCTTCCGCAGACCCAATGCTATCTGATGGCGTATTACCCGGTAAACCCGGATACGCCGCAAGGGCGAGAGAACCAGGCTTTGATCGTACGTACCAATGCCAATGTGGATAAAGCCAATCAGGCTGTCAGACAGCTGGCTGAGGAAATGGGATACACCTACATTGACTGTAATGACGGGCTGAAGGATGTGCAGGGAAGGCTGAAGGCTGCCTATGCCAAGGATGGCATGCACATATTTGCCCAGGGGTATGCGACAGTGTTTGATCGCCTCAGACCCTATCTGTAAAAGGAAAACATGCAAAAGGGCAGGGACCATATCAGTCCCTGCCCTTTTTGCATGGAATGCATCAGGAACGTATGCCTGGCTGCCTTATGCTCCGGCGGTCCGGCAGCGTACTCTTTCAGATCAGAACAATTCGGACCCGGAATTATATCCTGCTGCTCCGTTGGGCATGATCTTCTGGGTGATGATAAAGGCGAGCACATCTATATCCTGGTCCGGGCGACATATTTCATGCAGAAGAAGCGCTTGCTGTTCTGCGGCTCTGGCATCAAGGAGCGCTGCTTTCTCTGCAGGACGGTTGGCTATGTTCAACTGTTCTCAGTGGATCAGTGTGAAGTTGCGGAATACACTGACCAGCGTGTTGGCAACGGTGGACATGGTTTTGATAAAGATGTCCAGCGCGACGCCGACAACATCCTTGCGCGTATCGCCGACCGTGTCACCGGTGACAGCAGCCTTATGGGCGGCAGAGCCTTTGCCGTGGCCTTTCAATGCACCGGACTCGATGTACTTCTTGGCATTGTCAAAGGCACCGCCAGAGTTGCCCATGAACAGGGCGCGCGGGATGGCCACAATAGTGGCGCCGATCAGAAGACCGCCTACAAACTCAACGCCGAACAGGAAACCGCCAATGACCGGAATAACCATGGCGAGCACGGAAGGCACCAGCATTTTTCGGAGCGCCTGTCTGGCAGCCAGTGCAATCATCCGATTGTAGTCAGGCGTTTTTTTACCGGCAAGAACATCCGGCGTCAGCTGCTTGTCGCCTTCATCGGCCATCATTTTTGCAGACTCAATGGTATTATCGGTGAGCATGGCAGAGAAATATTCCACCAGAGCGCCGCCGATAATGGCACCGGCAATGACGACAAAGGAGGCAATATTCAGCATCATTTCGGAGGAGTAATTGCCCACATAGGAGACGATCAGGGAGACAGTGGCGAAAGCGGCAGAGCCGATGGCGAAGCCCTTGCCGACCGCAGCGGTTGTATTGCCGACGGCGTCCAGCTTATCGGTGATCACGCGGACATTCGAGGCCAGATGGCAGCTCTCTGCCAGACCGCCGGCATTGTCGGCAATGGGGCCGAAGGCATCAATGGAAACCGTGGTGCCCACAAAGGCCAGCATACCCAGGGAAGCCAGCGCAACGCCATAGGTGCCGGCGAGCTTTCCGGATACAAACAGGGCAATACCGATGACGAGAACAGGCAGCAGACAGGAACGGGAACCGATGGCGTCACCCTTGGTCACCACAAAGGCTTCACCTTCCGGTGCCATCTCCGCCAGGGAACGGGTGGGCTTATAATCGGTGGACGTGTAGTACTCCGTAATGGAACCGATGGCGACACCGCTTCCGATGCCCAGCACCGCGCAGATCCAGGGAGAGATCCATCCGGCCACCCAGCCATAGGTATCCTTCAGGATCTGACTGTCCGTACCGGAAAAGCTGACTGCTGCGGTGACAAGGCCCAGGACCATGGTACAGGCGGCGGAAATCCAGGTGGCGAGGTTCAGTTCCCGGGAAGGATTGTCGCCCATTTTCTTTCTGCTGGCATAGAACAGGCCCAGGAGGCAGCTGAGAAGTCCGCCGCCGGCCAGCAGAATGGGATAGGTAATGGTTCCTCGGAAAATGTTCTCCAGAAGAGCCGGGGTTTCCGTGAAATGCTTTTCATAGCTCTGGAAAAGCACAACGGCAATCATGAGCGTGGCGGAAATGGTCGCCACGAAGGACTCCAGAAGGTCAGAACAGTTGCCGGCAATATCATTGACATTGTCGCCAATGAAGTCTGCAATGACATTGGGTACACGGGAGTCGTCCTCGGGCAGGTCGTTGCGGACCTTGGCGAGAATGTCGGCGGAAATATCGGCCGCTTTGGTATAGTTGCCTCCGGCTACACGGTTGAACATGGCGACCAGTGAACAGCCCAGAGAATAGGTGGAAATTCGCATGATGGTCGGATTGACGCCCTGTAATGTGGCGATAAGGCCGCCCCCTGTCACATCGTGGCGGACACTGCCGAATACCAGCAGAACGGCAATCAGTCCGCACAGGCCGAAGGCCTGCACTGCCAGACCGGAAATGGATCCGCCGGAAAGGGCTACCTTGACGGTTTCCCCGATGGAAAGGCTTTCCCGCGCCTTGTTGGCTGTGCGCACATTGGCATAGGTAGCTGAGCGCATGCCCAGTACGCAGGCACAGGAGGACATGAGCGCGCCGAAGAGAAAGGTAATTCCGCTGGTTTTTTCAACGAAAAGACTGAACACGACAGCAAGGACCGCTACCACGATGACGATGGTACGATACTCTGTTTTCATGAACGTGTTGGCGCCGGAACGAATGATGCCCGCCATTTCTACCATTTCCGGCGTGCCTTCCGGCATGCTGCGGATGCGGCGGTAGTTGTAGGCGATGTAGGCGATGGTGACGGCAATGACGGCTAGAACCAGGATATACCATATGGCTGACATAATCTGACACTCCTTCTGACCCGTTTCATGCGGTATCATGATTGGGAGTATAGCACAAGGCTGTATTTAGGTGAAGAGAAAATGGAAAAAAACAGAGAAAAACCAACCAGATCATGGGTGTGAATGACGCATCGGAAAACGAAAATAAAACAATTATATCCATTGACAAGATGGATAAATTGTCTATGATGCGATCTGTGTCCGTGCAGAGAACACAGGCGTACGGAGAATGAGGGGACAGCATTGCTATGGAATGCGTCTGTGATGGATTCGAAGCAGATCCTGTAAAGAGAAAGGCGCAGATGTATCAGGAAGCGGGATGACAGCCGGTATGCCGGGGATCTGTGATCGGGAAAAATGAGGAACAACTGCATGGCGAAACCATGGACAGGCATTTGGCAGACCATGTGGAACTGCTGGAAAGCGGCGCACAGAGGATGTATGTATGTGCTTTCCGGAATGCGCTGACCGATGTTTTCCTGACAGACGCCTTGACTTTGGAGGGAACCATGACACTGCAGCAACTGAAAGATGTGATTACAATTGCCGAAACGGGTTCGTTTCGCAAGGCTTCGGAGAAACTGTTTATGGCCCAGCCTTCTCTGACAAGTGCTATTAAGGCACTGGAGGAGGAACTGGGGATTGTGATTTTCAGCCGCAGCGGCAAAGGGTCTGTGCTCACAGCAGACGGGGCTGTATTTCTGCCCTACGCACGGTCTGTGATCATGCAGTATGAGAATCTCTGCGAAGCTTATGGAAAGCAGGAACGACATCGCCCGCGGTTTGCGGTATCCATGCAGCATTACTCCTTTGCCGTAAAGGCCTTTGTGGAACTGATGCGGCAGTATGATGTGGAAAACTATGAACTGGCGCTGCGGGAAACGCGCACCAAGCAGGTTATTGAGGATGTGGCTTATTCACGCTCGGACCTGGGTATTCTGTATCTGAGCGAGTTTAACGAGAAAGTGCTGACAAAAATGCTTGCGGATCATGCACTGTCGTTTCAGCCGCTGATTGACTGTGCGGCCTATGTATATCTGTGGAAGGGGCATCCGCTGGCAGGCAGGGAATCGATTGCGCTGGAGGATCTGCTGCCTTATCCCTGTCTGTCATTCGAGCAGGGGGAAGACAGTCATTGCTATCTGGCGGAGGAAATTCTTTCGACCAATGTGTATCCGAGGACAATCCAGTGCTGCGACAGGGCGACGATGCTGAACCTGATGATTGGCCTGAATGGCTATACATTGTGTTCCGGAATCATCTGCGAGGAACTCAATGGGGGCGACTATGTGGCAGTGCCCTATGCGGAGGATGCGGAAAATCCGAACAGTGTCATGCACATCGGATATATTCTGCGCAAAAGCGCACGGCTGAGCAGCATGGCTGAGGAATACATTGCCCGATTGAAAGCCTGCCTTGGCGCGGGAAAAACGTGACAAAGAACAGTTATCCTCCGCGCTTTCGGGAAGCCCTGAGCCGTGTGTATTCCAATGGACGACAGGATAAAAGCCCGTTCCGGGCTTTTTTGGTTGGCAACGTTTCCTCTCCGGCAGTATAATGAAGCGAATGACCAAGCGAAGGGATGAAAAGATATGTTTGAAGAGATGCTTCGGATAATGCAGGCCTATGATACGATCGTCATCCATCGGCATTCAAACCCTGACGGGGATGCGCTGGGCAGCCAGATCGGTCTGAAACATCTGCTGCAGGATAATTACCCTGGAAAAATCGTATATATGACCGGCGATGAGGCGGGCATGTATGCATTTATGAAAGATTCGGTCATGGATACGGTGGAAGACAGTGTTTTTCCGCAGGCACTGAGCGTAATCCTGGACACGTCCGGGAAGACACTGATCAGTGATGGTCGCTATGAAAAGGCTGCGGCGACCGCGCGGATCGATCATCATCTGTATCTGGGACAGATTGCGCAGACGGAAGTGATTGATTCAAGCTTTGAAAGCTGCTGCGGACTGATTGCCCAGATGGCGGTGGAATGTCACTGGAAGGTGTCAGACCTGGCGGCGGAAAGCCTGTATATCGGGATGGTGACAGACTCGGGACGATTCCGGTATGACTCTACCAGTGCGCGGACTTTCCGTCTGGCGGCCATGCTGATGGAACATGATTTTGATACCAATGAGATCTATCGTGCGCTCTATGCCAAGCCGTTTTCGGAGATACAGCTCCGGGCACGGTTCGCGGAAAAAATCCGGACATCGCCGCGCGGGGTTGGCTATATATATACGACCCGCGAGGAACTGAAACAGCTGGGAGATGATCTGTTTCTTATCTCCCGGGGCATGGTGAATGTCATGGGCGATATTCAGGGGATGGATATATGGGTGAATTTTACCGAATCAGATGAAGGTGTTGTGTGTGAACTGCGGTCCAGTCGCTATAACATCAATCCCATAGCCGTTGCCTTTGGCGGAGGCGGGCATGAAAAGGCCAGCGGAGCGACGGTCAGAGACCGGGATACGGCCATGCGTATGCTCGCGGCGCTTGATCAGATGCTGCCGGAAGCATAGCAAAAAGGCAGAAAGCATCTGAACCAAAGCCTGGCCTGCTATTCGGACGGAAGCGTTCCATAAGGAAGAAGAATGATTTCCTGGTACGGAAGCGGTGTCCGAAGCATGAAAAGCAGCGTATCCCTTTCCGGCGTGTCAAGCGACAGGCATATGCTGTGCCTTGCGGATGGTCAGGGAACAGAAGCATACGGTGAAAGTCGCTGGCATCATTGCGATCTGCCAGGATCGGAGAGGAAAACATGCGTTTTTACTTTGAAAGACCAGGGAAGAAAAGCGACCAGCGGTACAGCCGAATCAGGACACAGACAGATGGGGATTATGGCGCTTCACCTTTGTTGAGCACCTTTTTATAGACTGTGGCCCATTTGAGGTGATGCAATTCATTAAGCGATTCCTCAGGCTGTTTGCCGGAGGCAATGCTGGCGATGAAGGACGGCGTCGAGCTAGACGAGAAGACCAAAATGCATAGCGGAAGGAAAGACCCAGGCATGGATTGCAGAGAAAATCGGTATTTCTCCTGCATATGTCAGCCGTATTGTGAACCGTCGGAAGCAGATTGTCAGCAGAGCGTTTCTGGGCATGATGGACGCGCCGGGATAGGATGTGTGGCCTTACTTATGAGAAGCAGGATCATGCTGAGCAGGACCGGCATGTATGAGGGGAGTCTGTCATGAAAGTATTTGTGGCTGTCGGCGCAAAGAAAAACGGGAACACGGATAAAATCGCAGATCAATTCATAAAGGGAGCATTAGCAGCAAATTGCAGAGTAATCACGGAGCATCTCTTTTTAAAAAAGAATATGCATGGCTGCATTGACTGTCAGTCATGCAAGCGAAATAACGGTGCATGCGTCTGGAAAGATGATGTCCCGGAAATGATTCAGGAACTGATTGATGCCGACGTTATCGTACTTGCATCTCCTGTCTACTTTTTCAGCATATCTTCCCAGCTGAAGCTCTTCATGGACAGAACATATGCCGCCATTGAGAAAATCAAAAACATAAGGGTCATCTTTATTGCTACGGGAGAAGGACCTTCTGATGTATATGAGGAAGACTTCAGGCGGGTTATCGAACCAATACAGGGATTTGTGCGCTGCTTTGAGAATACGTCACTTGAAAAAGTGATTTGCTGCTTTGATATGGGGACAGCGGAGGATATTACCAAAACAGCAGCATATAGTGTAGCTTTTGAATGCGGAGCGTCTCTTTGAAGGACAGATTCCAGGCAACCGAGAGGCTTGAAGGAATCTATGAAGCAAATAGCGAACAGGAAATATGAGAAGTATCAGCCGTACCTGACTGGCCAACTGCATTGCAGACCCCTGGTACCGGACAGACTTCAGATCATCTGTGCCAGCGTTGATCTGTGATCCCGAAAGAGATCGGCCGGCGCATGCTGGAAATGCTGTCAAAGCTCAGGAGTGAAAGGACGGTGGAATCATATGGAAGCGAAGACAGTGTTTTATCCGGCGGATGACCTGAGAGATGACGTGATCCGTCTTCAGCTGGAGCATACTTGTGACGCGCAGCCTGAGAAACGCTGGCTTCCAGCGTATTATTTCAGTATTTGTCTGCTGGATGGCACAAAGATCGGATATTGCGATCTTCGCATCGGTCACAATGATAAGACATATGTGGGTGGGAACATCGGATACGGAATTGATGCGTCCTATCGCGGACACCATTATGCTGCAGCGGCCTGTGCACTGCTGTTCCGGCAAGCTGCAAAGCATCGGATGGATTATGTAATCATTACCTGTGATCCGAATAACAGAGCATCTGCCAGAACCTGTGAACTGGCAGGCGGTCAGTATCTGGAAACGGCGACAATCCCGGAAGACAACGAGATGTATGCTGAAGGCAAGCGGAAAGTCATGATCTGGCGTTTTGATGTCAGGCAGCCGGATGAAGGCAACGGCGCATGGTGAGGCCTGCATCATGGAAGGAGTTTCAGCTTTTCCTCTGGGTGGGCGGGACTGGTTGCGCAGGCCTGCACTGTTGGGTAAGCAGGTTGTCTGCGGCTGCAAGGGGTTCAGTCAGTGCGGATAACCAGCCTTGCAGCCATTCCGGCAGCTGCCATGTGAATAGGGATGGGCGCCTCCGGCAGACTGCTATCCCAAAGTCATTCTGCTGTCCTCAACAGGGGCGTTTCAGGATGCTGCCATGTACTGTCCGCTCTGCATACGTTCCCAGAGACGTTGCGCAGCTGCCTGCGGAAGAACCAAGGCGTGCCGGAACCTTTTGTCAGCGGTCTGTCAGTCTTCTAAACCGTTCACGACGATTCGCCATGCCTGCTGCACAGAGCGCACATATGAAAAGGGTTCCGTGAAAATGCACCTGTCATTTTCCGGAACCCTTTCATCATGTGTCTGCTTCATGCCTGGCGATTATCTCGCGGTGCAGAAAGTATTATACGATCTTACCAGGATTGAGGATGCCGTTTGGATCAAACACGTGTTTGATGCCCTGCATAAGGCTGACCTGTCTTTTGCCCAGGCTTTCAAGGAGAAAAGCGCGCTTTGCATGGCCGATGCCGTGCTCTCCGCTGACCTGGCCATGCATTTCTCGTGATGCGGAATACAGGTCTTCCATCACGCTTTGAATCGTCCTCTTCCATTCCTCTTCATTCAGATGATCCCTGCAGACATAGATATGCAGGTTTCCGTCTCCGGCATGCCCGAATGAGCGGATGCGTACGTTGGCTTTCTGGCCAATGGCGACAGTACGGTGCAGAAATGCGGGGATCGTATCCCTGGGAACCACAACATCGCATTCATCCATGGTTGTGGTGGAGCCCTTGATTGCCTCAAGGAAGGCACCGCGCGCATTCCATATGCTCTCTTTCCGCTCATCTGTATCTGCGAGCAGAACATCCTTGGCCCCGAGAGAGAGAGCGAGCGTGGTCAGGGTAT
This sequence comes from uncultured Eubacteriales bacterium, assembly GCA_902764915.1. Lineage (GTDB taxonomy): Bacteria > Bacillota > Clostridia > Christensenellales > Aristaeellaceae > UBA2943. Next base: position 29,082 of record CACWXY010000015.1, on the reverse strand, counting down.
CGACAGACGGCTGCAGGGCTTCAGGGCTGGCACCGTCCAGTCGGACAAGAAGGTATGCGTTGGCGCTTGTATCCGGGAACTTCTTGCCGAGGTAATCCTCGGCGCAGGAGATGACTTCACGCTCCATGAATTCCACGGCCGTCGGATCACAGCCGCATCCGAGAATCTGCGGGACCGCTCCTATGCAGGCGTCCAGGTCATCAAAGGGCATGAGCAGGGAAAGATTGGTCTTGGGTTCAGGCAGCAGCTTAACGGTCAGCCGGGTCAGGAAAGCGAGTGTGCCTTCTGAGCCGATCATCAGATCCAGCAGACTGTAGCCGGAGGAATTCTTTACGTTTTTGCCGCCCAGTTCCATCACAGTTCCGTCGGCGAGTACAACCTCCATCCCAAGAATATAGTCCCGGGTGACACCGTAGCGTACCGCACGCATGCCACCGGCATTGGTCATGGCGTTGCCGCCCATGGTTGCCGTTTTCTCACCGGGGTCCGGAGGATAAAACAGGCCGGTACCCTCAAGGTATTTCGGGAATTCCATCAGAAGTACGCCGGGCTCTACGGTCGCGGTCATATTGCGTGTATCGACTTCCAGGACGTTTTTCATTTTCTCCGTGGACAGAACAATGCCTCCATGAATGGCGACACAGCCCCCGCACAGCCCTGTTCCGGAACCGCGTGGTGTTACGGGAATGTGATGTTCGTTGCAATAGGCAAGGACGCGGCTGACCTCTTCTGTACTCAGCGTCTGAAGGACCGCTTCAGGCATGAAGTGGCCGTACTCAGTCATCTCGTCATGGTCATAGTCGGTGGATATGGCATCGCCCCAGTATACGCGGCCGGGCATCAGATCCGCAAAGAATTGAAGGTCTGATGATGTGACCTTTTGGAATGCACTCATGTCTGCGCCTCCTTCAGTTTCTGAATCAGTTCGGGGATGACTTTGTACAGATCGTCAATGATGGCAATGTGAGCCACATCAAAGATCGGCGCATTACGGTCCGTGTTGATGGCCACGATGTGATCACTGGCATTCATGCATGAAGTGAACTGGATAGCGCCGCTTACGCCGCAGGTGATGATCAGCTGGGGACGGACTGTTCTGCCAGACAGGCCGATCTGGCGATCATTGGTTGTCCAGCCTTTTTCCACCAGCGGACGGGTAGTGGCCCAGTCCCCGCCCAGCAGAGAAGCGAGTTCACGGATCATGTCAAGATCGCTTTCTTTCTGAAGCCCGCGTCCGCCTACGACCAGAATATCCGCATCCGAAATGCTTTTTTTCTGGGGTACGGGCGTAACGCTGATGCAGGATGCACGGCTTTGAGAGACGCCTGTGGGAATCTTCCGGGCAAGGATCTGCCCGCTGGCATCATCCCTGCGGACGGCGGGATTCATGACTTTGTAGCGCACCGTGGCAAACTGCGGACGGGTGTGCGGTGTGACGATCTGCGCCATGATATTCCCACCAAAGGCAGGGCGTATCTGTACCAGATCGGAGTTTTCCTTCAGTTCAAGCTGCGTACAGTCTGCAGTGAGACCGGTGCGGAAACGCGTGGAAAGACGAGGGGCCAGGCTCCGGCCGAGCGCTGTGGCACCTACAAGCACCACGCTTGGATGGCTGAAGCGGATATAGTCTTCCACACAGCTGGCATAGGCATCGGCGCGGAAGAAGGCAAGTGTGGGATCATCATAGACGGCGATTTCGCTCAGCCCATAATGCTGCAGTTCCTCGGCATGGCGGGATATGTGACTGCCGACCAGAACGGCCTTTACGCTGTAGCCCAGCGGAGCGGCCAGTTCGTGCGCCTTTCCGATCAGCTCCAGCCCGACCGGATGCAGGCCGCGTTCGCTGACCTCCGTAAAAACAAGAATGTCCTTCCAGGCGGATTTATCCACATCATTAACTTTGGTTTCCAGCTTGATAATGGCTTTCTCCGGACAGTTTTTTACACAGATGCCGCATACTTTGCACGCGGCATTGAGCTCCGGCTTTCCACCGACCATTTCAATGGCCCCAAAAGGACAGTTGGACTGGCACAGGCCGCAGCCAGTGCACTTGCGTTCAAGAACGGCTATTTTTGCCATGGTTGCGTACCTCCATCAGATCAGTTTCCATTTTTTCAGTGTGTCTGCAAGACGTGCCGCGTTGTCTCCGCCTTCCCAGACCTCGTGTTCCACATTATTGTCGGGCGGAAAAATCCGCTCCACCTGTGTAGCGCTGCCGGTGAGTCCGTAGTGGCTTTCGTCTGTATCCAGAAAGCTGTCAAGCCCTATGACATGAATGGGCCTGTCACCGATCTCGCGCGCAGTCTTCAGGGAAGGCAGGCGGGGCATGCAGATATCCTGCTCTACAGTGACCAGGCAGGGGAACGGCATATGCACGGTTTCGATGACATCCTGCAGCTGCTGCTCGGCATCCACGCCGTCACCGCGCAGAGTCAGACGGCTGACCCAGGCAGCATGCGGGATTCCCAGGTATTCAGCGATTGCCGGACCGACCTGTGCGGTATCCCCGTCTGTGGTCTGCTTGCCGCACAGAATAAGATCAAAATCCCCCACGGATCGGATTGCCTGGGAGAGTGTATAGCTGGTGGCCAGCACGTCCGCACCGCCCAGACGGCGGTCGGAGAAGACATAGCCTTCATCAGCCCCCATCATGTACGCTTCCCGGATAATAGACTGCGCCTGAGGTGGCCCCATGGTGCCGACTGTGACTTTTCCGCTGTGTGCTTCCTTCAGCCGCAGGGCGGTTTCCAGGGCGTACAGGTCATAGGGATTCATCTTACTGGCGACGCCGCTGCGCTTGAGTACGCCGGTCTTTTCATCCACCTGCACCTTGTTGGTCGCCGGAACCTGCTTGATACAGACAAAGATGTTCATGCCTTGCCTTTCCTTTCTTTGCATCGTTAGTTCTGTGAAGTGACGGAGGATAAACAGGGAGTGATGTCTGCGTCAGATTTCAGCGGCGCAGGCTTTTTCTGCGGGAATCTCCACGCAGGTGACCTTTCCCGTGCCCGTGTGCGTGATATGCACAGTCTGGCTGCGTCCGGTGGGATTCCAGAGGGTAACAGCCATTGTACCGTCTTCCGCCTGCCAGCTGCGAGCATATACAAGAGGATTATCCCATGTAAAGCCGTCGCGGTCCATGAACCGGCCCTGCAGAAGATGCTTTGCATACCTGTGGTAGAGCGCGTTCAGCTGGCGGAGATAAGCGGTGTAATGGGGCAGGTCTTTCAGGCTGCCGCAGCAGCGGTAAATCGTCATGTCAAAACGAAGGCCCAGCAGAAAACTGTATCCGGCCAGCGCCAGATAATGATCTTCGTCCTCTCCGCATTCCCGGTTGGTGGATTTCAGTTCCGGGAAAGTGTACAGATACATTTCCGGCAGGCAGGAAGAAGTGGACTGAATCTCCGGGTCATCGGCGGATGCAGGGTTGAGAAGACGCGGATCAGGCAATGTACTGATCCCGTGGCTCATATCCATGCTCTGGCCGTAGATGTCCACATTATGCTCCATAAGGATAATCCTGTCCTCGCCAAAGCTCTTGACATAACTGCGCAGGTCACGGTAATTGGCAGCCTTGCTCTCATGGGAATGGCTGGGCTTTCTGTGCGTGTGCCGGGGATCATAACAGAAATAGGGGATACATCCACCGATATCATAGAGCACACCGTCAGCACCCAGGTCAAGGCATTGTTTCGCCGCCCACTTCATTTTTTCCTGCCAGAGCGGTGCACCCGGACAGGCCAGGTACATCGGCATGGGCGGATTGCCGATTTTCCGATAGGTGCCTTCTCCGCAGTAGGTCTCTGCGAAGGGAATATCCTCCTGCCAGATGGAGCGGATGGGAACTGTGCTGCCGCCTTCGTGCAGATAGAAATGGCTGTGATGATCCACCAGCGCATAACTGAGAAACATAAGTACGCGGCCCCCGTGCGCATGAACATACTCGATGCCCTCCCGCAGCTTCTCCTCGCCGCCCATGCGATCATCCACGAGATAGTCGGGCCACATCCGGGCAAAACCGCCTTTTTCCCAGCCAAGAAGGTACAAGGTATCCATTCCGGCTGACTGCACTTCGTCAAACAGTGCGGGAATATCGCTGTAGTCCCAGTTCAGCTCACAGTGATGCTGCTTGAGAATGACGCGCAGCCATCCTGTCATGTCCCGGCACCAGTCGGGTCTGGACGGGGGCACAAACCCGCCCTTTGTCTCCATGAATGTACGGTAGAAATGCGAACCGGCATGCCAGTCTCCCCGGTGCGGGAAGCAGTCCACTGCCTGTCCGTGCCAGGATTCACCGGCTTCAAGCATGGGATAGCGGATGATGCCGAAGCGCAGAACGTTCTGCCTGGTATCACGCTCCACATGCAGACACAGTGCCTGACGGGTTGTGTCTTCTGAGCCGACATACAGGCCTTCCTCGGCGTTGTACCAGTCCAGCCACTGCATGGAGCAGTCGCCGCCCTGATAGAGGGCATCCAGGTCGGTATGGAACTGGTCATGACGCTCATACTTCCGGAAACCGGCATAGGTGGACAGGTCACTGAAGGCAGGGTTCGGAATCCGGATGCCCAGATGCCGCGGCCATGCAATGGCGTCCTTTTCAGGATGGCCGGAGAGCGAGCGTGCGCCGGATATCGGAACAAGCTGTAATTCCTGCAGGATGACGGAAGGATCCTGGTTTTTCATATCCGCTGTGACCTGAAGGCCTCGTGGGTCAAGACGCATGCACACAGAGAGCGAAGCGTGGATCTGGCGGTTCTCCTCACCGGTCAGGGAGGCATAGCGGAGGACAATTTCCGTGTCCGTACAGGTAATCTCGGGTTTCTGATTCTCCTGCCAGATAACAGATTCGACACGTTCTGTGCCAGGGACCGAATAGATCATCTTCCAGATGGCGCCGGAGCGCTCGATCCATTCATGCCCAGTCTGCCTGTGCCGACAGGAAACACAGAAGCCGCGGGCATCCAGTGTATAGGACAAAACATCATTCTCCAGGCAATACATGAAAGGCACCTCTTTTCCGTCAATGGGGCATATCCCTGGAAATCGGGAATATGCGCAGTCGCAGACTCAGACCAGCAGTGTGGCGTACAGATTCACGGGGTCATTGGACAGCGCACGGGAAGCAAAGGCTGCAGCCCGGGCGGGATCGCCTGCTGCCAGGAAGGCCATGGCTCTCTGCCAGTCACAGATGGCCTGATGCAGAGCGGCCGGGTCTTCCATATAGGAGATAAAGAATGGCGTGGTTTTCCGCCAGCCCGGATCCCGGCGCGCTGATGCGAGATCCTGTGCGCGCAGGTGCGCCGCCACCAGCTCCTGCGCCGGCGCATGCTCGCCCAGAAGATGATGCGCCATGGCCTGATAGCAGGGGAGCTCGGGCAGGTGCATGTCACTGAAGTAATCCTGTTTCAGTGAGAGAATCCAGTGGAGAAGCGCAAAGGCCTGTGCCGTTTCTCCCATTTTCTGCAGGCAGAGCGCTTCAAAATAGCGGTGGGGAACCAGAAGCACTTCATTCCAGAGCCCGGCGCCGAGATGATCAGGAAGCTGCTGGGCCGTGCGGAAATGCTGCAGGGCCGTCTGGTAATCCTCTGCGCTGAGTGCGCGGCGGCCCAGCGCGTGGTGGGCAAACATGTACTGTTCGGCTACAGCATGCTCTCCGCCTTCACAGGGAGTGAAATTCCGTTTGTCCAGCAGTGCCAGGGCCTGTGTATACTGTCCTGACAGGTTCAGTGCCAGGCAGTGCTCGATACAGATATCCTCCCTCGGATGTTCGCTGGCGGCAAGGAAGACCGCGCAAAGGGCAGGATCCTGCCGGGTGTGGAGCATGACATACCCGGTTTCCCAGATCAGCTGACCATCATTCGGGCGCAGGCTGCATGCCTTCTTCAGCAGCGGAAGGGCGCCTGCTCTGTCGCCCAGATGACTGTAGCGGGCTACAGCCAGATTGCGCAGTGCGGATGCGTCCTGCGGATTCAGCCCGATGGCCTTTTCCCATAGAGCTGCAGCCTGCGCGTGGTTTCCGTTGTGATAGAGAAGACAGGCCAGCAGACTGTGTGCCTTTACATCGTCCGGGGCTGCCTGAAGCGCGGCGCACAGGGCTCTGTATTCAAGAGAACGGGAGGGGTAGGCAATCCCTACATTCAGGGAAGGTGCGGTGCGCAGTGCGGCCTGATCACCGCTCAGATACCACCTGACATATTCCGTCTGTGCCGTTTTCTCCGGGAGTGCCTTCAGGAGCGCAGAAGCGAGCGCGGTTTCACCCATTTCCGCCAGGTCCTGCGCGGTATCCAGTACGCTCTGCGCGGGATCGCTTTGGAGTGACTGGAAGAAGGCGGGGGAAGCACCCTCCTGAAGCACACGACCCAGCAGGAAAAGCGGATCCATCGAAGCGAGATCAGAAAGCACCTGTTTTTTCCGCTCGCTCTGCTGACTGTATCCCAGCGCCAGGGCCGCGCGCGCGGTCTCGTTGAAGCTGTGGGCTTCCAGGGCTTTGGCGGCCAGGTCAGCCATGGCTTCCCGATGGCCTCTGCGCCCTTCGATCATCGCGGCTCTGGTGAGCGCGCGGCTGCGGCTGTCCTGTGACCAGGCGGACTGCATATACCAGGACCATGCCTCGTCGTCCCGGTCCAGCGCTTCAAGAATACGCCCTATGACATACGCAAGCTCCCCGCTTTCCGGATGAAAATTGCGGACGGTTACAAGCTTCCAGGCGTGCATGGCGAGACGATAGGCTTCCTGCGGACGGAAATGGTCCACTTCCCAGGACGCCAGGGCGGTGAGCGCCGGCAGATAATCCGGGTCCCTTCGCAGGGCTTCCCGCCAGTACGCATCCGGAAGAACCGCGGGATCTCTGTACTGCAGGGCGTGCACACCCAGGAGATAAAGTGACTGGGCGGAGTGCAGTGCGTCCAGCGTGGGATTGTCCGGAATCGTGGCAGGCATGTCGCAGCGCGAAGAAGCATCCGGCTTGGCATACCGCAAGAGAATACGGCCGTCGCTGCTGCGGAAAACAAATGCTTCGGGTGCATTGTTTACATGCAGGCGTACAATGCTGTCGGGCGTCAGTGAAAGATCGTACACTTTTCCGTCCATTTCCAGTCTGCCTGTGCAGGAAACCGTGGCCTGAATCGACAGCGTGTCCTGCGACAGTGCAAAAGCGGCCTCACTGCAGGCGCAAAGCGGTACGCCGATGTCACCCACGGGATACCACATCTGGCTGAACGTTTTGCCTTCATAGGGCATGAGCCAGGCAAAGTCCGGCTGATTGAGGGAATAGGAGCTGGCCATGAGCTCAGCATAGGCACCGTCGGTATCCGTCAGGGCATGCTCCCAGCTGGCAGACAGCTGATTGTAGGCCCAGGTAAACATTTTCTTGCCCACGGACACGGTGCGATCAGCTACATGAATGACGCCGCAGCGCTTTCCTTCGTCATAGCCTCCGAAGAAGTCATAGGCGGTTTCCCCGCAGAAATACGAGGTTGGCTGACGGGTATTCCTGTGATAGGAAATATCCACGCCGCTGCCCATGTTGATTCCGTTGTAGACGCCGCTGGCAACCGGATAGGTGGTCACATTCTTGCGGTAATGGAACTGCACGTAATGCACGTCAGGCGGGAAGACCAGACGGTACTGCTCGTTGACGGGCACGGCTGCATTCTCCCACCAGAGGAAGGAATGCCGCGCAGGCGTCCGGTTGTATACCTTCATTCGGGTATCAAACCGGGCTTCCCCTGGTGCCAGCCGGATGCCGACCATGCCTTTCATCCGGTCCAGGGGTTCGTGCTCGCTCATCCAGACCGTGACGGCGCCGCCGTCCTCCTTTTCAATGGACACATCGACGGGCATGAAGGTGCTGGGGCGATGGTGGCAGGGCCAGTTGAACTCCACCCCACCGGAGATCCAGCTTCCCAGCAGGCCGATCAGCGCGGGCTTGATTACATGCTGCTTATAAAAGAAATCATAGTGCGTTCGCTTGTCATACGCACTGTAAATCCGTCCGCCCAGTTCCGGCATAAGCTCAATACGTAGATATTCGTTCTCCAGGGTGACAATGCGGAACGGGTGCTCCACGCATGCTTCGCGCCTGACCTCCATGACAACGCGGTTGGGATACGGATTCCCGCTGGAGCGCTGATGGACCCGGTTTTCAGCAAACATGGGCAGAAGCTCGGCTTCCGGTTCTCCATAGTAGGGAAGCATGCGGATTTCGTCTGTTACGATCGTTTCGTGCATATGGAACATCTCCCTTCCGTTTTCTGCATATGCAGTCAGCAGGAGTCTTTATGAGAACGTTGGATTAAGGTGCAGATAGTGTATCATGTCTGAAACTGCCGGAACAAGAGGAAAACCATCCGACTTTTTCCTGAAAACCTTGCATCGCAGCAGTGCAGGGCGCGCCTTTCATTGCCTTTTCGCTGCTTTTTGTATACAATGATCCGGTCGTGGAAAAGAGGGATGCATATGCTGATTCCCGTGCTGACAGAGCCGAACTTCCGCAGTTATCTGTGGGCGAAGCAGACCATGGAAGGAATCGCACAGGAAGCGAACAAAAGGAAATACAGATTTGTGCCGCTGGAAGCGGAAAAGTTCGAGGAGATAGATTATGACGCGCTTTTCGGAGAAGAGCGGCGGATGCTGATTGTGGTGGGCACGTCGGTTTCATGGATGCCTCGAACACTGGAGTTCTTCAATGCACGGGATATTGAGTCGGTCTTTATCAGCTTTGATCCGGCGGAAACATCCCTGCCTACGGGTATGGTACGCATGGACTATGTCAGCGCAATCCATCATCTGCTGTGCTATCTGACAGAGGACTGCAAGAGAGAGCGGATTGCCATGTATGCCTATAACCCGAACTCCTCAGCGGATACGATCAAGCTGCGCTATTTCCGGAAATGGTGTGCGCAGAGGGGCTGTTCTGCGGACGAGAGCACTTTCTTCAATCTGGCCGACCTTACTGCCTGCTATCGCCGGTTCAGAGAAAAGGCCGGCCAGTTTGACGCGGTCATCTGTGCCAACGATATTGCCGCTGTTTCCCTGCTCAGTTTCCTGCGCAGGGATGGGATCCGCGTCCCGGAGGAGCTTCATGTGACCGCTTTCGGGAACTCCCAGATGGCGATGCGGGTGCATCCTTCCCTGACAACATCCACACTGGACCATCGGGAGATGGGCAAGCAGGCGGTTCTTCTGTTCTCCTATCTGTCCAAGACGCCTGCCACATCCAGTCTGTCTTCCCGGGTAAGGAGCCAGCTGATTGTGCGTGAATCGACTGCCATGATCCCGGATACCACCAGGCATCTGTTTCCTCACAGCGATGCCGACGCCTTTGAAACCAGCATTGATTTCTATTCCGATCCGGAAGCCGAGCATCTTCTGCGGGCGGAAACGCTTCTCAATGCCTGCGACGAGACGGACATGCTTCTTCTGGAACGCCTGATGCAGGGCTGCTCTATAGACTCCCTCGAGCATGAGATGTATCTGACGACATCAGCGCTGCATTACCGGAAAAAGCGCCTGATGAACCTGGTGAACTGCCAGCAGACCGCTGAATTCCTGACATTTCTGCATTACTGCCGTGAAAAGGGTGTTGTTTGAAAAGTGTTTTGCGGAAAAATTCCGTAAAAGATTGCGAAACGCGGACAAAACCGAGAAAATGAGACGAAAGAGGCCCGTTCCCATGACAGGATGGAGAAACGGGCCTCTTTCATACCCTATTGCACAAGAAAACGAATGCTTGTATAATGCTTCGCAGTGAATGGGAAGGTTGAATGCATACATGATAGATTGAATCAGTGCCTTTCATGAAGGGAGGATTGTTTTTGAGTACACAGATAAAGAACAAGCGCAGCAATCTGTTTTCTTCCCCGAAACAGCGTGCGCGGGTCTGGAGCAATATCTGGAGAAACCGGTACATTTATCTGATGGTGATTCCGGTATTGGTCTATATGGCACTTTTCAAATATCTGCCCATGTACTTCCTCAGAGCCTCCTTTTATGATTTCAAGCTTCTCAAAGGCTTTGAGGGTTCCAAATATGTGGGGCTGAAATGGTTTGAACGCCTTCTGTCCGGCTCGGAGCTGTGGCAGTATATCCGCAATACGCTGACGCTGAACTCACTCAGTCTTCTGATCTGTTTCCCGGCGCCATTGGTATTTGCTCTTCTGCTCAATGAAGTGCGCAATCTCCCCTTTAAGAAGATTGTGCAGACGGTTTCCTACATGCCGCACTTTGTGTCGACCGTGGTGCTGGTCAGCATGATCAATAACCTGCTTTCCCCCTCGCTGGGAACACTGGCCAAGGTCTACAAGCTGCTGGGAAAGACACCGGTCAATTTTCTGGCCATACCCGACTACTTCTATGGCATCAACCTGATTTCCGGTGTCTGGCAGACGATGGGCTGGAATGCCATCATCTATATTTCAGCCATTGCAGGCATTGACGAGACACTGTATGAGGCAGCACGGATTGACGGTGCCGGACGCTGGAAGCAGACGCTGCATGTGACGATTCCCGGCATTCTGCCGACCTTTATTCTTCTGCTGATCATGCAGATCGGACAGATGCTGAACTGCGTATTTGATAAGATCTACCTCCTGCAGAACACGCTGAATCTGCAGGTCTCGGAAATGCTGCCGACCTATGTCTATAAGATTGGCATGGAAAGTCATAAATACGGTCTTGCCACGGCTGGAGGCCTGTTTAACTCCGTGGTGTCTGTGATTCTTGTTTTGATTGCCAATGTGGTCAGCAAGAAAGTATCGGAGACTTCATTGTTCTGAGAAAGGAGGAATGAATCATGACCGTTCAGGCCCAAGGAAAGAACATAGTCCCGCGCAAAGCCAAGTATAATCAGGACTTTATCAAGCGGTCCCGCGGAGAAAAGATATTCAGTGTCTGCAATACCATTTTTATGGTTCTTCTCCTGATCTTCCTTCTTTATCCCGTGCTGAACGTAGTCGCGATCTCCATGAGCTCGGAAACGCAGGTCATGGCAGCGAATGTCACGTTCTATCCCATCGGCTTTAACCCGCAGGCATACAGGACCATCTTCCGGGACGGAGAGCTGTGGCATTCCATATTCAACAGCTTTGTGGTTTCCTTCGGCGGATGCGTGCTGAGCCTGGTGGCACTGTGCATTGCTGCTTATCCGCTGGCGTTCGGGCAGTTCTATGGCAAGAAACTCTATTCCGTCATTATCATGTTTACCATGTGGTTCCAGGGCGGCATTGTACCGCTGTTTCTGACAATCCAGAACCTGGGACTGTATGATACACTCTGGGCATTGATTCTCAATGGCCTGATTTCAGCGTATAATGTAGTCATCATACGAAGCTATTTTGATTCCATCCCCGTTTCAGTTGTGGAAAGTGCGCGGATTGACGGCGCCAATGACTATGTGATTCTGTTCCGTCTGATTATCCCGCTTTCCAAGCCGGTTCTGGCTACGGTCGCCCTGTGGGTGATTGTCGGACACTGGAACGACTATATGAATCCGCTGGTGCTGGTTTCCAGTACCTCCAATCAGACGCTTCAGCTGAAACTGAAAGCGCTGGTGCTGGCAGCAGAGAGCTCGACGAGCAACCTGTCCACTCTGAGCCAGACCACGGACCACAAGGGCGTGGCGGCACTGAGCACGCAGGTCAAGAATGCCGTTCTTGTCGTGTCCATGGTGCCCATGATTGTCATCTATCCTTTCATCCAGCGCTTCTTTGTCTCCGGCGTCATGCTGGGCTCTGTGAAGGGCTGATCCCTGTCGAATTTTGCGGGCATGGTGCCCGTAAAAATATAGAAGGAGGTCTATCTTATGAAAAAGATCCTGTCTCTGGTTCTGGCGCTTGCCATGCTGATGACTCTCACGTCTGCCATGGCAACCTCTGTGGACGAAGTGGGCGGCATGCCTGCCAACTGGTGGGTCGATGCCAACCTGCAGCCCAGCCAGGAATTCTATGTGGATGGCGGCATGACTGTGACCATGCTTGGTATTCACTACAACCAGTATCCGACCACCTTTGACGGCGGCTATTATCTGCCCTCCGTCGAAGCAAAGACCGGCGTACACTTCGACATTGACTGGCGTACCAGCGATGGCTATGCCACGGTTGTGTCCACGGTTCTCGCCGGCGGCACGGACAAGCTGCCCGATGTCATCCAGCCCGGTGCCTATGGCATTGCTGCGCTGGCTGAGGAAGGCGCGATTATTCCGCTGGATGATTATCTTGACCTGATCCCGAACGTTGTAGCTGCTGTCGGCGAAGACCGCATGAGCAGCTGGCGTTCTGCGGACGGCCATATCTATGCCATCCCGACCATCGTCAATGTTCCCGGCTCCCAGAGCATGACCTATCGCAAGGACTGGGCGCTGAAACTGAAGGAAATGGGCGTTATCGACTTTGAGACCCCCACCACCTGGGAACAGTGGAAGGCTTTCTGGTATGGCGTACGTGACAACGATGTCAACGGAAACGGCGATACCACCGATGAAATCCCGCTGGTCATGGAAATGGGCGAGAGCGGCGAGCGTGCGCTGCATGCCCTGCTGAATGCATTCGGCATCAAAGCCAGCAATGATGCACAGTTCTGCGTGCTGGACGACGGCACCTACACCATGGTCTATGATCATCCGAATTACAGGAGCTTCCTCACCGAAGCACAGAAGCTGTATGCGGACGGCATCATCGATCCTGAGTTCGCGACTCGTAAGCAGGCGGATATGTACAACACCATGTCTGCCAACCTCTGCGCTTCCTGCTTCACCTGGGCGCAGATGTCCCAGACCCACACCGAGGAACTCTGGTCCACAGGCGTGGAGGATGCTCTCTATGAGTGCTGCGCTCCGATCACTGGTCCGGAAGGCGAGTCCTGGCTCCAGGAACGTCAGGCTGTAACCAACCTCAACTGCATCACGGCCAAGGCCGAGGCGGAAGGCAAGGTAGAGAACCTGATGAAGTTCTACAACTGGCAGTTCAGCGAGGAAGGCATCAATCTGTACAACTACGGCATTGAAGGCCTGACCTATACGGTTGTGGACGGCCAGCCCACCATGAACACCGAGATCGTGAAGAACGGCTTCACCGATTATCGTACCATCGGTATGGAATTCGAGCCCTTTGGCGGAATGTGGCAGACCAGCGCATTCATGCAGTGCCTGTTCGCCGGCGAAACCCTTGAGAACCTGAATGCGGCCTATCAGTCCTTCTGGAATGGCCTCAATGACGAGGGTGTCAATGCCGGACACTATTATGCAATGCCGCCCACGCTTGAGACTTCTGCCTACAACGAGTATCGCGGCGAGCTCATCATCGGTTCCTCCGGCGTATGCGCACTGCGCGATCAGTGTGTGGCCGGACAGGTCTCCGTGGATGACTTCTTTGCGAAGTATGAAGAACTCAAGAGCCGTGGCCTTGATGAAGTGATTGAAGAGGGCAATGAAGCCTATCAGAAGATCAAGTAAGAAACTGACGTAAGAAGGGGGAGCCTGCCTTTGGGCGGGTTCCCTCTTTTTCAGAAAGAGGCAGGAATGGAGAAAGCCTTTGTGAGCACGGCTTCCATGCAGAAAGCCGTTTTTCAGATGGCAGATCTGGGAGAAGAAAGCCGGCTTCCGGATTTCCATAATGTGTCCTACGTACACTCTTCGGTTGTCTGGGATGCGTCCCTCAAAGAGGAGGATGTCCGCTATATGCGCTATGGACGGGTAGCGAGCATTCTTCCGTACCTGGACAGGAATGCCTATGACCGGGAGAGAAAAGAGACAGTCAGAGAAACGGCCGTTCTGGAAAACGAACATGTGCGGGCTGTGTTTCTTCCGTGGATGGGTGGACGGCTGTGGTCGCTTACGGTGGACGGAAAGGAAGTGCTTTCCCATAATCCCGTGGTGCAGCCGTGCAATCTGGCGCTGCGCAATGCGTGGTGCAGTGGCGGGGTGGAATGGAACGTTTCCGTTCGCGGGCACAACATGCTGACCTGTGAGACGCTCTTTACCGAGCTGATTCATATGGAAGACGGAACGGCATGCATACGGATGTACGAGTTCGAACGGCTGCGCGGTATTGTATATCGCCTGGAAGCCTATCTCCCTGCGCAGAGCCGGTTTCTTTATGTGCAGGTGCATATTGAAAACCCCACCGGCAACGGAACCGTTCCTATGTACTGGTGGAGTAATATGGCAGTACCCGAGGAAGAGGGCATGCGGGTTGTGGCGCCTGCGGAAACGGCAATTCTGAGCCTTTATGAGGCGGGAAACTATCAGATGCAGCGCGTATCGCTTCCTTTCCTTCACGGCATGGATCTGTCAAGGCCGGTGGAGATTCCCCGCTCTCTGGATGTGTTCTACGATATTGTGGACCGTGAACGTCCCTTTATTGCAGCGCTCGGAAAAGATCATACGGGACTGTTTCAGTGCTCCACGGCCCGGGAATACGGACGGAAGCTGTTCGTGTGGGGCATGGGACAGGGCGGAAGACACTGGCAGGCATTCCTTTCAGACGGTCGGCAGAAGTATGTGGAGATCCAGGCAGGGATTGCCAGGACACAGCAGGATCATATTCCCATGGAGGACGGAGAAACATGGGAATGGCTGGAAGTCTACGGGCAACTGATCTGTGATGTGGAAAATCTGGATTATTCTGCGGCGGTCCGGGCCTGCAGGGAAGCGCTGGACGCACAGATCTCCGAAAAAATGCTCCGGGAGGAATGGGAAGGCCGCGGACGCGACATTGCCGCTGCATCGGGAGTGATAACCGTTATGGGTTCCGGATGGGGCGCACTGGAAAATGAGATGCGTGCCATGTCGGGCATGGAGAAAGTATCCAGGGTCTGCCGTTTTCCGCAGGAAAGCATCGGGGAAAAACAGAAGCCGTGGCAGGAACTGCTTTTGCGGGGACGGCTGGGCACAGAAAGTCTCCAGTCATTCCCCGATGCGTATATGATGGGAAGCCGGTGGCAGGAGCGGCTGGAGGCTGCGCCGCAGACAGCGCCGGTTTTGTATCATCGGGGAGTCATGGCGCAGGCGCTCGGACAGCGGGAAAAGGCGAGACAATACCTGGAGGAAAGCCTGAAGAAAGAGGAAAGCGCATGCGCGTATCGTGCGCTTGCGCGGCTGGATGTACTGGATGACAGACAGGAAGACTGTCTTCAGCATTACAGAAGCGCGCTTTCATTGGCGGAGGGTATGATCGAACTGAAGCAGGAGTATCTTCAGACACTTCTTGCCTTTGGAATGGCGCAGGAGGCACTGGACTGTCTGATGACATTGGCGCCTTCTGTACAGTCCATACCGCGCTTTCAGTATCTGCGCGCCCAGGCACTGGTCGAAACCGGACAGTACCAGGAGGCGGAACAGATACTTATGCAGCCTCTGGTGATTCCGGACATGCGGGAAGGGGAGCTCAGCCTCTGCGATCTCTGGTTCCGGCTGTATATGAAAAAGGACGGGACCGATCCTGGGCAGACCATGAGAAACCACCCGCTTCCGTGGGCGCTGGACTTCAGAATGCACGAGTGAAAGAGAGGGAGAGCAATGCGTCAGGTGCCGTATCCTTGGAACAGTGTGGAGGTCGCAGAGGCGGACCGGGAGATTACGGTCCGGGTATGGGGCAGGGAAATGGTGCAGAGGGCAAGCCTTTTCCCGGTCAGCCTGAAGACGCAGGGAAGGGAACTCCTTGCTTCACCGATCCGGCTGTGTGCAATGGCCAATGGTGAGACGCTGGAAGGCAGCTGGGAAGAAGGCTGCTATCTGCTCACTGACGGGGGTGATCACGCGACGGTGAACGGATATGCCCAGTCTTCCTGCCTGATTGCGAATTCTTCCATTCGCTGGGAGTATGACGGCGGTGCGACCTGGGATCTGGAGATCATGCCAAGGGGCATGACGGTGCCGCAGATTTTTGGGCTTGAGCCGTGCCCGGTAAAAAGATGGAGCCTGGAACAGCTGGTGCTGGAGATCCCGCTTCGGAAGGACGCAGCTTCCATGTATGTTACCTGGCCCGCCGGGGATATTCTGTCGAAAAAGGAAGACAGACATCTGGAAGCCAACGGCCGGATACCGGAAGGCGGCATGGTTATGCCGTTCCGTCCTGCCCTGTTTTTCTGCACGGAGGATATCGGCTTTCAGCTGACATGCGACAGCGACAGAACGTGGCAGCCGGCGCATGAGAAAGAGGCGATGGAGGTTGTGGATGCCGGCGATCACTGGCTGCTGCGGCTTCATCTCCTGGACAGTCTGCCGGAAAGCTGGAACGCGGAGGATATGAACAGCCCTGCGGTGCACTTTTCCTTTGGCATGATCCTCACGCCTGTGAAGCCGGCGGACAGCACCTTCCTTACCATACATGCAGTGCATATCGACTGCTTTTCCAAGATTGAGGGGGATTACTGGCCTTATCTGAACCGTCCCGTAACCGATGACGGAAACAAGAAGGTCATTGACCGCCTGGCAGAAGCCGGTGTTAACCTGCTGATTCTCCACGAAAAATGGAACAGGATTCAGAACTGCTGGGAGATTGCGGAAAGCACCAGAAGGGATATGCACTGTCTGGTACGCATGTGCCATCAGCGGGGTATTCGGGTCATTCCATATTTTGGGTATGAAATATCCTCTCCCATGCCCGGTTTTTCCTCGGTGCAGGAAACATGGTCATGGATGGGGACAGACCGGGAGGGCTGCCGAAGCGGCTGGTACCGGGTGCCCTATCAGCGCGCAAACAGGGCATGCAACCAGAGCCAATGGGCGGACCGGTTTGCGGAGGGCGTCCTGAAGTGCCTGGACGAGTTCGAGTTTGACGGTGTGTATCTCGATTCCACTGCCCAGCCGGAAGGCTGTACCAATGCAGCGCATGGGTGCGGATATACGGATGCGAAAGGCCGGCGTCACCCGACCTATCCGATTGCGGCGACAAGAAGACTTATGCAGCGGATCTGTACGGAGGTTCATGCGCGCCATGGCCTGGTCAATCCGCATCCGTCAGGCGCAACGCTTCCGTATGTGACATCCGGCAGTGACTTCCTGTGGGACGGTGAGCACATCCAGACAGCGATCTGGAAGAGCGGACTGAAACGGTTTTCCCTGGACTATTTCCGTGCGGAATACCTTGGGAAAAACATGGGCATCCCGGTGCAGTTCATTGTCTATGAAGTGAAGGATGTGTGGACGTTTGACATGGCGCTGTCCCTGTGCCTGATTCACGGCGTCTATCCGCGGCCGAATGCGATCGGGCATCCGCTGGATGTAATGGAAAAGATCTGGAAGATCACAGACCGGTTCGGGATCGTGGATGCAGCATTTGTGGGATACTGGGACGCACAGGCATTGCAGGCCGACCAGGCGGCGGTCCGTGTCAGCTGTTATGTCAGAGAGCAGCTGGACGGAAAACGGCGGATGCTGATCATTACAGGAAATCCGTCCCCGGAATGTGTGGGACCGACCCGGATTCTTCTGCCGGAGAATGCCGGTGAAGTGCTCTCTGTCTGGGATGCGACAAGGGACAGGCCTATGGAAACGCTTGCATTCCCCTCCCTCCCGGCATATGGCGTGGAGATTGTCGAAGCCGTGCTGGCGCACACAGAGGACAGATGAATTTCAGACGAAAAATTCCCCAAAAAAGCGAATGGCTCTTTGGTTCGTTTTGCTTATAATGGAATTAGAACGGTGAAAGGAACTGAAAAAATGAAAAAGCATCATGTGCTGAGCGGAATTGACCGTATTTCCACCGTGATGGATCAGCTGGACGGAAAACGGGTAGGGCTTATGACGAACCCTACAGGCATCAATCATGATCTGA
Source organism: uncultured Eubacteriales bacterium (assembly GCA_902764915.1). GTDB lineage: Bacteria > Bacillota > Clostridia > Christensenellales > Aristaeellaceae > UBA2943. Next base: position 11,308 of record CACWXY010000015.1, on the reverse strand, counting down.
AAAGCACGATTGATATCCTGCATGCTTCCTGTCATCTGAGCGCGCTGTATGCTGTTGAGCATGGCATACGCGGGGATGCGCAGGCCGGTGCGGCCGTTGCCAGCAGTGTCGATGAGGAGACGGGGATTACAGTCTACAGCGCTTTCGGAAAGAACTGTCATTTCACGCAGGAAATGCTGGACGCTTTTGATGTGCTTGTCTTTGATATACAGGATGTAGGCGCCAGGTTCTACACATACCTGTATTCGCTGTCCTATGCCATGGAAGCGTGCAGCCGGGCGGGAAAGTCCATGATTGTCCTGGACCGCATTAATCCGCTGGGCGGTGTGAAAACCGGAGGCACCGTGCTGGACACGACCTTTTCCTCGTTCGTGGGCGATTATGAGCTTCCGACCCAGTATGGACTGACCATAGGGGAGTATGCGCTGTATGTGAAGGATTATCTGCACCTTACACTGCCGCTTACGGTTGTCCCGCTCTCCGGCTGGGAGAGATGGATGCGGCTGGATGACACGGACCTGCCCTGGGTCATGACCAGTCCCAACTGTCCCACACTGGACGCTGCCCTCTGCTATATCGGCACATGCATCTTTGAGGGCACGAACTGCAGTGAAGGCCGGGGAACGACGATTCCCTTCCAGATTGTCGGGGCACCGTTTATCCGGGCCGGAGAACTGGAAAAACGGCTGGCTGCGCTGGATATGCCGGGTGTTCATTTCCGGCGCGTGAGTTTCGTTCCCACCTTCAGCAAGCATGCCGGGGAGACCTGTCACGGCGTACAGCTTCATATACTGGACCGGGACAAGGCGGACGTGTTTGCAGCAGGGCTTCTGCTCTGTGATACGATCCGGAGCATGTATCCGGAAGCATTCCGGTTTATCCAGTGGGAGGGCGATACGGGCTATGCCGTGGACAAACTGCTGGGCACCGATGTCTACAGAACAGGAACCATGTCAGCGGAGGAACTGATTCATACATCGCGGGACAAGGTGGATCGGTTTACCGCTGCGACGGAAAAATATCGCTTATATTGACAGACAGGGGGAAGAATACGTATGTTGGATCTGACACGCCGGGCAAGAATGGGTCTGCTGCTGATTTCTCCGGAGCGTTTTGCGACGATTGGCGAAGGGACCGAAAGAGGGTCCTACAGGGAACGCAAGGAAGCGGAGGCTGCATGGATGCTCCGCGATACATCCCGGATTGCGGATGTGACCTTTACTGGCATTACATGGACACGGGACGATGTACAGCACGCGATTGATGCGTTTACTGCGGATAAGGTAGACTGCGTTCTCGCGATCTATCTGTCCTGGGCAGAGGATTTTGCATGGATCCGGTTCCTCAGGGACATGCCGGAATGCCCTGTGCTGTTCTGCCACAGAATGCGCGATGAGATCCGTCTCAAGGACACCCATGACGACGACGAGTTTGCGGAATACCTGTGCTGCGGCGGCCTGGTCGGTTCCCTGGAAGCCAGCGGTTCCATCAAACGCTTTGGCCGAAAAATGATGGCGACCTTTGCGGGCACATGGACACAGGTTCTGGAGCGCGCGGAACAGTTTTCCCGGGCTGCGCGGGCCAGGGCACTGCTGAGGCAGAGCACATTCGGGCTTCTTGCCTGCATGAACGAGGTCATGTGGAGCACATATGTGGACACGTATGCGCTGTTCCGCGATATCGGCCCGGAAATGCGCTTCCTGTCTGTGGCAGAGCTGGAAGATACGGTCAACTGTGTCTCGGATGCGGACGCACGGGCAACCATGGAGCGGATTGCCGCGTCCTATGAAGTGCTGCCGAATGTGGACCCGGTCAAGTTCCTTGCATCGGTACGCGCTTCCATGGGAATGGAGCGGATGGCAGAAAAGTACAATCTGGATATGCTGGTCCTCAATGATATTGATACGGTTCTTTTCCAGCATATTGGTCTGCGGCCCGGGTTCTGGCCGACCAGCCCGGATGTGAAGACCATGGTTGTGCCCGAAGGCGACATCGGCAGCGGCATTGCTTTTGCCGTGCTGAAGCTGCTGGGCGGCGGACATGTGAATTATATTGAGCCTTTCCATATCGATGTCCCATCCGGTACGTTTGATGCGGGGCATGCTGGCCCGAATGACTACACGGATCCCAGAGGCAAGTGCAAGATTTCCTCCGATGTGCGCTTTGCCAAGACGAAATGGAAGTATGCCGGCGCGCCATTTGCATGGTATGTGTTCCCGGAGGGCAGAAAGACCATGCTGCACTGCTCGCAGCAGACCGGTACGTTCCAGCTGGTGGCAACACAGGTGGAAGCCATTCATACGGAGCATTTCCTGGCAACCTATTCCCACAGCCATTTCAAGCCGGTCGGGGAAGACTGCCAGCAGCTGTTTTCCAGACTGCTGTCCCAGGGCGTGACGCAGCATTACTGTATTACAGACGGTAATCTGATCCCTGCGGTGAAGGACCTTGCCATGATGCTTGGCTGTGAATTTGAGGAGGTCTGACATGGAACGGCTGCAGAAAATCGGACATCTGAAAGCGGCAAGCGCGCAGGAGATCGGCTGGAGCCGCCTGGGCGTTGGGTTTGAGAAGCTCGACAGAAAAGCCTTTGATCCGGAGAATGCCTATCAGCTGGTAGGTGACCTGGGCGTGCATTACGTCCGGCTGCAGTCCGGCTGGCAGAGAACGGAGCGGGAAAAGGGCATATATGACTTCGCATGGCTGGATGCGATCGTAGATCGTTTCCTCGCACAGGGACAGGAACCATGGATTGATCTGTGCTACGGGAATGATCTGTACACGGAAAGCGCAAAAACGTATTATGGCGCGGTCGGCTGCCCGCCGATCGGATCGGATGAGGAGAAAGCCGCGTGGGCGCGCTATGTGGAAACACTGGCTGCGCATTTTGCCGGGCGTGTCACATGGTATGAGATCTGGAATGAGGCAGACGGGCAGTGGTGCTGGAAGCATGGGCCCAATGCGGCTGAGTTCGGCGATTTTACCGTGGAGACAGCCAGGGCGATACGCAGAGCGGATCCGAAAGCCCGGATCATTGGCGGTGTCGTGAGCTGGATTCAGATGCCCTTCCTCAAGGGAATGCTGGACCGCGGTGTAGGCGATGCCGTGGATGCCCTTTCCTTCCATCGGTATAAGGCAGACGAACTGAGTGCGCTCCAGGAAATCCGGGCAATGCGTGCGCTGATCAATCAGTACAACCCGAAGGTGGCGATTATTCAGGGCGAATCCGGTACGCAGAGTGATTCCAGGGGTGCCGGTGCGCTCAGAGGCGGGTCATGGACAGAGCTGAAGCAGGCCAAGTATACCCTTCGGCACCGTCTGCTGGATCTGAGCTCGGAAGTGCTGTTTACTTCTCAGTTCAGTGCGCTGGATATGGTCGAGGCGCTCAACGGCATGGTGGGTGATCAGAAGTCATGGCTGGATTTCGGGTATTTCGGGCTTCTGCATGCGGACTTTGATGAGGATGGTATGGCATCCGGAACGTATTCGCCGAAGATGTCCTATTATGCCATGCAGCACCTGGCCACACTGTTCCGCGCGGATGTGCATCCCAAGGATCTTCCGGTCCTTCGCAGATGCAAGGAATCGCCGCGCGTGTTCGGATATGATGATAGTTCCAGTCAGTTTGTCATGCTTGGCTTTGAGCGGGACAGCGGTGCCCAGGCGATTGCCTACTGGAAAGCCGTTGATCTGATGCAGGAAACCTTTGAGGGTACGGTTTCTCTGGAGTTTGGCGGTGAAACCCGGGACATCCGTCTGATTGATCTGATGACAGGGGACGTGTATGCGATTCCGGAGAACATGATTACCCGAATAGAAGACGGCGTAACCTGTCTGAATCATCTGCCGCTGACGGACAGTCCGCTTCTGATTACGCTGGGCGATTTTGTTCACTGAACGGCGGGAGGCATTGGAATGCTTGTTATGGATATCGGCGGCACCTTTATCAAGTATGCGTGCACGGATGCAGAAGGCCGTGTGCAGGAGCATACGACAGGACAGGTTCCGTCCGATGCGCAGACGTATGAGGCGTTCTGTGCAGTGCTTGCGCAGGTGATAGGCAATACGGAAGATCAGAGCCGCAGGGCCTGTGTCTCCATTCCCGGCCCGTTTGATTTCGAGCATGCTGTCAGTCTGATGCAGCATAAGTTTCCTGCCATTTACCAGCGTTCTCTCCGTCCTCCGTTTGAACAGGCGGGGATGGAAGTGACCTTTCTTCATGATTCAACGGCGTTCATGCTGGGAGAAAAATGGGATGGAAAGATGCGGGACTACGCGGCGCCGTGCTGTATTATGCTGGGTACGGGTCTTGGCTTTGCCTTCATGAGGGATGCGCGTGTATGCGTCAACGAAAAGCGCACACCGGCTTTCACACTCTGGAATATGCCCTGGAAGGATGGGATTGCGGAAGACTATGTGTCCACCCGGGCGATACAAGGTGCGTATGGAAGAAAAGTGCCGATTCGGGAGATCGCGGAATCAGCGCGGGCAGGGGATGGAAAGGCTGCGGACGCATTTGAACGGACCGGCGCGTATCTTTCCTCTCTTCTTCGCCATGTGCTGCCCAGGCTTGGCTGTGACAGCCTTGTGCTGGGCGGGCAGATTGCCAAGAGTGCGGATCTGTTTCATCTGGATACCCAGGTCCCGTGGACAGTCTCTGCGCATCTTGACGATGCGGCACTGCGGGGAGCCGGGTATTTCGCGGTCCATGGACAGGCCTGCTGTGAGCAGGTTTGGAAAATATGATGAATACTGCAGTCTGGGCAAATGTGTTTGGCGTTCTGGGAATTGTAACCACGGCAGTTATCTATCAGCAGAAGGAAAACCGGAAGATGCTGATCTGGAAGCTGATATCGGATGCGCTGTGGATCGTGCATTATCTGTTTCTCGGCGCTTATTCCGTGGCTGTTGTGACCGTGGTGGCCCTGGTACGCTCCGGTGTGCTGTTGTGCCAGAACCATGCGTGGGCACGACATAAGGCATGGCTGTGGATATTCCTGGGCAGCAGCCTGGGGTTGAGCCTGATGGCATGGAAAGACTGGACGAGCAGTCTGGTAGCGATCGGGTCGCTTGCGTGCATCATTGTATTCTGGATGGGGATTCCCCGGATTACACGTCTGGTCTCCATTCCTGTTTCCGTGATGTTCCTGATGAATGTGGCACTCAATGGCTCCGTGTGGGGAACGCTCAATGAGAGTTTTCTCCTCCTCAGTGCCGTGGTCGGCATGATCCGTCTGGATCGCCGGACGGAGTCTTCCGGTGAAAAGACATTTGTAGAAAAAAGGAGCGAATCAGCATGAGTTTTATGTTTCATCCCTACCCTTATGTCGATCATGAGGCAGTCAATGTGATTTCGGGAGAGCATGTGAAGCCGGTGCGCGGCGTGATAGCTGTAGCCAAGAAAATCATGGCCCTTCTGAGTGAAGGGAAGAATGTCGGCATTGACGCATATCCGGGGGCTGACCTGCGTATCCTGCGCAATGTACTCCGGCAGGTAAGCGGCAGCACTGTCTATACCTGTGTGGATGCTGCATCGCTTCTGAAGGATGCGGATGCGATTGAGGAAATGCTCCTGCCTTACCTGCCGGAAGACAGAGAAGAAGACCCGGTGCTTCTGTATGGACGCCGGTATGAGGGTGGGTATGCCGGACTGCAGGTGCCGGAAAAAGTTATGGACCTGAAAAATCGGCTCCAGGCAGGCCGCGGTATGCTGGTGATCGGGCAGGGCGCCCTGACAGCGGAACTGCAGAGCAGCTATGACATCCGGATCTGGGTGGATGTGACACCGCGAACGGCAGCCCTGAACTTCAAGTATGGGCATGTGCGCAATGTGGGCGGCGGGAAAGATCTGCCGTATTCTCTGCTGATGCGCAGGAATTACTATGTTGATTTTGAGAATGCCATTGCTCTGCGCTGGCAGCTGATCCGCGACGAGAATATCCAGTACTATATTACGGCAGATGTTCCTGAAGAAATGCAGATGGTGACCTTTGCGGAAATGAAGAGCATGTTTACGGAACTGTGCTCCGCACCGTTCCGCTGCCGCCCGGTGTATCTGGAAGGTGTCTGGGGCGGGTTCTATATCTACAATCTGCGTCACCTGCCCAAGGAAATGAAAAACTGCGCGTGGGTATTTGACATGATTCCCATGGAAGTATCCATTGTTGCCAAGATGGACGGGAAAGAGTTTGAAGCGCCATTCTTTACGTTTGTGCAGGCCATGGGCGAAAAACTGCTGGGACATCAGGCGTATGAGCAGTTTGGCGGGTATTTCCCCATCCGGTTCAATTATGATGATACCTATCATGCCAATGGAAACATGTCAATCCAGTGCCATCCGGATGCCGCGTATGTGATGAAGAATCACAATGAACTGGGTCGCCAGGATGAGAGCTATTATGTCTGTGTAACTGCGCAGGGAGCGAAGACCTATCTGGGATTTAAGGAAGAAAACAGCTGTGATGCGTTCTTTGCGGAAGCGCGCAAGGCGGAGAAGACCCATGAACTGATCGAATATGAGAAGTATATCAACGCGGTTCCGTCGGTTCCGGGGACCCAGGTGATGATTCCGGCGGGGACTGTGCATGCGTCCGGTCGCAACCAGGTGATTCTCGAAATCGGCAGTCTGACAGTTGGTTCCTATACCTATAAACTGTATGATTATCAGCGGATTGATCCGCAGACCGGCATGCCGCGTCCGATTCACCTGAAAATGGGCAGCCGGGTCATTCATCCGGAGCGTACCGCCGAATGGGTTCGCGAGAACCTAGTGAATCATGGGGGCGTTATCCGGGAAGGCGTTGATGCGAATGGACATCCCTGGAAGGAAGAGGTTGTCGGCGAGCATGACCTTCTGTACTTTTCTCTTCGTCACCTGATCTTCTGGGATCGGGTGGAAGATGATACGGACGGTCTGTTCCATGTGCTTGCCCTTGTGGATGGGGAAAAAGTGCGCATTGCCTCTGTCGAGGATCCGTCCAAATCCTACGTGCTCCATTCCCTGGATATCGCCGTCATCCCTGCCTCGCTTGGCAAGTATACGATTGAGAACCTGGGAATCGGTTCCGTAACTGTGCATAAGACGCTGCTGAAGCGATAAATGGAAACAGAAAAGCGCGCCCCTTTCCGAAAGGAAAGGGGCGCTTGTCTGGAGAGATTCGTATGACAAGCGAGCGTATACAATGGAGCACGGAATCAGCGATTGTGCTGAGAAACCGGGAATATGAAGCCGTTATTATACCGGACGCAGGGGCGAACTGCATTTCTCTGGTTCATCTTCCTTCCGGTGATCAGCTGCTGCGCGTGCCAGAGAATGGCAGGGAACTCCGCGAAGGAAGTAATGTCTTCGGCCTGCCGCTGCTGTTCCCGCCCAACCGTGTGCGTGACGGCCGGTTTCTGTTTCATGGCCGGGAATACCGTTTTCCAATCAATGAACCGGAGCGGAACAATCATATTCATGGATTTCTTCATCGAACTCCGTTTGCCTGGGCGGGGGAAGGCACGTTTGTCTACAGCGCGGATGCAGACCACCCGTATCTCTCCTTTCCATATCCTTTTACGGTGGAAAGGCGGTACACTCTGAGCGCACAGGGACTTTGCTGTACAGTCAGAATCGTCAACGGAAGCGGACAGCCAATGCCCTGCGGACTGGGCATTCATGCCGCTCTTGGACTGCACCGTGATTCGGCATGCAGTCTGAAGATTCCGGTGATCCGGCAGTGGCTGGTGGATCCGGCACGTCTGCTTCCGACCGGGCAGACCCTGGAGCATTCACGACTTCTGGATGCGCTCAGAGCGGGAAGCCTGGATCCGGACCGGGAGCCGATTTCAGCACTGCTGGAATGCGTACCTGGAAGCGAGGTGAGTCTGAGAAAGCCGCAGGGCGTATGGAAATGCCGGATGGATAAGTCTTTTCGCTTTGTAATGCTGTGGAACGGAGGCGGAGGCAGGCACTTTGTATGTCCAGAGCCTCAGTCGTGGATTACCGATGCACCGAACCTGTGTATGCATGCGGAAACGTCCGGACTTCTGGAAATCCAGCCGGGGGAGACGCTTCAGACAGAGCTTTCCTATACATTTATACCGAACTGAAGGAGAGAAAAAGCGACAAGGTGTGATTCCCTGCTGCATTGCTCTGCACATACTGCAGCATGTGCAGAGGGAAACGTGAAACCGGCAATTGTCCATTATCTGCATGGACAATTGAAAATTGCCTCCTGAAAAACGCCGTGCGTAAGCAGGATGCGGTTTATTCTCTCACCATTTCTTCGGTTTCGGGACTGGCAGTTCGTCATACATTGCTGTCAGCAGCCGTGAGAGAAAATTTCTGCTGTCGACATTGTCAACCAGCAGCATTTCTTTTGCGCCTTCATAGGGAAGTTCCATATCAGCATGCGGCATCATTGCTCTGGCTGACCTGGTCGGCTTAACCAGGAAACGATCATCATAGATGCCGCCGATGATTCTGCCGTTCATATACAGGATGTATTCTCCCATCATCTGCTTATAGGTGATCCGGTCAATCCCTGACAGCTGTTCCAGAATGAAATCCAGGTATGCGCGGCTGGATGCCATGTCGCTTTCTCCTTCATGCATGAGTCGATATCGATTTTCACAAATGCCTGAGCAAATCCAGGGCTATCTTGCTGTCAGTTTCAGGAACCTGGCGGCGTTCATCTGTTCATTTGTCAAATACTGTCCATCACAGAACAAAGCATACGTTGTGACAGGTGAGGGAGCGTTTCTGGCTTCTTCCCTGCTTTCAATATGAACGGCTCTGAATGGTATTCCATGCTCTTTGGCGGTTTGCTCGATGATGGGTACATATTTCGCGTTGAAGGGACACTGGCTTGTGTAATACAGGGTATAGCCGGCTTCGTGAATGTGCGGATGCCTTGCGCACTCCTTGAATACCGGAGGCTGCGCATCCGAAGAGAATGGCAGATACCATAGCTGAATGCCGTTATCCGCCTCATCGCTGACGGAAAACCCCTTATGCTTGAGATACTGGGGATCGGCAAGAAAGGGTTTCTTTTTAGCGGCGCTGAGGATGCACAGACCCTTTTTTCCCTTGTCCTTACTGTCCTGGATACAGGCTTCCAGCAGATCATTGGAATATCCGTGCCCCTTGAAAGAACCGGAAACCCATAAGCAGTCGATGTACATAAAGCCTTCTGCATGGATAGGGTTCCATGCGTTTTCCGCTGGAATATACTCAATAAAGCATTTCCCCCGCGCAACACTTTTCAGAAACACCAGCCCATCCTCAAACCGGTCACGCAGCCATGCTTTCTTGGATGCCACCTGTGCATCCTTATTATTCGAAATAGCGCAGCAGATATGCTCCTGATCGATATTTTCCCTTGTTACACGTATGTATTCCATCCTGTACCCTCCTGAAGAGGCCGCCAGGGAACATCGCGCTCCCTGGCGGGCCTTTTTTATTCTATCGGAAAACAAAGCTCCGTCACATATTCATCGGGATTCTGGGTTTCGTTGGGACTGACATGATAGATGTTGAACATGGGCCCGTTTACATGGCAGCCATTATCACTGATCCATGCAGCAACAGCAGCAGTCGCATCCCCCATCTGGGCATAGCTTCCCTTGATTACACAGCTGGCGACCTTGACCGACGGAAGCGTCTTGAACTTCACATGCTCCGTATCCTCATAGGTCCCCTTGACGGTCATGGATACCATAATCTCCACGTTTTCTTCCTTGTATTCCTTATCCAGGAACGTCGCTGCCGCCAGGCAGGGCTCTGCGGGGATCAGCGGTGTTTGGATCTCGGTCATCATGTGCCAGAGCATGCCTTCGTCCTCATAATGCGGGACGACCATCTGCACTGTGGCCGCATACCGTTCCGGAATCGTCCTGATCGTAACGTCATAGTTCATATTCTGCTCCTCTCTCAGCCGTTTTCTGGCTGTTTCCAGAAGCATCAGCCTGTACTCCGTTTCCTTTGACAGCTTGGACAGTTCTTCTTCCCGGACGGACAGAAACGCATCCAGCTGATCCCGGTCATCGTATATTTCCAGGATTCGGATGATGTCCGCCAGGGCAAAGCCCATATCTTTCAGGGCGGTGATCCTCCCCATGATGAGCAGTTGATCTTCCCGGTAATACCGATAGCCGGTAAAGGCATCGGTGTCAGCAGGCTTCAGCAGTCCAATGTCATCGTAATGGCGAAGCATTCTGATGCTTACTCTGGAAAGCTTTGAAAAATCTCCGATCTTCAGCATTTGCTGTTCCCCTCCATGGATGGTGTTTCTGAGCTCGCCAAGAGTCTAATCCCTGACACAGTGTGAGAGTCAATACCCGTCCGAAGTTTTTTATTTCAGAATGATTGGAATGGATGATGCAGCCTTGATCGCACCCTGACAGTGGATTCTTACAACGCGGTTGCTGTCCGTTTCCGATATTCTTCGAAGTACCTCCATGAACGGTCTGACGAATTCCGGTCTGCGCTTGCCGAGAACGCGAAAGATCTCAGGCGCTTCCATGCGGACTTTATCAGCTGCATTATATAGCAATACTGCATATACGGGCATCTTGTTTTCAAAAATATCCGGTGTATTGGTTGCGATGTTCTCAGATGCCCAGATAAAACTCAGCCTGACTTTTGCATCTTCATCAGAAGCAAAGCGGAACAGCTCCTGCCAATTTGGCTGGATCGGATGACAGTTACTGCGTCCGATCCGTCCGATTGGATTGACGGCATGCTCCCGCAGATGCGGTGCAGGGCTATTCAGAAAGGGAGCCATGATCGGAACCGCGTTCTGAACAGCCTGAGGATCGGCATAGCCCATTTCACCAAGCAGCCAGAGGGATTTCGCCTGGATTTTTTCAGAATCATGATTCAGCAGAGAGAAAACATTAGGGTATGTCTTCTTTCCACTTGTCCCTGGCTTTTGTCAATAGCCGAGTTCTTTATAGCGCTTATCTTCAGCCGGAATTGTATCCCTTTGTGCTGCAGCCTGCCAGTATACTGGCATTTCATCATGCAAATATGTGCGGACGAAGCGGATGCTTCTCTTCCGGTGGTCATATCCTGGGCAGTACATAGGCACTGGCGGATGTTCAGTCTCAGAATAGGTTTTTTCGCGTTCTCTTCCCTGTGCTGCTGCCATTCATCATATTCTCTGTTCGCATGCTGCTTCATTGATTGTTCCGTCAAAAAACTGGAACATGTCTTACTGCCTTTTTAAACTGTCTTTCCCGGGTACGTTAATAACTTTTTTGTGCGACACATATTCAGCATTTATCCAATCCACGCCAGGCACGAAAGAAGAAACAGCTTGAAGAA